>CAJTCR010000015.1 GCA_910574915.1 Eubacteriaceae bacterium
TGGCCAATGGCAAACTCTACTCTGTGGAAAAGAGTAGGTAATCTATAACGAGTACCGAACTTACGTTCTTTTTGAGCGGTAGGTCTATTAAAGTTACCCTTCTTCAAGAAAATCTTTTTTATTTTCCTCTTGACATTTCACCAAATTGCTTTCATGCGGTTTGGTTCGGCTGATTGTAACCATAAAACTTTGTTTCCCAAAATGCCTTTGGCACTTTCCCGGCAACAATAAGATAGCCTTTGCTCTGTAATTCTTCATTTAATTCTCTTATCAGTTTGTAAGCGTGTCCTTTGGAAACACCCAATGTTTCCGCAACTTCTCCGGCAGTCAATAAGTAGTTCTGTCCGTTCATGCAACCTCTCCTTATCATTTATTTCACTATTTATTAGTGCTAATGATATTCTAGCACCCTCTATCATTTATGTCAATAATTTTTATCTGTATTTTTCATATTTATTATTGTTGTCAATATTTATTGAAAGTGCTATACTATAAGAAAGCGAAAAAGAAAAGAGGTAACAGTATGGATAATACAATTCAGATAGCAGAACGGATAAAACAACTCCGTAAAAATTTAGGTTTGAACCAAAGTGAATTTTGCAAAAAGCTAGGCATTAAGCAATCCACCCTATCCAGTTATGAGAATGGAACGGTGTCTCCGTCCAACGAGGTACTCTATGCCATAGCAAAGCAATATCACGTTTCTTTGGATTGGCTTTTTGGTATTTCAGACAATGAATTTTCTTTATCGTCTATGGGCGATATTATCAGTTTTCTTTTGGAGTTGAACGAGTTAAAAGAATTGCGCTATGAACTGGAAATCAATGATAAATTTTTCAATGACATAGAAACCGAAGATAACCGTTGGTATGCCAATATTAAATTCTATGGAAATGAAAAAGGACACTTATATAATGCGGATATGTGTCAATTTCTTGCTTCGCTAAATGAGAGCCGTGAAAGTTTTGAATCTTACTTTACGCCAAAGGATATGTTTGATATTTGGAAAAAACAGAAAATTGCTGATTACTCCACCTTGCCAGTGACAAAGAAAGTGTATGAGGATATAGACAATGCTACAAGAATGAAACTCCGAAATGAACATTTGGAACAACAATTTAAGAAAAATCAGAGTGACAGCGAATAAAAACAGAGCCATTTTAGAGCCACAAGCCATTTTCAATGAAATTCCGGCAAGTGGCTTTTTCTTTTGTTCGCTATTATTTTCAGGCATTAAGAAACCGCAACCCCTTGATTTCTCAAAGGATTGCGGTGCTTATTTTACTTATTTGGCTCTAATCACAAGATTACTCGATGATAGTAGCCACACGACCAGACCCAACAGTTCTACCACCCTCACGAATAGCAAACGTAAGACCCTGCTCCATAGCAACTGGGTGAATCAGTTCGATTGTCATTTCAATGTTATCGCCAGGCATACACATTTCTGTACCGCTTGGTAATGCGCAGACGCCTGTTACGTCAGTTGTTCTGAAATAGAACTGCGGACGATAGTTATTGAAGAAAGGTGTATGACGGCCACCTTCGTCTTTTGTTAATACGTAAACCTGAGCTGTAAATTTGCGGTGGCATGTTACAGAGCCTGGTTTAGCCAGAACCTGGCCTCTTTCGATCTGGTCACGGTTGATACCACGCAGTAATGCACCGATGTTGTCACCAGCCATAGCTTCGTCTAACTGCTTGCGGAACATTTCGATACCAGTTACGACTGTCTTCTGAACGTCTTCCTTTACACCAAGGATTTCCAGTTCGTCATTCAGATGTAAGGTACCTCTTTCTACTCTACCAGTAGCAACTGTACCACGGCCTGTAATTGTGAATACGTCTTCGACCGGCATTAAGAATGGCTTATCTGTATCACGCTGCGGATCTGGAATGTAGCTGTCTACGGTTTCCATTAATTCCATGATCTTGTCGCCCCATTCGCTCTTCGGATCTTCGAGCGCTTTTAAAGCAGAACCTTTGATGATCGGGCAGCCTTCGAATTCGTATTCTTCTAACTGCTCTGTGATTTCCATTTCTACTAATTCCAATAATTCTTCGTCGTCAACCATGTCACATTTGTTCATGAATACAACGATATAAGGTACACCTACCTGACGGGATAATAAGATGTGCTCTTTTGTCTGAGCCATAACACCGTCAGTAGCAGCTACTACGAGGATCGCGCCGTCCATCTGAGCTGCACCAGTGATCATGTTCTTTACGTAGTCAGCATGTCCAGGACAGTCAACGTGTGCATAGTGTCTGTTCGCTGTTTCGTACTCAACGTGAGCAGTAGAGATTGTGATACCTCTTTCTCTCTCTTCTGGAGCCTTATCAATATTAGCGAAATCTACAGCGGCATTTCCTTCTACTCTTTCAGAAAGTACTTTTGTGATCGCTGCTGTTAAGGTTGTTTTACCATGATCTACGTGACCGATGGTACCGATATTACAATGTGGTTTTGTTCGTTCAAATTTAGCCTTTGCCATGTTGAAACGTCCTCCTTTAAAAATGTTACCCGATGGGCTGTGTTTATAATATACTATCTCGTATTATATGCGAATTTTCCTGTTTTTTCAAGTAAATCCTATACAATTCCTCAATTTATTTTGCCTGAGCACTGATCACTTTTTCCTGTACAGACTTCGGCACCTGTTCATATTTTTCAAAGAACATAGAGTAGTTGCCGCGTCCCTGTGTTCTGGAACGTAAGTCTGTGGAATAGCCGAACATCTCGGCAAGCGGTACAAATGCACGTACGATCTTGCCGCCGCCAAGGTCATCCATACCTTCGATCCGTCCGCGGCGTGAGTTCAAGTCACCGATGACATCACCCATATATTCTTCCGGCATCGTTACTTCTACCTTCATAATCGGCTCTAAGACTGCCGGAGCTGCCTTTGCCATTGCTTCCTTGAAGCACATGGAACCAGCAATGTGGAATGCCATTTCGGATGAATCGACTTCATGGTAAGAACCGTCGTAAACAGTTGCATGAATGCCAAGTACAGGGAATCCGGCAAGGATACCTGCCTGGGATGCTTCCTTGATACCAGCGCCGACTGCCGGGATATATTCTTTTGGAATCGCGCCGCCGACAACCGCGGAATCAAACTTGAATACTTCTTCACCGTTTGCATCCATTGGCTCAAATTTAACTTTACAATGTCCGTACTGTCCACGTCCACCGGACTGTTTTGCATATTTGTATTCCTGGTCAACAGGCTTTGTAAATGTCTCTTTGTAAGCAACCTGCGGAGCACCTACGTTTGCTTCTACTTTAAATTCACGAAGCAGACGGTCTACGATAATCTCCAGATGCAGCTCGCCCATACCAGCGATAATCGTCTGTCCTGTTTCCGCGTTTGTATGCGCGCGGAACGTAGGATCTTCTTCTGCAAGCTTGGCAAGCGCCTCGCCCATTTTGCCCTGTCCGGCTTTTGTTTTCGGCTCGATTGCAAGCTCGATAACCGGTTCCGGGAATTCCATTGATTCCAGGATAACCGGATGCTGGTCATCACAGATCGTATCGCCTGTTGTTGTAAGCTTAAAGCCTACTGCCGCAGCGATATCACCGGAATATACCTTGTCCAGCTCTGCTCTCTTGTTCGCGTGCATCTGCAACAGACGGCCAACACGTTCTTTTTTGTCCTTCGTTGCATTTAACACATAAGAACCGGATTTTAATACGCCCGAATACACACGGATAAACGCAAGCTTTCCTACGAACGGGTCTGTCATAATCTTAAACGCAAGCGCAGAGAACGGCTCTTCGTCCGAAGAATGTCTCTCTACTTCGTTGCCGTCTAAGTCCACGCCCTTGATCGCAGATACGTCTGTCGGTGCAGGCATGAATTCCAGAATCGCATCCAGAAGCTTCTGAACGCCCTTGTTGCGGTATGCAGAACCGCAGCATACTGGAATCGCTGCACATTCACATGTCGCTTTACGCAGTACTTTCTTTAATTCTTCTACTGACGGCTCTTCGCCTTCCAGATACTGCATCATCAGATCGTCGTCTAATTCGCAGATCTTTTCGATTAACTCTGTGTGATATTCCTCTGCCTGATCCTTCATATCGTCCGGGATCGCAGTAATGGAAATGTCATCGCCCTTGTCATCGTTGTAAATATATGCTTCCATCTCGAACAAATCGATGATTCCCTTGAATTCATCCTCTTTGCCGATTGGAATCTGCAAAATAACTGCATTTTTACCCAATCTGGTACGGATCTGGTTCACGGCACCGTAAAAATCTGCACCCAAAATGTCCATTTTGTTAATAAACGCCATTCTTGGTACATTGTAGGTGTCTGCCTGACGCCATACATTTTCTGACTGAGGTTCAACACCACCCTTTGCACAGAAGACGCCGACAGCGCCGTCCAATACTCGGAGTGAACGTTCAACTTCAACTGTAAAATCAACGTGTCCCGGTGTATCAATAATATTAATACGATGCTCTAACGCACCTGGTTTTACTTTGGCATGATCTTCCAAAGTCCAGTGACAGGTTGTAGCGGCTGAAGTAATTGTGATACCTCTTTCCTGCTCCTGTTCCATCCAGTCCATGGTAGCAGTACCTTCATGAGTATCACCAATCTTATAGTTAATACCAGTATAATATAAAATACGCTCGGTCAATGTCGTCTTACCGGCATCGATATGAGCCATAATACCGATATTTCTGGTTCTCTCTAATGGATATTCTCTTCCAGCCAAGATTTTTTCCTCCTAAATTATACTGCAACATGCACATTAGAATCTGTAGTGGGCAAATGCTTTGTTTGCTTCTGCCATCTTGTGCATATCCTCTTTACGCTTCACAGACGCACCGGTATTATTTGCTGCATCCATGATCTCATTTGCCAGCCGGTCTTCCATCTTCTTCTCGGATCTCTTGCGGGAGAACATGGTCATCCAGCGAAGCGCCAACGCCTGACGGCGGTCTGGCCTTACTTCGATCGGCACCTGATACGTAGCGCCGCCGATACGTCTTGCCTTTACTTCAAGCACAGGCATAATATTGTTCATTGCATCCTCAAATACTTCCAGTGCAGGCCGGCCTGTTTTTTCTGCAACCCGGTCAAATGCATGATATACAATTTTCTGTGCAATACCTTTCTTGCCGTCAAGCATGATGTTGTTGATCAGCTTGGTAACGACTGTATTGTTGTAAATTGGATCAGCTAATACTTCTCTTTTCTGAGTATGTCCTTTACGTGGCACGATACTTCCCTCCTTAATCATTTTTGATCTGATCTTTTCAGATTTGTTTCATTTCGATTAATTCAACGGTACTCACATGTTGTGTTACGTGCGGAGTTATTTATGATCTAAAGATATTTATCTAAACGGTTATTCAGTTCGCTTTCAAACGTTCCGAATACAAATAATTCCAACACTAACCTCTTTATGGAGCGCGGCACTGTGGCTGCGCACTTAGATACATGAGTCATATTGCTCCGCTAAAAATCAAAATAAGATTACACAGTTGTTTCCCCTGGCATCTATTTTATTTCTTAGCGTCTTTCGGTCTCTTAGCGCCGTATTTAGAACGTGCCTGACGTCTGTTCGCAACACCTGCTGTATCAAGTGTACCTCTGATGATATGGTATCTTGTACCAGGTAAATCCTTTACTCTGCCGCCGCGGATCAAAACCACACTATGCTCCTGTAAGTTGTGGCCTTCACCCGGAATATAGCTTGTTACTTCGATTCCGTTTGAAAGACGTACTCTGGCAATCTTACGAAGCGCTGAGTTAGGTTTTTTAGGAGTTGCTGTCTTAACAGCAGTACATACACCACGCTTCTGTGGAGAAGCTGTATCGGTTGCTTTCTTCTGCAAGGAATTGTATCCTTTCTGAAGTGCTGGTGCTGTAGACTTCTTTGCCGCTGACTTTCTTCCTTTTCTTACTAACTGGTTAAATGTTGGCATTATTTTCACCTCCTGCATTTTATATGATGTGCGCAACATTATCACACGCTAGAATATTATATATAGAGATTTTCAGATTGTCAAGGAAGATTTCTCTATTTCAGCATATTTCAGCATATTGCACTGTTTCTCACTTATTTTTCCCTTATTTTAGAAAAAAATACCATCGAAAGAGCTTTTCTTTCGTGGTATTTTTTTCATAACTGTCTGTTGCTAATCCAGCAGTGCAAACGCCTCGTCGTCTGTCCTCTCAGGCACCTCTGCGTCGTACGCCGTATCGTCATAAGAGTCATCCTCCATGCCGTCTGCATACGCCCGCATACCTGCTGCATCTGAAAAAACCGGATGATCCGACTCCTGTGGAAGCAGCCCGTCTTCCTCACTGCCTTCCAAAAACAGGTCATCTTCCTCGTCGTCTTCTCCGTCCATTGCAAACAATGCCGTATGGCTGTTTGCAGCATCGGCACGCTCTGGTGCGCCTGCTCCCTCATCCATCTCCATAAAATCCTCTTCTCCGAACAACACCTCTTGTTCGTTCACATCGGAATCGAGCTTAATGCTGCGGTAGCGCTTCATGCCAGTACCGGCTGGGATCAGCTTACCGATAATTACGTTCTCCTTTAAGCCGATCAGCGGATCGATCTTGCCTTTGATCGCTGCTTCTGTCAGTACTTTTGTCGTCTCCTGGAAAGAAGCCGCGGATAAGAACGAATTGGTCGCCAGAGAAGCTTTTGTAATACCAAGCAGCACCTGCGCGCCTTCTGCCGGCTCCAGTCCTTCCTTTTCCAGTCTTTCATTTGCATCTTCAAATTCCAGGTTATCTACCAGTGTTCCCGGCAGGAACTCTGAATCTCCGTTGTTTTCAATACGGATCTTCTTTAACATCTGGCGCACAATGACTTCGATATGCTTGTCGTTGATTTCCACACCCTGCAAGCGGTATACTCTCTGCACTTCACGCAGCAGGTAATCCTGCACGGCGCGCACGCCCTTGATCTTTAATATATCATGCGGATTCACGGAACCTTCTGTCAGCTCGTCACCGGCTTCTAGTACAACCCCGTCCATTACTTTAATGCGGGAACCATACGGGATCAAATATGCCTTGGATTCGCCTGACTCCTGGTTTGTCACAATAATCTCGCGTTTTTTCTTTGTATCTTTAATCGTCGCTACGCCGCCAAACTCGGTAATGATCGCAAGGCCCTTCGGCTTTCTTGCTTCAAAAAGCTCCTCGACACGAGGAAGACCTTGTGTAATATCATCACCGGCAACACCGCCGGAGTGGAACGTACGCATCGTAAGCTGTGTACCCGGCTCACCGATCGACTGCGCCGCAATAATGCCGACTGCTTCCCCGACCTGTACGGATTGTCCGGTCGCCATATTCGTGCCATAGCATTTCGCACAGACACCGTCCAGCGAACGGCAGGTTAAAATAGTACGGATCTTTAACTTCGTAATCGGCTGTCCGTCTTTGTCCACACCGATCTTCATAATCTTTTCTGCGCGCCTTGGCGTAATCATATGATTTGCCTTTACAAGCACATTGCCGTCCTTATCGCACACCGTCTCACAGGAGAAGCGCCCTGTCAGGCGTTCCTGCAATCCTTCGATCTCTTCCTTGCCGTCTGCAAACTCCGTCACTACCATACCAGGAATCTCACGGTCTTTTCCTTCGTTGCAGTCTAATTCCCGTACGATCAGCTCCTGTGAGACGTCTACGAGACGCCTTGTCAGATATCCAGAGTCCGCGGTACGCAGCGCGGTATCCGACATTCCTTTTCTTGCTCCATGCGCGGACATAAAGTACTCCAGTACGTCAAGCCCTTCACGGAAGTTGGACTTGATCGGCATCTCGATCGTACGTCCAGTCGTATCCGCCATCAGCCCTCGCATACCCGCAAGCTGCTTGATCTGCTTATCCGAACCACGGGCACCGGAATCTGCCATCATAAAAATATTGTTATATTTATCAAGCCCGGACAACAGCGCCTGTGTCAGCTCGTCATCCGTCTCCTTCCATACTTCTACAACTTCTTTGTAACGCTCTTCTTCTGTAATTAAACCACGCTTATACTGCTTGGTAATCCTGTCCACCGTGTTCTGCGCTTCGTTAATCAGCTCCGGCTTCCGCGGCGGGACGGTCATATCGGAAATAGATACGGTCATCGCTGCCCTAGTCGAGTACTTATAGCCCATCGACTTGATATCATCCAATACTTCCGCCGTTTTGGTAGCCCCGTGCACGTTAATAACTTTTTCCAAGATCTGCTTTAGCTGTTTTTTTGCCACGTGGAAATCCACTTCCAGCAGCAGCTCGTTTTCCGGGTTGCTGCGGTCTACAAATCCCAGATCCTGCGGGATAATCTCGTTAAAAATAAATCTTCCAAGCGTCGATTCGATCGTACCTGTCTTTACTGTCCCGTCCGGCATTTTTCTGCTGACACGCACATGAATTCTGCTGTGCAGCGTACATGACTGGTTTTCATAGGCAAGGATCGCTTCGTTTACGTTTTTATAATAAGCGCCTTCTCCCAAAGAACCAGGACGCTCCTGCGTCAGATAATAAATGCCAAGCACCATATCCTGGGAAGGCACCGCAACCGGGCCGCCGTCCGACGGCTTTAACAGGTTGTTCGGCGACAGCAGCATAAACCGGCACTCTGCCTGCGCTTCCTGCGACAGCGGAAGATGCGCTGCCATCTGGTCGCCGTCAAAGTCCGCGTTGTAAGCAGTACATACAAGCGGATGCAGCTTGATCGCCTTGCCTTCGACCAAAATCGGTTCAAACGCCTGGATGCCAAGACGATGCAGCGTAGGGGCACGATTCAGCATTACTGGATGCTCTTTGATTACCTCTTCGAGCACATCCCATACCTCGGTCTGCAAACGCTCTACCATCTTTTTCGCACTCTTAATATTGTGCGCTGTGCCGTTGGATACGAGTTCTTTCATAACAAACGGCTTAAACAGCTCGATCGCCATCTCTTTTGGCAGGCCGCACTGGTAGATCTTAAGCTCCGGCCCTACGACGATAACCGAACGCCCAGAATAGTCCACACGTTTTCCTAACAGGTTTTGCCTGAAACGTCCGCCCTTGCCCTTTAACATATCTGACAAAGATTTCAGCGCGCGGTTGCCAGGCCCGGTCACCGGACGCCCCCGCCTGCCGTTGTCAATCAGCGCGTCAACCGCTTCCTGGAGCATACGCTTTTCGTTGCGCACGATAATGTCCGGCGCTCCCAGTTCAAGCAGCCTGCGCAGACGGTTGTTGCGGTTGATAATCCTACGGTACAGGTCGTTCAGGTCAGAAGTCGCAAAACGCCCGCCGTCCAACTGCACCATCGGCCTTAAATCCGGCGGAAGCACTGGAATCACTGTCATAATCATCCATTCTGGTTTGTTTCCCGATTCATAAAAGGCATCGACTACTTCCAGCCTTTTAATAATTCTGGCACGCTTTTGTCCGGTCGCATCTTTCAGCGCTGCCTTTAACGACACGGAATCCTTTTCCAGGTCAATCGCCTGCAGCAGCTCCAAAATAGACTCCGCACCCATACCGACACGGAACGCGCTGCCATATTTTTCTCTTGCTTCCTGATACTCATTTTCGGATAATACCTGCTTATAGCTCAGCTCCGTCGTTCCTGGGTCAAGTACGATATAAGAAGCAAAGTAAAGCACCTTTTCCAGCGTTCTTGGAGACAAGTCCAGGATCAGCCCCATACGGCTTGGAATGCCTTTAAAGTACCAGATATGGGAAACGGGAGCCGCCAGCTCAATATGCCCCATACGCTCTCTGCGGACGCTTGCCTTTGTAATCTCAACGCCGCATCGGTCGCAGACAACACCTTTATACCGGATCTTTTTATACTTCCCGCAGTGGCATTCCCAGTCCTTGCTTGGCCCGAAGATCTTCTCACAGTACAATCCGTCTTTTTCCGGCTTCAAGGTTCTGTAATTGATCGTCTCCGGCTTCTTTACTTCCCCTTTCGACCACTCCCTGATCTTTTCTGGAGAGGCCAGACCAATCTGGATCGCATCAAACTGAATTGGCTGATTGGTTTCTTCATTCATTATTTCTGACATATATGGCACTCCCTTCTATTCCATATCTGAACCGTCGTCTTCATCAAAATCCTCTGCAAAAATTGAAATAGAATCATCTTCATCTTCTTCCAGCTCATCATCTTCAGCATCTACAAGCTCTTCGCTCTCCGCGTCAAATTCCTTTTTGGAAAATCCCATTTTGCTGAAAGATTCATTGCTTTCAAATGCAAAATCCTTATCTCCTGAAATAATCGAATTCAAATCGGTATTCCCATATTCACTTGTTTCCATCAACTGTACTTCGTTGCGGAATTCATCCAGTACCCTGACATCCAGCGCAAGCGACTGCAACTCTTTCAGCAGTACCTTAAACGACTCAGGAATCCCAGGCTCCGGTATATTTTCCCCTTTGATAATCGCCTCGTAAGTCTTTACACGCCCAACGACGTCGTCCGACTTCACAGTCAGGATCTCCTGCAACGTATAAGAGGCGCCGTACGCTTCGAGCGCCCACACTTCCATTTCCCCAAAACGCTGTCCGCCGAACTGCGCTTTCCCGCCAAGCGGCTGCTGCGTAACAAGGGAATAAGGACCAGTGGAACGCGCGTGGATCTTATCGTCTACCAGGTGGTGGAGTTTCAGATAGTGCATGTGCCCGATCGTTACCGGGGAGTCAAAATATTCTCCGGTACGCCCGTCGCGCAGCCGTACCTTTCCGTCTCTGGAGATCGGTACGCCTTTCCATACTTCCCTGTGATCCCTGTGGTCTGATAAATACTGCACCACATCCTCACGCAGCTCGTCTTTATACTTCTGTTCAAAGTCTTCCCATTCCATGTTGACATAATCATTTGCAAGCTCCAAAGTATCCTGGATGTCTACTTCTCTTGCACCGTCAAATACCGGCGTTTCAATATTAAAACCAAGCGCTTTTGCGGCTAGGCTTAAATGAATCTCCAACACCTGCCCGATATTCATACGCGAAGGCACGCCTAGTGGATTCAACACGATATCCAGCGGACGCCCATTCGGTAAAAACGGCATATCTTCCACAGGCAGCACACGGGAAACCACACCCTTGTTTCCATGACGGCCTGCCATCTTATCCCCTACGGAGATCTTTCTCTTCTGCGCGATATAAATACGAACTGCCTGATTCACACCCGGCGACAATTCATCGCCGTTGTCTCTTGTAAATACTTTTGCATCCACTACAATTCCGTATTCACCGTGCGGCACTTTAAGGGAAGTATCCCTTACTTCTCTCGCCTTTTCCCCAAAGATCGCACGCAGCAGCCGTTCTTCCGCGGTCAGCTCCGTCTCGCCCTTTGGCGTTACTTTTCCGACCAGGATATCTCCGGCACGCACTTCCGCGCCAATACGGATAATTCCTCTTTCGTCTAAGTCTTTTAACGCATCGTCGCCGACACCTGGCACGTCTCTTGTGATTTCTTCCGGCCCAAGCTTGGTATCACGCGCTTCAGCCTCGTATTCTTCTATATGAATAGATGTGTATACATCATCCTGTACTAATCTTTCACTTAATAATACCGCATCCTCGTAATTGTAGCCTTCCCATGTCATAAAGCCGATCAGCGGGTTCTTGCCCAGCGCCAGCTCCCCCATAGAAGTAGACGGGCCGTCCGCGATTACTGCATTTGCTTCTACATGTTCGCCTTTAAATACAATCGGACGCTGGTTATAGCAGTTGCTCTGGTTGCTTCGTGTAAACTTCGATAAGCGGTACGTGCTTAACGTGCCGTCATCGTTGCGGATCTTGATCTCGTTCGATACAGAGCTTTCGACTGTGCCCGGCTTTTTCGCCACAACACAGACGCCAGAGTCTACGGCTGCCTTTGGCTCCATACCCGTCCCGACGACAGGCGCCTCTGTCGTCAGCAGCGGCACCGCCTGACGCTGCATGTTCGATCCCATCAGCGCACGGTTTGCATCGTCGTTCTGCAAAAATGGAATCAGCGCCGTCGCTACTGAAAATACCATCTTCGGAGACACGTCCATATAGTCAAACATCGTCTTGTCGTATTCCTGCGTCTCTTCCAGGTATCTGCCGGATACAGAATTACGAACAAAGTGCCCGTTTTCATCCAGCTTTTCATTCGCCTGCGCTACGTGGTAATTGTCCTCCTCGTCCGCTGTCATATACACAACGTCCTCGGTAACCCTTGGATTTTTCGGGTCGGTTTTATCGATTTTGCGGTATGGCGCTTCCACAAACCCATACTCATTGATTCTCGCATAACATGCAAGCGAGTTAATCAGTCCGATATTCGGGCCTTCAGGCGTCTCGATCGGACACATCCTCCCATAATGAGAATAATGCACGTCACGTACCTCAAACCCCGCACGATCTCTGGACAAACCGCCAGGTCCCAGCGCAGACAGACGCCTCTTATGCGTCAGCTCGCCAAGCGGATTGTTCTGGTCCATAAACTGTGACAACTGTGAAGAACCAAAAAACTCCTTCACCGCAGCCGTTACCGGCTTAATATTAATCAAACTCTGCGGAGATATGCCTTCCAGATCCTGTGTCGTCATACGCTCCCGCACGACTCTCTCCAGACGGGACAAACCGATCCGGTACTGGTTTTGCAGCAACTCTCCGACCGCACGGATACGGCGGTTCCCCAGGTGGTCGATATCGTCGTCATTGCCGATCTCCCACTCCAGGTGCATATTATAATTGATCGATGCAAAAATATCTTCTTTTGTAATATGCTTTGGAATCAGCAGATTTAAGTTTTTACAAAATACTGCCTTTAATTCCTCATCGTCAGCGCCTTCGTTTTCTTCCAGCAGTTTTTTTAGCGCCGGATAATATACAAGCTCGCGGATGCCGATCTCAACCGGATCAATCTGCGGACACCAGACACTAAAGTCCACCATCATAGAAGACAGTACTTTTACATTTCTCTCCTCTGTCTGAATATAGACATACGGAATCGCAGCATTTTGAATCTTCTCTGCCGCTTCGCGGGACAAGGTCGTACCTGCCTGCAATTCAATCACTTCACCCGTCTCTGGATCCGGGAATGAAACCGCCTCGGAAAGCACCTGTCCCTTTAACCGATTTTTAAAGTGAAGCTTTTTATTAAATTTATAACGTCCGACTTTTGCCAGATCATATCTTCTTGGATCAAAAAACATCGCCGTAATCAGGCTTTCCGCACTGTCTACCGTAAGCGGCTCGCCTGGACGGATCTTTTTATACAGCTCTAACAAGCCCTGTTCATAATTTGTCGCCACATCTTTTCCGAAGCTTGCAACGATCTTTGGCTCTTCCCCAAATAAATCTATAATTTCCTGATTTGTCCCAACACCAAGTGCACGAACGAGTACTGTAATTGGAACCTTTCTTGTCCGGTCTACGCGGACATAAAATACGTCATTGGAGTCCGTCTCATATTCCAGCCATGCGCCACGGTTTGGAATAACGGTACAGGAATACAAAGTCTTGCCGACTTTATCATGAGAAATCGCATAGTAAATGCCAGGAGAACGCACTAACTGACTTACAATTACACGTTCCGCGCCATTAATTACAAACGTTCCTGTCTCAGTCATCAACGGCAGATCTCCCATAAAAATCTCATGGTCATTGATCTCGCCATTTTCTTTGTTATACAGTCTGACTTTTACTTTCAAAGGAGCCGCATAAGTCGCATCCCGTTCTTTACATTCTGGAATCGTATATTTTACATCATCCTCGCACAATGTAAAGTCAATGAAATCCAGACTCAGATGTCCGCTGTAATCGGATATCGGAGAGATGTCTGCAAACACTTCCTTAAGCCCTTCTTTTAAGAACCACTGATAGGAGTCTTTTTGGACTTCAATCAGATTCGGCATTTCCAGAACCTCTTTTTGTCTCGAGTAACTCATACGTATACCTCTGCCAGTATTTACCGGACGTATTCTGTTCTTCTCCATATGACGTTTCACCTCTCGTTCTTTATTTTTAACAAAAAAGCACATTTAGATATGGGCTGCATTTTTACTACAATATGTTGTGCTATTGTAAAAAAGCGCAAAAAAGCCAATTAGCACAATAAGTGCAACGTATATGATAGCACAAGTCCCCCCTATTCGTCAAGGATTTTTTTCCAGAATTTTTCGGGTATAAAAAAGGACAGCTCCCAGAGGAACTGCCTTTCTCATCTGTGCGATCTTATTTTAATGTAACCTTAGCGCCTTCTGCTTCCAGTTTTGCTTTCAGCTCTTCTGCTGAAGCCTTGTCAGCCTGCTCTTTTACTACCTTCGGAGCGTTGTCTACGACTTCTTTTGCTTCTTTTAAGCCAAGGCCGGTAGCTTCACGAACTACTTTAATAACCTTAACCTTGTTCGGGCCAACTTCTGTCAGCTCTACGTCGAATTCGGTCTTTTCTTCTGCTGCTTCTGCCGCGCCGCCTGCTGCTGCAACGACAACGCCTGCTGCTGCGGATACGCCGAATTCTTCTTCACATGCTTTTACTAAATCATTTAACTCTAATACGGTTAAGCCTTTGATTACCTCAATGATCTCAGCTGTAGTCATTTTTATTTCCTCCTATTTTATCAATCATCTAATTCCTTATTAAGCCTCTGCCGGAGCTTCTTCTGCCGGGGCTTCTGCTTCTGCCGGAGCAGCTTCGCCTTCGCCATCCTTCTCTGCAATCTGCTTGATTACACGAGCAAAGTTGGTAATTGGAGACTGGAAGCTTCCAAGCAGTCTGGACAACAGTTCTTCTCTGGACGGAATGCTTGAAATCTCTTTCATTGCTTCCGTATCATAGAAATTGCCTTCTACAACGCCTGCCTTGATCTCCAAAGCCGGAGCCGTCTTGGCAAATTTTGCAAGGATTCTGGCTGGAGCCGTCGCGTCATCTTTGGAAATCGCGATGGCATTCGGGCCTTCCAGGGAACCTGTCAGGCTTTCAAACTCCGTTCCTTTAAAAGCAAAATTCATCAATGTATTTTTGTACACCTTGTAAGTGATGCCTGCTTCTCTTAACTCTCTGCGAAGCTGGGTATCCTGTGCAACGGTAAGGCCGCGGTAATCGACGATCACAACAGACTGTGCATCTTTGATGTGTTCAGCAATCTCCTGCACGATCGGCTGCTTTAATTCTACTTTTGCCACGAATGAGCACCTCCTTTATTTATTTGATTGCCCAAAAGAAAACCTCCCTGCAAAAGACAGGGAGGTGTGTAATCTCATTCACAGATTTATCCGCAGAAACTGCGCATCCAATAAATCTGAAATAAACTCCTCGGCAGGTCAATACTGTAAAATATGGTTACGCCATTCGGCACCTGCTGTCTTCGGCAATACGTTACATATTATAATATCACTATGATCTATTTGTCAACAATTATTTTACAAGACTTGCCACATTGATCTTTACGCCAGGCCCCATTGTGGAAGCTACTGTACAGCTTCTGATAAACTGGCCTTTTAACGCGCTCGGTCTTGCCTTGATAACTGCATCCATAAGGCTCTGGAAGTTGTCCGCTAACTGTTCTTCGGTAAAGGATGCTTTTCCAATCGGCACATGAATAATGTTTGCCTTGTCTAATCTATATTCAATCTTACCAGCTTTAATATCGTTGATGGCTTTTGTAACATCCATAGTTACAGTACCAGCCTTCGGGTTTGGCATTAAGCCTTTCGGCCCGAGCACACGTCCCAGACGCCCAACAACACCCATCATATCAGGCGTAGCTACAACAACATCAAAATCCAGCCAACCGTCGTTTTGGATCTTCGGAATCAATTCCTCGCCGCCGACATGGTCTGCACCTGCTGCCTGTGCCTCATCCAGCTTTACGCCTTTTGCAAATACAAGCACTTTTACAGACTTTCCTGTACCGTGCGGCAGTACGACCGCGCCACGTACCTGCTGCTCTGCATGACGTCCGTCACATCCGGTCTTGATATGCACTTCGATCGTCTCGTCAAACTTAGAAGTTGCTGTCTTTTTTGCAAGTGCAAGCGCTTCTGTAGATTCGTACAGATTGGACTTGTCTACCTGCTTTGCAAGCTCCTGATACTTCTTACTTCTTTTCATTTTTATTACCTCCTAGTGGTTATAGCGGGAAGTATCCCCCTCCCACGATAAAGTATTAAATTTGTCTTAAATTATTTGCCTAAGTCTCTTTGATTGTTTTCGATTATTCTTCTACCAGAACACCCATGCTTCTTGCTGTACCTGCAATCATGCTCATTGCAGCTTCCAAAGACGCCGCATTCAGATCCGGCATTTTCAGCTCTGCGATCTCCTGCAGTTTTGCCTTCGTAATCGTAGCAACTTTGTCCTTGTTCGGAACCGCAGATCCGCTCTTGATATTACATGCTTTTTTGATTAAAACCGCTGCCGGCGGTGTCTTTGTAATAAAACTAAAGCTGCGGTCTGCATATACCGTAATCACAACCGGGATAATCGTATCTCCCTGGTCTGCGGTTCTGGCATTAAACTGCTTTGTAAATTCAACGATATTTACACCGTGCTGACCAAGAGCAGGGCCAACAGGTGGTGCCGGCGTTGCTTTTCCGGCAGGAATCTGCAACTTGATATATCCTTCTACTTTCTTTGCCATTTTGGTCGCCTCCTAAACGTTTACTCGCTTGTTTATAGTTTCTTTATTTCTGCGAAACTTATTTCTACCGGTGTTTCGCGACCGAATAAATCGACATTGATTGTCACAATCTGCTTGTTGTGGTTCATGTTTTGAATCACACCGACGGTATCCTTCCAGACACCACCGATGACCGTGACGGTATCGCCCTCTTCAAAATCCACCACCACTTCTTCAGATTTGATTCCCAATGGACGCATTTCTGCTTCCGTGAGCGGCACCGGCTTCGATCCCGGACCAACAAATCCGGTCACACCCCTGGTATTTCTGACCACGTACCAAGTGTCATCATTCATTTCCATGTTAATGAGGACATAGCCCGGAAACATCTTCTTTTGAACCTGCTTTTTCGCACCATTCTTCAATTCAACAACTTCCTGCATCGGAACTCTGACTTCAAGAATCTGATCTTCAAGATGTCTGTTTTCAATTGTCTTATCAATGTTCGCCTTGACCTTATTCTCATAACCCGAATAGGTATGAACGACATACCAGTTCGTTTCTGCCATCCTCGCTCCTCCTTATAAATTCACCAGGAAATCAACACCATACTGGATCACAAAATCCAGCAGAGCAATAATCACACCTAAAATGACTGATACTACGACAACGGCTGTTGTCTCTTTGGCAAGCTGTTCTTTTGTCGGCCATATAATTTTAGCAAATTCGGCCTTAAGACCGGTTAACCAGCCCGACTTTTGGGTTTCTATTTCTTTTTCTTTTCCCATTTCTACTTGTCACTTCCTTTGCTCAATCCGAACTATTTGGTTTCCTTGTGTAAAGTATGCTTTCTGCAAAATCTGCAATACTTTTTGGTTTCCATTCGATCCGGATGAGTCTTCTTATCCTTCGTCATGTTGTAATTACGCTGCTTGCATTCTGTACATGCCAATGTAATTCTTGTGCGCACAACTTCCACCTCCATTAAATTCTTTTAATTTTAGGCATAAAAAAAAGACCTACTTCCATCGCCCACTAAGAATAGCACGATTTTAGCCGTTCGTCAACATCTTTCTTGAAAAATTTATACAAGCTGTCGTATTAAGCAAACTCGCTTTTTCTCCGATATTAATATGTATAAAAGATAATCCGAATTGGGGGCATTTATGGATTATCTTTGTGGTTTATTCTCATGACACCATGCAACAGGAAAAGGATTTCACAAGCAGATCAAGGAGGAAGAAAATGAGCATAGCAGGAATCAGCTCTTCGCAAGGCATAAAGAGCGGCGTCAAGACAAAACTATCCTCTCGCGACAGTTATGAAAACAACATTAAAAAGCAAATTACTGCACTGGAGGAAAAAGTAGAATCGCTTTCCAATGACGACGAAATGCCAGCCGAAGAAAAAAAGAAGGAAAAGCAGGCTGCACAAGAGCAACTGCAAAATTTAAACCAGGAATTAAGAGAATATCAGATTCGTAAGCGCCAGGAAGAAGCTGAAAAAAAACGCGAAGCAGTCAAAGAAGCGTTGGTGTCTGCAAACGAGGCCGCACAGCAGGACGACAGCGAAGAACTACCGCTTTTCAAAGGACTGCGCGGCGAGGAAGCCGGCATTATGATTACACTCGACACTACCAAAGAAGACCTCGCCGGCATGGTGCGGGTACGCAAAGGCTTAGAAGGCAAACAGCGCACCGCTGATACCGAAGAGGAAAAAGCCATGCTGCAAAAAAAGATCGACCGTGTGTCCAGGGGCATCGGCCAGAAAATAACCTCTGCCGGGCAGACGGTTTCAGACCTGCGTAAAAAAATAAACGCTGACGACAAGCCTGCACCGCCAAAGACAGAAAAAAAACAAGAAGAAGTGTTCTGGGCAGAACCAAAATCATCTTCTTTGGATCCATCGGTCAGCGCAAAGAAAACCGTACTGCAAAACAGCACTGGCAAGCTGTTTAAAGACAATGTTTCATTTCATATAAAAAAATAAATGGCTAAAAATGATTCACAACCCGAAATAATTAACAATGTGAAATATTTTTCCTGGAAAGTATAATCTATCCAGGTATATTTTCCGATAAACATATTAAATGGATTTGATATGCCCATGCAGATTTACTGCAATTTCACGGAAGAAAGGAGGGGCTTTTTTATGGCATCAGTAATTAATTCCGCCTATGATTATTATTTAACAACTTATGGCTCGCAGCATACCTCGCGCTATGATTCCCATAAGAGGGAAGATTTACGCGACACCGTCAACAAAATAAAAAAAATAAATAAAGAATCTCCTCTCTATAAGGTTAAAATATCTGGCGATGTCCAGAAATTTGCCATAGATATCAAGGAGAACGCACGAAACATCAAAAATATCGTCGCATCCTTTTCTGAGGACGAAGCAGGCATCGGCGCTGCTTTTGAGAAAAAAATAGCAATTTCCAGCAACCCCGAAGCCGCGACGGCGGAATATGTAGGAGACGCTTCTTCGCTAAAGGAAAGCGAAGGATTTGAGCTTGAAATCATGCAGTTAGCTTCCCCGCAGACAAACGTCGGCAACTTTATGAAACGCGGCGAATACGATTTTTTGCCGGGCAGTTATTCGTTTGACCTGAATATGAACTCCAATTCTTATGAGTTTCAGTACAACATTAATGTCGGCGACACGAACGAAGAGGTGCTCCAAAAGCTTGCCCGTCTTGTAAACAACGCACATATCGGCTTAAAAGCAGATATGCTGAGCGGTTCGCAGGAAATGGCTGCGTTGCGTCTGGAATCCAATCAGACCGGCCTTGCCCCTGATGAATCGTCGCTGTTTCGCATTGTACCTGAAAATACGCACGAATCACGCCAGACAATGCAGATCCTCGGCATCGACGCGGTTGCCGCTATGGCGGAAAATTCATCGTTTTTGTTAAATGGAACACCACACAGCTCGTATTCAAACACATTTACCATTAACAACGTATTTTCAATCACGTTAAACGACGTAACACCAGCAAACCAGCCTGTAAAAATCGGATTCAAGCCAGGCGCCGAAGCCGTAACCGACGACATCCAGTCATTGGTCGATTCTTTCAACTCCATGATACGGATCGCAGAACACCATTCTGGTATGCCGGCGTCAAACGAAAAACTATTAAAAGATATGGGCAACGTTGCAAAAACATTCTCATCCTCACTCGATCCGATCGGGCTGTCCGTCTCAGATAAAGGAATGATCGATGTAGACCGCACAAAGCTCACACAATCCGTTGTATCCGAAGACGCAGACCAAAATATAGGCGTCTTAAACCGCTTTAAGGATGCCATTGGCAGGAAAGCAGACGAGGCCTCTTTAGATCCTATGAATTATGTAAAAAAGATACTTGTGACATACAAAAATCCTATTTCTGATAAAAACCTTGTATGTCCATATATTTCTTCTATCTATTCTGGAATGATGGTAGATCGGATATGTTGATGAAAAAATCTTATACAAATATGAAAAGGCTGTAGTATTTGACAGGGATACCTCTTGCGTCGGATATTATGGCTTTTTTAATGTATGAAGTATATCTTCGACTATAACCAGACATCCTATAGTATTGATACGGCAGGGATCGAAAAATGATTTTGGGATAATAAAAAAAAATCCTGACCCATACAGGGCAGGCTTGTCACTGCCCTGTTCTAAAATCAGTAAATATAAATTTCATAAAATAAGCTTTACAATTTATTTTCCATGTACTATGATATCTTTGTAGGATCATTTTTTACAAAGGGGACAATCACAATGAACCAGCTAAAAACATTACGTAAGAACCGAAATATATCTCAGGCAGATATTGCCAGTAAGCTTGGAATCAAACCGGCGGCTGTCTCTAAATACGAAACTGGCCGTGTTCCATTGTCCGAAGATTCCATCGAAAAACTATGCCGGATACTGAATGTTTCAGCAGATGAACTGTTGGGAATCTCCACACCTGCCGCTTCCAAAAACGGCACGTTTATGGCATCCAAGGTTATGAGCCAGATCTATCCGGCGTCCGTAACGGTCGAAGATTATTTGTGCGCACTGTTAAATACGATTGCAAAACAGAAAAAGCAGATGGACCAGACAATCCGCAACCTGCACTCGTGCGGCATCCCTACCGCGACTATCGCAAGGGTTACGGCGATCCATGAAGAAGAAATACTAAAACTGCTAGGTTAACAATTCCATCATTTCTTTTATCCGCTGTTCATAACTGTGAAACCGCTTTACTTTTTTATACCCATTTTCAGCAATTTTCTGCCGCTCCTGCTCATGTTCCAAATAGTATGCAGCTTTCTGCACGAGCTCCCGCTTATTTTCAAAGATCACAAGGTCTTTCCCCAATTCAAAATAAAGTTCCAGCTCTGGCTGGTAATTTGTCATTAAAAAACCTCCGGCTCCTAGGACATCCCAGACTCTGAGAGGAATCCCTGACTTAATATTCGGTATCGTAAAATTCAGGTTGATCCTGCTGCCATAAAATACTTTCGGCATCTGTGTCCAATAATCCACCGAGCCGCGGTAATCCACCTTCAGCAGATGTTTTGTATTGCTGTTCGTATAAATCGAAACCGGATGTTTTTTTACCAGCTCCAGCAAAGAACTGCACCGCTGCTCCTTCGCTACTTTCAGCCCAAGTACCGTCGTTGCAAAAATAAGCCGCAGATCCGAAAAGGACCGTTCCGTTTTTTCCAGACGGTAATACTGCTGTAGCTGCCGGCAGATCTCATCCGTCAGCAGCGCGTCAATCAGGTTCCCGCCGCTGATATTCATCTGCGTCTCAATCGCGCAGTCAAAATACCCCCGCAGATACTCCGGCAGCGTCGGCACTAATTTATCATACGTATTCCGCTCATACAAGCTGCCGACAAACGAAATTTCATTCTCATATAATTTTAAATCATCCGCATTGCCTAATATATGGTCGATCCGCTTCGTATCAACCGCCAATGGCAGATGCCAGATCTTTTGAACACCCAGCGCCCGAAAGAAAAGATAGCTGCTTTTATCAAACAAAAAGATGTAATTGCAGTCATTAAACACCGACTCATGATACATACTAATCAGCGGGCTGTCACAAGACCAGGACACGTACGGGATGCCATACTGCTCGCAGGCATCCGAAACAACGCCAAAATAATTAATCGTAAATACAAAATCGTAGTCTTTTTCATGCAGCAATCTTAACAGGCGCGCTGAAAATTCTGCATCCTCATCATAAGACGGCAGATCCTGCTCGATCATATCCGCCTGAAACCCCATTGCTAAAAAGGTCTGATAGACGTCCAAATAATTGTAGGCTTTCCATTTATAGATCAATATCTGTTTCTGTTTAAAATCCATCCACTCTTTCCTCCCAAAGAATCATAAGCGATTATAACAGGTGTATATCGCGCAGCCTGTTTATCCACCTATGTTTGTCTCTCGCTGCCTGATATCCACAATCCGCCATATTTTGCGCACGTTTCGGATCTGTAAGCAGATCCCTGACAGAATCCACAAGTCCCCGCATATCTTTTAATAAAAACATCTGCAATTCCCGCCCACTAGTAAAACATTCCTCTAAATAAGCAGAAGTATCGCTTACCACTGCTGCTCCCGCCAGCATTCCGTTAAAAATCCGGTCATGCGCCCCACGCTTAAACCAGGTCATCGTATTTAACACGATTCTGCTCTGCCGCATCAGCTCTAAAATCTGATACGGCGGTATCTCCCCGCCATAGACCAGATTTGGATGCTCCCATTCACACCGGTTCCATCCCGTGCCAAACACCGTAACCGTAACTCCGCTTTCCACAAGCATACGCACCATCTGCTCACGATAAAAAGACACGGCAAAAGCATCCACAAACCGCAGCTTTGCAACAATTTCCCCTAATTTTTGATTATCAAATGTAAAATTTAGATCCTTTAAGCACTGCTCAATCACAAACTCCGTCGTATAATCCGGTTCCTGGATCAACCGCTCCAACGCATTTTTTACAAGCACAAAAGCATCAAAATCCACAATCTTGCCAAGATCAGGAATCAGCCCTTCCGCAGCATACCGCGACAATCCGCCCGCATATAATACATCTATTTTCCGCTCCGCTAACGGCAAATATGCAAAATCGCCGTGCGCCGCAGCCTCGATCCCCGCATGTGGAAAAAACTCTGTCCGTTTGATATTCGGAAAAAACCGTCTGACATATGCCGCATGATTCTCATCCATGCACAGCAGCACTGCCTGTTGGGGAGCCTGTTCTAACATCTCCTTATAATGAAACGGATGATCCATCAGTATATTATAAAAAGGAACGCCATACTGATCCCATACATTCATCCCTTCTGAAAACGCAAGCTGCATACCGATATTATTAAACGAAATAACCGCTGTCACAGGCTCGAGCAGAAACGCTTTCAGCCGAACAATTTCCTCATCCATACACCCCGCATCTAACACAAGACATTCGTCCTGGTGCTGCGTATAAATCTTCACAAATTCATCTGTATACAGATCCAGGGTATCAATCACCCCTTTAAAAAATATATACCGTCCATTCATCACACTCTCCTGCTTTCGTCAACCAAATCAATATAAAGTATAAACGATCACAGGCATATTTTCAACATCTAGTACTACAGAAATAACAGTGAATCTTCATGAAAAATTCATACTTTTATATTTGACAAAAGCCTATTTTCGCGGTATGTTAAATATAGAGGTTTATTGGCTTTTTACGATATGAAAGGAGTGATTTTATGAGCGGTATTTCTGGAATCAGCAGCGCGTCGTCCTATTCGTTATATGGACAGATTTCAAGCGGCAATAAGCTCACATCCGCTGCTATGGGCGCAGCCGAGCTTGCGATTTCTGAAAAACAAAATTCCCAGATAAAAGGCTATGACGCAGCCACCAACAATCTGGCATCCGGCAAGGATTTGTTAAATATCTCAGACGCAGCTCTGAGCGGCGTTACGGATTATCTGCAAAGGATCCGCGAGCTGGCTTTACAGGCTTCCAACAGTGCACTGATGAGCGACGATGATATCGCTGGCATCCAAGGCGAGATCGACCAGATGAAGCAGGGAATTGCAGATATTGCATCTCAGACACAGTACAACGCACAAAACCTGTTAAACGGCAGCCGGCCAGGCGGCTTTCAGATTGCCTCCGATGGAAACGGCAATTCCGTATCCATTCACGACGGTGTCAACTCTACATTAAAGGCACTTGGCATCGCTGATTTTGACGTAACAAAAGACTTTGATCTGGACACCATCGACAATGCCCTGAACAAAGTCAGCAGTATGCGCAGCCGCGGCGGTGCGCAGTCTAACCGTCTCGACCATGCGATCAACTTTAACTCATACGCATCCTACAACACAACCGCTTCCCGCAGCAGAATCGCAGATACCGACTATGGGAAAGCCATTACGGAACTGAATAAGCAGCAGACGTTGCAGACGTATTCGCTGATGATGCAGAAACGGAAGATGCAGGATGAGGCACGGAAGATGCAGAATTTTTGGACATAACACATATCTACGGCATTGTGGACTGACAATACAGATCACAGATCCAAAACCGTTATTGTAAAAGCCA
Source organism: Eubacteriaceae bacterium (assembly GCA_910574915.1). Lineage (GTDB taxonomy): Bacteria > Bacillota > Clostridia > Lachnospirales > Lachnospiraceae > Eubacterium_J. The sequence goes on from CAJTCR010000015.1 coordinate 24,168, forward strand.
CAATGCCAGCACAAACCTTAAGGACACTATTATGAATATACTATTTTACCGTTACAACAGCATTTGTGAGTCTTCTATTCTAGCCGTTTGGAAACAATCAGGTTTTCAGATTACAGAAATTACAGAAGAAATGGAAAATAAAGAACTGACACCAAAAGAACAGATGCTTTTAGTCAGTGAACCGCTCAAAGCCAACCATTATGACCTAGTATTCAGCATTAATTACTTCCCTGTACTTTCTGAAGTATGCAATATTTTCAAAACGCCATATGCCTGCTGGATTGTAGACAGTCCTGTACTGGAATTGTATTCTAATTCAATTTATTATCCATATAACCGTATTTTTTTATTTGATTACGCTCTATATGAAGAATTTGCTCCTAAAAATCCCGGCTGTATTTTTTACCTTCCTCTCGCATCTGATGTATCAACAATGAAACCTATTTGTGACAATCTTACAGACAAAGACCGGCTGCGATATAGCTGCGATATTTCCTTTGTAGCCTCTCTTTATACTGAAAAATGTCCTTACAATAAATTAAATAATCCCCCTGATTATCTTCGCGGATATTTAAAAGGTATTATCGAATCACAATTAAAGATCTATGGATACAATTTTATACGGGAATTGGTCACATCTGAGCTGGTTGCCGAATTAAAAAAATATCTTCCTGGTTTTTATCAGTTTCCTGATAATTATGAAAAAAACGAGATCGCTGTTGTAGCAGATTTATATTTAAGTACCAAAGTTACTGAACAGGAGCGGCTGCGTCTGCTAAACCTGCTGTCCAACCAGTTTTCTATTGATCTCTATACCGGAAGCGACACTTCCTCCCTGCCCAAAGTTCATAATAAAGGACTAGCACGCACATACTCCGACATGCCAAAAATTTTTCGTCTGAGCAAAATAAATCTGAATATGACAGCAAAATCGATTAAATCTGCACTTCCTCTGCGAATCTGGGATATTCTTGCATGTGGTGGTTTCGTATTAACAAATTACCAGCGTGAAATTCCTGAATATTTTGAAGCAGGAAAAGATTTAGAAACTTATTCGAGCGAAGAAGAATTGCTGGAAAAGTGCCGGTATTATCTTGAACATGAAGAGGAACGAATGCAGATTGCTCAAAACGGTTACCAGAAGGCTGCAAAATTTCACAGTCTGGAACAACGGATTGGAGAGATGTTTCATATATTAACTGCTGACAGCCGCTCATAACTACTTAATATTGTGAAACCAACAAACACCGCATGACTGAATCAGACCCTTCCTGTCAGCCTTGCGGTGCTTAAATCAGTTATTAAATTCTGCCACAACATCCCGAACTTTTTTCAGCATTGGAAGCAGCTCTTGTTCTAATGCCTCTGCAATGTTCTTATCATCCTGTGTCCGCAATGCATCCGCTAGAATAGTAACAGCACTATTAATATCTTCTTTACTTAATTTTTCAGATTCTTCATTAATTAATGACAATGTGCCGTTCAAAACACCGATTTCCCAATTCAAAGAATCTGTAACACTCTTTAACAGATCATTTGTATCCTCTTTTTTTACAGTTGTCAGTTCTTCAATTAAGATCTCTGCATTAGAAATCATTTTATTTTGAAAATCTGCCAGTACTTTCAATGCTTCCAACTGTTCTTTTTTGTTGTTTTCCATTTTTTCCTCCACTACTTCTTTCATTTTAACTATTTTACAACGCTATATTCTTATTGCAGCAATGTTGCAATCCCATCTTTTACATGATTCGCCTGAGCCAGTACAGCTTCCTTCATCTGTCCTAATATATTATTTTTCGACTGCTCCACTACACCAGAAGCCATATTCATATCCCGAATCTTTGATTCTGCTGATTGTGCATTTTCCGCAACCACATCATCTACCATTCTTGCCGCTTTCAAACGGTTATGGATTGCTCCCAGATCACCACGGATATTCGAGACAATATTAACAGCTTTGTGGACTTTTTTAATCGCATCCGATGCTTGTGAATAACTGTAAACCTTAATATCGTCAATGCCTAAAATACTCGTATCCATACCTGGAAGTGGAATCGTAATGTGGTCGCCCTCATTATAGCTTGACTGTATTTTCAGGCTGCGAGACTGCGCTGTAACAGAAGTCGTATAGCGAACATTCTCAGTCGTTTTTAGAGAACGAATTTCATTGTGTGCTGTTACCTCTCCATTCGTTTCAACAGTAAATAGCGACTCCCGAAAAGACTCTTCCACCATTTGTGCTAATTGATCTCTATACCCCTGCATCTTTTGCGCATCTACCTGCACATCTTTTATTTTTTTATCAGGATCATTTGGAAAATTAGGATCCTGTTTTTCACTGATTATAAATATATCACTTGTATCATTTATGTTAAATGCCGAAAAATCTTCCCTATATTTAAAAGACATCTTATACCCGTCAGAAGATGTAAAAAGGACGGATTTGTCCTTAAAACCTACTGGCATACTGCCGCCGTATCCGTTCAGCCTATTCTGTAACACCTTTGCATAATTTGTAATATACCTTTCGATATCATCTCCGGCATCATTCATGACCTCTGTTATCGAAGTATTCGCACTCAATGTATATGTTTTTGGCGGATTATTAGAATCCTGCAACGTAAGAGCTAAATTGTTATTTGCATCTACAAGCTTTGTATTATCTGCGAGCTTTATAGGGCGCTGTACGCCTGCTCCAAAAAGCCCCATCTGATACTGTGTGCCATACGCATGTAAGGATGGTTTTGTATCATTTATACTTGGCGTAATTTTAATCGGAGTTGATGACGTACTCGTATTTTGGATTTTCATTTCACAGTCAGTAGTTACCGTAATACTCCAACTTTTTATCGCATTAATTAATTCCTGTCTGCTGACTTCAGAATCCACTTCAAAACCAATTTGGACTGTTGAGTTGGGAAAATCCATATAGTAATATCTTGTCGGATTTTCACCTCCAGTAACTGTACTGTCTGGATTTAAACTCTCTCCTTCCTTCCATTCCTCCAGTTTAAGATCTTCCCATTTACACATATAAAGATCCACTGGACTACCAGGATTTGCAACATTACAATTACCTGGAATGCGCAGCCACAATCCTTTTTCATCTGCATCCATCACATAGTTGCTTTTATTATCTTCTGTATCACCTGGAATAAATGGCGCAACTTGAGAGTTGATTTTTATACTTGAAATCGAAATATTCGGATCAACAACAGGTACGATTTCAATTTCCATCCCATCACTTCGAAAGTCATATGTCTTAACCAGGTCTTCTTGTACCCATTTAATCAGAGAAGTCTGACTCATGCCATCCTCTATATCAAAGCTGAATGACATCCCAGCATGTTCAAAAGTATAGGTACCCTTCTTCGTACCATTGGGATTCAGGCTTTCTCCATTCTCATTTTTAATAGAACTCCAAGGATGCAAAATATGATCGATACGTATTCCATCCGCATCTGCCTGAGGCGTATATTTCCTGCCGCTTGGAATACGATTGCCTCCATCAAAAATCAATTCAAGCGTTGTCGGCTTGCCATCTTGTGCCAGCACATGTGCCTGATAGGTTCCAGCAGGAATATCGCCGTTTGCATCAAATTTAATGCCCATACTTTCATAAGAATAACGTTTGCCATTATAAATAATGCCGCCTTCCCGATATCCTCTTGGGTCTGTTTCACTATCTTCATGATAGATTAACATATCTCTCGGCTTGCATTTTACTGTTTTATGTAAGCCAGGCTCAAAAATCCTTATTTTATTATACTCCGTATCTGTACTGATACGATTAATCTCATTTTTAATCTGATTGATTTCCTGTTGGATTGCATCCCGATCTTCAACATTATTCGTATCATTGGCTGCCTGTACTGTCAGCTCCACCAAGCGCTGGAGCATATTATGCACTTCCTGCAACGCTCCTTCAGCAACTTTAATCAGTTCCTCTCCTTCGCCAATATTATCTGACGCCCGGTTTAACCCCCGTATCTGCCAGCGCATCTTTTCAGATATTTTCAATGCCGCCGCATCGTCTGCCGACGAATTTACACGAAATCCCGATGCAAGCTTTTCTGTTGATGCATGAAGCTGATTTTTTGTTTCATTCAGGCTGCGTTCTGCTGAAACCGCATTCATATTATGCTGTATAACCATTTAACTGCCTCCTTTCTCATTAAATTCTTATCATCACTTTATTTCATACCCCCTTCGAATCTACCTAGAGCATTATTCCGCTTTTTGATTTAACTTCTGCTCCATGCGATGCATTTCTTCGAATTCACCCATATCTAAAAATGAATCTTCGCTGATCGGGTACATACCCACCTGTTTTCCTTGTTTTAATAAATCATCAGCAAGGTTTGTCATATGATAAAATGTATCCTTTGGAATCCATTCCAGCAGCTCTGGATTCAAGACATACATTCCTGTATTTACAAAATATGATATTTTTGGTTTTTCTTCCATAGAATCTACAATCGCATTTTCCTTTGCGTTGATTACGCCATATGGAACTACAATGTTTTTAAGTGCCGTTACGATTGTAAGCATATTTCCAGACTCACAATGATGTTTATAAATATCTGCATAGTCAGCTTCAATCAAAATATCACAGTTTGTAACAATAAACGGTTTTTCATATGATTTTTGTATCAGCTTTAAACTTCCTGCTGTCCCTAGCGGTTTATTCTCTTCTACATAATCCATTCTATAATTAGTCATTAAATCTGCAAAATAGGAACGTATCATCGTCTTGCGATAGTTCAAGGTTGCTGTAAAATGATTCACCCCATAATCACAAAAACGACCAATAATACGCTCCATTATTGGCACATCTCCAATTGGAATCAGCGGTTTCGGCAAAATCTTTGTATAAGGATACAAACGAGTTCCCTTGCCTCCAGCCATAATAACTACATCTACATCATTTAATAAATGCTTCGTTGGCAAAGGCATTTTGATACTGCCATCTTCATCTCTTACGATCACATCAACTACTTTGCCAGCCGGATCTAATACCGGCAACACATTAATCAGCATTCGTTCCATATATTCCGATGCTGTTTTGATTTCTTTTAGACATACATATTTGGGAGACTTATTCATCATCTCTGACACACGCTGCTGAAGGTTTGCTGTTTTAATAATCCAACGGCGGATATCACCATCAGTAACTACACCCTCTAACCTGCACACTTCATTGACAATAAACAGAATGCCTTTTGAATTTGCATCAATCTTCTGCATAGCTTCTACAACAGTTATATTACCTGCTGATAAAAACCTTTTCAACTGCTCACTATTCATCTTCTCTATTGTCCTCCTTGACTTCCTTCGCTATTAGAGGATTTTCCATTTCCTCTATCGTCTTCCTGACTTCCTTCGCTTTTTTAGAGTGTCTTCCCTGACATCATTTACTTTATAACTTCTTCTAGCACTTCCATAACAGCTTTTGCGGCATAATAAACTTCATCCTCAGTCATCTGAGTACTACATGGAAGATTTAAAACCCGCCGGCTATAATATATTGCCCGTTCAATACAATACGTAATTGCACCTTCATACGGTCTCTGCTCATGAATCAGCCCCCATATTGGACGCGTCTGAACTCCACGCTTTGACAAACGCTCTATCACATCATGTAAGTTACCCGCTATTCGCTCTATTGCAACATCCAGCGAATAAAACCAATTATTAGATTTTGTACCATCCCGAAATGGAAGCAGACTGCCAAAAGAAAAATCTTCAAAAATCTCTTTGTAAAGCAAATAATTTCTCTGTTTCCTGCGAATAAACTCTGGTAACTCTTCCATCTGAGCCACGCCAAGCGCTGCTTGTAAGTTTGTCATACGATAATTATATCCAATCTCATAATGAATATAAGAATGCGGATCATCCTTCGCCTGTGTAGACAGATATCGTAAATACTCCACATCTTCTGGGATTTTAGCCGTAACAGCACCACCACCACCAGTTGTTATGATTTTGTTGCCATTAAAAGAAAATGCACCAAAATCGCCTATCGTGCCTGCATATTTCCCGGCATATATTCCCTCTGCATATTTCGTTCCAAGCGCTTCTGTTGCATCTTCGATAACATATAACCCATAACTATCTGCAATTCTCATAATAGCTTCCATATCTGCAAGATTTCCAAATACATGAACAACTATCAACGCTTTTATACGCCTGCCTGATTCTTTATGCTTTAACCCTGTATCTGCCTTTTCACATTCCTTGCGGCAAAATTGTTCCAGCTTAACCGGATCCATACAAAGACTATCATCACAATCTATAAAAATCGGATCTGCAAACTGATATTTTACTGGATTTACTGCTGCAATAAATGTCAATGTTGGTACAATCACCAAATCACCCGGCTTTACACCACATTTGATTAAAGACAGATGCAACGCTGCTGTGCCGCTCTGACACGCAGCCGTCTGTTCTGTCTGTAAAAATTCAGATATTTTTTGCTCCAATGCATTGATATAAGCACCTCCAGTCGAAACCCATCCCTGATTCAGTGCATCATTTACGTATTTTATTTCATTGCCCTCAAAATTAGGAATAGACAGCGGTATGAAACGATCCATATTTCTCCTCCTGTTTTCTTTTCTTCTTCTGGCTGTACTTCAATTAAAGTACTTTCATTCAATACTCTTTTTATATTTCGGATAACTTCTCGTTAAATATTATAGATATCTGTCTTATAATGCTCAATATGTTCACGCATCCAAGAAATCGTCTCTGCAATTCCTTGTTCAAACGTATACTGCTGCTTCCAATCTGTCAATTTCTTGATTTTCTCATTAGATCCGAGTAATCGATTTACTTCACTCTTCTGCGGACGCAGACGTTCTTCTTCACATATAATCTGTGCATTTGGGTTAATCTGGGCAATTATCTCATTTGCAAGATCCCCAATGGAAATCTCCTGCTGTGTCGCAATATTAATCTCCTCACCTATCGTCTGATCAGACTGTGCAATCGCAATAAATCCCGCCGCCGTATCCTTGACATAATTAAAATCCCTGGTTGGAGATAACGAGCCTAGTTTAATTTCTGTCTGTCCTGCTAACAACTGTGTAATAATTGTTGGAATAACCGCTCTGGCTGATTGTCTTGGCCCATACGTATTAAATGGACGCACAATCGATACGGGTGTCTCAAAACTGCGATAAAAGCTCTCAGCCAGACGATCAGCCCCAATTTTGGTAGCCGAATATGGTGACTGCCCCTGGAACGGATGCCGCTCGTCGATCGGCACATACTGCGCCGTACCATAGACTTCCGAGGTGGAAGTAATTAATACGCGTTCCAGATCCAGATCTCTCGCAGCTTGTAAGACATTTAACGTTCCTTTGATGTTTGTGTCAACATAAGAATCTGGTGAATGATAACTGAACGGAATCGCAATTAATGCAGCCAAGTGAAATACCAGATCTACATCACACAGGGCAGTGCGCACACCATTCGGATCACGGATATCACCCGTAAATATTTCTATCTCGCTCAATTTCTTTTTAGGCAGCGTATCCAGCCAACCCCACGTGTTAAAAGAATTATAATAAGAAAAGGCTTTTACTTCATAACCTTTTTCTAATAAACTTTCTGTAAGATGACTGCCGATGAAACCGTCGGCTCCAGTTACTAATACTTTTTTCATAGGAACATATACTCCTTTTCATCATTTATTTCCAGTTGTAATGCAAGTAGCACGATACATCTTTCTTTTCTCAATTACAAGCATACTGTCATAATAATGTAGGCTATGCATGCTACGGGTATAAGAATTACTTTCATTAATATGTATACCCGCATTAAATCTTAACCATTCATAAAAAGTAACAATCACACCCCATACTTTGCTATCATAAAAAACAGAATCAACTCTAGCAGTTGGCCAATACAGATTATAAAATTCATCTATCCTGTGACCAGCCTCTGGTTCAATTCCAAAATAGTGCAACTCTTTTCATGTTCTTATTCTCTTTCTTAAATTTATAAAATATATATTCAACTTTTATTTGCAGATCTAAATTAACATCTATTTCATTTCCTTCATATATGCTTCTACAAATAAAAAATCTATCATTCCATCTATATCCACCGATCTTTCTTTCGGCATAATATACGCATAAGCATCTTTATCAAATACATTTCCATGTCTCATCAAAAAATCTGTATTTACCAAATAGATAGCCCCATTAATACGATAATAAACAGGAAGCTGCTGTCTAGGCACCCCATACTCCATTTTCAGGAATCCCTGCATATTACCATCCTCTTTCAATATATTACTCCAAAGAGGTGAATGTTCCATTTCACAGACTCCTATAACTGCTTCTCCATTCTTTTCCTCCATAAGTGCAAATGCATTTTGAATATCTTCCGCAGTACGAAGAGGAGATGTCGGTTGAAGAAGCATTGCACGTTTATAATCTTGTCCATTTGCTGCGTATTTTTTTATCACATTACGCATTACATCCCAACTGCTCGCTGTATCCGATGCAAGATTTTTATCTCTTAAAAAGGGAACCTCTGCCTCATATTGCTTCGCTATTTCTGCATACTCAATACTATCCGTAGACACATGCACACAATCAAAACAACCAGATTTTTTTGCGGCTTCAATCGTATAAGCAATTAATGGTTTTCCATTTAATAATTTAATATTTTTATCTTTGAGCCCTTTCGAACCACTTCTTGCAGTAATGACAGCTATAGATTTCATAAATAAGCCCTCCCAAAAACTATTCTTCTAATAGTTCATCTTCTTTATAATCTCTCTTTGATCTTTCGCCCATTATATCATACCATCTCATTGGACTGATTCCCGTTCCAGGACGTTTAACTGTAATATTTTCTATCGTAAATATGTCTCCGGTTTTTATACAGCTTTTTGCCACAATACTCTTTCTAGCCGCCTGACAATTTTTTTCTTCTGATTTCATTCTTCTTTTTTGTCCATCACCAAGGCTTAATTCGATGTTGCGTATTGCTTTAACCATCGCTTCTAATTCATTTGGTTCCAGGCTTGCTTTATGGTCGGGACCTGTCATTCTTTTGTCAAGTGTAAAGTGCTTTTCAATCACTGCTGCACCTAATGCTGCTGCTGCAATGGAAACTTCTATCCCGACTGTATGGTCTGAATATCCAACGGGTTTCTGAAACATATCTGCCATATGTCTCATTGCCAGCAAATTCACATCTGAAAAAGGTGTTGGGTACTCTGTATTACAATGAAGTAATGTAATCTCTCCCGCTCCATTTCCCTCCAAAATGTTAACAGCCTCATGAATCTCCTCTATCTCACTCATTCCTGTAGACATTACGATATCTCTGTGTGTCGCTGCGATTGCTTCTAAATACGGAAGATTTGTGATTTCACCAGAAGGCAGCTTCCAAAAATCCATATCTAATTGATTTAAAAAAGAAATACTCTCCAAGTCAAATGGTGTTGAAAGAAAACCAATACCTGTATGGCGGCAATCATTTCTCAGCTCTATAAAATTTTGTTGTGTCAAAGCAAGCTCACGCAGCATTTTTAACTGTGATTCATTATTATTTGTATTTTCTCTCTGATAATCTGCTTTTGACGCATAGCAGGTAACCAGTTTTTCTGGAATAAATGTTTGAAATTTTATATAATCTGCACCTGCTTTTTTAGCTGCGCCTATCATTTTCTTTGCTAAATTGATATCCCCGTTATGATTTACACCCGCTTCTGCTATGATAACTGTTCTCATCCCAATAACTCTTACCTTTACTTCATTATATTAGATGTGCCGGTACTCCCACATAGGTTCCTGTACTTTCGAGATTTCGTACTACAACACTTCCTGCACCAGTAATCACATAATTTCCAATTTTTATACCTTGGATTACTTTCGTAGCAATCCCTAGTTCACTAGCCATACCGACACTTACTGCACCTGCAAGTTTTACATCTGGACCAAGTGAAACAAAGTCTGCAATTATTCCATCATGACAAACCATACTTCCCGTATTAAAAAATACAAAATCACCGATGTTCACATTGGTAGATACACGTACATCCATACTAATGATACAACCTTTCCCAATTTTCATATCCGAACAAATTTTTGTATTGCTTAAAATAAGATTAGGAAATTGTATGTACGGATTATCATATAATTTGTACGCAATTTTTTTACGCAATATAGGAGAACCCACACAAATTGCAACATTAGTTTTCTTTTTTAACCCTAGCAAATAACCATCATTTCCGAGATACGTCAGCTCTTGTGTTCCTACAAAAACAGAGTTTGCCTGATCAGGCTGCATACTGTCCACATATCCTAAAACAGTCCAGGTTTGCTTTACCTTATTTAATTCCTGTATCTGCCATGCAAGCTCTCTCATACACCCACCACTGCCAATTAAAATAATTTCTGAACACATGATAAATTCTCCTAATAATAAAAATCATCCTTTACAATACATTTTATCATACGAAATGCTTCTGCATATCTTACACCTGACATTGCTCCTCTTACTGTTGCTATCGCCCTCACATTTTCTTCGCTTCGAGGAAATGGCATTTTTCCCATTTCCGTATCATAAATTCTTATTGCTTCTATTTTCTTTTCCATATAATCCGTAATATCTACAAAAAAATTTGGAACAAACAGATTCTCTGGTCTGCCAAAATCAGTTTCTGAAATAATTTCCATAGTTAAAATCATCTTTATATAAGGAAAGCGAAATATTTTAGAACAGGAAAAACACCAGTCAAACACTTTTCTATGATCCGAATGTGCATCATTATAATCAGGCAAAAAAATAATTTCTGGTCTTACTTCTTTAAAAACATCGCCTATTGCCTCGATTGCTTGATCTGCTCGAATATCCTCTAATTCAGTTGTAGGAAAATTCAAGTGAAATACTCTCCCCCCCCCGGAGAAAAATGATAAAATTTTTCAATCCTCTCTAATTGCCTTTTCCTTATATTTTTCTCTTCACTTGTATACTTGTCTGAGTGTATCATTCCGGTTACATTCAGCCAAAATATCCGATGTCCTTTGGACATTAATTTAATAATAGTTCCACCAGCCCCCAGCGTCTCATCATCTGGGTGCGGAGATACAAATAATATATTCATAACTCTTCACTCCTTTTCGTAAATACTTTAACCGAACTCTCACATCAAATAAGAGCCCATTTCTATGCTAATGCAATCACATTCCAAAACCTCTATCAAACCATCTGCTGTTTTAACTATAAAATTAAAATTTGAAAAAACTTCAATCACCTTCCCCGGTTCAATATTCTCATATCCTTTTCTATAAATTTCCCTTACTTTCCATACTTTATATTCTTTTTCCTGATAAATAAAATGCGCACCTAAATACGGTTTTGTCAAAGCCCGTACTAAATTATAAATACCTCTGGAAGACATTCGCCAATCGATTCTTCCGTCCTCTTTCCCTCTTTTTCGCCATAAATTTCCTTCCGCCTCATACTCAATAAATGCAACCTTATGCTTTTTAAAATCAGATAAAATATCTCCTAACTGTATAACTGCCGCGTCCATCACCTTATCATACAAACTTGCCGCATCATCAGAAATATCAATATCCACATACTTTTGTGAAACCATTCTTCCTCTGTCCGCATCTGCATCCATTAAAAAAAATGATGACGCCGTTTTCTCCAATCCCAGTACCAATGCCCATATTAATGGATGTCTCCCCCTATTATATGGTAATTCAGCCGGATGAAAGCCAATGCATCCTAACCTTGGAATATGCAGTACCTCCTCATCCAGTAATTGTGACCATCCCAAACACAATATTAAATCTGGCTTTTTGCTCTTTATATACTTTTTTGATTGTATATCATTTACATGCTGTATCTGTATATAATCAATATTGTTATCTCTGCATATACTGCCCAAATCTACAAAATCCGCATGAAAAGCAGACTCCGCTTTTGTAACAACCCCTACCAGATCTTCTTTCATTTCTATTAATTTTTGTAAAAATATTGAAGATGACTTTACACACCCAATGAACACAATCCTCATTTATCTCCACCCACATCATAAAATTCTTTCTTCTTTTCAATCCCATTCCATAAAGCCTGATTAATTATATCTATAATTTGATCTGATGTTTGGTTTCCTTCATAAGGATTTCTTACACATGCAGCCTTCTTTGCAAAATCATCTGACAATGCTTTCTTTAGTGCCGCTTTAATTTGATCTTTATCGTTTTTGCAATGAATAACTGATTCTGCCTGCATTCTTCGCCTTTGCCTGCTGCCAATGTTTATCGTTGGGATTCCAAAAGTAGGAACTTCTATAATTCCACTTGATGAATTCCCAACAACTGCTTTACAATACTGTAAAGCACTTAAATATTTTAATTGACCCAGAGATGTAAACGATACACACCTATCCTTATGGCACCCAACAAATTCATCAATCATTCTGTTAATAATCCTGCCATCCATGTCTGAATTGGCTTTTGTAAATATAACAAAAAGATCTTTTTCTTCATATATCACATCTAAAATATCTTTGAATTGCTTTTCCGTCGTAATCTCTTCTAATATAACAGGATGATAAGTTACCATGATTGTCCGGTCAGCAAAGTGAAAACCAAGCTGTTGCTCTAAAGATTTCCTGTCAAGTAATTTCATATTTCTTATATTTTCTATTCCCAATGCACCTACATTATAAACAGATCCTGGCTGCTCTCCCATCTGGATCACACGCTTGCGATATTCTTCTGTAGCAGTAAAATGAATATGACTCATTTTCGTAATGGAATGGCGAATAGCTTCATCCATAACACCTTCTGTTAATTCTCCTCCATGTATATGAGCTATTGGAACAGTAGCAACCATCGCAGCCGATGCAGCCATAAGCATTTCATAACGATCTCCTAAGATAATAAGAAGATCTGGTTTATACTGCTCAAAGCAGTCGGCAAAACCAATCAGTGCTATGCCCATAGATTTTGTAATGCCCACAGAAGTATCCGAACTCAACAGCATTTCGATCTTTGCAATAATAGGATAGCCATCTTTCTCTATTTCTTTATATGTTAAGCCAAACTCTGGAGAAAGATGCATACCTGTGACCACCAACTGCAAGTCTAAATTTTGCGCTCTGTATACTTTGTCTATTAATGGCCTAAGTAATCCATATTCAGCCCGCGTACCAGTGATAATACATACTTTCTTTCTCATGTCGGCACCTGCTCCTTATACGATTGATCTATTCTGACAAGCTCCTCATAACTGTCAATTTCCTCTATATCCCCTTCTTGAATCATACGAATTCCTAAATTAAATTTATCCGGGTAACAGAACATAGCAATATCATCCCAGTATATATCAATATTATGTTTCTGTTCAAATTCGATTTCCAATAATTGTTTTAATAATTTTCCATCTTGCTCTGACCAAAAGGAAACACCTATCAGCCGCCACCCAAAACTGCCTCCGGTTCGACTGCATGAAACAACCTTTCCATCCTGCACTTTTTGCAGCCATTCGTCTGTTTGTTTTTCTGTCCAAACACTACAATATCCCGATTTTTCAAATTGCGGCTTCAAAATATCTTTATTATAAACCACCTGATCGCCATCTATAATCACACAATTTCCTAAATATTCTCTTACTGCATACAAAGAAGAAATATTATTGTATGTAAGATAATATGGATTTTCTATTAACTGCACATTCGGATATTTCTGTCTCAAAACTTCAAATTTTTCCTTTAAATATCCCACGACAATATAAATAGCGTTAATTCCATTTTCTGACAGACTATCAATGATCGAATCTATCATTCTAATCCCGTTCACTTTAATCAACGGTTTTGGTATAGAAGCTGTGACTGGCATGAGCCTACTGCCAATTCCTGCTGCCATAATAATCGCCTTATCAGCACAATTACTTTTTTTCATATATCACTTTCTATCCATTTACTTATTTTCTAAACGGAATATTTCATAATACTCCTTTGCATATTCATACTGTCTGGATGCATATCCACCAAACTCCACACCAAACTGCCGTTTGTATTCGCACCAGTTACTCCATAATAATCCGCATGAAGCAATATAACAATATATTTTTAACCTGTTTCGCTTCGAGCATCCTTCTGGATAATACGCATTTATCAAAAAATCTACTTCTTTACGTCCATACATAGCATAAATTGCAAACATTGCTATATCTACACAAGCATCCTGCATTCCAGCATATTCCCAATCAATTAACCGTATCTCTTCCTTTCCATTAATTTCTGTAAACAAGAAATTATCAGGAACAGCATCAATATGAGTCAACGTCCATTGTATATCCTGTCTGTCAACCCACTGTTTCAGCTCTAAAACTTGCTGTTTTGTCTTTTTATAATCAAAAAAACAAGATTCTTGATGATTCCACAAAGATTCATAATAATTTATTTTATTATAAATATCAAATACAAATGAAACATGTATATTCTTTTCGTGAAAAGACCGAAGCTTACTCATACAAATACACACTTGCTGTTTATTTTTTGCATCACATACTCTGACATGATCCATATATCTGGTAATCTTACAGCCATCTGCTGGATTCATATAGACGATATCATCGCTTATATTCAAACCTGAAATTTTTTGATACACTTCAAATTCCTGGTTGCGGTCAATTAACTTATCTGTACCTTCTCCTGCTAATCTTATTATATATTTTTTATCACAACATTCAAACAAAAATGAAGAATTCGTCATTCCATTTTTTAACATTGAAACATTTTTAATTTCATCTTCATTTGTCTGCAATACATCAATTATAATATTCAACGCATTCGAAGGCAACTGTTTATCTACCATTTTACCATTTACATCCCTGCTTCTTTATACTAGCCTCTAATAAATCACTAAATTGCCTATATGTTCTAACAATACCTGGAAATACTCTTCTTTTCTCACTTTATCTATACATTCATTTCCTTCTCTATCATACAGCCAGCATTCATATTCTCCCAACTCAAATCTTCCGTCATACTCCACAATGCCTTCTGATGTAAAATAATACACAAAATCCTCTGAAACAACAGATGCCTGGTACGGATCACCAGGGTGTATACTTTCTGTAATCGCATACTTTCTTTTTTTGTCACCACCAAAAAATACCGGTAAATTGCCATCGATCTTTTCACTTTTTAATGGTATACCTGCAAGCTTGCACATAATAGGCAAATAATCACAAGTAGACAAAAGTTCATCACACATCGTATTTGGGGTTTCTCCTCCCCGGAACATCATTGCAATTTTTGACCTGCCTTCAGAAAGAAAATGTTTGCCTTCTTCAACTAAAAACCCTTGTCCATGATCTCCAAATAAAGAAACTATAATTTCATCGTTACTATAATTTTCTTCAATATAATGATACAATATTTCCAGGTATTCATCAATGTACTTCATTTGTCTCATATACAGCTCGCGTTTACTCCTACTATATTCCTGCTTCACAGAAGACACACCACTTTTGTCAACCGTTCGGTATTCTAATGGAACACTTGCCTGCACAGATTGTTTTAATGGAATCTCATCTGCTATCATATGCAGGTCTCCAGCACACATCCAGATAAACTGGTTGGTTTCCTTCATTAGTTTCATATGCTCTAATACATCCTGTACTACCTGCTCCACATTCATCCCAATATATTGATGCTGATAAATAATCCGATCCATGCCTCTGCCATATCCATAAGACTGCGTAGATCTCCAATCTCCGTCTATTTTGGCTGTATAATAACCCTGTTCTTTAAAATACTCTGCGAGAATTGTATAATCTGTTGAGAATACGTTCGTCATATGATTATGTATAATCATATGATTAACAGAACTCATTCCTGATACATACGCAGCTAAAGATGGCAATGTCCATTCAGCAGCAGTATACACATTACTGCAACACACTCCTTGCGAAAAAAACTTAGATGTAAACGGCATTAGTTCAGCAAAATTTTCTTCACCAATTACTTTTTGAGAAATGCCGTCAATAAAAATATTTAATACCAGCTTTTTCTTACCTGGATCTTGTTTTAATATAATTGGATTTCCAATACATAAAGGCTCCTCTGACAACAAGCGCGTTGCAGAAGGTAATCTATAATATTCAAAATGCTGTGCTTTTAAATTACGGCACTCAAACTCCCTGTTATCAGGTAAAATAATTGTATAGGATTTACTATTGTCTTCTTGTAATACTGGCAATAAATATTCGCCTTCATTCCCAAGCTGTATTTGATTCGTTTTTTCCACTTCTATACATTCAAGCTTCGTAAGCAGATAATTATTAAATGTCGGGCGCATACCAACAATAATATCTCCTGCGTTCTGTGTATCATAGCTTGCATTATACTTTTTATTTCCAAACACATCTTCATAAGTAGCACCAATAGTTATTCTGTTTGAGACACTTTTGTTTGACACACCCTTATGATAAGCATGATCATCAAATCCAAATCCTTTTTCTAAATGCTTTTTCATATAATCAATTTTTTTTAGACATTCTGCGGCTCGTTCCATATCCCCCTTTTTCTGAAATACTCTTATTGTCTCATTCATTTCATTTAGCAAATCTTCTTTCCACTCGTCAATTTCTGGCAATTCATCATAATATTGTTTTAATATTTTTAAAACTGTATCATATCTCAATGCTTCTACAAAACGCTTTGTTTTTTTACATATCAGCCTTGCAATCAGATTTTGATTGAAATTAAAAGGATTTTTATGAATCCCTTCTTTAATTAAGACATAGGCTTTTTCTATATCTCCAATTATAGACCAATACCATGCTTTTATCGTATATAAATCCAGATCCTTCGGATATTCTTTTTCATAACTTGCAAGGAGCTGTTTCAGTTTCTCGATATTTTCTATATTATTAATTTCTTTATAAATTTGACGCTTTAAGTCATTTGTATGTAAACTAACTAACCATCCGCTGCCTTGTTGAAGAGCAGAAAAAACGATTTTTTTTAGTCGCTCCTTTATTATCTTACACTCCTCAGAAGACAACTCACGTGGAAACATATTTAAATATTTTACCTGTTCCCGATAAATCTGCTCATAAACTTCCTGTTTTTCTCCAACTTTTTTAAAACCTTCGATCATATCATATGCAATCTTAATTAAAAAACAGGTATTATCACACCTCTTTAAAAACATCATTATAAACTGATTCTTATCAAACTCTAAATACTCATCACAAAAATCCAAAAAACTGTTTTGCTGCGTAATTCGGCTTTCTGGATACATATAAGATAATATTTTGTTTTCTTCTTGTATATTTTGATCTGAATGATATTCACGGGTGAAATTAACTATAATATCTAAATCACTAATTGCCAAATCTGACGTTTTAGCTAAAAGCATAGCAATACAAATATGCACATACTCCTTTGCAAATGCATTTTTTTGTATTCTATACATAGTATCATTGATCTTCTTATCTGCATACAATCCCATATTAAACGCCATACCATTCAAATCATTTATATTTGAAGACATATCAATGGCTGATATCCCTGCGCTGTATATATTTTTCATATCTTTATAACTGCCTGATGCAATCAATACTCCACACCCCTCATATGATTTAAGAAAATTTAAATACTCTGAGAGATGCTCTAAATTAATACAATTTTCATCATTTACCAATACTGCAAACATACCTTGCGCTAATTCTAATGTTTTCAATACATTCCTATTTTTTTCTTGGTATTCAGTAAATTCATAATAACGAATTCTGGCATCTTTTATTTTTCGTATTTTCTCATAACCTTCCTTGTCTACAGTAGAAGCATTATTCGAAATAATAAACTCAATTTCACTGTCATATGGGCATTTTAATAAATATTCCGCTTTTCTTAAAGCGTCTGTCCCGCAATTATAACTAGGCAGACATACAGATAAAAAAATATTTTTTCTTTCTTGTTTTACGCTGTTTTTAGAATATATTCGATTTTGATGAAGCGTATTTATCATATCCAAATACTTTTGTGTATGCGCTGAATGAATTAATTTTGGCAAATAAAACTCTTCATATTCCTCAAAAAAAGTTCGCATATATAGATCATTTTTAAATACAACAAACTTATCACAATAAATTTGTTTAAAATTTGGAAGCTTAAAAAAAGATACAAATTTTGCTTCTAATTCATTTAAAACAATGTATATTGTATTTCTGTTATATTTACACATATCTGGTACTATTTCACGAATATCCCAAATATCTGCATATAATATACTATTAAATTCAATCTCTATTCCCTGTACAGGCTTATAATCCAAAATAAACAAACCGTTGAATTTTTGTTCCTCTCTGTCAAATATGTAAAATTTCTCCTCCGATACAGGTATAAAATCTAATTCACATGCCTCATAATCTAACTGCGTAAATTCACCGCTGTTGTTCTTAAAGTTATCTCTAAATTCCTTCTCATTTGGATACACAAAACATTGATAAAGATTCTCTAAAATCAGCTCTTTCTCGTAATCCAGATGATAAGCCTGAATAAAATCCTGTACAGATTGGTCGTATTGCCCTAACTCAAAATATCTGATTCCACGCTCAAAATAAATTCTTCCTTCACTGCTCATTAAATAAATTTCCTTCCCCCTCCCCGGAAGAATATCCGGGGTTTACAAATTTTTATTATTTCTTTTTTATCTTGGTCATATAATATTCCCACAATTCATCCAACTTATTGCTTTGCAAGAGAGGAATTGCATCAAATATATCAATATCATCCCAGTCCCACCACTTCATTTCACACAGTTTCTGAATGATGTCCTTATCAAACCTATATTTTCGCACCTTTGCTGGCACACCTGCCACTACAGTATACGGTTCTAATATATCTTTTACTACAACTGCATTTGCTGCTATCACACATCCGTCTGCAATTGTTACTCCTGACATAATTTTAGCATCCGATCCAATCCATACATCATTTCCTATTGATATATCTCCTTTTGTAGTTGGATGTCCCTTTATATAACAACAGGATTTTAAAAATACATTAAACGGATAAGTGCTGTTCCAATCTACCCGGTGATTGCTGCCCAGCCATATTTGCACGCCCTCCGCAATAGAGCAAAACTTACCAATTCTAAGTTCTGCGTTTTCATCTTTTTCTTTTTTTATACTTGGCAGCCCATATGAAAAATCGCCTACTTCAATTCCAGGTCTAACATATTTCGACTGAAACCTATTATAAACATAATTTCTTAATGCTTGGATTTGTTCTCGTTTATTACCCTCCTCTAACTCCAAATCTACACTCATTTTTAAATCCATATTCTTTACACCGCGTACAATCCCTCTTCTGAGTTCTCCATCGACCCAGCTATCGATATCTTCCCTGAAAAAGATGTAACCATTAGTAGTCGATGTCGAAAATCCATACCTCTTTAAAATATTTCGAATATCTTTTTCAGCATTTTTGCGATGATAGGAACAGATTGCACACTTTATATCATCGCTCTGTGTTAATATTCTCGCTGCTCCATTTAATGCTGCTGTTTCTGCACCTTCCACATCCATTTTAATAAAATTCACTTGCTGTTCCTGCACAAATGTATCAATACGAATATGTGTCTCATCATCATATTCATCCAGCATCTTTTCTATAATAACGACTTTATCCTTCCACGGTTCAAATGTTTTCTCTAATGCCTCTACCCATTCATGCTCACATTCCACCAAATAAAGCTTTTTCGCCTTTTCAACAATATCCAGTGCAAAATTACCTTCTGCTACCCCTGCTTCAACTACAATATCCCCTTCTTTTACCTGAAAATCCTGAGTCAAGTAACGATGAGGTGAATCAATATCCTGTTCTAGATTAACAAAATTCAACTCTGATGCAACATATAGTTTAGAATGAGACTTTGGATAATACATCCTTTTCCCATTCCAGATCACATAACACATCTGCGCATTCTCATCATACCGGACATCATCAACCATTGTCTGCGTAATTCTACCATATTTGCCTACAAACTCCTGATTATACGGTCCCACGCTCTTTGTTCTCTGAATACAATCAAGAATCTCAATGATATCTAGATCGCTGCTATCAGAATAATTCTGTAGTAATTTTTTTATTAATACTTCTTGTTCATGACTATTGTTTTCAACTGGCACAGCTTTATCAGAATTATTTTTCCCCTCTGCCTTTGCTAATTCATTCGAAAGTTCCTCATATTCTGCTTTTAAATACAATGCCTGTATATTTGTACATTCCATCATTAACAATTCCAAGCCTGTTTCTAAATCTTTTTCTTCTAATTGATTTAAATATTTGTATACAAACTCACTAATCTCAATATTGGGAAAATTCGCTTTAATTCTTAAAAACAACAGAATAAATTTGTTATATAAATATTTTATGTCAGATAAGTCCACAACATCATAGGTTCTTAATTCAGTAATGATTCCCAGTATTTCGTCAATTCCATGAATTGCGTTTATTCCAATTTCCCGTACATTCAGCCTTGTATAAGGAATCTGCAACACCTTTCCATAACCGTTGTTAACGCTTATATCTTTTGCACGCTCTCTGATAAATTCAATCATTTCAAAAGTACGATGCTGCCAGGTAAGTCCCTGATCTGCACGCAGCTTTCCAGCAGAAGCAATATGGCTCGCGTACTCTTCATTTTCAAGCAAATATTTTATTTTATCCGGCAATTCCTCTAAGTTTCGCAAAGAAAAAGTAACTAATTCTTTTTCATCCTCAAAATTTTCAATAATATATTTACTTTCATCTGTGACCGCCACTGTTCCGCTTAACATCGCCGTAGCAATCCGTTCCTGAAATCCCTCCTTAAACCACGGCATTAGATTCAACGAAATTTTCGCTTCAGCGACTGCTTTTCTGGCGACATAAGCACTTCCTTTTTCAATAATCAGCTCTCCATCATAATCACCTTCAAATTCATCCCATCCATTTCCATAGACATGTATAGATAGCCCATTTGCTAACAATACCCGGATTACTTTATCCCTATAGTAGTCTCTGGCATACCAATCCGCTACTAAAATCTCTTTCAAAAGGTCCAAGAAGCATTCTTTCGATAAGTTATTTATCTGAAACATACGTAATGCTTTTTTCAAACACATATCTATTGTCTGCTCTGTATTTTCAATGATATCATGCCATATAAATTCTATGCAAGACTGCATAGCTCCTTCATATTTGCTGCTGATTACCTCAAAATAATTATAAAATTCTTTAGGCGTCCTATAACTTCCTGTAAAAACAATTTGCTTTTTCCGCTCTTCGTATGGGATATATTTTTGTGAAAAACTGCCTGCGAGAGGAACAAACTTGACATTTTTAATATTCGGAAAATACTCTTCAATAAAACGGCAATGATTCTTATCACATACGAATACAATATCTTTTTCACGCAAATCCTGCAACCTGTCTCTATGTAAGATTGGATGATCGCATAAATAGGTTACAAAGACAGCTTGAGGTATTACAGGGATCAAATTATACATTATACCATTACAAGAAAATATATAATCAATCTTTATACCAATCATTATTTCGCGTATTTGAAAATCGACTCCTTCTTCTACCATGTTAAGAATAATTGTATTAAAACCAGATAAACGAAATCCCAGCTCTATTTCATCTATGTAGGTCCTCATTGCATCATACTGAGATTCCCCTTTAATTAATAAAACGTTTTTCATCATACATCTCCTTTATTATTCCCTAGATTCCATATAATACATATTCCGATGGATAACCTACTCCACCATAATATCGCAAATAAAAATGATAACTGTCATCAAGATCTTTAATTATTTTTGCTAATCTCCAAAGATCCTGGTTATTATGATAAGCTGCAACAGCCAATTTAGGATGATCGTTTCTAATATGTCTTTTTGCACCTAACAAGGCATTATATTCACTACCTTCGATATCCATTTTAATAAAAGTGATCTTTTCGCTAATATCTTCGTCCAAAGAAACTATCTCTATGCCTCTCGTTCCATTATCACTATCTGAAATTGTACATGCAGAGTGATCTTCAGAAATATTGATATACGCAATTCCATTTTGTTTTCCTACAGCACATTCACGATATTCAATATTGGAAAAACCTCTCAGGTTATTTTTACATATTTCCATATTTTTATCAAAAGCTTCATAACAATATATTTTCTTATAATGGCAATAATGCTGTATATAGGATAATGCTGTATCCCCATGATAGGCTCCTACATCAACAAATACCTCATCTTCCTCAATCTGCATCAAATCCATATCAAAATATTGATCAAAGATATGCTCCTTAATATTACTTAAATATTGGGGAGAATACCTTATCCACGAATACAATATATTGCATAAGGCTCTTTTTGATCTTAAATCTTTTAGTTCCTGAAACATCCATACGAAATCTTCAACATGTTCTTTAATCTCTTTTACTCTGTTATGGAACAACTCAAAAATCCCGTTATGTGGATCGCACCTCCCCCAATATCCATATCTATTATAGGATTCAAATATTCTTTCAACAACAGGTATTTCATTTGGTTCAACTTCTATATAGTTATTTTTTATCTTACTAAAAAGCATAGACTCTGAATTGAATCTTACATAATTACACCATTCTCCAAACCTCATCTCACAATCATTCGCATACTGAAAATCTTTATAATTTCTTTTCGTCTTATACTGGTTAACAATCTCTATTATTTTCTTCGCTCTATTTCCCCATGTGTGTTCTTTTGTCGCAATCTCCATAGCACGATTTGATATCACTTCTGCCTGATCCTCATAGCTCAACAGCATAAGCACCATCTCTGGTAAGTCCGAAATTTCACTGATCGAATATATAACAAGCTCCTGATCTAAGCCCGTTTCTTTCAAATATAAGCTCTGATTCGTCAAACATATTGCCCCATTCATCATTGCAGAAAAAATTCTTTCATGCGCCCCGTAATTCAGTGTAGGAGTGACATTCAACACAATTTTAGAGTTTGCCATCACATCCAGAGCTTCCAAATAGCTAATGCTTCCGTGAATATGCAAATACTCCATATTATCTCCAAAAAATTGATCCCATTTTTCACCAAATACATGTACATCAATTTTCGCATCTAATAGACTTTTTATTGCCATTTCTCTGGCATAAGCCCTTATAAAATCGTCTTCCAGATAAAACTTTTCCTCAATTTCCCATTTCTCTTGGTCAGAAAAGGTGAATTCAGGCATAGCAAACACTTGTGCAAATGCATCTTCTAAAGAGATCGTTTCCTGTGATAAAAAAATTTCTATCACTTTCATAGAATAATTAAAATGCTTTTCTTTCCTTGTACGCATTATCGTCTGTAATGCTTGCCAAGAAGACAAATATCCTCCTATTTGCACAACATCGTATTTTCTTTGCTTATATGGAACTACATTCTTTGCTTTACTTCCTGCATGAGGAACAAATTGGTTTTCATTAATAGCCAAATAATGTTTTTTTGCAAACTCTACCCAATATTTATCTACATTTAGTGCTAAAAAATTATAACAATGATTTCTCTTAATTCTAATTTGGTGAATAATCGGATGATCTACAAAAAACGCAACTGTAATTACTGATACAGGAAATAAATAAGATATTTCTCTATAAAAGGCAGAATTAAAGCAAAAAATAAATTCAAATTCTGCATATGGAATATTTCTTAATTCCTCCCAAATAATAGTATCTATACTTTTTCGCTGTACCAAATATCCTTCCTTTTCAAATCCATCACATATCTCTTTAAAAAATACAGGCAGTACTCCATACGAGCCTTTCGCTTCGAATGCCAAAATCTTCTTTCGATACATACGGACCCAACCTCCTAATAATTATTTACAATTTTTCTCTATTTGTGATATTCCCCAGCTCCTCCACATTCTAGCTAATAATTTGGCATAATTTTCATATCTGCCTTCTATCAGCCAGTCCAAATAGCCTTGCCTTAATTGTTCCAAAACAGACTGCGGAAAATCATATAGCAGTGTTAATGATAGGTCATCAAGAATATTCTCTTCTATTTTAAAAGATTTCATATAGTCTGGAAATAATGATGTCACTGTTTGCTGCATACTTTTAATTAACTCCATTGGAAGCTCATCAAATTGGCAAAAGATGATATGAAGTGTATTACGATAAAATCTATATATAAACTGATCTCTAATCTCTTCATAGTAGAGATCAAAAAAACCATTTATTTGATAATATTTTATTAATTCTAATTCAACACTCAGTCGTTCAAAATGACCTTCATCATTTCTGGCATGAGAATTGGATTTTTTTAATATCCGGTAATAATACATACATTCCGGCACCAAACAAATTGTATGAAATTGAAATTGTATCAAGCTTGAAAAATAATTGTCTTCATATTTTGTAAAATGTTCAAACCTGATCTCCGTTTGTCTGATCCATGCTGTCCGAAACACTGTACGTCCGATCACACCAGCCAGCCCATAATTTTTCATGAACTCTTTTCTTTCTGTAATTGTATCTATTACAATTTTTTTAATTCCCTCATCATCCGCCAAAATTTCTTTTTCTATCAATTCAATATCAGCATATTCCTTATATTCTTTATATCCACATTGAACCAAATCAACTACTTCTTCTGATGCTGCTTGAAGCATTTTTTCGCAATAATCTAATGAAATCCAGTCATCACTGTCCAAAAAAAAGAAATAAGGTGAGTGTACCATATCCATACCAATATTCCTTGCATTTGCTTGACCAGCATTTTTCTCTAATCGAATGAAAATAATATTATCGGGATATTTTTTTACATATTGCATTATTTTTAATACAGTTCCATCTACAGACGCATCATCTATCAAAATCAATTCAATATTCTCAATTCCGATTGTTTGATTTATTACAGACTCTATGCATTGTTCTATATACTTCTCTACATTATAACAGGGTACAACTACACTGATTTTTGCTCTAAACTCCTCCATCCCTCTTCCACCCATCTATTGCTTATTAATCTGTAATATACTCCAGTTTCTCCACAAGATACATAACAAGAAATCAAAAGCTGAAGTGATACCTCCACGGTATGCCCTATAATATTTTGCCATCTGCCGCCAATCATCTACCGTAAAATGATCAAACTCGACCGTTAGCAGAAGCTCCTGCATCATCTCTTGTTCTGGTTTAATAATTGTTTCTAAATAATCTGGGAATAACTCCTTTACAGTTTTCTGCATATATTTAATCTGATCTATGGGAATGCCGTCAAATTGGCAAAAGATAATATGTAATGTATTGATATAAAATCCATCCAAAAAGCTATCTCGTATATTTTCATAATATTGATCCCAAAGCCGAGTTTCCTTATAATAATCAATCAGCACAATATTTAGACGTAAACGTTCAAAATGATCTTTATCATTCCTAGAATGAAAATTTGATTTTTCTAATATTCGATAGTAATACAAACATTTTGGTACGATGTATATTGTGCCTATGCTATAGTTCACGATTCCAGCAAAATAATTATCTTCATATTTATTAAATTTTACAAACCGAATATTATGCTCATTTAACCATGCGGTTCGATATACTGAACGTCCAATTACACCAGCCAGATTATTATTTGCTAAATACTTTTTTCTATCATCTACTTTTTTTAAGCTTACTAATTTACTATGATTTCTTATACTATTCTCTCTATTTACTTTTGTACCATCTTTTCTATATTCAATATAACCACATTGCACTAAATCACATTCCGTCTTAAACGTTGGTGCCAACATCGATTCGCAATAATCCTCTGCTAACCAATCATCACTGTCTAAAAACATAAGATACGGCGCATTTACTCGTTCTATGCCTATATTCCTTGCATTTGCCTGACCAACATTTTCTTCCAAACAAATATACACAATATTGTTTGGATATTGTTCTGCATACTGGCTGATATATTCTCCGCTCAGATCCGACGATGCATCATTAATAATAATTAGCTGAATATTAGCAAACCCAATTGTTTGATGAATCACCGACTCTATGCATTGCCGAACATACTGCTCTTTGTTGTAGCAAGGCACAATTATACTAATTTTAAATTCTGTCATAATTGTCATCTGCCTCCATAGGATGAAAAACTAAATATTGATAAAATTATTAATAATCTCCAATCCTCTTTTACCACTTTTTTCTGGATGAAACTGTGTTCCATAGCAATTTCCTTTTTGTATAACGGCTGAAATTCTCCATCCTCCATAATCAACATCTGCCAAACGATATTTATTTTCAGCTGGAACTGCTGTATATGAATGAACAAAATACATTTCTGTACCTTCCATAATTCCATCTAATATCGTACCATCGGTATTCTTTTGCATTTTTAGCCTATTCCAGCCAACCTGAGGCACCTTTTGATAAATACCATCCATATCTTTATCTTTCATCCTCACAACTTTGCCTGGAATAATACCAAGGCCACTCGTTTTTCCAAACTCTTCGCTTTCGTCCAACATCATCTGCATTCCCAGACATATTCCTAAAAAAGGGCGATTTTCCTGACAATATCTCTGAATTGCATTTATTAAGTTTCTATCTTCCAGTTCCTTCATCCCATTTTTAAATGCTCCTACTCCAGGCAATACAAGGTATTCTGATTGATCAATCCCTTCCTCACTGACTACATATTTCACTTTTACACACTGATTCTCAAATGCCCTTCTTACACTTAGAATATTTCCTATTCCATAATCTATAATTGAAACCTGCTTCATTTTTGTCATCCTAATTTTTTATTTTGTATCATCTACAGATTATCTACTGAAATAGACCGAATATTTATTCCAGACTGCTCTGCGACTTTTTTTATTTCCTGTACAGAATATTTCCCATAATGTAAAATACTTGCTGCTGCTACTGCATCCGCATGTCCCTCACATACCGCCCTTTGAAAATCTCCAGGTTTGCCCATTCCTCCGCTGGCTATCACAGGAACAGGAACCACATCTGCTATTGCACGAACCAACTCTATATCAAATCCCCGTTGTCTGCCTTCCTCATCTACAGATGTCAAAAGCACTTCTCCTGCTCCAAGCTTATAACCTTCCTGCACCCATTGAATCACATCTTTGCCCGTCTTTTCTCTTCCATTGTCATAATATGCTTCCCATTTACCATCCGCTATCTTTTTTGCCTGAATGGACAAGACCATGCATTGTGAGCCAAATTTATCTGCCACATCTTTTATCAGCTTAGGACGCTTGATTGCTGCCGTATTAATCGCTATCTTATCTGCACCACATTTTAAAAGATGTTCTGCATCTTCTACACTGCGAATACCTCCACCGACTGTAATAGGCACAAAGACATCTTTCGTAGAATCTATAACAATATTGGTCAGATTGTTTCGATTATATAAGCTCGCAACTATATCAATATAGATAATTTCATCAATGCCCTGGTTATAATATCTCTTGGCAAAATCATTGGGATTGCCGATCTTGCGCAATCCCTCTAATTGAATCCCCTTTACTAAATAGGAACCTTTTACATCCAATCTTGCAATAAATCGTATATTTTTCATTCTAACTCCATTGCTTATCAAATACCCGTTCTCTCAAGCTCCATACCCCATCTTTATACTTCCACAAATGTGGAGAGCGAAACCGATCCGCAAGATGCATAAAATATTCTTTGTCCATCTTTGGCTGTTCGAACATCTGTGATGCCACAGGATATTCTTCAGGCAAAATACTAAGATAATCAAATATCTCATCTGCAAAACGCTCTGGGAATTCTCCATCATATTTCTGCACTAAGGAAATACCTTCTTCTCTTGTAATCTCATGATTTCGTATTTCCTGCGCAGCATCATATGTCGCACGCCCGATTCCAAATTTGATAAATGTCGTATAATAATGGAAATCATCTATTTTATCATCAATACTGTTATACTTACTGTATGTGCCTGCTGTTCTTTCTGGAGAAGCCTGAAATCCTCCATTTTCAACTGCATAGTAATATGCTCCCTGCGGATGCCACTTCAAATAATATCCTAAATAATGTACTTCTATTTTTTCCTTCTCTATTAACTCAGGATCTGCCGGCATATAAAATTTCAATTCTCCTGGCTGGATACCAAAATAATCAACCAAATCAGCAACTGATGTTCCTGCAATTAATATTTTACTCGTATCTTCTGAGGTAAAATACTTCCAGTCACGGGTTGCGCTGGAATTGTCTTGTATCGGATTTCCATATTCCGCCTCATTCTCACCATAAAATATCAGGGGGATATGATACATAGCAGCTACTTTTGGAGCCAATGCCTTTTGTCCAAGTATAAATGGCTGAAATGGGTGAAACAAATTTTCTACCGCCAATCTGGTAAGCAAACGATGATTTCTGCCATTTGGCGTATAAATAATATTATCAAATCCTGCATTCACCCAAGCTCTTTGATTCTTCCATCCCCAGTCCGTATACATATTAGGCGCCCATGTAATAGTAAGAGGATGCATTCCATATTTATATTTCAACATATGTGCCTGATAAAAGGAATCTTTTCCCCCGGAGCCAGGTACAAGACAATCATAGCTGCCATCTTTGCTGCGATATTTATCGCATACTTCCATGAGTTCTCTCTCTCGGGTATCCCAGTCAATCTCTTCTTTATTCCTAGCTGTTTTGCACGCATCACAAATTCCATCATGGTCTAAATGGATCGTCTGCTTAGTAGATTTTTTATCATTCTTATATTCTTCACATGAATTTGGTCTTTGATTGGAAATCACACATTTTTTACAAAATTCTATTTTCTCTGGCAAACCATAATACGCTTCTAAGCCATGATCCTTTTCATATTTGGAATAATCTATATCTGTAAATCTTTTAAACTGCTCCATACTAAATGTTTCCTTTCACTCTACATCCTTGAATACTTCTTCCGCATATTTTTGAAATATATTACTACATTGCTCTACTAATTCCATATATAACGTGCCTTTTCTAGCTATCTCTTTTCCTTCTTCAGCAAGCGTACTTCGGTGAAGAAATTGTTCTCTACTTATTACATATTCAGCATCTGATAAAGACATCGTAGCTAACTGATACATAGACATTCTCTCTATTTTAGGAATTGATTTATCTATTCTCCTTAATACAGATAAATATTCCTTTTTATCTATATTTTTTTTCTTACATACTTTATCTAATTTTTTATACAACTTTTTAATTTTATTTGCCTGTACAGCCAACTCGTGACACTGATCCGGCAATTCTTTTAAATACCCTACTGCCCACTGTCTTTCCTCTTGATCCAGCATCGGTTTCAACTGATCCAAACATTCTTTTATATTAACTTCCTTTTGGCACTCTCTGCTAATTGCCTCTTTTAGTGTCATTACTTCTGTATCTGTTATTTTTGCTCCGCCTTCTGTTGCATTAATTACACAAAAGTCAGGATTACGCTCTTTCATCGCAGGAATTGTAACATTATACCAGTCTAAAAACTGCTTTAAATCAATCGCAGTAGGTACTCTATCTTCATAATTCCCTTCGACCATATACATGCCTTTTGTATTGATTTCCTCCATTTTTTCTGAAAACGTACCATCTGCATATGCTCGATTATTAGTATAGGCAAGGTCTTGTCCGACTAAAATAATCCTTGTCATGCCAATCTTATATAGTAAAGCAAAAGCATTGGTTGCAACTGAACCACCAGAAGGAATTGTTCCAAAATCTTCCTTGCTTTTCATTAAAATTTTTTCTGAAAACATATATCCTTCATTGAAAAAAAACTTTTTCCCTTCATGATATGCCATAACCTCGCTGGAAGCATTCATCGTACAAACAAATGGAATATCCTTGCACCCGTCTATTTGAAATAACTCCAGCGGCTTCACAGCATCTATAATCATAACCATATCTGGCCTGATTCCTTCTTTCAGCAATGGTTTGATTGCTGTATCCACAGCAATAATTAAAGCTTTTCCACATGCTGCTTTCAAATCTTTAATATTTTTATTTAATGATGGCCCCGCTGCTACTACGATTCCTGGAATATCTCTGGGAATCACCTGGACTAACTGCGTTGTTTTATAAGCATCGCACAGATATTTTGCATTTATAAAAAGGTTTTTTACAACAACCTTAGAAAATATCTTTTGTGTATTTCTGAGTACAACTCCTCCCATTGCGCTTTTTCTGCACATTCTTAAAAATTCTAATACATCTTCTGGAAATAACACTTCATAATTAGGAAGTACAAAATTTCTGGAATAAGGAAGCATCCCATAAGTCAGCAACTGGTCTGCAACTGGCTTCATCTGCTCTATTTCCATTCGTTTAATGCCTTTTACCCAAAAAATAAGGGTCTGTTTTCGCAGCCACTTCGTAATATCTGTATGTTCTATAAAATCCAGAAAAAGCTGAAGAGATGGCTCATATATTAAAATAGCTATCTTTTCATCACACTTATTTATTAATTCAGAAAGATACAAACTATTGCCGACACCCATGATAAAAACTGGGGCATTTGCCGCTAGCTCGCCGATACTCTTTTCCATCCACAGATCAACAGGTTCTTTTGCATTCCTCTTTCCGCCTAAATAGTACTCTTTATCCTGTTTTTTAACTTTAAGAATCGGCTCTCCATCCATAGACATTTCTCTATAAATCTCAAGTTCCTTTTCTTTGCTTTCTTCTGTTTCTTTTCTGGCATCTTCTATTAATCGATCTATTTCTGGATAGATCTCTGCCAAGACCTTTAAATTGTTTTCAAATATACCCATACTATTTTTCCTCCGCTTCATTTTCGATAAAGCATTCCAGATAATCTGTCAATCCATGTACAACTGCATCGTACATTAGTACTTTATCTCCATTCTGCAAAGATGTCAGAAGATCCTCTAAAATTAGGAGCAAATTCTGACTCATAGCCTCATATAAACTCTGCTCAATCCCAAACTGATTCTCATTTAAAAACCATAAAATAAACTCTTGTATTTGCGGTATTATTTTTTTTACTCGTTCTACAATATTTTTTTTTTGGAAAATGATATACTCTGCGATAATATCAGTAATTTCTTGATGCAACTGCATAATCTGTTCTTCCGTCATACAATTCTCCATTTTATATTAAACAACGGAGTTGGTAAACCAACTCCGTTGTTATTATTTGTCTGTCTAATGTCAATCTCTACGATATAATTACTGTAACAATGACAATACACCCTGTGTAGACTGGTTGGATTGTGCAAGCATAGACTGACCAGCCTGTGCCAAAATATTATTTTTGCTGTATTCAACCATTTCAGAAGCCATATCTGTATCACGGATACGAGATTCTGCTGACTGTGTATTCTCAGCTACATTGTCCAGGTTAGCAATCGTATGCTCTAATCTGTTCTGTAATGCACCAAGTGCAGATCTCTGAGAAGATACTTTGTTAATAGCATTCTGAACTGCCTCTAATGTAGAATTTGCTTTTTCATAATTGCTTACATCTGGGGCTGTCAATGTATAACTAGCACCAGAAGCTGCAACTGTAGGACCATTTCCAAGTACGTTTTCTTTCTTTAAGTAAGTAGCAAGATTGTCAGAAATTGCCGCATACATGTCACTCTTAGCCATGGATATTTCAACTTCCATAGCAGAATCTACTGTTTCAAACAAAGTAGTAGTAGCACCCTTGTATAAAATAGATCCATTAGTTCCACTAGTTATTACATAATTATCCTTGTTAGCCGCATTGGAAATTGCCGCAGCAAACTGGCTCTGTGCAGCGCTCACATTTGAAGCCTGACTCTTATCAATATCATATCCATAGATATTGCCTTTGTAGTTAATCTCAGTTGGTTTAACACCCTTAGCAACTTCGCCTGATTCCTGTCCTTTGATATCTCTCAATCCAAGTGTTTCTGCATTCATGTTATCAATGCTAATTGTAATATTCTGATTAGCGTTTGCACCAACCTGAAGATTCTTGCTGGAGAATGTACCATCTAACAAGTTCTGCTTATTGAACTGTGTTGTAGTTGAAATTCTGTCAAGCTCTTCTGTTAATGCTGCTAATTCTTCATTGATCGCGTCACGGTCAATGCCTTCGTTTGTGTCGTTAGCACCCTGAACTGCCAATTCGTTCATACGCTGTAAGATAGAATGAGCTTCATTTAACGCACCTTCTGCTGTCTGGATTAAGGATACACCATCCTGTGCATTTGAAGAAGCTTTATTTAAGCCGCGAACCTGGCTTCTCATCTTTTCAGAAATCTTTAAACCTGCTGCGTCATCGCCTGCACGGTTAATTCTGTAACCAGAAGATAATTTTTCAGAAGATTTTGCCTGCTGACCAGTTGTAACACCCAACTGACGATTAGCGTTCATCGCTGTAAGATTGTGCTGTACTACCATTGCCATAATAATTTCCTCCTTGAATTTACTGCATCTTCCATGATGCAAATTTAATATTTTGTTTTATAGAATCCCGCCCGGCCGTACGCTCCTGAGTGAAACCCTATTTTTAAGTAATGTTATTTTACTTGTATTATATATCGGATGGATGATCGGATACTTTATAGCTGATTCAAAAAAATTTCACCTAAAATCATCTCTTAAAACAGACATAAAAACAATATCATAATAGTGGTCTTGAATCTTCACCTCATCCTTAAAATAGCCTTCTTCCACAAAACCAGCCTTTTTATAACTCAGCAATGCCGCCTGATTATATGAAAAAACTCTGAGAAATACTTTATGCAGCAATAAATCTTCAAATCCATAGCGCAGTACTAATTTTGCTGCCTCTTTGCCCAATCCTCGTCCCAGATATTCCTCTTCTCCTATAAAAATTCCATATTCCGCCTTTTTATGTACATGATCAATATCTTTTAAGTATACAGACCCGATCGGCACCCTTTCCTCTTTTACATATATAATAAACTGAACTGCTTTCCCAACATCCACCATATTTTTCAGCCACTTCTCATGTGACTGTATCGTAAACGCTTCTCTATAAATAAAGTTGTTTTTAACAAATTCCTTATTTCGCCATCGTATAATATTTTCCGTATCTGTTTTTTCACTCGTAATATAACGCAGATAAATATGTTCTCCCGCTAATTCCATCTGTTATTTTCCTTTATAAAATCTAATAATTTTGTCTGCTACATACTCAACGTCCGTATTCTTTAATGCATAATACATTGGCAGCCTTACAATTTTTTTGCTTTCTTTTGTAGTATAGTTATCTTCACCAACAAATTCACCATACCTTTTCCCTGCCTTAGATGAATGTAGAGGTACATAGTGAAATACCGCTTTTATACAATGTTCTTCCAGATATTTAATCAAAGCTGTCCGTTCATTCAAATCGCGTGTTTTTATGTAAAACATATGTGCATTATGACAGCATTCCTTTGGCACATAAGGCAATTCTATTCTGCCACTGTCAGCCAGTTTAGACAACAAATCAAAATACAACTGCCATAACTCCCGTCTCCTTTGATTGATTTCATCTGCTGCTTCCAACTGTGGCAGCAAATATGCTGCATTCATTTCACTTGGAAGATAGGACGATCCAATATCCACCCATGTATACTTATCAATTTCTCCTCTGAAGTATTGCGAACGGTTTGTACCCTTCTCCCGTATAATCTCTCCCCTGCGCACGAACTTCTCATTATTGATGCAAATTAATCCTCCTTCTCCCATCGTATAATTTTTTGTCTCATGAAAACTGTATGTTCCAAAATCACCGATTGTTCCCAACTGCTTTCCCTTGTATGTTGCCATCACTGCCTGTGCAGCGTCTTCCACCACAAATAACTGATATTTTTTTGCAATCTCCATAATAGTATCCATTTCACATCCAACTCCAGCATAATGCACCGGTACGATTGCTTTTGTTTTCCCTGTAACTGCACGTTCAATCAACTTTTCATCCATATTCATTGTATCTTTTCGGATATCAACAAATTTAATCTTTGCCCCTCGGAGTACAAAAGCGTCTGCTGTAGATACAAACGTATAGGAAGGCATAATCACCTCATCTCCTTCTTTAATATCTGCCAGCAGAGCAGACATTTCCAATGCATGGGTACAGGATGTCGTAAGCAGCACCCTCGTGTGATATCTCTCCTCGAACCATCTGGTACAACGTTCTGTAAATGGCCCGTCTCCATTCAAGCGTTTATTCTTTAATATAGCTTCTGCAATATACGCAATTCCTTTTTCTGTATAAGTCGGTTCATTAAATGCCAGCATCATTTTGTTCCATTCCTTCTATTTTTCGAATGACCTTATCTAATAATATTTTTACATACCGCTCCATTTTTGCATCTGTATTTTTTTCTTTATAACTATGCGCCTGTTCCGCTTTGTGTTCATAAAATTTCTTATCAGAAACATATCTCTTGATTGTCTGCATCATTTCTTCATAATCTGATACAACAAACTCTTCTCCTACATTATATGCAACATCACAGTTTGGAAGTGTGACTACAGGCAAACCTGCAATCAGAGCCATTGCGCTGCTGAATCCTCCTCCGAGCCTGTCTGGATTTAAATAGAGATCTAAAATACTATATACTTTCATTAATTCCTGATATCCTAGATAGTATACTCTATTTTGAAATATCTCATCATCCAATTTCATTTTTAAATCATTCACTTCTCCAATAATAACAAAGTCAACACACGATACGTCGTCCAAGATCTTTTGCATAATCGCAATAAATGTATCATTTATATCGGTATCCAGCCTGTTTCCTACGATTGCTATTAAAAACCTTTCTTCTGGCAATTTCATTTCTGATCTAAAACATTGTTCACTGCTATCTTCTACTAAGACCGGAATATTTTCCTCCATAAACAGTTGCACCTGGTTTTCTAAAAGTGCCTCCTTATAATCCCTCTCTAGCTTATCATCCGTACGTCCTAGCCGAATCAATATGCCGGCTTCTGAAACTGGACAGGAAATGCTCATTTCCCACGCTACAAGTGTAGTAAATTTTTCTATTAGATCCACTACTGGATTTGCTGTCCCCAGATCCAGAACAAAATATGGATTCCATGCATAGATCAATGACAGCATCATATGATACTCTTTTAAACATACCTGTGACATATCGATTTGATATCCTACAAATAATTCTTCCTGATAACTTATTTTTAAAGGTTCACTAAAAAATCTTTTTATGGCTCCCATTTCACCGTTGTGATACCACAATTCTTCCGAAATTTCCCTATTATCTGGACATACTAACAGTATGATCTCATAGCCCATCTTTTTTAATGCATATGCAAACCGAAAAACAACAGACGTCGGCGAATGTGAAATAGAAATCAGTTGTTCTGTGACAATCACAATTCGCCTTTTATTTCTGCTTTTCACATCTAAGTAAGGAAAATCAATCATTAGGTTCTCATCAAATCTATCAATATTTTTTCTATGAAATACCCTAATCTTTTGATAAAAGTTTTTGAATACTTTATCATAAATTCGCGTTTGCAACTCCAACATACTTCCTGTACAAGCGTCAAATTGACCCAATAATAAAGCATCCAACACACTTTCTGCAAATTCTTCTTTTGCTATATAAAATAGTAAAACTGAATATAAATAAATTTGGTCGTTAACTTCAAATTGTTCTTTAATCGTCTTCTTTATCAAATTTCTTTCAGTAAGTGTAAACTTCTCATACCGCATTTTCAATTCTTCAAATCTATTCCTTTTATCATTTTCTGACAAATCGTTATTTATACAAACCTTTACCATATCCTTGATCCATTCAATTTCTTTCATTATTTTCCCCTTTTCTTAATAGAAAATCTTAACTCTATCATTTCCTAATGATAAAACTAAAATACGAAATGAACATAAAATACAACAATTACTGCAAAGTGTTACACTATATATCATACCTCCTTTTTCCCAAATAATCTACAAATTATTGATATTATTCTTTGGAAAAATTTATCTTTTTTATGATTTAGAAAAATCATGTTTCAATTAACATTAAAAATATCAATTAATTTAAATTCTTTAAAACTATATTATTCATCTCTTTGCAATGAAATAGTGGATTTTTCTTTGAAGCTGTAGCATATTGAAACGCATAGAATTCTGAATTTTTTACAATCTTATACATTAATAGTAGATCATCTATAATAAATCAAAAAAGAGCCGCATCCAGTTAATTTTATCTTTAGTAAAAATGAAGTACAATTTCTTAACTGAATACGTCTCTCTTGTTAAAGAATACCACAAAAATATAAAATAAACAAGTCCTATTTTCAAAAAAATGCAAATTTTTGTAAATATTTGTCGATAACTCTAATACTTTTGATACCATCGATCCAAAATCACCAGATAGCGGTTTAGTTTCTTAGGTTTCATCTTCTTTTCATATTTTCTGTGATACTTTGTATACTGCTCATAAAAGACTTCCATCGGAACCGCTTTCTGATGATATTCATACCACATTAACGCGTAGCGATAAAGCTCTGACAGCACTCTGCTGACTTTTCTTTTCAGAAAGGGACGAAAAACGGGCGTCAGCGGCAAAGTATGCGTTAACAAGTATTCACTGATTTCTGCATATTTTTCCGTAACCTCCCGCATTGCTGTAAGAAAAGAATCCATCATTGGCATCTCTTCTTTATAAAGGCTTTGATATCTTTCCGGGTCTTTTTCATAATATAGGTATCTGTCTACAGAACGGAACAGCCCTGTATAAAGCTCATTGCTTTGTGCTTTTTCAATAGATAGTTTCAGATCACATATAAGAGCCCTTAGCCCAGGATAGAACTTCTTCATAAGCTCACACTGCTCATCGTTCGTCGCAAGATATGCCTGAATGATTGGATTGATTTTATACCATGCGATTGCAAAAACAACAATAGATGCTAGGATATAGGAGATAAAAAGAAGTCCGATCAAAGCATCTTGCATAGTTAGTATATATTTTATTAATTCTTTCATAATTGTCACTTATTTGTGAACTACCCATCATCTAAAGCTAATGAGATTGCGCCCACAATATTTCAATAAAATTAGAAAGAATCATATTCACGAATATTGCCTCTTGTGCTATCCCGCTATTCTCGCCCCGAACATGATCCTTTCTAAAAACAGTTTATCACAAAATTCGAGCGATGACAAGGATATTTTTGATAAAATTCTACAAAATTTGCAATTTAATAATCAAATACAATAACATCGTTTTGTTTGTATCCTTTCCTAATAAAACAGCAACACAATTCAATCCATCCAACATTATAAAATAAGAACGGTCTGTACACAAACTGCACAGACCGTAAAAGATAATGAAAGAATATCAAAGCTCTTTCATACAAGAAATGAATGATAGATTTTCAACAGATATTTTAGATATGTTTTATTTGCTTTTCAAATATTCCATTCAAGCAATTATACACATTTTCAACAGACATACTTCCATCAACCATTATTCATCAGTCAGACTCTCAATGATTACACTTCAAATATCCATATGATTAACAGAATATGATATCCACCTACCAGCCAACATGATACTGCCTGATACGCAGACGAGCTTTCTCGCAGATCCGTGCACTGCATAATTAGCAGAGCATTTAAAAAATTGAAACTCAGCCAGTGAATCACGCCTCGGTCTTCGATCCTGTCCTTTCTACTGTTTCACACAGCCTGATACCCTAAATTAGATACGCTGCGGATGGTTTGCGCCTCTGCGCTTTGACGGTCGAGGATCTTGGCATCATTCTTCACAGCCCGCTAAGAGTCGGGCTGCTATGGATGAGCTGGCTGTGGATTGTAGTTAATATTTTACAAACCAACGTTCCAACAGGCGGAAATAGTGATCCATGTCTTTGTCATCCAGTTTTAATTTTGATGTTAAATGAAAGCTATTCATTTCATATGCTAACACATCTGGTGTGACCATCGTGTCGTTCTTACTTAATTCTTTCATATAACTGGTGTAGCGTCTGATCCAGGCGATTCTTTTCATGATTTTTCTCTTTAAAATACAATGTCTCAGCCAAAATCGGGGTACACCATTTTCTCTTAGAAAATCTTCAATATCCAATAACTTTTGATACAATTTATCAACAGACTGAATAAAGGAATCGATCCGATATCTCTCATAGTCAAAAAAACTGCGATATTCTTCCGGGCTGCTCTTATATAAAAGATACTTATCAGAAGCAACCCTTAGGTCAATACTACTGATCGGATTCGCTTTTGTTTCAGCCATATATAGTTTCAGCTCAAACATGTGCTTTTGAAACTCAGGATAAAATTTCAGCATACTTTTACGCCGATTTATTTTCCATGCAAAATATGGCTCCAAGAGCAGAGATAATTCGTAGAACAGCATTAAGCTGACCGAAAATACTCCGACGACTACGTTCAGCAATAAGACCATTGCCATATCGTCTCCAAATATCTGCAAATTTTTTACTATTTCATTCATATCGTTCGCCCACAATGTTTTAAGTAATTAAATCGTTTCCGTATCAAAATTTTAAAAACCATTCATCCAACAAGCAAAGATACTCTTCCATCTTTGCGCATCCGATCTCTACCTTCCAGTAATCCTTAAAGTCCTGCATCTTCTTTTGAAATACATCCGTCGCGATTTCCTCCGTGCTGTACTGTACCCAAATAAACGAGTAATAATACAGCAGAGTCATCATTTTATGTATTTTTCTTGCTAAAAAAGGATGCGTCAAAGGCGGTTTTGGTATGACTGAGGCAGCAAGAAAATGATTCATCTCTGCTAATCTGTCCGTAAAATCTTTGATTGCTCCACACAAAAGCTCAATGATTTCGATATCCTGCTGATTTTTCCGAAAATACTGTTCTGGATCTTTTTCAAATTCCAGATATTTTCTGATAGCAACTCTTACATACATGCACAGAGAACCATTTTCAATCTCTGACATTGCTGCTTTCAGCCTGATGATCTGCTTTTGAAATGCCGGGTAAAATTCCTGCATAATCTGATACTGCTCGTCATGAAACCTCATCCTGTACAGCGTTTTCTGTACAAAGGTACGAAACGAGACAGTCGCAACTGAAATAAATGCTGCAACAAATGCAGGAAAAATAAATACCTTCAAATCATCTTTGATTTTCGGAAAATATTTTGCTGGCCATTTTGATAACTCTACCAATTCTTCGATTATTTTACTTATCCCTAATTCTGGGTCTTCATTCAGTTTCATATTCTATATCAATAAATTCCTTCGTATCAAAAAAATCTTTAATTGTCATATTCAGGCCATTACAGATCTTGATAATCGTAAAAATGCCTGGATTTTTCGTAGAACAATTAATGATATGCATTAATGTTGTCATTGGAACCGCCGCCTTGTAAGACAGTGTGTAAAAGGAGATTCCTTGATTTTTACATAAGCGTTGTATTCTTTGTGATAACTTCTTTTGTACGTTCATTGTATAATACCTTCCTTTTATGGTCTTTTGTTTCATTCTATTACTTTTTATACCAAAACAACTACCATATATGGCATTATTTTACTTATTCATCATTCGTAAGAGCTACATATGCGATTATTTCCATAATAACCAAAAGAGCAGTTATCCAAATAGATAAACTGCTCTGTGTAAAACTATTAAATTTTCAGAAAATTCTGGTTATTTTAGTATTATCGTCATACATCTCCGATGAATTGTCTGCTGTAAGATATAGTAACCATTATATATAAAATTCAATATTTATTTTGAATAGAACGAACGCCACATTATTTTTTGTCATCTAAAAACTGTGGATCTATATAATTAACTCTTGTCATATTTCGATAATATTGCTGAACTGCGTTTTGGCTTGTTTTCACTTCCCGGATCTGCTTTTTCACATCGCTGAATTTATTTTGCGCCAGTTTATAATTCCGCTGTTCTTCAACCTGAATACTGTTGCTCTGCGCCATAATATCACGTATCAAATCCTGTAATTTTTGAATCTGCTCTTTATACTGATCTTTATTTTCAGCTAATTCTTCTTTTACACGCTCATAGATATGATCAAACCCTTCATCCAGCATTTCCAGACTGTCTACAAGCTTTCCTTTACTTTCTATATTTTTTTCAAACTCTTCCGGGCCCAGGTCTTCATCCAGGAGCAATACTCTCTGCTCTTCATTTTTTTTCCTGATTTCCTCTAAAACTGCAAGTTTTTTTGTCAGACTTTGTGTCAATATATCAAGATAATCACGTTCCTGCATAAATAACTCCTCTTTATTTACGACTGCTGTACAGATGTCAGACGCATCACTTCTTTCCATGTATCCCGCATTGTACGCAGATGCCCCAGTACCTCTTCCAAAATCTCTTTATCTTTTTTTAGATTTGCCTCAACCAAACGGTCGTGCAGATAATTGTATACATTATCAAAATCTTTTGCTACTTCATATTTATGGTTTAACGTAGCCTGGAATTCTTCTATAATTTTTTCTGCTTTTACAATATTCGTATGCGTTTTTTCTATGTCCTTATCTTCAATCGCTTTTACCGCTATATTACAAAACTTAATCGCTCCCTCATATAGCATTAGTGTCAGCTCTGCCGGTGTCGCTGTCAGTATCTTATTCGTTGCATATGCTGAATATGCATTATTTTTTAACATCCTAAATCCTCCCTGATATTTGACATTAAATAAGGTTTGGATGCTTCTTCGCACTCAAACCAATAACAGCCCCAGAGCCTGCCTAGGACAGGCTCTGGTTGTGTTTTAGCCTAACATTCCAGTAAACGCAGACATTTGGCTCTGTAATTTGCCCAATGCCACTTCCATCGCCGAGAACTTCTTATAATAGGAATCCTCGATCTTGGCAACCTTTTCATTCCATTCTTTGATCTTTGTCGTATAATCACTATAGCTCTTAGCCATCTCTTTGTCATTGTAGACCGTATACGCGCTCTTAAGTGTCGTAGAGCCTTTCAGCTTTTCATCCATATTATTATACAACTTAGATGCAATGCCCTTGATAATCTCATTGACAGCTTCTGGATCTGAATTGAGCATTTCCATCAATTTATCTGCATTTTCTGACGAAAAAGCATCATCCTGGTCACCGTCTATATGAAGCGCATTTTTCTCATTTTTGGAACTAGCAAAATATCCTAATGACTTAATACCCAGGTTTGCAAGGCCAAAACTCTTTCCGTTTACAGTAACTGTTGAGGACATCGCCGTCGTCATAGCGCTCATAATGCCGCTCAGTGTACTGTCTCTGCGCAGCAGGGAACCTTTGATTTTCTTTTCCCATTCTGCAATATCGGATTCTGACATTGCGTCTTTTTCGTCTGCTGTTAAAGGTTCATATCCTTTTGCTGAATCTGCATTATAGTAAGAAGACAGCTCGTTGATCAAATCATTATAGCTGGATATAAATTCTTTAATATCGTCATACATCCCCTGCGTATCTGTATCTGTTGTAATACTTAACTCTTCATCAGCACCTGTTTTAGCCAATGCCTGAATCGTCAGTCCATTCACCTTAAAGGTATTATTTGAGGAAGTATATGTGGCACCATTTAATTCTATTTCGGCGTCTTGCCCTTTACGAATCACAGCTCCTTTGGACTCACTCAGTCCCAAGGCATCGATTGCACCTTGATCTCCGCTAAGCTCAATATCCGTTCCGTCTCCTGTTTTCAGAGAAGAAATAAAAATACGCTGATTATCAGCGTCAAACGATGCCTTAACACCTGTACCAGAATCATTAATCTGTTTTACAAGGTCACTGATCGAAGTAGTAGATGACACATCTATATCCTTGCTGCCATCTTTTCCTTTAATGGTAATCTTACCGCTTCCTGTATATCCTAAGCTTGACAAAGTATCGCTTGAAGTCACTTTTTCATCATCAGCAGTCTTTTTTAACTTACCGCCAGTCACATAGCCGCCCGTCGCAAGCTCCTTCACTTTTAATGTCTGTGTTCCACTTACAGCGTTACCACCTGCCGTAATTGTAGCTTTCGTCGGATCAGACACTGTCGTTTTCTTCTTTACCGAAGATCCCAGACGCAGTTTATCCAAGCTCTTATAAAAGTTAAAGATCTTAGTATTTAAAGATTTCCAAAGATCCTGTGTCCAGGAAAGCTTTGTCTGCTCTTTTACATATTTGTCGCCTTTTGCCTTATATGCTGATACTAATTCGGTAATAATTGAATCTGTATCCAGCCCGGAATTCATACCTGTAATTCGAATTGTCATACTCTAACCTCCTATTACTGATTGATGCTTTTATAATTTTTCATCTACCATAATACCTGCCATTTCCCATACCTTCTGGATCATATCCAGTGTCTGCTCCGGCGGATATTCTTTTAAA
Source organism: Eubacteriaceae bacterium (assembly GCA_910574915.1). Lineage (GTDB taxonomy): Bacteria > Bacillota > Clostridia > Lachnospirales > Lachnospiraceae > Eubacterium_J. The sequence continues at coordinate 66,572 of CAJTCR010000015.1, forward strand.
ATATCTTTTGATTCCTTATCTACAATTTTAATTGTAACACGGTTTGTACCCTCGTGTATACCGAATACTGCCTCTGTCTGATGGTTGATGCTTTTTTTAAACTTCTCGATCGCCTGCTCGAGCTGTCTGTTGCTCTTGCTGCCGCCTCCCTGAAAGTCTTTCTGTTCTCCTTTTCCTTCCCTTGCGGGTTCAAACAGCTTTAGTTCAGAGCCAGAATCAGCCGATTCTTCTGGTATCTCTGAAGTTGTTTCTGATGATGCAGTCTTGACAGATGCTTTGCTTTTCGGATTTGCTGCATTAGACACACGTCCCTGATACGTCGCCGCAGCGGTGCTCATTGCTTCTATAGCCATACCATTATCACCTCCCTGCGAATGCTCTGGCTTGCCCACTACTCCTATTGCTTTTTATATCGGTTCAAAGAGTCAAAATATTAAGATCAAAACATATTTTTCAGAAGTTCCATATTTTCCGCATTGGAGGATTCTTCATTTTCCTTCTGAATCTGGAGATATACTTCCTTGCGGTAAATCGGGATTTCCTTTGGAGCAGATACGCCGATCTTTACCTGATCGCCGCGGATTTCTAATATTGTTACTTCAATATTATTATTTAGTACCAGTGCTTCGCCTTTTTTTCTGGTTAACGCCAACATATCTACTCACCTGCCTTTTTTTTATTTAAAATATCGTAGATCATATATTTTACAGGAAAATCGTCTTCGACAATAATCTGTGCACCATGTAAATTCTCCATATTAATAATAAACGGAGCTTTCAGGTTCACGGACATTTTTTCTATTTCCTTTGGCACGGTGATTGTCACCAGTATAAATGTACTGCCCTCTGGCATGTCGCCGAGTATTTTTAATTCTTCTTCGTTAACGGTTGGACGATAGTCTGGCTTAACATCCAAAGGATTAATCACCGGCATTGCAAATTCCGGGTCATCCATTGATTGCAGCCATTTCACGCCGCCTTTCTCTTTCTTTTCTTCATCATAGATTAAAGTGAAGTTTTGTAGATCCGGGAATCCGATAATACCTTCTTTTAATTTGATGATCTTGTCGTCCTGGATATCGATCTCGCCAAATAATCTCGTATCTGCCTTCATCCTTTACTCCTTTAACTCATTTTATTGTAAAAACTTTTGTTGTTAAGCATGATGGACGCCAAAAACAAATTCATGTTCCTGACGTCCGTGTCTCACTCTGTTTTTATAGAAAATCCAGCAGTGTCATCTTTCCAATCTTTGCAGCCGCCTGCAAAGCTGCCTGATAAGATACCGATGCAGCCGTATAGTTAATCACCAGTTCTGATAAATCCATATCTTCGTTGATGGATTTTAACTCTTTAAATGTAGATTCCTGTACGCTCATACGGCTCTTTGTCATATCTACGCGCTCGCCGCGCCCGCCCAGGTCAGTGATTTCCAGATTTACTGTATCCAGATAACCCTGGAATCTTGAGATATAAGAACTGTACGTATCATGCATATTCTGGTTGGCATAATCAAGCTGCTTTTTCGCTGCGTCATACCATTTGTTCAGGCTTTCCAATTCTTCATCTTTGTAATTGCCGGACTCGATTTTTATCTTGATATCATCGACTGTTTTCTGTGCAGAAATTGCTGCATTCACAATATCGATCAGGTCATCCATATCACGGCGGATATCTGAGTTAAATACTTCTCTGCCTTCAGTATTGATCTGCATCTGCTGTCCGCCTGCAATATTGTAATAGATCGCCTGTGTTTTCCAATTTCCGTTTTCATCAAAGTTTTCGTATACGATATTGTCTCTGTCCTTCATATACCGTGTGCAGTCAAAATAATATTCTGGACGGAGCTCGCCTTCTTCGAAACCTTTTTTATGATAATCAAACGTGATAGAAGCTTTGGTTGCATCCAAAGCGTCCGCGACACTGTCATTAAACAACAGTTCTCCGCTTTCCTGGTCAAATACGATCTCATTGTCACCCAACTTATAATCTGCTGCCTTTAAATCTGCCGTGTTTGATACTCTGTAGCTGATCGTCTGCGCTGATGTGCCTGTGCCTATACTTGCTGACAGATATGCGTCTGCTGGATCGCCTGCATCCGATACCTTACCTGCATTTGTTACAACAACTTTTGCAGTCTGAACCGGTGCAGCCGGTATCGGAGGTGTCTGCTGCATTCCGTTCCAGTCTTCTTCTGTATATACGTTATAGGTATATGTCAATGTTCCCGTCGTTGCACCCGCCGGAGTGATCACAGGATTTTGTTCATCAATATGAAATCCCTTTGGATGTGTAATATTTGGGGGTTGCACCAGATTTCCATTCGCATCCAAGCTTGCCGAAATCTTACCATCCTTTACGCCTACATCGATACTACCATCTGAGTTAAAAACGGTTTTTACAGTCTGATCGCCGTCTTTATAAGAAATACTCAGCGAATTCCCATCCGCAGAAATCTTATCATAAGCAAGCCGTATCCGGTTTAACTCCACTTCGTTAAATACGTCCGGGTGCTTTCCATTTGTTGCTACCGCGCCATCGGAAGTGTCGTCAAATGCTTCTGGATAATAATTTTTCTTATCAATATCCTGATAGTCAAACCGTTCGGTAATATCGTATTCTTCTTCCTTTGCATCTTTATTGCTCATAAAGGTCAGGCTTTCATTTGTCTTGAATCCGGTAAAGATGCTGCGGCGGGCATAATCTGCGTTACCTTCGCAGTATACCTGCTGCTGTAAGGACTGCAATGCTTTTAAAATGGTCTCCCTGTCTTCTGGCTGGAGTTCATCGGTTGTCCCGTGTACAACGCGGCTGTAGGCGTCGTCCAACAGGTCTTTCATGTTTTTCAGTGCCGTTCCGGTACAGTCCATCCAGGATTCCGCATCGGAAATATTGTTGTGATAATACTGTGTGATCGTACTTAACGTGCTGCGCAGGCGCAGGGAACGGATCGCAATGATCGGATCATCCGAAGGCTTTGTTATTTTCTTCTGCGTTGACATCTGGTTGTTTGTATAATCGACCTTCGCCCGGTTCGCATTGATATTTGACTTGGTACGCTTTACCATCATAGAATTCGTTACTCGCATCATATGACTGTTCCCTCCTTTTTATACACCTGTCTGCGTAATCAGGCGGTCATACATCTGATTCAGTGTGGATATGATTTTTGATGCCATATTGTAAGCATTGTTAAATTTAACGAGATCCATACCTTCTTCGTCCTCGTCTACACTCGATATAGACATCCTGTAAGTATCGATCGTCGTGCCGATATCCGAATAATTTTGTGCTAAAATATCTGCTTCATTCGCATCAATCGAAATATCCGAAATAATATAATGTAAGAACTGATCACCGCCGGAGCCTCTGTAAATAACTGCCTTGCTTTCCAGCTCTAAAACCTCATCGACTAAGCTGGCATCGCTTTCGTGTGTATCTGTACGCCTGGATGTAGCAAGGTAATTGGAATCGTGCATACTCTTGTCATTGACTCTCAGATTGCCTGCTGTAAGCTGATAGTAATTGCCGCCCACGGCATCGGAACGGTAGGTCACTCTCTTGCCTTCCTCTCCGTCAGATTTCTTTGTATCCAAAAATGTATTTTCAGAACCGTCTGTGTTAAGCGCTACGAAAAATGCTCCCATCTGGTTGCCTGCTGTGTCCACACCGCCGTACTGGTAATTGATTTCCTTTGGCTTTGCAAGCCCTGTGACCGGGTCAATCTCATAACGCTCACCTACCGGATTGCCGTCTACGTCCAAAGTACCGTCTCCATTGCCGTAGATCTGCAAATCATTAAATTTGCGGCAGAAGGAACGCAAAAATTCGTTCATCTGCGACATATAGTAAGGCACGCCGCGCGAATCGATTGCCCTGCCGACACTGACTTCTCTGCCGCTCTTGCCTGCCATAGACGACATGTCGGTTCCTTCCTTCATTTTAAATACATACTCATAGTTAGGCTTGTTATCTTTGTCGTATGTCACTGTCATTTCAAAGCTGCTGTAGGAATACGCACGGTTTGCTATAATAATCTGTCCTGAAGCAGGCATATTCATCGCTTCTACGGACGTAATATTCGGGTTTGAAATGTGTATTTCAGAAGCTGCGATATCCACTTTGGACAAAGTGCCCTGGAAATTCTCTTTATTATTGCCGTCGCGAATATTTAAAACCGCTTTTAATTCACCTGACATCGTATCGGAATTGGCATTAAATTCATTTTTTGTATGTGACCAGCGAATATCATACAGTCCGTCCAGATCATTCTGATTTACTTTTTCCTCTCGGGCATAGCATTCCAGTGTGTTATATTCAAAACCGTCTACCAAAAGCTGTCCTTCTACACGTACACGGAAGCGTGTTCCCCCTACATAGGAATCTGGATCGTTGCTGTTCATAACTTCGGTTTCTTCGATTTCAACCGGTACGATCGCTGAAAGCTGATCCAGCAGATATGCACGCTGGTCGCGCAGTTCATTCGCGCGCCTGCCCTGAATCTCAATCGTATTAATCTTTTCGTTAATAATCGAAATTTTCTGGGCAAAGGAATTGATCTGCGTCACAAGCGCACTGACTTCCTGGTTGCAGTCTGCCTGAATCGTACTCAGATTATGGTACATATTGTTAAAATATTCGGTCAGGCTTCCGGCATTATTGATAAACTGCGTACGGATATACAGATCCCCAGCATTGCCTTTTAACGAATCCATCGAATTAAACATCTTGGAATATAAGGTCGAAAATCCCGCAAGCTTCTGGTCGTCATCCCGGTACAGATTTTCGATCTGGGACATATAATAGCCCTTTTTTTCATACTGTCCGATATTGCTGTTATTTGTCCAGTATTTTACATCGTAATACGTATTGCGCATCTGTACGATGGAATCCGCATCGACACCGCTGCCCAGCGTTCCGTAGGTATAGTTGCGCAGAGAAGCCTTTGCTACCAGGTTCACGACCTGTTTGCTGTAGCCTGGCGTGTTTGCGTTGGATACGTTATTTGCCGTTGTATTAATAGAAGCTGAAAATGCATTTAATGCAGACCAGCCGATATTCAAACCAAAAAATGTAGAACTCATATATTCACCTCACATCTCTTATAGCATTGTCACAAGTGTCTCGATCATATCGCTGATTGTCTGGATATAACGGCTGGAAGCATTATAGGCATTCTGATATTTGATCATGCGCGTCAATTCTTCATCCGAGGACACGCCGATAACTTCATTTCGCTGATTTTCCACCGCTTCTACGGTTGCTTCTAGTTTTTCTGCTGTTGTTCCATACAGAGAACCGATAATCCCGATCTCACCGATCATTTCTTTGTAATAATCACTGTAATTATATTTCGCCTGCGTATAACGCGGATTGATCGAAATCGTCGCATTATCCCACAGCTTCGTCAAATTAATCGCCATGTCATGGGCAATCTTTTCATCCTCGTGCTTATGCGGAAGATTTGTGATATTGGTTAACAGATCATAATTAATCTCGATTTCCAAAGAAGTGTACTGCTTGGATGTATCGTAATGATAGTTTTCATTCAGTACCCAGGAGCCGTCAATTTTCTGGCTGGTATATTTTTCATTTCCTGGTTTATCCCACGGACAATATGGCTTTTCGCCGGAGGCTTTCAGATCTCCTTTAGAAGTCGTTGTTGTGCCCCCTGTTGTCGTCTCATACGTACCGATAATATTGCCGTTTGCGTCTACCTCTACTTCGATCCTGCCATTTGCATCTTTTTTCATATCGGTTGTATCAACCGTACTTACCGTTGTAGCCTTTGGTTCTTTTCTGTCGTTAAATACACGGTACGTTTTCCCGTTATTTAATGTGACCGAGACGGAATCATTCACATCTTCTTCGTTGTACATATAATAGTCGCGCCACTCTCCGGCTTCTTTATCATATGCGGTTACTTTCCGATAGCGTTCGCATCCTGACCTTGTAAACAATTCCTGCGGCGGCAGTTTGCCGTCTGCGCCTACACAGCAGTTTTCTTCATCCAAAACCCTGACATTTTTATAAATAGAATAAGTGCCGTCTGCGTTTTCTACTAGCAGCTCATCCATATTTTTATTCGGTGACAGCAGGTCGTTAATCTGAGATACGATCGCGTGAACCAACTGGTCAAACTCTGCCTGTGTGTTCTGCATAATCGACAGTCCGACCGATGCATCATATTTGTCAGGATCTGCATTTAAAATATCGTTGAAGTTGGATATCGTTGTTCCTCTTGCCTGTACAAGAGCCTTTAATTCTCCGATGTCCGTATTAAACGCGGTACAGATTTCTCTTGAAAAATCAAATACTTCCGTATATCTGCCGGCATCCTCATGGGATAAATGCGGCCAGTACGGGGTAATATATCCGGTCATCGGATCTGTCTTTTTCCCCATCTCATAATGAACGACGTCGCTGACTACAAGCTCGCCTTCAAATTTGACATATACAGACCCGTTTGTTCTTTCCTCATATGTAACATTGCCGAATTTGCTGAGCTGGTCGAGCGCGTAATCTCTGGCGTCACGCTCGTTCATCGCAATCTCGCGTCCTCCGGCTTCAATCCCCTGAATCGCTACGTTTAAATTATATATCGTCTCTAAATAACCATTGATCTCGTCGATGTCATCATTGATCTGGATGTTGATATTTGTCTGATAATTCATCAGGCCCTTAAACAAAGCCTTTGAACGGCTGGCAAATAAGCTTGCCCTCTGAATCACCAGGTTTTGTGTCGCCATATCCGAAGGGTCTTTGGAAAACTCTTCAAACGCCTGCCACAAACTCGTTTTATCCCCATTTAAGATCTGCTGAAAAGCAGTTCCTTCCAGTTCCTGAAAATAACTTTGCACTTCATCGACTGCTTCATATGTTGCCGCATAGTAGGATTGTCTTCCATTTTCTGTGCGGAAAGCCTTATCCAAAAAAATATCTCTCGCATGGACAATCTCCCCGATGGAGGTTCCCTGTCCAATTAATTTCTTATAGCCATTTTTCGAATATGCCAGATTGCTGTAGCGTGCATCACGAAAAACAACCTGCTGACGTACATACCCGGGGGTATTTACGTTAGCCAGGTTGTTCGCTACATTATGAATCGAATCTTGAGAAGCTTTTAATCCTGAATGTCCTACAAAAATAGAACCCATTCCATTCGCCATAATTGCTCACACTCCTGTCCGTTATTGTTTTGCGTCAAATCCGCCGCCTCCAAGTATCTCTCCTGTATTGTAAGCGTTTTTATTGTAGTTCGCCGTCTCGGGCGCGGTGCGCATGCTTCGAAACAGAGTCAGGTCAAACTCTACCAACTCCAGAGCCTGATTCAGCAATGTCTGGTTTTGTTCGTTGATATTCCGAACTTCTGCTAATGTCGTCTTCAACTGTTGTTTTACGTTCTGTAATCGTTCCTGCTCTTTTGGCTGGCTGCTTAATGTCTCGATAATCGTATCCAGTGTAAAATCATCCCCTGCTTTATTTAACACCACCGCCATGTCGCGCATGACTTTTTGTCTGTGATTATCCAGATTTTGAATCTTACTGGCGACATCCTGCTCCAAATCCACAATTTTTTCAAGAGCCGGAACATTGGCATCTATGATGACCTGTTTTTTCTCCTTAGACAACTCTGCTAACTTTCCATACTCTTCGTTCTCGTTTTCTAAGACCTGAATCAGGTCATCCATTAAACTTGCCACTTCTTATCCTCGCTTTTCCGTAACGATCCTGTTACTATTAGTTAGCCGCATAATAGCTTGCTAATAATTTGCTCGCAAAATCTCCAGTATCAACGTCATAGTTTCCAGACTTTATGCTTGATTTAAGCTCTGCTACTCTATCTTCCCTGATATCCGAAGCTGCTGCGACTGCCTTTTTTGCGATCTGATGATCTCTCCCTGCACGTGAGATCTGAACCTGATCACGTGCAGAAGCAATCTCTGCTGTACTCTTTGCCTTAGACGGCTTTGTCGTTTTGTATAAAGTTGCGATCTGGTTATAAGCATCTATACGCATATTAGGCATCTCCTTTCATCGTCTCGTCCCTGAATGATATAATTAGAACGCTTCACTTTTGCCCATATTTGATATACTCATTATGTGCGGATTGTGAAGTTCTATAACTTGTTTATCGGACGTTTTCTGGAATTTGTTAGCGGTTTTTCTAATTTTGTTGAATTTTCCACTGCCGCAGGTGCTATCTTTTAAGCACTTCTTGATTCTGCGGCGCACATATGCTAATCTTTATATATCATCAACGAAAGTGAGGTACATGCCATGAAAAAATTGTTGCAATTTACCAATATTTTATGCTGTGCACTGCTGCTTTGTCTGTGTATCTCTCCGCAGACAGCCAAAGCATCCGTACTCCCGCCAGCACAGAATACCGCCAGTCTGTGTGCAGCCACTGCGCGTTCCGGCTCCGGCATCACACCGCGGGAATATATCATCACTTTTCACCCGAACTACGGCGTTTTGCGGGAAGACAGCAGAATGACCACAGTCGGGCAGAGACTGAACCGGCTTCCGATCCCGACTAGGGACGGCTATACGTTTAAAGGCTGGTATACATGGACGACAGGCGGCACGCAGGTCACAACCAGCACCGTCTTTTCCGCCAATACGGAAGTGTACGCGCAGTGGGATAACTACAACGCAAATTTCAGCGATATCGTGCTTTCCAATATCACAGACACAGCCGCTTCGTTTATCGCGTTTATCCCAAACAGTTACGTAAAAACATGGGGCATTTCTTTAGGAACCTCAAATGCCTACATGCCGGATACACGTACGATCAACCATTTTGGATATACCTCTACGCTTGCCACAAATATTACAGGGCTTACACCAAATACGACTTACTATTACAAGGTGTTTTATATCGCGGATACGATACGGCTGGAATCCGGCGTCGGTTCCTTTACAACGGGAAAAGCTTCAGAATATACGATTTCCTTTTTCCCAAACGGCGGTATTGTCAACGGGCAGACTTCCATGACGACGCTGAATCAAAAGCTTCCGGTACTGCCGACGGCATCCCGCGACCATTACCGGTTTGACGGATGGTATACCGGGCTGTTTGACGGTACGCCGGTTACAACTGACACCCCGTTTACAACGACCTGCACGATATATGCGCACTGGACTTACATACAGGATGCAGGAAACAGCAATACGAACAACGGGAATACGAACGGCAGCACAGGCAGTCAGAATACAGGCGGCAATAGCAGCGGCACAGGCAGCACCCAGCCAGGAGTCAGCGTTGATACAAGTACGGGAGGTTCTGACAATAACGAACCTGTAAGCGTGAAAAAAATCAAGCTGAAAAGCCTGAAAAATACCGGAAAAGGCAAAGTAAAAGTAAAATGGAAATGGAGCGCTTATGCAGACGGCTATCAGATCGCCTATTCCCAGAATAAAAAATTTCCCTCAGATAAAACAAACCGCAAATCCGCAAATGTTTTTACAGAATCCAAAACCGTTTCCGGGCTGAAAAAAGGGAAAACGTATTACGTCCGCGTACGTGCTTATCAGAAATCAAATGGGAAGAAATACTACGGCGCCTGGAGCAATGTGAAAAAAATAAAGACAAAAAAATAAAATTAAGACAAAAAACAGGGGGATTTAAGCCCTGCTTTTATACAGAGTTTAAAACCCCCAGCTTCTGAATCAGCTCCAGCACTACGTTTTTCTCATACAATCCCTGCAAAACCGCGTTTTCTTCGATCATGCGCAAAAGCATCGCGCTGTATGGCAGGATCTGTGTCAGCCGGATCAACAAAAACGCAACCCAGACCACAAGAAACGCTTTTACAATTCCCGCAAAAAATCCAAGTATCATATTGACAAGATGGATGCCGGGCTTTCTGGAAAATCTGTCCAGCCTTTTTTTGACTAAATGCAGAATTACCCAGATAATCAGCCACGCAGCAGCAAGCGCGATCCCTGTGACGCACAAATCAGCCGCCGCTTTTGCCATCTTTTTATAGATCCTCTGGGATTCTAAGATTTCAGACACCGACGCATTTGCCGCCTGGTTCAGTTCTTTTTGTACGGATTTTGGAAGCGCAACAGACGATAGTTCTGCAATGCCTTTCCACGTACCGTTTTCCAGTTTTTTATCAATCTGTTTTCTAATATAGCCCTCGCTTGTTTCCTCAATCTGCTGGGCAATCGTCGTAGAATCCAGGATTACATCGCGAAAAACCGGCGTTGTAAAAGCGATAAATACGATTGCAGCCACCAAAGATACGATCGAATACACAACCCGCAGAAATCCTCTGTGATATCCGCGCAGTGCCGAGGTGATAATGTAGCCCATTACTGTAAAATACAACCAGTTCATTTAAAATTTGTCCTTTAATCTGATCCTGTCTGTCTCGCCGCTTAGTATCAGCCAGTAATCCAGCTCGCCGCTGCCGGATATCACGTCATAAATACTGCGGTCAAACGTATAGGAAAACCGTTTGCTGCCCCGCATTGTATAGAGCTGTACGCTTTTTTCATTGCGGATACAAAGCAGCCCGTTTTGCAAAAACCCGATCTGCGTATAATCCAGGTCGAATTCCTGTGTGAGCACCAGCTTTCCTTTCAGGTTATAAATATTCGTTACATAGCCTTTTGCCGACTTTTTATTATCATAAACAAGCCCGAAATATGCATCGTCATAATAAATACTGCGGACATTTCCGCTGCACTTGATTTCCTTTATCACTGCCGGCTTCTGCGTTCCCTCATACAAGATTACCTTTGTATCGCCAAATGCGGCAAGCCTGTCGTTTGTCACAAATCGGATGCTTGGTATAATCATGTTATCATATGTATAAGAGCCCACGATCTTGTCGATCTTATTCTGCCCCACGGTTCCATAATTGTAAAAAACGACGGTAGACTTCACATTGGCATCATGGATATCCAGCAGGCTGACGGCAAGCTTAAGCGCATCTCTTGATAACGCGAGATCGAGCGGATAGCCGCTGTTTTCAATATGCAGCTCCCCGCCAGCCAGCTTTTTTCCGTCTTTGTTGTACATATGGATATAGCTTGTCTGCGAATCTTCCATCAGGACAGCTATCGTACCCTCTCTGGCTATGCTGACCCGCTGCACAGGAATCGTCGTTTTAATCGTGCCTTGCAGCCCTGCCGTGTTCAGTATGTAGATCTGGCTTCCACCCTGTTCGTAAATGGCAACATAGTCCTCGCACCTTGAAATCCTGGGCGTCTCCATCTCATAGGTCTGATTCCAGTATACTTCTCCCGCAATGCTGGAATATACCGCGCCGTCTTGTGTATACTGCAATACATTTCCCTGAAACTCTTCATATTCCGCAGCTTCTGTCTCTCTGCGCTCTATCTGTTCTATCACTTCATATTCTGTGTATACTTTGTTTTCAAAATACAAAAATGCGGCAAAAAGCAATCCGAGTAAGACGCCGACAAGCATTAAGATCAAAATCAGAATCTTTAACCTGTGAATCCTGATTTTCTGTTTTAACTCGGACAATTCCTCTGCACTTTGTGCCGGAAGCGCCCGCAACGTACGATTTTTGCTTTTTGCCATATTTCTCTCCCGTATATAAAAATGGCTGCGGCTGTTTATGGCAGCTCCAATCTCTGTCCGGCATAGATCATATCCATATCATCGATTCCGTTTAACTGACAGATTTTTCGCGCCTTTGCCGTTGTTCCATAGATTTTCCTGCTGATTCCGACAAGACTGTCTCCCTCTTTCACAACATAATAACCTTGCAGCAGGCTTTTTTGTTCTTCTGACAGGGAATCCGCGTCAATAGCGCCATCGTTTTTCTTTGTTTTATCCTCGTCTTTTGCGGCATCCGACGTTTCTCCATCCTCTTTGGATGAACTGCCGTTTCCATTTGATTTTGTGCCTGACGGCTTGCTGTCGGATGCTTTTGATCCCGTTCCGCGGCTGCCGCTTGAGGAATCGACGTCTGACGGCTTGCTGCCGTTTGTTTTAGAGCCTGTCCCCTTGCCATCGGCTGTTTCTGCATCTGGCTGCTGGCTGTCATTTGTTGTTTTTGTATCTGGCTCCTGACTGTCATTTGTTGTTTTTTCATCTGGATGCTGGCTGCCATTTGTTGTTTTTCCATCTGGCTGCTGGTTGTTGTCACTTGTTTTAGAGCTTGTCTCCTGGCTGCTACCGGAATCTTTGTTATCCTCATTCCCATCTTCACCGCCAGATGCTTTGGATTCTTGATTCTCTCCGTCACCGTCGGATGCTTTTGCCTGATTCAAGTCAGACATGTCCCCTTCCTTTACATTCGGGCTCATCGCAGGTACGTCTCCGTCAGCCTGCCCGGAGATGCGGTTGACTGTAGATTCCAGATTCTGCATTTTCTCTACGTTATTTACCGTACTGATCCCTAGCACGCAGACGGAAAGCACGAGCAGCAGGCTGGTCGTATACAGCACCCCGTTCCATTTCCGCTGGGATATCTGAGCCTTTTTTTCGAGCAGTGCCGCACGGTAACTGTTGACAAGAGGCTCTTCAATCCCTTCTGCCGGGATATTCAGCTCTTTGCTGTTATTCTTTTCGATCATATAGTCCTGCATCTGCGGATTTTTCTCATAATAGACATAATAGCCTTCCCTGCGCTGCATAACGTTTTTTTCAAATACATAAAACGCTTCTTCTTTTTCTGCCTGGTCGAGCAGGAAGAGTACGTTTTTCTGGATATTAAAATGCTGCTTATGGTTCCGCTCAAGCTCTGCGGCAAGTCCGGCATGTCCATTGCTCACATCCTGTCCCCAGCCGACGATCTCTAAATTGTCAAAATACTGTTTTAACTCCTTATAGACAGCCGTCCACGTCTCGTCGCTAAATTGCAGGATCTGGTCTTTAAAAAATTCATCTTCTACCCGCACCATACCGCTGATAAAATATCTGGTATAGTCTTTTCCTCTTTCGACTCTGCCCAGCAATACAAATCCGCGGTGAGTCCATGTTTCCTGCACATCCTGCGTATGTAAATAAGTATATACATAATCCTCCAGATAGACTCTCGTACTCCCGATGCTAGTGCCAATCTGTCGAATATTCTTTGGTAGTGTCCCTGACGCTCTTTGTTTTTGTTCTGCCACTTCGCACACCTCTTTCCATTTTTTCGGGTATGCGTCCAATGTAGCATAACAAACTGGCTGATTTTGGCATATATTGTTGGCAGCGTCCAAGATTCCTATCAATTTTCCTGTTTTTTGTCATAATTCCGTTCTGCCTTCAAGCGCGCGCAGCAAAGTCACCTCATCAATGTATTCCAGATCACCGCCGACCGGCACGCCGCTGGCAATGCGCGTGACCTTAATGCCAGTCGGTTTGATCAGCTTGCTGATATACATCGCTGTCGTCTCGCCTTCCAGGCTGGAATTAGTCGCTATAATCACTTCACTTACATCGCCCTGCAAGCGCTGCATCAGCTCTTTGAGCTTGATATCCGCAGGCCCGATCCCAAGCATAGGTGAGATCGCGCCGTGCAGAACATGGTAAACGCCTTCAAACTTGCCCGTTTTTTCATATGCGGCAAGATCCCTCGGATTTTCTACAACCATAATCAATTTCTGGTCACGGTTTGGATTTTTACAGATCGGGCACACTTCATCATCTGTCAGCGTATAGCACTGCTTACAGTAGCAGACCTTGCGTCTTGCCTCGATAATGGAATTTGACAGCTTTTCTACTTCTGCCTCCGGCATATCCAAAATATGGAACGCCATGCGCTGCGCCGACTTGATCCCGATCCCAGGCAAGCCTGCCAATGACTCGATTAATCTGCTGATCTGGGCACTGTAATACTCCATTGCTAAAACAACCCCATACCGCCGCCAAGCCCGCCGGTAATCTTACCCATCGTATTCTGCGAATACTCATCGATCTGGCGCATCGCTTCATTTGTAGCCGCCATAATCAAATCCTCGAGCATCTCCACATCATCTGGATCGACTGCTTCTGGATCGATTTTTATTTTGGTCACTTCCCGTTTCCCGGACACCGTCACCTCAACAACGCCGCCTCCCGCGCTCGCTGTCATCTCCTTTTCTTCCAGCTCCTTCGTCGCATCCTCCATCTGCTTTTGCATTTTCTGCGCCTGCTTCATCAAATTCGCCATATTACCCGGCATTCCTCCGCCAGGAAATCCCCCTCTTCTTGCCATGTTTATATACCTCCTTAAAATTTGTTTTTTTGACTGTTATTGATTTTAACCCATTCTATTCAATCTGACAATACTCGATTATGAAAAGCTCCCATCATAAGTATTCGGGCCAGTATATCTGATCGTATTTGGAACATATATAACAGAATAATTTTGATTATAATACTCCGCTTTATCTATTTCATCTTCGTCCTGGTCGGTTTCTGCCACACATACAACCAGCATATTTTCGGGAATTTTACAATTATCAACTACAACTCTTTTATATACTTCTGCCAGAATTCGCTTTCCATGAAACGCTTTCACTGCCTGCTCCCATGTCATTTCTTTATTTACTTCTATCAATTATTTCCCTCTCAATCCGAAAAATCCTCATACTCAATCTCCATATGAACCACCTGTTCCAAATCCACAAACGCCTTTTCAAACGGCTGCCCGGTATCATTTTGTTTGATCTGTACCTGCACTTCTTTCCCGATGCATCCAGAAATCGTATCCGTGATTTCTTTCAGCCGTTCCTCTTCGGTTAACATCTCGCACAAAATCGGCTCATCCATTACGATCAAAAGTACATTTCCTTCGCCAATGCTTAAATGCGCTTTGCGCAAAAAGGCGCTGATTGCATCCGGCATCTGTGCAAGAATGCTGCGCCAGTTTTTCACTGCCTGGCGGATATCTTCGGATATCGCTTTTGGCATCGCTGGCTTTGCGGCAGGTTCATTAGCTGCCTGTATGGGAGCGGCAGGAAGGATGGCTCCTTCTTCGATTTTCTTTTCTAACTGCGTAAGCCTTGCCAGGATGGAGCTGGTATCTGCTTCCATTTGCGGGCGGCACAGCTTGATAAACGCGATTTCAATTAATATCCGTTTCTGTGTGGAATAGCGCACCTGATTGGACAATTCTGAAAAAACACGAATAAAACGCATAAGCTGCGCGCTGTCTGCCATGCTGCATTCTTCTTTTAACAGCGCCAGGTTTTCACTGGAAACATCCAGCACGTCTTCCATATCCTCTGAGCTTTGCAGTAAAAGGAGATTTCTCAGATACCAGGTAAAGTCGCCTACAAACTGGCTCAAATCCCTGCCTTCTGCCACCAGCTCTTCGATCTGCTGCATAACGGCTGTGATCTGGCTGGCTGTCACGGCGCGAAAGATTCCAGAAAACCGTTCTGTATCCACAGCGCCCAATACTTCCAGCACATGGTCATAAGTCAGCTTTTCCCCCATATAAAACGCCATGCACTGATCGAGCAGGCTCAGCGCGTCACGCATCGCTCCGTCCGCGGCTTTTGCAATATAGCGGACTGCTTTTTCCTCTGCCTGCGCCTGTTCTTGTTCCAGCAGCTCTTGCAGTCTTTCTGAGATCGTATCGATCGAAATGCGATGAAAATCATATCTTTGGCATCTTGATAAGATCGTAACCGGAATTTTATGCGCTTCTGTTGTTGCAAGTATAAAAATCACGTATGCCGGCGGTTCTTCTAACGTTTTCAGCAGCGCGTTGAATGCGCCGATTGACAGCATATGCACCTCGTCGATAATATAGACCTTGTATCTGCCTTCTGTCGGCGCATATGCGACTTCATCACGGATTTCGCGGATATTATCTACGCCGTTGTTGGAAGCGGCATCTATCTCTATCACGTTCATCGAATTTCCGGCTGTAATCGCACGGCAGGACGCGCATTCTCCGCAAGGGCTGCCGTCCTTTGGATGTTCGCAGTTTACTGCTTTTGCAAAGATCTTTGCAATCGTTGTCTTGCCTGTTCCTCTCGTTCCGCAGAACAAGTAGGCGTGTCCGATCCGCCCGGCATGTATCTGGTTGCGGATTGTCGCCACAACCGCGTCCTGCCCTTTTACGTCTGTAAAGCTCTGCGGCCGGTATTTCCGGTAAAGTGCTGTATATGACATACGAAATCTGCCCTCCTGTGATCGCTCTAAATAATTATTCAATTCTATCACAGAACGCTTTATTTGTACACACACAAAAAAACCTGCTGTGCCAGCATTCTTAAAATTAAGAAGCTGCCGTTCAGCAGGTTTTCTAATTTTCCTAAATCATCATCCAAAATTAATCGCCAAAGCTAATGCCTGTTAATTTTGCTTCTTTTACAATCTGTGCATTCGGGTCAACCGTCTTTAATTTACCGGCAACATTTTCTAACGGAACACGTCTGACCTCATTATTTACCATAGCGATCATATGTCCAAAATCTTTTTCCAGAATTGCCTTCGCTCCTTCTGCGCCAAGCCTTGTACAAAGCACGCGGTCATACGGCGTAGGGCTGCCGCCTCTTTGCGTATGGCCAGGAACGGTTACGCGCACCTCGCTGCCAAGCTTTTTGCCGATCTCTGCTGCAATCTCATAGGATACAGACGGATATGGAGATTTTTCCTGTTTCTTTTTGTATTCTTTCTTGCTTAATTTTGCATCATCTTTTGAAATTGCGCCTTCTGCAACTGCAAGAATCGTAAATCCTTTTCCAGCCTTTGTACGATGCTCGATCGCTGCTACAACCTTTTTGATGTCATATGGGATCTCCGGCAGCAGGATAATGTCAGCGCCGCCAGCCATGCCTGCGTAAAGTGTCAGCCAGCCAACCTTATGTCCCATTACTTCTACGATAAATACACGGTTGTGGGATGCTGCTGTCGTATGAATGCAGTCAATGGCATCGGTTGCGATGTTAATCGCACTCTGAAATCCAAACGTCACGTCTGTTCCAAAAATATCATTATCAATAGTCTTTGGTAAGTGGATTACATTCAATCCTTCCTCACGAAGCAGGTTCGCTGTCTTTTGTGTGCCATTGCCGCCAAGGATTACGATACAGTCCAGATTCAATTTGTAATAATTCTGTTTCATCGCCTCGACTTTGTCTAATCCGTTCGCATCTGGTGTACGCATCAGCTTAAATGGCTGACGGGAAGAACCCAGGATCGTTCCGCCTTTTGTCAGGATACCGGAAAAATCCGATGACGAAAGCAAACGGTAATTTCCGTAAATCAGTCCCTTATACCCGTCCAAAAAACCATAAATCTCCAACTCTTCAACATTTGAGCTTAATCCTTTTGCAACGCCTCTCATTGCAGCATTCAAAGCCTGACAGTCGCCGCCGCTTGTAAGCATACCCACTCTGAGCATTTTGATGCACCCTCTCTTTCTCCTGATATTGTAAAACGATTTGTCCTATCTATTATAAATTATTCGTCATTATGCTGTCAACAGAAAAGAAATCCAAAATTTTCCAAAAATTATTCTTTTTTCTGTTCCTCTTCTTCTTTTTTATAATAAACATGCACATTAACGTCTGTCACCTTTTTATAAGGCAGATAGATATATTTTTTATTTTCAAATTGGATCATATGTATCCCCTTACCCGTCATCAGCGCTGCCGCCAGCCTTGCAATCGCCGCAGACTGCCCTTCCTTATCGTTGTATACGGTTGCTGACAGCCTGCCGTCCGCCACTGCCTCTAATCCGACATCTGTCCCGTCAATGCCGAAAAATACCGGCAGCGCAGATTCTGTCACATTCAGCTTTTTATAAGCGTCCAAAGCCCCCAAAGCCATATCGTCATTGTTTGCCAATACAAGCTCAATCTGGTTTTGGTGCTGTCCGATCATCTGCATCATCCGGTTCTGCGCCTGCGCACGGTTCCAGTTCGCAATGCCGCAGCTTAATTTTTCCAGATGGATTCCTTTTTCTTTTAACGTATTGACCGCACTTTCTGTCCGAATAATCGAATCCTGGTGCCCCGCTTCCCCTTCCAGTACGACATACTGAATCTTGCCGTCCTTGTTATGGTCGATATGCCTGCTCGCCTGGATCGCCCCTGCCGCCAGCTCCCCCTGCATAATCCCGGACTGTTTGGCATCCGCACCAACATAATACAGCTTGTCCCACTGCATCAGATCTTCCGCCACCGGCTCTCTGTTAAAAAAGATAATCGGCACATTGTATTCCCTGGCAAAATCAATAATTTCCGAAGGATCGGCACGGTCTACCAGATTGACGCACAACACGTCACAGCCTGCGCCAATCAGCTCCTTCACCTGGTCGTCCTGGACACGCTGCGACTCCGCGGCATCCCGCATCATTACCGTAATCTCCAGCCCTTCCCGCTCCAGCTCCTCAAACTCCCCTTTCAGGCATTCAATCATCTGGCTGATAAAAGTATCGCTCTGATTATAATAAGCAATCCCAACCTGCATCCGATCCGCCGCAGCCTGCGGATAGCTGCCGCACGAGGCTGATATCACACTATAAAAACAGAGCATACTGCATATGATGAATCTATGGAGATGTATCTGTAACTTTTTTATTCTGTGTTTGTTTTTTGTTTGTTCGTTTGTTACTTTTTTATTTTCTATTTGTATGTTTCCTGCCTTTCTGATTTTTAATTTCATTTGCTTTTGAGATCTTATGGAGGGACGCCAGGAGAGGGGATTGGCACACCCTGGAGGCGGCAGTTCCAGAAGGTTAAGAATCCCTAAGCCTTCTGCTGGTACGTTGTGGCTGTGGACGGTCGCGGCACCTAGTTCGCTGCCTGCTGGCAGCTAAAGGTGCCGCTTGGCTGCGCCCCTGGTTGCCCCGCAGAATGCTAAGGGCTTCTAACCCTTCTTCCAAAGCCGCCTCCAGGGTGTGCCAATCCCCTCTCCTGGCTGTTCTTCGTAAGTGTGGCGAAAGCAAATTCTACATTGTTTGTATTGTATGAAAACAATTCGTACAGTGGTGCAGAAATAATGGTAAATACAGTGCACGTTATTTTTGTCAGCGCAAAGCGGAGAAAGGAGGCGATGCCAGGTGCATCGTTGACTGACGACAACGCGGTGATGGCAGAAATAGCGAGTGCTGTATTCACTGTTATTTCTACAATGCTGTACTAGAGCGTGTTTGAAAAATCATTCCTGCCATCTGCATTCCCCACTTTGCGTGATATTTGCGCCAAATTCAGGTTACATAGCCCGCTATGCGCCCTTCATTTGGCGCAGATCTCCCACAAATTGTGAAATACATCTGGCAGAAAGCATTTTTCAAACACGCTCTAGAATCCACTATATCATATCCAAACAAATTCAAAAAATTCGCTGTAGAGCATTCGTAACACTCACGAAAACCAGCCGGGAGAGGAGATTGGCACGCCCTGGAGGCGGCTTTGGAAGAAGGTTTAGAATCCCTTAGCCTTCTGCGCAGCAACCAGGGGCGCAGCCAAGCGGCACCTTTAGCTTTCGGCGGTCAGCCGGAAGCGAACTAGGTGCCGCGACCGTCCACAGCCACAGCGTACCAGCAGAAGGCTTAGGGATTCTTAACCTTCTGGAACTGACGCAGCCAGGGCGTGCCAATCCCCTCTCCCGGCGTTCTCATAAGGAATACCATCCCCAAAAAATCCTTCTTCTACTGACACATCGTAAATAAAATCTCCTGATTCCTCTCCTCAAACAACTCCTCCCTACGAATCACCGTATACGCAACCACCCTGCTTTTCATCCCACGAAAAAAATGCCTAAGCCTTTCCGCCGCTTCCGTCAAGCTATAATACCCCACACTAAATTCATCCGGTACAACAAGGCACTCTACACTTCCTGTATCCAGATAATATGCCGCCTGTGTAGAATTCCCTATCCCATATACCAACGCCCCATGCAGGTTATTGGCTGCCGCCTGCTCCGCAGCTTTAATCAGGCTGTTGTTGTCCAGTGCGATCACGATGTCTACCTCCGGCTTATTTTCCACAGAACCGTCCACTACCCAGCTACACACAATGCCTGTATCCTGCAACGCCTTTTCCACGCCCTGTCTGCGGCTGTTCATCGCGTGCGGTGCATCCGCTTTCATAAGAATGCCATATTTTTTTCCTGACAGGTTTCCGCAGTAATCTTTTTTCAGCTCCTCTGCAAGCGCCTCGCCCATCGCGCTGTGATCGGGCTCCACTGACGGAAACTGAGATTTTTCACGCTCCTTTGCCGCCGTGTATTCTACAAGCATAATCGGCACTTTCTTTTCTAAATGCTTGAGCTTTTGTTCCAGATCGTCTCCCGGTACAGGCTGAACGATGACCGCATCCGCTCCAAGCTCGATCTCACGTTTGATCGTGTTTAACTGTTCCTCTTTTGTCAGCACATCCGCGGTACTGGCGACAACCAGTTCAACCTTCTGATCCTGTGCCGCCATTTTTAAGCCATAACGAAACGCTGCCCACTGTGTATCCTCTGCATCCTGGATCACTACAGAGATTTTCCGGTACTGTTTGCTGTTTTTTTCCAAAAGCATGGCAGCCGCCATCAAAATCACCATAACTGCCAGCACTGCTTCTATCACATGAAACCATTTTCCGCTGTTATTCATATCGATCCAACATCCTGTTTTTCTTATTATAAATGCTGTGCCTTATTGTCAGAGATTTCTTCCCTGCTGAATACATGCCCCATTTCCAGCTTCTTTCTGTTTTCTTCTGTATAAGGCACCGCCGGGATGCGGACAGAAACCGTCGTCCCCTCGTCCGGCTCGCTCTCTACAAGCAGCCCGTATTCTTTTCCAAAAAGAATCTGAATCCGGTTGTTGACATTGACAAGCCCGACACCTGAGCCATGCTTATGAATCCGGTTGCTGTCCGTCAGCACAAGGCTTACCTCCTCCTCTGACATGCCCACGCCGTTGTCTGCTACAGACAGGGTCACATTGCCGTCTTTGAGCGTTCCTGTCACTTTGATCTCTCCGCAGTCATCCATGCCTTCCATACCGTAATTGATCGCGTTTTCCAAAATCGGCTGCAAGACCAGCTTCACCGTGCAGCACGCATACACTTCCTGCTCTACGTCAAACGTAATGGAAAAACTGTTCTTGTAGCGGACTTTTTGTATATTCATATAACTTTTGGCATGTTGCAGCTCATCTTTGATATTGATAATCGTACGCCCTTTGGACAGGCTGATGCGAAACAGCTTTGCCAGCTCCGAGATCATAAACACCGCATCATCGTTGCGTTCTCCCTCGATCATCCATGTAATGGAATCCAGTGCATTATACAGAAAATGCGGATTAATCTGGCTTTGCAGGGCGTCCAGCTCACTTTTTCTGCGCTCCGTCTGTTCCAGGACAATCTTATGCATCAGCTCATCGATCTGTTCATACGAACGCTGGATCGAATAGCCCAGATAGCGGATCTCCTGGGAACCGCCAATATAGATCTCCGGCTTTTCTCCTGCTTCGTATTCTGTTACCGACTCATTTAACTTTAAAATCGGACTGGAAATCCTGACCGAAATCACGCGGTTGATCACGACCAGCATCATCGCCATCAGCAAAATCAAAATTACAATAAAATACCGAATATCATACATGCCCTGGTTAAATGTCGCATAGGGAATAATGCCTACAAGCTTCCATCCGGTATAGCTGATCGTATTTACGATCACCTTTCTTTTTTCTCCTCTGAATAAGTCCTCATAGACGCCGTCTTTGTATTTTGCCGTCTGTATGCTGTTTTCATACGCAATTCCGTTGCTGATCTGAATCTGCCTGTTGTGGTAGATAATCTGCCCGTTGCTGTCACACAAGTAATAATACTGTCCATTATTGATCGCATTGATCTTTTTCATCATGCGTGAAATGCCTGCGTAGTCCATATCGACAAGCAGCACCCCGTTCATAGGGATTCCATGATCTGTCAGCTCTACGACGCGGCTTAGGGAAATCACCCAATAATACCGATGGGTGTGGTCGTCAAACAGGTTTTGAATATGCGGTGTGGAAAAGTGCATATTTTCCACTTCCTTAAAAGCCTTTTGATACCAGTCCTGTCTTGTAACATCGGGATCTTCCTTTTGCAGTGCAACCGGCTCTGCGGCAATCAGGCTGCCATAATGGTTATAGACAGCGATGCTGCGCAGATTCCTGCTGTTTGCCTCATATAAGAGGTTCATCCCTTTTTGGATATCTTTATCCTGACTGGAAAAATCATTTTCTTTAATGACATTATAGTACACCGCATCTGAGATCTGCCTCATGCTGACCAGATAATCCTCCAGATTTTCCCCGGTCTGCTCCATCAGTTTTTTTGTGCTCTGAATAATATCATGCTTGGAAGCAACCGAAAATCTAAGGTACATGACAATCCCAAGAACCAGCATGATCGAAGCCGACATAATGGAAAACGCAGCCATAATCGTTGACTGTATCTTTCTTGGCTTTGATTTATGATTCACGTTCTGAATGCTCCGTTCTGTATTTGGAAGGCGATACGCCAAACCGTCTTTTAAATACATAGCTGAAATAATTCGGGTCTGTATAACCGACTTTTTTTGCGATCATATAGCTTTTTTCATTTGTTTCGATTAAAAGGCATGACGCCCTGTCCATACGGTAATCGGTCAGATAACTGATAAATGAATTTCCCGTTTCTTTTTTAAAGATCGTAGAAAAATAAGAATTGGATACCCCAAGGATCTCACACACACAGTCCAGCGATAGCTCCTCGTTTCCATAATTATTATGCACGTATTCCTTTGCCCTGGATACAAACGACTTGGTCGAGCTGTTCCTAACGCTGATAATCGTTTTTCGAAAATCCAGACACTTTTCTACCAGCCATTTGCGCAGCGTATCCGGCTCCATATCTAACAGCCTGGTGTACAGCCTGCGGATATCCCCGGAAAAATCATCTGCCGTAATATCGTTATTGACCGCAAAACGGTAAAATGCACTGATCAGCTCCATCATATCAATATAATACTGCTCCAGCGATTTCTGCGGAAAAGAAGTATGTTCCAGATACTGGCTTGCTGCCTTTTTCACATCCTCTTCACTGCCCAGCCTTATCATCTTAAATAAAGCAGACAGCTCATTTTCCAGCCCGTCTCTTTTTACAGCCTTCTGCGGAGCAATTTCTTTAAAGTTAATCGCCTTGGAAACACCGTAGATACCGCGGTAAGAAACCGCCTCTCTTGCACTGCCGTAAGACTGCGGCAGCTCCAGGATATCCGCACACACCTGTCCGATTCCGATTGTCACCACCGCGCCGATCATACGCCTGGCGTATTTGCAGAACCGGTCACAATCATCCGTTAATTCCGAGATCTCTGATTCATTGATAAGCTGTGTAATGAGGATCGTGTTGCCAAGATAGGAAAAGCATTTTGCCTTCCATTTTTGTTCCAGATGCTCGACTGCCTGCTTATGCACCGATGTAGCTAAAAGCATCGGGTTCATCTGCCCGGCACCTGGCTGGACGATGTATGGATGACCAGGCAGCTAAAATACGGCCCCGGAAAGGAAAGCTGATAATCGCACAGATACCTTGGTATTTCCTCTCCCGGAACCCGCCCTTCTATAAGAGCCGCATAAAAATCCGCCTGCAGCAGCGGCAGGGATTCCATATAATATTTCTCTAAGATCTCTACATTGCGCTTTTCGCTGATCTCCTGGTCAAGCTTGTATTTCAGCTTTGTAAATACCTCCGTCAGCTCCGCCGAATTAATCGGCTTTAGCACATATTCCTCCACTTCAAGATGCACGGCTTCTTTTGCGTATTCAAATTCATCAAATCCGGTGAAAAAAAGAATCTTTGCCGCCGGATACTCTGCCTTGATCCGGTTAGACAGCTCCAGCCCGTCCATATACGGCATTCTGATATCTGTCATAATAACGTCAGGCTGATACTCCTCTACCATCTCAAACGCCTTTACCCCATTGCAGGCATAGCCGATCACAGAAAATCCAAGGCTTTCCCAGTTAATCTTTTTCATAATCGCCTGTACGACTTCCTCTTCATCATCTACAAGAAGAATTGTATATTTATCCATACTTTTTATCCCCACGTAATAGTGTTTCTACTTTACGCTTATTATAACAAACGCACAGCGAATTGTAAACAGTGTACAAAAAGAGCCGGAATATTATCCGGCTCTTTTGTTACTTTTTATCTAAGCTGTGCTGATTCATCCCCGCAGCAATCATTTTCTCAAGTACGGCTTCCTGCTGCTTCTTTGTCATATTCGAAGCAGATACCTTGATATTTGAAGACGTATTCTTAAATGCGTCTGCCTTAACGATGCTGACAGCGGAACCGTCCAGTACTACACTTTCTAACTTGGTGCTGTCCATAAATGCCTGCTTGCCGATCGTTCTTATATTTTTGCCAAGCTGTACCTTTTTAAGGTTCTTATAACCCTGAAAAGCTCCCTTGCCAATCTGCGTTACCTTACAGTCAATGCCGTTAATCGTTACCGTTGATGCAATCTCTATGCTTTCCAGATCCTGGCTGCTGCCTTTTGTCGCTGTAACCGTATTCTTTTCCGCATTTACTACTGTATACGTCACGTCGTTGCTGACTACAGAGTCTCCGTTGTTCAATGCCGGAAGTATCGTTTTGTATTCCTGCATAGAAGCATCTGCATCCGCCGTTGCGATCGGTTTTAACGTATAGCTGTAAGTATACGCATGGTCTGCTGCATTCAGATACTGCGTAAACGGCTTTGCTCCCCAGGAATTATCGCCGCCAAGACCCATCTGGCGCTGATTTAAGCGCAGAGTAATACG
Organism: Eubacteriaceae bacterium; assembly: GCA_910574915.1. Classification (GTDB taxonomy): domain Bacteria; phylum Bacillota; class Clostridia; order Lachnospirales; family Lachnospiraceae; genus Eubacterium_J. Next base: position 91,284 of record CAJTCR010000015.1, read on the forward strand.
GTCTTTGCTGCCCAGCATATAAGAATGCATTGCATTTGACAGTTGTTCTGCTGTGTAATACAGTGCGCTGAACTCGATTGGTGTTTCTGTCTTAGCAAGCAGCCCAACGCCGTTTCGATTCGTCATGCTTACCCAGCGGGTATCTGTACGGTTGCCTGTTTCCTGCGGCTTAATATAATCTACAAAGAAATCGTCCACATCTTTTTGATATACACCGATTTCATATCCAGACTGCCTGTCAATATAGTTTTCATCCGGGCCTTTTCCATACCAGGTCACATTTGAAAACTCTTTTGGCAGTGTCAGGCTGTTGCCGACTACCGGGATTTCCGGCAGGTCTTTTCCAGGCGTCAGTGTGCTCGTTACCTTGATATCTCCGGTTCCGTATATAATAAACGTCTGGTTGTATTCTGACTGCGTCGTTGTCGGAAGTACAGACTTCACTGAAATCTCTACCATACCCTCGTTTAACTTGAGAACGCTGGTCGCAGTTACTTTTTTGTCGCTTCCCGCATATCTCCATGTATCGTATACAGAGCCTGAATAAAAGCCAAGGTCACTGTCTGTCGGCGCTCTCCAGAAATCCGGCTGCGGGCCGCTTTCCAAAAGCTTCTTGCCCTGGTAAGTAAAATCTTTGATCGTTCCGGCTTCTTTATCGAATACAACGGAAAAGTCCTTTCCTTCGATCGTAGCGGACGTCTCTTGATCCGTCAGCGTCAGCTTGTCCAGGTCCTCTGTCTTTACTGCTTCTGCCTTTGGCACGTCATAAGGCACTGCAATCTGTCCGTGTGCGATTTCATGCCCTTTCTTTGCCCATGAAGTATCTTCTTTTAGCGTAAAGCTCAGATTTACAAAATACTCCGCACCTGCCTTTAATTCCGGCTTTGTAAATGGCACCGTAATGACTTTTTCCCCGTAGGTCTTGATTTCCTCTGTAGACTCGTCTACCGGGCGGATGTCCATTTCCTCGTCTGTAAAGCTGCCGCTCTGGATCACCTTGCCATCTTCTACAAGCTCCCAGGAAGCTTTGTAGTCACGCAGGTTCGTAAATAAAAACTTATTGGAAATCTTTACTTTTCCTTCTAAAATGCCAGCATCTTCGATTCCGACATTTTGGTAAATATATTTCACCTGTTCCAGCTCAGGCTGTACGGTTCTGTCCGCGGATACCAGCCCGTTTGCACAGAAATTTTTATTGTTTGGATTTCCCTGTGGAATATCCTCCCAGTCTCCGCCAAAGCTGTAATAGCTTTCCCTCTCATAGCTCTTATCGGTCGTATTTTCAAAATCCAGCCAAAGGAGCGTATGATCGTCTGCTTTTCTTGTCTTATCATTTAATTCTTTTAAGGTGAGCGCTTTGTCATAGATCCTGACATTGTCAATCACACCCTTAAAGTTTGCAGGCACATTCGGATTCTGCGCGTCGTATGTCAAATCAGCGCCGATGCCTACTGGATTCGGGCCGGATACGATGCCAAAACTGCATGGTGTCGATGCTACTTCTTTGCCATCCAGGTACAGTTTTACATTTTTCCCATCATAAGTACCCGCGATATGATGCCATTTGTTCGCCCAGTCAGCCGGGGTATTAATCTGTGCCGCAGCTTTTTCATATACGCCTTCGTCACTGTTGTAGCTGCCGCCGCGGATATAAAACTCGAGTACGTCTTTCTCGCCGTCTACCAGTCTGCGCAGCCCGTAAGACTCAGAATTTTTCCACTCGTCATTACCCTTTGTAATAATCGGAGCCGTCTGGTTATAGTCGGTTGCTTCCATCTGGCCAGAACCGTCGTTGCTCTTTAACGACGCTGGTGCGCCTTCCGGTTTTACATAAGCTTCCAATGTCAGAGGCGTTTTGCCGGACAGGTGCAGCGACTTATCGTTATATACCTGTGCATAGCCCAAAAGCCCTTTGCCGTCTTTGCCGTCTGTCAGCTCACCCTTTAAAAATACTTCCAGTTGATTCCTGCCTTCGTCCTTCAAAAGCTTGTCGACGGGTGTCTTTACTTCAATACTCTGGTCTACCCAGTCCCAAATATAGCCGCCCTGGATATTTGGGTATTTTTCATATACTTCCCAGAACTCGTCCAGATTGCCGATGCCGTTGCCCATCGCATGTGCATATTCACACTGGAACGCAGGGATTGTTCCGTTTTTGCCCCACCACCCGAGCGGGTTCGCACGCTGTTCCTCAGATTCCAGGTTATTCACACGGCGGTACATTCTCGACCATACGTCAATCTCCGGGATCACTTCCCAGCTATATCCTTCGTAATGAACAAACCTTGTCGGGTCAAGCTCTTTACAAAGCTTGCCAAGCTCCGGCCAGGTAGAGCCGTTGTAGCTTTCATTGCCAAGCGACCAGGACATAATGCTTGCATGATTTTTGCTGCGCTCGATCGTACTTCTCATCCTGTCCTTACATGCTGCGATCCATTGTTCATCGCTCTGCGGAATATAATCATTCAGGCCATGAGACTCAATGTTTGCCTCGTCGATCATATACAAGCCATATTCATCACACAAATCATACCATTTTGCATCGTTTGGATAGTGTGAGTTACGTACAGAATTGATATTGTACTGTTTCATCAGCAAAATATCCTGCACCATGCTTTCTTCTGTAATAGAACGTCCGCCTTCCAGACTCGTTTCATGGCGATTGACGCCTTTTATCATAATCGGCGCGCCGTTTACAAGAATCTGGGATTTATTCGTGCCTTTGCGTACAATCTCTATTTCTCTGAATCCTACATGCGTTCCGGCTGTTTCCACTACCTTTCCGCCTGCGTCTTTCAGTACAAATACCATCTCATAGAGATTCGGTTCCTCTGCCGACCACAAAGCCGGCGCCTTGACCTGCTGCTTAAAGCTGGAATCTGCCTGTGTGAAGCTCTTTCCGTCCTGTTTTTCAAAAGCAAAATCCGTCAGGTCTTTTTTCAGCACCTCTTTGCCGTTTTTATCATATAAAATAGTTTCTACCCGATACCCCTTTGCCGCTTCCTTTGCATAACCTCTTAAAGCGACTTTTACCTCAAGTTCTGCGTTTTGATACTGTTCATCCAGATCGGTCGTATAGGAAAAGTCAAACAGGGACGCTTCTTTATTTTTTGCAAACAAAAATACATCTCTGAAAATACCGCTCAAGCGGATAAAATCCTGATCTTCCAAATAGCTGCCGTCTGACCAGCGGTATACCTGTACAGAAATCGTATTTTCCTGTCCCGCAGGCTTTAAATACTTGCTGATATCAAACTCTGCCGCTGTATAGCTGTCCTCGCTGTACCCCACCTGTTCACCGTTGACCCATACATAAAATGCAGATTCGACACCCTGGAAGGATACAAAGACTTCTTTTCCGTCCCAGTCCGCCGGTGTTGTAAACGTTCTCTTATAAGAACCGACCGGATTGTAAATCGTCGGAGAGATCCCTCTTGGGCTGTCTTTTGCCAATCCGTAATTTGCCCTTGGATCTTCCACGCCTTCCCACGGCAGACGCGTATCCGTATATTTTGGAGCGTCATATCCCTGGGTCTGCCAGTTTGACGGTACTTTGATATCGTCCCATCCGCTGACATCATACGTATCTTTGTAAAATTCCGTATTTCTCTCAAATGGTGACGACACCCACTGGAATTTCCACGTACCGTTTAATGACTGATAAAACGGAGATGTGTCGTGTTTTTTTCTAAGAGCCGGATTTTTTACGCTGTCTGCATTGTCAAAGCCGACAAAACTCGTGTGTGCATCCTCCCTGTTTACCTGAAAGACGTCGTTTTGGTCAAACCACTCCTCTCCTTTAAATACAGAGCTGTCTTTCGTCTGTGCCTGTACATGCACTAGGGCGCCTGTGACCGGAAACCCAGTCACAGTTACCCCAAACGCAAGCATCATGGCTAAAAATCGCTTTCGTTTCATAGTACTTGTTACCTTTCTTATATATTATTTCTTCTGCACGTATTTCAGACAGTCCAGTGTTACTGCCACAAGGATAATAATACCCGAAAATACGAATTGCAGATTTGTATCAATACCAAGGATCGTCAGGGAATAGGTAAGCGCCGTAAAAATAAATACGCCGACTACAACGCCCGAAATCTTGCCAATACCACCAGTAAAGGATACGCCGCCAACAACACATGCCGCAATCGCGTCCATTTCCCAGCCCTGCCCATACGCAGCGGAACCAGATCCAACCATTCTTGCACATTCCAGCCAGGAACCAAAGCCATAAAGGATGCCTGCAAGGACAAATGCCCCTACGGTAACGCGAAATACCGAGATACCGGATACAGACGCTGCTTCAGGATTTCCGCCGACTGCATATAAGTTTTTGCCAAATGTCGTTTTGTTCCAGATAAACCATACAATGATAATCGCTGCAAAAGCCCAGAGGATAATTGTAGGGAAACCATTTATTTTGGGAATAATCATTGCCGGGATCGACGGTTCAATCGCACCAAACGATACACCTTTTGTCGCATATGTAATCAATCCAAAAATGACAAGCATATTCGCCATTGTGGAAATAAACGGATGCATCTTAAATTTTGCGGTAAAAAACCCTGCAATCGCTGTAAAAAATGTACATAATACGATACAAGCAATCAATGCGAGCACGACTCTGACCCCAATCGGCAGGCCGGTAAAATCAAACGCATGACCGAAAACCAATCCGGTATTGACGCCCTGGTGCATCACAATCGTCGCTGTCGTCATACCCATACCTACCATTCGTCCAATGGAAAGGTCTGTACCGGTAAGGAGGATCAGCCCTGCTACGCCAAGTGCAAGGAACATACGCGGAGAAGCCTGCTGTAAAATATTCAGTACATTGCTATAAGTAAGGAGCGGGGTATTTTTTATGATCGGAGTAATAATACACAGCATGATAAAGATCAGAACAATGGCGATATATAAGCCATTTTGCAGTAAAAAGGCCCTGCGGTTAAACGTATATTTATAGTTTTCCCATTTCTGCGCGGCTGTCTCTGCAAATGTAAACTTAGACATACGCAGCAGGTCAAGCAAATGGTATTTATAGCTAAAAGCCGCGTGTCTTCTGTCCTTTACCTGCTGGAGATCCTTCTCCAGCTCCATTTTTGCGTCAAAGAGCCTGTTTTTGTATACATACTTCTCATCCTTGATTTCCTGATGGTCAGAAAGCTTTGCAATCGCTGCCTGGTGTTCCTGTCCCAGTTGTGCGGTCTTTCTCTGGTATTTCTCCCGTGCCGCCACCTTTTCCTTCATACAGCTTGTATTTACCGCCTGATAATAGTCTTTATCAAAATGCGCGTTAATATAAGCTTCCGCGTCTGAGATCAGCTTTGCGATCTCATCTTTATTTTTTGCTTCTACTGCTTTCGCTTTTTCCAGCTCTGCCTGGTCTGCCGCAAGCTTCGCTTCTTTTTCCTGTTTCGTATAAATACGGTCTCTCTTAAGGCTGTCCATATGGTTTTGCAAGGAGAGTACCTTATCCGTCCCGTCTTCTCTCAGTTTGTCTATTTTAGACTGAATCTTGCCGACATAATCGTCGATCGGCTGACGCAGCTTCATTTCTTCTTCAGTCGTTAGAACCGCATTGTTTGCCATATCCATTCATCTCCCTTTTGCAGATATTTTTATAGGTATTTTGCACTAAGCCGCAATAACTCTTCCTGATCCGTCTCTTTCGTATTTACAATCCCGGAAAGATGCCCGTTGGACATAACGCCGATGCGGTTCGTAATACCAAGAATCTCCGGCATTTCAGAAGATACGACAATAATTGTCTTTCCCTGTTTTGCCATCTGGATAATCAGCTCGTAGATCTCGTATTTTGCGCCGACGTCAATGCCCCTCGTAGGTTCATCCATCATAAATACCTGCGGCCCGCGCTCTAACCATTTTCCAAAGATTACCTTCTGCTGATTTCCCCCCGATAAGCTTGAGATCATATCGTCCGGCCCCATACACTTTGTATGCATAATCTTGATCTCTTTCGCAGTCGCTTTGACCATCTTAGAATCCGAAAGCGCGAATCCAGACATATACTGGCTGAGATTTGCAATCGTCGTGTTAAACGTAAGGTCTCCCTTTAAAAACAGCCCGTTTGCCTTGCGTTCCTCTGTAATCAGTGCAAACCCGTGATCCATCGCTTCTCTCGCGCTGCTGAAATTCATCAGGCGGTGATTAAAGTACACACGCCCCGCCGCCCTGGTACGGATTCCAAAAATCGTCTCCATCAGCTCCGTACGTCCTGCGCCGACCAGCCCATACAGCCCAAAAATCTCCCCTTCTTTTACATCAAACGTAATATCCTGTAAATGAGGTTCAAACTTGGTAGACAAATGCTGGATCGATAAAATCACATCTTTTGGTTCATTATCTACCGGAGGGAAGCGGTTTTCCAAAGACCTGCCGACCATAGCCGCGATCAGCTCGTTCATGTTCGTTTCCTTGCTGCTCTTTGTCATAACCAGATTTCCGTCTCTAAGCACCGAGATTTCGTCACAGATTTCAAATATTTCATCCATTTTATGAGAAATGTAGATCAGGGCGATCCCCTGTTCCTTTAACATCCTCATCATTCCAAACAGCTTATCTACTTCCTGTACCGTCAGAGAAGATGTTGGCTCATCCAGTACGATTACCTTGGAATTATAGGAAATTGCCTTGGCAATCTCGCACATCTGCCTTTGTGATACAGACATATTGCGCATTGGCTGGGTCAGGTTCACGGTCATGCCCAGCTTTCGAAACAGCTCTGAGGCTTCTTTTTTCATTCTGCCTTCATCAATTACGCCCATAGAATTTACCGGATAACGCCCTAGAAACAGATTGTCGATTACATTTCTCTCCAGGCATTGATTCAGCTCCTGATGAACCATTGCGATGCCGTTTTCCAGTGCGTCCTTTGGCCCGGAAAAACTAACTTCCTTACCGTCCAGGAAGATATTTCCCTCGTCCTTTTGATACGTACCAAACAGGCATTTCATCATCGTTGATTTTCCGGCTCCGTTTTCACCCATCAGTCCCATGACAGTGCCGCGCTTTACATCCAGCTTAATATGATCCAGCACCCTGTTGCGCCCAAAGGACTTGCTCATGCCGCGTATCGATAAGACAATATCATCTTTCTTATCTTTATCTGCCATTCTTTTACTCCTGTCTTAACCTATTTTCTAAAAGATTTAGGGAGAATCTCTTCTCCCTAAATCACTTTTTTGTCCTTATTTACAGCCGTATGGCAATTACTGGTTCAGCAGCGCCGTATAAGAAGCTGAATTGTCTGTCTTAACCATATTGATTGCGAATGCATCATACTGTCCTGGATTTCCAAGACGGTTTGTGATATTAGACTCTGTCTGTCCGTCGCCGCCGATATAATCAACTTCAAGATTCATCAGATCATCGTAGCTCTGAAGAAGCGGCTGATACGTAGAGCTTAAGAAGTTGTCAGAAGCGTTGTAAATATTCAACCATACCTTCTTGGATGGATGTGCACCTGCGTCAAGCTGATTTGCTACAGGCTCATAAACCTTTGTAGAATCTGTAAAATCTTTGTAATTATCAGCAGTAACTGCTACGTTCAACGCATAGTAAGAACGCTGTTCTTCGTTGTATGTAAATACGTCTTCGGATAATACATTGCCTGCATCATCTGCCGTGCCGATACCTGTATCAATATCCACGCCGTCTAAAGCATTACGCAGCACGCGAAGGGTAAGGTAAGCCTGCACGTCTGCATGTTGGCTGATTGTTCCGCCGTAGCCTTCTGCGATTGCAGCCACTGCATCAGAGTTTGCGTCATATCCGAAAGTAGGCACTTTATTGTCTTTTGACCATGCGTTAAACATGGACATACCCATACCATCATTATTGGATGCGATAATATCGATGGAATCGCCGAAAGAAGAAGACCATGTACCGATCGCATTACCTGCTGTAGCTGCATCCCATGTAGCGCCTCTTAACTTGACCCACAATTATAACATATATTTTCGATAAGCAAGTAATGAGCAAAGAACCTCTAAGCCCTGACAAATAGAACGTGCTCCGGGCATACCATCGCTCGGAGCACCTTTTATTCCACTCAGAACCCCTAAATCATAAATCGCCTCTTTC
>CAJTCR010000016.1 GCA_910574915.1 Eubacteriaceae bacterium
ATGCAAAAAGTCTGAATATTTATACATAAAAAAAGGAATCTTCCCGAAATCTGTCCCTATTTCTATATCTATTAAAAATCCGGTAATCTTTACTCTTTTTCACATCTAAAAGCGAAATCTCTGCCGCCGCGAAATACTGTAAATATTTCGCGGCGGTTTTTCAGAGCGTGTCCGGGATCATTTTTTCGATGTCTGCATATTCTGCCATAAGCCTTGGGCTGTTCCAGGTGCTTCTGGCATGTTCTAACTGCTTCTTTGCGGCTGTATAGTCTTTTCTTGCGATTGCACTGAACATATCCAGTACGGCAATGTTTCCGCCGTAAGCCGCACTTTTGCGGTAAGAATCAAAAATCTTTTCACTTTCGTTATAGAGCGAGAGCGCCTTGCCGTTTTGGGAAGTATAAAAATAGCAGACGCACAAATTTAAGCGGTGAATCATTTTTACTGCGCCCAAAAGCCGTTCCTGGGACAGCTCTTCCAAAATGCGCTCTGCCTGGTCAAACTGCCGCTTTTCACAGTATCCGGCTGAAAGGTTCAGCTTTAGCACATTTCTTAGGCTGCTGCCCTTTGCTGTGGATAGCAGGCTTTTGACGCCTTCCATATAGGCATCCGTACTGCCCTGCTCAAGAAGTGCGGCAAGGCTGCGCATCTTTTTTTGATAGCGGTAATGATAAATCACACTGGCAAGCACCAGTACCGCGACGACCACAGACGCCGCAAACCAGTACCATCTCAAAAACTGTTCTTCATTGATATGCAGCCACTTTTGCACAATCAGCAGGAAAATCCCAAGACAAACTCCGACAAGCACCATACGAATTCGTTTTTTCATAAATACCTCACTATCATCCAAACGATTGATTGCTGCAAGTTTATTATAGCAGTACCATGCCGGTGATTCAATTATTTTCTGCTTCAGATTCAGATACGGCAAATCCCACGGTCACCGCAAACAAATCCGCATCTGTTTCCAATGCAAAACTGCCCCCGCACGCCTCGGTAAAGCTCTTTGCAATCGAAAGCCCCAGCCCTGCGCCGCCGTCTGTACGGCTTTCGTCTCCGCGCACAAACCGTTCCGTAAAGTCCGCGCCGCTGCAAAGCTCCTGGCGCGAAGTGTTTTTTATGCTTGCATAGGCAAATCCGCCTTCTTCGCGTAAGGTTAAAAATACACGCGAGCCTTCCAGGGAATACTGGAGCGCATTTTGAATCAGGTTTTGAAATACCCGGTACAGCCTGGTGCCGTCCGCCCTGATGCGGACAGGCTGGGCTTTGATCTCTGTCTTAATCGTTACAGGTGAGCGCAAAATCTGCTCCTGCATATCTGCAAGCGTCTGATGCAGCAGCTTTGCATAATCGAGCACCTTTAATTCTACCGGAAGATCGCCGGACGCCGCCTGGCTGACGGCAAAGACATCCTGCACCATACTGTTGAGCCGCCCTGCTTTTTGGTCAAGGATACGGATATAGTCCTGCACATGCGCGGGAAGCCCTTCTTCCTGTTTTAAAAAAGCAAGATAGCTGATAATCGAAGTCAGCGGGGTTTTCAGGTCATGAGAGACATTTGCCACCAGCTCCACCTTCATGCGCTCACTTTTTAGCTGCTCAAAAATAGCTGTTTCCATGCCCTGGCGGATCTTTAAAATACCGTCTGAAAGCGGCTTTAGGCTGGAATCCTCCGCAAATTCCACGGCCTTTTTTTCCGCGCCACTTTGTACCGACTGGATCTGCGCTGCCAGCAAATCCAGTTCTTCTGCCTGTCCGCGGATGCCGCTAACCGTACGGACAAGCACAGCCAAAAGTACTGCCGCCACACTGCACTGCGCAACCGCCGCTTCGGTTTTATTAAAATATCCGATCCCAAACAGCAACGTAACGAGCATCAGCGCTGCGCACGCAGTCATCCCCGCCGCTGCGCCTGCCGCCACCCGCCGCACCTGCGAGACTGCAAACGGCTGTTTTAAGCTGTCCGTCTTTGCCTTGCGCAGAAGCGTTTGTATGGCGCCGTTGAAAACACCCTGTCTATTGTACAGCAAATCCAGCAGCAGTAAATAGCACAGCCAAAAATACAGCAGTAAAAGCAACGGACGGTTTGAAAAAAAACTGCAAAGCCTGTGCCAGACAGCCAGACGGGTTTCCCATTCCATCCAGGTTCTTTCCTCTTCCCCGTCTACATTTGCAAAAGATGTCTCATTTTCTACTGCAAACTCATCGAGGCTTTTAAGATCATCCTGTACAGGTGCAGCGGTGCCCTGTATCAAAATGCTGGCTAAATCGCCTGCTATAGCGTTTTCTTCCTGTATCTGAAATTCATATCTTTTATTTGTGTCAAATCCCGTCCATTCGTTCAAGGCATTTGGCGCTTTCCTTACAATCCCCACAATGCCTGCCACCATTGCAAACAGCACGACAAGCTTTGCCTCAAACCAGATCCTGCCCATAAACCGGGCGATTGCGCGCTTTACTTCTTTTTTTCCGCCGCGCACCTGGCGTGCCAGTATCTGATATACAAAGAGCACCGCACCCGCAGCCAGACCAAACGTGATCCACACCACACGTTTTCGGTTCTCATAAACTTCCTTGTAGATCTCGTACAGGCGGCTGTCTGTCTGCCCGTAACCGCCTTCTTCGTACTTCACATAAGAATAGCTGACCGGGTTTTGTGCCGCAAACATAACGACCTCTACATTTTTCATCGTCTCATCCGCCGTAAAGTTCTCATATCCCGGCACATACCACTGGCTGTCGTCCCGGTAATAGCCGTCACCGTACAGCTTTAATTCTTTTTTATCCTTTGTTGCAGACACCTTTTGTCCGTCAAAATACAGGAAAAAATTGTAGCCCGCCGGCTGCGTACTGCTTTTTTCCCATCTGCCGCCTTCCATATTGGTATACAGCACCTTCCCGTCCCGCACAATCTGGTACAGCAGGTTTTTATCCTTTTTCACTGTCTCATGGTATTCCTTTGTACTGTCTAAAAATCCCACATCATCTTCCCAATAAGTGCCTTCTACGTCGAAATATCCGTATCCGCCGACTTTTTCTATGCCCGCGCCCATTGCAAGGAAATTTGACAGCCTTCCCTGCATAAAGCGGCGAAACTTTACCGTATTTTGATAATCCTTTTCATACAGGCTGGAGATCTTCTTACCGTCCCCGTTTTCTAAGTCCAGCACATGCCCAAGCAGCAGCACGCCGTTTCCAACGAGCAGGCTGACGCTTAAGAAAAATACCGCGAAGCTAATGCCGATGTTCCTTTTTTTCCATTTTGTATCCAATTCCCCACACCACCTTTAAATATTCTGGCTCTTTCGGATTCAGCTCTATTTTCTCACGGATACGCCGGATATGCACCATTACCGTATTTTCCGACGCAAAGCTTTCCTCTTCCCAGACACGGCGGTAAATCTCCTCTGCCGGAAAAATCCTGCCAGGGTTGCGCATCAAAAGATCCACAATCTTTGTCTCCGTGGCTGTCAGGCGGACAGGCTCCCCGTCTGCATACAGCACATGCTCCTTTGTATGGTAGGAAAGCCTGCCGTTTTGGATCTCGTCTGCGGATGCGCCGGCATGGATATCTCCAAGCGTCGTATAGCGCCTTAAATGGCTTTTTACCCGCGCCGCCAGCTCTGCCGGATTATACGGCTTTGCGACATAATCATCCGCGCCGATTGAAAGCCCAAGCACCTTGTCTGTCTCTTCGCTCTTGGCACTCAACACAATAATAGGAAGATTCTGCCGCTCCCTGATCTTCATCACCGCCGAAAGCCCGTCCAGTTTCGGCATCATCACATCGATTAATACAAGCTGCACCTGCTCTTTCGCCAGCAGCTCCAACGCCTGCATTCCGTCATAGGCACGAAGCACCTAGTATCCTTCCTGCTCTAACAAGATCGAAATCGCCTTTACAATCTCCCTGTCATCATCTACGACAAGAATACGTCCGTGATTCATGGCTGCGTCCTCCTTTCGCCTGTGTTTATGTTAATGGATAGTTCTTACAAAAGTGTGGGGGATTTTCTTACAGATTTCTTACAAAAATAGGTGGGGGATATGTGTTGTATTTTTTGTGGATGGGGGGACGCCAGGAGGGGGAGTTGGCATGTCCTTTCTGCGTCCGTTCCAGAAAGTTAAGAAGTTCTAGGCATTCTGCTGGTACGTTTGTGGCTGTGTCCGGTCGCGCCACCTAGTTCGCTGCCTGCTGGCAGCTAAAGGTGCCGCTTGGCTGCGCCCCTGATTTATTTTGCAGAATGCCAAGAATTTCTAAACTTTCTTCCAAAGGCGCAGAAAGGACATGCCAACTCCCCCTCCCGGCTGGTTTTCGCATGTGCTGCATAAAATACGGTACACGTGGTAGCAGCACTTACAAAGAGCAGCCAGGTTATTCTAGCCCCTCTCCTAAAAGCCTGTCTTGAACACTCCTATCATACTATGCAACCTGAAGCTTGTTTTCGTAACATTTACAAAAACCAGCCGGGAGAGGGGATGGGCACGCCCGGGCGGCGGCTTTGGAAGAATGGTTAGAAGCCCTTAGTATTCTGCAAAAAAACCAGGGGCGCAGCCAAGCGCCACCTTTAGCTTTCGGCTCAGCCGGAAGCGAACTAGGTGGCGCGACCGGACACAGCCACAGCGTTCCAGCAGAATGCTTAGGGCTTCTTAGCATTCTGGAACGGACGCCGCCCGGGCGTGCCCATCCCCTCTCCCGGCGTCCCACCCCGTAAAAAAACAACCCCAATCAAATTCCAACAAATCAGAAAAAGCGCAGACCCACCCCAGATCTACGCTTTTCACACCTCCCTATTTCGCTGCAATCACATCCGCCATATCATACATCCCCGCGTCTTTTCCTGCAAGAAATTTCGCCGCCTCCACGGCGCCTTTTGCAAAAACAGCCCTCGAATACGCTGTATGCTGTAGCGTAATGACTTCATCCGTGCCGGCAAAGATCACCTCATGTTCTCCTACAATGCTGCCGCCGCGGACAGACGATATGCCGATCTCTTGTTTTTCCCGTTTCTGCCGCCTGCCGCTGCGGTCGTACGTATACGTATACGTATCAGGCAGCGCTTCATTGACTGCGTCCGCAAGCGCCAGCGCTGTCCCGCTCGGCGCGTCCAGCTTCTGGTTGTGGTGCTTTTCCACAATCTCGATGTCAAACCCGGCGGGAGCAAATACACTTACCGCCTTTTTTAACAGGTCGATCAATGTATTCACGCCAAGCGACATATTTGCCGATTTTAATATTGCTGTGCGTTTTGCTGTTTTCTGCACGCCGGCAAGCTGCTCTTCTGACAATCCGGTAGAACATAATACGAGCGGAAGCTTTTTGTCCGCACTGTAGCTTAAAAGCGCATCCACCGCGCCTGCATTTGTAAAATCAATGATGACGTCTGCCGGTACCTCGCAGTCCGTAATTTGGGAAAATACCGGATACGTATTTTCCACGCCGTCAAATACATCAATGCCGGCAACGATTTCCACGCCGTCGTCTTCCTTGCAGATTCCGGTAATCATCCGCCCCATCTTTCCATTGCATCCATGTAGGATTACCTTTACCATGCCCTGTTCCCTCCATCTTATGTACTCTTAGTATTCCCTGTTTTTTTCGCAGTATTCCCTGCTTTGTATGCTTTGCTTTACAAAAGCCCGTATGCCTTCATAACCTCTGCAAGCTTCGTTGTTCCCGCTTCTGTCATTTCACACAGCGGCGCCCGCAGCGGCCCTACTTCCATGCCCATTAAATTCATCGCTTTTTTTACCGGGATCGGGCTGACTTCGGAAAACAGCGCGTCGATTAATGCAAGCCCCTTCCTTTGCAGCCTGCGCGCCGTTTCAAGGTCACCATCAAAAAAGCTCTGGCACAGGTTATGCACATCGGCTGGCGCAACGTTTGACCATACAGAAATTACGCCTGCCGCACCGATTGCCAATAGCGGAAGGATCACCGCATCTTCGCCGGAATACATATCGATCTTTCCGTCGGTCAGATCCATCGTCTTTGACGCCTGTGTAATATTGCCCGTCGCTTCTTTTAAGCCTGTAATATTTTCCACATGCTGGTACAAATATGCCGCGGTCTCCGGCAGCAAATTGCATCCTGTCCTTGCAGGCACGTTATACATAATGACCGGCAGCTTCACCGCGTCCGCAATCTGCGTATAATGCGCAATCAGCCCCGGCTGCGTCGCCTTGTTGTAATACGGCGTCACGACAAGCAGCCCGTCCGCGCCTGCTTTTTCCGCTTCCTGCGACAAATAAACGGCCGTCTTGGTACAGTTAGAGCCAGTACCTGCAATGACCGGAATCCTGTGGTTGGTATACTGTACGCAAGCGCGAATCACATCCAAATGCTCTTCTTCTGTCATCGTAGAAGATTCCCCGGTTGTACCGGTAATAATAATCGCATCCGTACCGCCTTTGATCTGGCTGTCTACCAGCTCCTCCAGCTTTTCATAATTGACTTCCAGATTTTCTTTCATCGGTGTTACGATTGCTACGCCTGCCCCTTTAAAAATTGCCATATTTATTCCTCCTGATTCTATGTTGTCATTCGATATGTGATTTTTAGAGCGTGTTTTGTCCGCCGTAAAGAAAGCCGGCTCTGATGAGCCGGCTTTTCGAACTTCCTTTATATGGAACTGATAAATACTCGTTATAGATATATCTGTTTCAGATCTTATATTATATACGATAAAAATATGTTAAGATGCTGAGATCCATAATCTATGTGATTTATCCCGATCCGATAGCGCCCCATCTTTTTCGATGACAGTCATGGAATTGTTCACTCCATGCCCAAGCATCAAAGCGCAGGACTTTGACCCTTTCGGCGTCCTTCCCTTTCACATATCTTCTTCTGTGCCTGCCGCATCGGATATGCTACTGATGAATTACGCAACCTCTATCCACTTTCTACTGTTTTTCACTTTTGCAATGTCCAGTTTGACTATAACACTGTTCATTCAGTCTGTCAACCTGTTTCCGCTTTTTTCTGTCTGGATCTCGTAAATCTCATCTGCTAATTCCCTCATATAATCTGGAAGCTTGCGTCCCGTTACTATAATCTGCGCCCCGTCTGCTTTTGCCCGAAATAAAGCTTCCACATCCTCTTTTGTAACTATCCCGTTATCAATGACTCCTAACAGTTCATCCAGTACCAATAGGTTACATTCGTCATTCATCAGAACCTTTCTGGCAAAATTTACGCCATTTCTGAGGTTTCTGTTTTCTTCCAATTTTTCCTGTTCGGACAGCTCCTCATACCGTCCTTCCGATTTTTCAAAATGAAACAATTTGATCTCCGGCTCCAAGCGCTGCATAAACGCAGACTCTGTCGCCATTTTCCCTTTTAAAAAGTGGATTACAAACACATTTTTACCCGCAGTAGCTGTTTGCAGTGCATATCCCAGTGCGGCGGTTGATTTCCCGCGGCCATCTCCATAATAAATCTGAACCTTGCCTGAATCCATAATATCCTCCTTTGGAACGCTTCAGATTCCTTTAAGATACCACACCTCGATCCAAAATGCAAATTTTTCTGATTCTTTCCTCTATTTTCGTCAAAATTTACAAATGCCAGGCTCTAATAATTTTTATCGTCCAGATATTCAATCTTGCTGACGGATACCTCATAAGCAACCCGTTTTTCTGTCTCAAGTTCGTTTAGTTTTTTCACATATTCACGGCTTTGTATCCTGCCCCAGATCTGTACATGCGCACCTACGGTAAAGCCGGAAGCAAAACGTGCGTTCCTGCCCCAGCAGATACACGGAATATAGTCGGATTTGCCATACGAACGGTTGACTGCGATAAGCAGGTCTGCAATCTCACGTCCAAGCGGCGTCTTGCGGTAAATCGGCTCCTTGCAGATGTAACCATCCAAAAAAATCTGGTTGCTTTTTACATCCTCTTCTTCCTGCTCCATAAACTCCAGCTCTCTGGCGAACACCGACAATACAAGGCGGTTTTTCTTTTCCTCGTGGCGGTTATACGAACGGAACTGGCCTGTCACATAGATGTATTGACCTATGTAGTCCTGCGTCATATCGATCAGCCGTTCCGATACCATGACCGGAATATAATCTACAAAGTTGCTCAGCCTGTTTACGGATACATCGACCATATAAAATCCCTCGCCATATACCTCGTGACTGAATGTAAAGTCGGATACGATCCTTCCCGCTATAGTTACCTGATTGTTTTCAAATATTTTATCTGCCATGAATTTATTTCTCCTTCCTCTTTTCAACGTGACAGTTAATCTGATTTTTTGTACTCCTTCCACTGCCAAGCGGTACTATATCCGCCCTGAATGCCGGGCCGATTTTAGCTACTACCATTGTATTCTCCTGCCGTCGCATTTAGAACTGTGGTACTAAGCATCTGAGGAATTGCGAAACACAGTACCAGGCGAGGCGTTTTTGACAAGACAGAATTTACCATGACGTATCTAAAAAACACCTCATAACATGTCGACAACTTATCGTTTCCAAAAAATTCGAAAAACTTTTCCATATTTCACTTTGTTACAATCGCTTTTTTTGTCATATCGCCTAAAAATAGGCGCTTGCTGACAAAAAATCTTGCACTGGGCTTAAAATGTGATAAAATGGGCGAGTAGCAATAGGGATTTATATCTATTATAATCGAAAAAACCCAAACCGTCATCTACAAAATGTACGTATTTAACGAAATTTTTTATAAAACTCAAGAAAGAAGGTTTTTCCAATGAATATCACAAGAGACAATGTCCGCAATATCGCAATTATCGCCCATGTCGACCACGGCAAAACAACGCTCGTGGACGAGCTGTTAAAGCAAAGCGGCGTATTCCGTGCCAACCAGGAGGTACAAGAGCGCGTCATGGATTCCAATGACATCGAACGCGAACGCGGCATTACGATCCTGTCCAAAAATACTGCCGTTTTTTATAAAGATGTAAAGATCAATATTATCGATACACCCGGACACGCGGACTTCGGCGGAGAAGTCGAACGTGTGTTAAAGATGGTCAATGGCGTCGTACTTGTCGTAGACGCATTTGAAGGTGCCATGCCGCAGACCAAATTTGTCCTGATGAAAGCGCTTGAGCTGGCACTGCCTGTCATCGTATGCATTAATAAAATCGACCGCCCGGAGGCACGCCCGGAGGAAGTGATCGATGAAGTACTCGAGCTTTTTATGGACTTAGACGCTTCGGACGAGCAGCTTGACTGCCCGTTTATCTACGCTTCTGCCAGGGACGGCTACGCAGTCACCGACTTAAATGACGCGCACAAGGACATGACCGCGCTGTTTGAAACAATTATCGACTATATCCCTGCACCTACTGGCGACCCGGATGCAAATACCCAGGTGCTGATCAGTACGATCGATTACAATGAATATGTCGGGCGCATCGGCATCGGCAAGGTAGACAACGGGTGCCTGTGCATTAACCAGGACGCTGTCGTCGTCAACCACCACGACCCGGACAAGTGCAAAAAAGTCAAGATCAGCAAGCTGTACGAATTTGACGGGCTGAATAAGGTCGATGTCAAAAAAGCTGAGATCGGCTCGATTGTCGCGATTTCCGGCATTGCGGATATCCATATCGGAGACACGATCTGCGCGCCGGAATGCCCGCAGGCAATCCCGTTCCAGAAAATTTCGGAACCTACGATCTCTATGAACTTTGTCGTAAACGACAGCCCTCTTGCCGGACAGGAAGGCAAATATATCACCTCCCGCCATCTGCGCGACCGCCTGTTCCGCGAGCTGAATACCGATATCAGCCTGCGTGTCGAAGAAACGGAGGACACCGACGTATTTAAAGTATCCGGGCGCGGCGAGCTGCACCTGTCTGTGCTAATCGAAAACATGCGCAGAGAAGGGTACGAATTTGCTGTCAGCAAAGCCGAGGTACTGTATAAAACAGACGAAAACGGCAAAAAAACCGAACCGATGGAAATCGCCTATGTAGACGTCCCGGATGAATTTACCGGCGCCGTGATCGACAAGCTTTGCCAGCGCAAAGGCGAAATGCAAAATATGCACTCCATCGCAGGCGGCTATACGCGGATTGAGTTTCGCATCCCTTCCCGCGGGCTGATCGGCTACCGCGGCGACTTTTTAACCGATACCAAAGGCAACGGCATCATCAATACGATCTTTGACGGCTATGACGCTTACCGCGGCGATATCCAGTACCGCAAGCAGGGCTCCCTGATCGCGTTTGAAACCGGCGTTTCCGTTGCGTACGGCTTGTTTGGCGCCCAAGACCGCGGACAGCTTTTTATCGGCGCCGGAGAAAAAGTATACGCCGGCATGGTCGTCGGACAGTGCTCCAAAGCAGAGGATATTGAGTTTAACGTATGCAAGAAAAAGCATCTGACCAATACCCGTTCCTCCAGTGCGGACGAAGCGCTGACCTTAACGCCGCCAAGGATCTTAAGCCTGGAGCAGGCGCTTGACTTTATCGACACCGACGAGCTTTTGGAGGTTACCCCAGAAAGCCTGCGTATCCGCAAGCGGATCTTAGACCCGACCATGCGCAAACGTGCCGGCATGAAAAAATAGCCTGTCCTTAAAGCCGCAGACGTACGGATGAAGCATCTTTTATTCCAGAATCTTTTCCATCCCGACCTTCTGCGGCTTTAGCCCGCACGCTTCGTAAAACCGCATTGCCGGCTGATTACATGCCCATACATTCAATGTCACATTATAGCATCCGGCGTCCTTTGCAAAAGAAAGCACCGCCTCATAAAGCTGTCTGCCGATCTGCTGCCCGCGCATCGTCTCATCCACGCACAAATCATCGATATACAACGTCTTAATATCCGTTAAAATATTGTCGTCCACATGCTGCTGAAAAATGCAAAACGCATAGCCAAGCACCTGTCCTTGATCCCCCGCTGCAATTAATATCGGCGTTTTCTCATTATGAATCAGCCCTTTTAGCTGCGCATCCGTATATTTTTTCCGATCTCCGCCCAAAAACAAGTCCGGGCGCCCCTTATGGTGCACCTGCAATACCTGCGCCAACAGCCGGTTGATCCCCTCCATATCACTTTCCTGTGCCCTTTGAATCGTTATCATTTGTATCCTCCTTTATAGTTAAAAGTCCTTCACCGGAAGGTGAAGGACTGCCAATTTTTATCTATTTTAGCTAGGTTCGCAAAAAAAGTCAATGTATTTATTCAAGTACAATTTTCATTCTATTGTTTAATTTAGAGCGTGTTTGCATTGGGGGGGGACGCCGGGAGAGAGGATAGGCGCGCTGTGGCTGTGTCCGGTCGCGCCACCTAGTTCGCTTCCGGCTGCCCGCCGTAAGCGAAAGGTGCCGCTTGGCTGCGCCCCTGCGTCCTCAGCAGAATACTAAGGGCTTCTAACCATTCTTCCAAAGCCGCCGCCAAAGCGCGCCCATCCTCTCTCCCGGCTGTTCTTCGTAAATGTTACGAAAACAAGCTTGATATGGCTTGTGAATAGTAATACAACAAACAATTTACATTTAAGCACAAAAGAAAACTAGCCAGGTCATGCTAATTCCATCTTCCGGCTAATTTTCTTATATTCACAGTAAAGCATACAAATAAAATATTCGCTGTAACACTAACACTACAGCGAACAAAACCAACCATACAATATTACACAATCCCAACTATTTTCATACAAAATAAACCAACTCGAACCTATTTTCGTAACACATGCGAGAAACAGCCAGGAGAGAGGGTGGACACGTCCTGGCGGCGGCTTTGGAAGAATGGTTAGAAGCCCTTGGTATTCTGCGGAAAAACCAGGGGCGCAGCCAAGCGCCACCTGTAGCTTTCGGCGGACAGCCGGAAGCGGACAAGGTGGCGCGACCGGACACAGCCACAGCGTAGCAGCAGAATGCTTAGGGCTTCTTGACATTCTGGAACGGACGCCGCCAGGACGTGTCCACCCTCTCTCCTGGCGTCCCTCCATGTTTCCTACAACGCCTGTATCCGCGCAAGCGCCGCCTTCGTATTTTCATAACTCCCAAACGCAGTCAGCCTGAAATACCCTTCCCCGCTTGGCCCAAAGCCGCTGCCTGGCGTCCCTACGACATTTGCGCGTGCAAGCAAATCGTCAAAAAACTCCCAGGAGCTCATTGTTTCCGGCGTCTTTAACCAGATATAAGGCGCGTTGACGCCGCCGTATACCTCATATCCTGCCGCAGACAGCCCTTCTTTAATCACTGCCGCGTTCCTCATATAATAAGCGATCTGCTCCTTAAGCTGTTGCCTGCCTTCTTTGGAATAGACCGCTTCCCCGGCACGCTGGATGATATACGGCGCCCCGTTGTATTTTGTCCCGTGGCGCCTTGCCCACAGGGCGTGCAGGGAAACACCGCCTCGTATCAAAGCTTTGGGAACAACCGTAAAGCCAAGGCGCACCCCGGTAAAGCCCGCATTTTTGGAAAAGCTGCGGATCTCAACCGCACATTCTGCCGCACCCTCGCACTCATAGATCGAATGCGCTACATCCGGCTCTGTAATATATGCCTCGTATGCGGCATCATAAATAATAACCGCTCCGTTTGCATTCGCATAGTCCACCCATTCCTGAAGCTTGTCTTTTGTAATCGTCGTCCCGGTCGGATTGTTTGGAAAGCACAGGTAAATAATGTCCGGCGTTTCTTTTGGAAACTGCGGGACAAACGCATTTTCCCTCGTGCATGGCAGATAAATCACATCGCTCCACATCTGCGACTGACTGTCATATTCGCCGCACCTGCCTGCCATTACGTTCGAGTCTACATAAACCGGGTATACCGGGTCGGTAACCGCAATCTTGCAGTGACTGGAAAAAATCTCCTGGATATTGCCGGAGTCTGACTTTGCCCCATCAGAAACAAAAATCTCGTCTTCCTGTATGCTGCATCCTCTCTCTTGATAGTCTTTCGCCGCAATTTCGCTGCGCAAAAACGCATACCCAAGATCCGGCGCATAGCCGTGAAACGTAGCTGCCTGTGCCATCTCGTCGACCGCCTTGTGCATCGCTGCAACGACTGCCGGGACAAGCGGCTGCGTCACATCCCCGATCCCAAGACGGATCACCTCCTGCTTCGGATTTGCCTGCGTAAATGCCGCCACTTTTTTTGCAATCGTGCTGAACAGATAGCTGCCAGGCAGCTTTTGATAATTTTCGTTTATTTGAACCAACTGTTTGTCCTCCTCGTTTCTACAGCGCAATTTCACCGTCAAACACATGTGTTGCGCTTCCTGTCATATAGACAATGCCCGTCTGTTCCTCCCACTCAACGAAAAGGTCTCCGCCAAGCAGCTTTACCGTAACCAGACGGTTCGTATATCCGTTTAAAATACTTGCTACCGTAACCGCGCACGCACCTGTCCCGCAGGCAAGCGTTTCGCCCGACCCTCTTTCCCATACGCGCATCTGCACTGTATGTTTGTCTAATACTTTGACAAATTCGGTATTGATGCGGTTTGGAAAAGCTGCATGGTGTTCAAACTGCGTGCCGATTTTTTCAAGTTCCAGGCTGTCCACATCATCGACATAGACCACACAGTGCGGGTTGCCCATCGAGACACAGGTCATCCGGTAAGATGTCCCAAGAACCGTAACCGGGCAGTCCACGATCTGGGACAGATCCTGTTGCGTAACAACCGGAATCTTATGCGGCGCAAGCTCCGGCTGTCCCATATTGACACGTACAGACTCTACTTTGCCGTCTTTTATTTTAAGGCCTGCGTATTTTATACCTGCAAGCGTCTCAATGCAAATCTCTGTCTTATCTGTCATATGATGGTCATATACATATTTTGCCACGCACCGGATCGCGTTTCCGCACATCTCGCCCCTAGAACCGTCCGCGTTGTACATTGCCATCTCAAAATCTGCCTTCCCAGACGGTTTAATCAGCACCAGCCCGTCGGAGCCGATGCCAAAGTGCCTGTCGCTTAACACCCTTGCCGCCCTTTGCGGATCTGCAACCGTTTCCTGAAAGCAGTTCACATAAATATAGTCATTGCCAAGCCCATGCATTTTCGTAAATTTCATCTGTTTTCTCCCATCATGCTTAAAATCATCTGCGCCGTTTCCGTCAGGCTGGTACCGTTTTCCATGCTCCGCTTTTGCAGATAACGGTGCGCCTCTTGTTCTGGAAAGTGATTACGCTCCATCAAAAGCCGCTTTGCCTGTGTAATCATACGCTGTTCCTCCTGCGAACGGACGGCTGGCTTTTGCCTGCGTTTCTTTTTTTTCCGCGCCGATACCTGCGCCATCATTGCTACGGTCTGCAACAGCTCATGTACCTTAAGCGGCGTACAAAGCCCGACGACCTGCTGCGTCACGCACTCTTCGATCTGCGCCCCGGAACCGATCAGCAGCATATCATAGTACGGTGCCAGATATTCATACAGTTCACTATAGAGCATGTCAGACAGCCTGTAAGCACAGATAATGATACCGCCGTCCAAACCGCCTGCCGCCCGCAGCGCCTGCGCGCCGCTTGTGCATACCGCATCCACCGTATAGCCGCTGCGCTGCAAGATGCTGCGGACGCTTTTTGCATGTTCGATCTTTGGAAACACTACGATCATATTCATATCTGCCGCCGTCTAAATCTGATAGAAGTATTCCCGGATTTCCCAGTCCGTCACTGCCATACGGTACCTGTTCCATTCCTGCTTCTTTGCCCTTACGTATTCCCTGCTGATATGCCGCCCTAGCGTATCCATAACAAACGTATCCTGCTCCATCGCGCGCACTGCTTCCATCAAATCGCCCGGCAGCAGTCCGATCCCGGTCTTTTTAAGCTCCTCCGCGCTTAAATCATACACATTGCCGCTAATTGCAGCAGGCGGCATGATTTTATGCCGTATCCCGTCAAGCCCCGCCCTTAGACAGAGCGCCAGCATGAAATAAGGGTTTGCCGCCGCGTCCGCACTGCGCAGCTCAATCCTCGTTCCGCTCCCTCTCGCAGCCGGAATGCGTATTAAAGACGTCCGGTTGCTTAGCGACCAGGCAATAAAATTCGGCGCCTCATTGCCCGGCACGAGCCGCTTATACGAGTTTACAAGCGGATTGCCGACCGCCGTCATGCCCCCGATATGCAAAAGCAGCCCGCCGATAAAATAGTAGGCTTCCCTGCTTAAGCCGCACGCATCCGACGCATCGCAAAAAAGATTGCTGCCGTCCTCTTTGGACAGCGACAGGTTTAAATGCATCCCCGAGCCATGCGCGCCCGCCTTCGGCTTTGGCATAAAGCTGGCAAACATCCCATGACGCTTTGCAATCATCTTAACCGCCAGCTTAAACGTCATAATGCGGTCTGCTGTCCAAAGCGCCCTGTCATATTTCAGATCGATCTCATGCTGTCCGGGCGCGCCCTCATGATGGGAAGCCTCCACGGCATACCCCATTTCTTCGAGCGTCAGCACCATATCCCGCCTGGCATTTTCCCCGGCATCCATCGGCCCCAAGTCAAAAAAGCCCGCTTTTTCATTGATTTTTGTCGTAGGGTTCCCATCATCATCTGACTGGAATAAAAAGAACTCACACTCCGGCCCGACCTTAAACGTATACCCCATTTCCCGCGCTTCCGCTTCCGCCCTGCGCAGTATATAGCGCGGGTCTCCTTCAAACGGCGTACCGTCCGCATTGTAAATATCGCAGATCATCCTTGCCACCTTGCCCTGCTGCGGCCGCCACGGAAATACGGCAAACGTGTCCAGATCAGGATGCAGATACAAGTCCGACTGTTCGGCTTTTGCAAATCCCCTGATCGAAGAGCCGTCAAACATACACTTGTTTTCCAGCGCCTTTGGAAGCTGGGATTTTGTAATCGCGATATTTTTCAGCGTCCCGAACACGTCGGTAAACTGGAGCCTGATAAACTCAATATCCTCTTCTTCGGCAAGCCGCAGTATGTCCTGCTTTGTGTAATGGTTCATTTTTGTGATCCTTTCCTGTTGTATGTTTATAATATTGTATGTTTATCATATGCGTTCGTCCTGCCGCACATAGGACAGCACCTTTTCATACGCCATCGACCCGCCGAACAAATCCAGCGCACTGCCGATCGTTACATGCAGCCTGTCCTTTCCGTATGTCTTAAGCGCGTCAAGATCCGCAAAGCTGCTGACGCCGCCCGCATAAGTTACCGGTATCCCGTCCCAGCCTCCAAGCATTTTTACAAGCTCCGTCTCAATGCCGGATACCCTGCCTTCTACATCTACCGCATGGATCAAAAATTCATCCGCGTAGTCCGAAAGCCGCTCTAACAGCTCCTGCGTCACCATTTCCTTTGTATACTTCTGCCAGCGGTCTGTAACGACCACATATCCAGACTGTGTCCTGCGGCAGCTTAGATCCAGCACCAGACGCTCTCTGCCAACCGCCTGCACCATCTTTTTTAACCGGTCAAAATGAATCATGCCGTCTTTAAATACGTACGAAGTCACGATTACATGGCTCGCGCCCGCTTCGATAAACCGCGGCGCACGCTCAGGCATCATCCCCCCTCCAACCTGCAACCCGCCCGGATAGGCGCCAAGCGCCAAAAAAGCCTGTCTGCGGTCTTGTTCATATTGTGCCGTACCAGCAGCGTCCAGCAGAATTATATGCCCGCCGCGGATCCCGTCTTTTTGATACAGGCGCGCATAAAATGCCGCATCCTGCTCAGATACAAAATTTTCTTTTGCCTGCCTGTCCGTTAAGCTGCCGCCGACAAGCTGCTTGACCTTGCCGCCATGAAGATCGATACATGGGCGAAATTCCATAAGTATCCCTGCTTTCTTTCTGAATTTTTCTGCTGTTTCCCAAGTCATCAAAGAGGATACCATATTCTTCCCGAAAAAAAAACAGTTTTTTCAAATTCCGAATGAAATAAACCTTTATAAGAGCTTTAACACACTTTCATTCGCCAGATTCGCCTGCGCCATAATAGCAAGATTTGCCTGTTCCAAGATTTTATCGCGGGAAAATGCCACCATCTCCTCAGCGATATCCGCATCTGTCAGCAGGCTTTCCGATGCGGATATGTTCTCTCCGGTAATGGCATTTGCCTCATACAGATGTTCCAGCGCATTCTGATAATTTGTTCGTTCCCGCTGCCGCCGACCCGATATGCCTTTTTCTCAAAAGCATCATAATCATCATTCGGGTTGACCGCAGGATCAATGACCAGCATAATCGCGTCCCTGCCGCCCAGCGCCTGCCCGCCCAAAGGATTGCCTCTGCCGTCCTTAATGCCGTTTCCGTCAAATGACTGTATCGAAAGAAATACATGTCCGCTGCCATCCTGCATCAAAAACGCATTATTGGCATTGTTGTCTGTGCCGCTGCATTGAAACTTATACGTCCATGCAACGTTTCCATCTGCATCCAGCTTTGCCAGAAGAGGACTCCCGCCGCTTTTTCCCACAGCCAGATATCCGCCGTCTGCCAAAGCAGTGATCGAAGTAAAGTTTTCCGATGCGGAACTGCCCACCTTTGTTGTCCATAAAACCTCACCGTCCGCCCCGACCTTGGTGACCCATCCGCTTCGCGTTCCCGGTGTCCCGCCGGCGCCGGCAAGATCCTGGTCACTGCTGGACGTGTTTCCACAAAAAACAATCGTGCCGTCAGGGTTGCAGACGGCACTATAGAGAGTATCATCCAAAGAACCGCCATAAGTCACACGGTTAGAAAGCGCGTCAGAAATGGTGTCGTCTACCACAGGTCCCGTGCCGCCGCTGCCGCCTATGATACCTCCTCCTATCGTATCTCCACAGAGCATATAATGCTCGTTGAAAGAGGTGCCATATGCGACTCTGTTTATTTCCACAGAAAGGGCATCTATCTCACGCTGGATCGAGCTGCGTTCGAACTGTGTATTTGTATCATTCGCTGCCTGCACAGACAGCTCGCGAATCCGCTGGAGGATATCGTGCACTTCCTGCATTCCGCCTTCGCCGACTTTTACAAAATTAATGCCGTCCTGGATATTTTCATTTGCCTGCGCCAAGCCCCGGATCTGCGCGCGCATTTTCTGTGAAACCGAAAGCCCTGCCGCGTCGTCTGCCGCACGGTTAATGCGAAAGCCGCTGGCAAGCCGTTCGGATGTCTTTGCTTTTCGAGAAGTAATAAGCTTTGATTTTCCGAACGCTCCCATACTTGCTAGATTATGTTGAATGATCATGTCATTTGCTCCTTTTTAAATGGCTTTGGTTATTTTTTTACAGATTGGCATCCCCTGGCTGCTCTTCGTAAGTGTTGCGAAAATAAGCCTGATGTGGTTGGTTTTGTTCGCTGTAGTATTTTTTTATTATATCAAAAAACAACGGGAAATCAATAAATTGCCATAAATAATTTGAATATTTGCTTACCCTGCCTGTGCTGCCGCCTCCGTGCGCACGGCGATATTTTCGGCAGCGGCACAAAGGTTAGCTCCGCCGTCCCGGATTTCCTAGAGCGAACAAATTTGGATTGGTTTGGTATATTTTTACAGGAAGGGACGCCGGGAGCGGGGATTGGCACACCCTGGCTGCGTCCGTTCCAGAATGCTAAGAAGCTCTAAGCATTCTGCTGGTATGCTGTGGCTATGGACGGTCGCGCCACCTAGTTCGCTGCCCGCTGGCAGCTAAAGGTGCCGCTTGGCTGCGCCCCTGGTTATTTTGCAGAATACTAAGAGCTTCTAATCATTCTTCCAAAGCCGCAGCCAGGGTGTGCCAATCCCCGCTCCCGGCTGCTCTTCGTAAGTGCTACTAAAACAAGCCCGATATGGTTTGAAAAGTTCGCTCTCGTACTACAGCGAACTAATTTGGATTGGTTTGGTAAATTTTTATAGGAAGAGACGCTGGGAAAAAGGATGCTTTTCGTAAATGCTACGAAACAAGATCAATATGGTTTGGTTTGTCTACCATGAACAAAATCAACCATATAATATAACAGATTCTAGGTTGTTTTACATGGAGAACCTGTACAAAATAGTTCCTTGGAAAACGCAAATCAGATAAAATTCACTCTAGTACAGCGAACAAACCATAGCGGGCTCGTTTGGCAGCACTTGCGAAGAACAGCCGGGAGAGAGGATGCGTACACTCTGGCGGCGGCTTTGGAAGAATGTTTAGAATTGCTTGGTATTCTGCAAAACAACCAGGGGCGCAGCCAAGCGGCACCGATAGCTTTCGGCGGACAGCCGGAAGCGGACAAGGTGCCGCGACCGGACACAGCCAGGGCGTAGCAGCAGGATACCTAGCAATTCTTAACATTCTGGAACGGACGCCGCCAGAGTGTACGCATCTTCTCTCCTGGCGTCCCTTCCTATAAAATAGCAACACACATTTAAAAAAGATAAAAATGTTCCAAAAATTCCAATGTCTCCATTGACTTTTCCATTTTCCTAGTGTAGAATTGATAAAATTCATTAAAAATTCACAAGAATCGGAACGCACCCGAAGAAAGAGAGGATACTTGCATATGGCAACCATTATCGGCGAAGGCATTACATTTGATGACGTACTTTTAGTCCCGGCTTACTCAGAAGTGACTCCAAACATGATCGACCTGTCTGCAAAGCTCACGAATAAGATCTCCTTAAATATTCCTATGATGAGCGCAAGCATGGATACGGTTACAGAGCACCGGATGGCAATCGCTATGGCGAGACAGGGCGGCATTGGCATCATCCACAAAAACATGTCCATAGAAGCACAGGCAGATGAAGTAGACAAAGTAAAACGTTCTGAAAACGGCGTTATCACCGATCCGTTTTCCCTTTCCGAAGACAATACCCTTGCAGACGCTGACGATTTGATGGCAAAGTTCCGCATCTCCGGCGTCCCGATTACAAAAGGCGGCAAGCTGGTAGGCATTATCACAAACCGCGACTTAAAATTCGAAACCGATTATTCCAGGAAAATCAAAGACTGCATGACCTCCGAAGGGCTGATTACCGCACATGAAGGCATTACGCTCGAAGAAGCCAAACAAATCCTTGCAAAAGCCAGAAAAGAAAAACTCCCGATCGTAGATAAGGACAACAATTTAAAAGGGCTGATTACCATTAAGGATATTGAAAAACAGATTAAATACCCGGATTCCGCAAAAGACGAACAGGGACGGCTGCTCTGCGGCGCCGGCGTCGGCATTACCGCGAATATGATGGATCGTGTTGCCGCGCTTGTAGACGCGCACGTAGACGTAATTGTCGTAGACTCCGCACACGGGCATTCCAAAAATATCCTGGAAGCTGTTAAAAATATTAAAGCCACTTATCCAGACCTGCAAGTAATCGCCGGAAATATTGCAACCGGTGAAGCGGCAAAGGCACTGATTGAAGCTGGCGCTGACTGCGTCAAAGTCGGCATCGGGCCTGGTTCTATCTGCACGACACGCGTCGTTTCCGGTATCGGCGTTCCGCAGATTACCGCAATTATGGACTGCTATCAGGTCGCTAAGCAGTACAACGTCCCTGTTATCGCAGACGGCGGCATCAAGTATTCCGGTGACATGACAAAAGCACTTGCAGCCGGCGCAAACGTCTGCATGATGGGCTCTATTTTCGCAGGCTGCGACGAAGCGCCTGGCACCTTTGAACTGTTCCAGGGCAGAAAGTACAAAGTATACCGCGGCATGGGCTCCCTCGCCGCAATGGAAAACGGCAGCAAAGACCGCTATTTCCAGGAAAATGCAAAAAAACTCGTGCCAGAAGGCGTTGAAGGGCGCGTTGCCTACAAAGGCTCCGTTGAAGATACTGTGTTCCAGTTAATCGGCGGCATCCGCTCCGGCATGGGCTACTGCGGCTGCCCAACAATCCCTGAGCTGCACGAGCGCGGAAAATTTATCAAGATTTCCGCCGCATCGCTAAAAGAAAGCCACCCGCACGATATCCATATTACAAAAGAAGCGCCAAATTACAGCATGGATGAATAATTTTATATTTTACAGGCAGATGCATCGTTCCTCTGCCTGTTTTTTATGTAAATTTCTTTATTCTTGTAAAAAATGCATAAATTCTTTGTAATATTTTGGTAAAAAATCAGTTGCATTGACAGCGCAGATTCGTTATACTGTGATTACATACAAAAGAATGATGGATCGATAGAAAGGAGAACTTATGAAACATTGTATCCAAAAAACAACCTGCTTCCTGTTCGCGTTTGCGCTGCTGTTAGGCACCATTTTTTTAACGCCGGTATCGGTAAATGCCGCGTTGAAAAACATTGTAAAGCCGCAGTCATGGGAAGTGGCAAACGGTGGTGAACCGGTGGTTAAAGATATGACGCTTCCGGCGCCTTCCGACGAAGTGTATCTGCTGATTGGTACCAATGCACCTGCCGCATGTACCATTATGATTTTTAACAGTGAAGACATGGAAGTAGATTCTCTCCAGATTACGGAAACAGACGCTTCCTGGGCAGAAAGCGAAAACGGTATTTTTATAAACGGCTACTCAGGCAGCTTTGCAGCCGGAGATTATCATATCGCGCTTACCTTTGAAAAAGCAACTGCTTATCAGTTTTCCGTCGTTGCAGAAATACCAGAAGCAGTAATCAGCAATACCACGCTGACACTCACTGCCGGCTTTACCAAAACCTTAAGCGTCAAAGACAATACCGGCTCCGTAAAATGGAAATCCAGCAAGCCAGCAATCGCCTCTGTAGACAGCAAAGGGACCGTTACCGCAAAAAAAGCTGGAAAATCTACAATTACAGCTACCGTAGACGGCAAACAGCTCAAATGCACCGTTACGGTAAAAACTAACAAATATACGGCATCCAAGCTGACAAACAGCGAGATCTCTTACGGAGAAGCAAGCTGGGAAGCATACAGCGCCGCTTATAACGCTAACGGCGGACTAGACATCAAGTTCCGCATGGTCAACAGCTCTGGACACTATTCCGAATATTTAAAAAACATCGTTGTAAAAGTAAAGACCGCAAAAGGCTCGACTGCCGCTGTTTATAAAAAAGCACATTTTCCACTGTATGTATCCGACCAAAGCTATAAAGATTTTAAAATCACGATTCCAAAATCCGATTTAAAAATCAAAAAAACAATCGACCTTAGAAACGCATCGATCCAAACCGATGGAAAATATGGATATACCTATTATTCTTACTAAAACCAAAATCTCTTCTGCACGCTTTTGCCGCAGAAGAGATTTTTACCTGTAACCAAAATAATTCTGACTTTTCGTTTGCAGATATTTATAAATATCCCAAATAAGTTTGTAGTTATTTATTTATTCTTTCCATTATTATTTTTATCTTTGCCATTGTCTTTATTTTTATCCTGATCTGAGGCACCGTTGCCTTTTCCATCGGTACCTGCGCCGTTCGTATCCGTACCTGTACCGTTTCCATTGGTATTATTTACGTCCGTGCCTGTATCGTTTCCATTCGTATTATTTACATCTGTACCTGCACCGTTTCCGTTGGTACCATTCACATCGGTATCATTCGTTGTATGATTTGTGTCATTGCCTGTCATATCATCCACGCCGTCTACAACATCCTGTCCGATATCTTCTGCCCCGTCAATCACGTCGTCTACAACATTGCCGCCCTGGTCGGTGCCGTTTGTAACCGAATTCGTATTGCCGTTTCCATCGTCCGTTACACTTCCTGTACCATTTGTATGATCTGTCGCATTGTCCTGTGTCGTGCTGTTTTGTTCATCCTTTGTCGTACCGCATCCGGCAGCAACCGTCAGCGCCGCCGCTGTCAATAAGCCTAACATTAATTTTTTCATACGATAATCTCCTTTTTACTTATGGTATTGTCCGCTCATCCAATGACCGGATGAAACATATTGTCCCCGCTTAAAAAGCAAACTATACATTATTTGCGCATCTTTGGCTGGAAAATAAGCGATGCAAGATAACCGAGCACAAGCGCGCCCGACACACCGACTGCACACGATGTAAACCCGCCCATAAAAAGCCCGATAAATCCATTCTGGTCGACTGCTTCCTTCATGCCCTTCCAAAGCAGGTTGCCAAACCCTAACAGCGGCACGCTCGCTCCGGCGCCCGCATACTCCATGATCGGCTCATAAATACCGATCGCCCCAAGCACCGCCCCGGTACAGACAAGCGTAACCATAATCCGCCCTGGCAGCATTTTCGTTTTTTCCATTAAGATCTGGGCAAGTGCACAAATAACCCCGCCTACCCAGAATGCATTGATATAATCCATTCTGTTTTCTCCTTTCCGCCCGCGTGTTTTTTAGCAGGCATGTTCTATAATTACCCCATGCGCGGTTCCAGGCACATTCTGCCCTTCGTTAAAGCTGACCTGCGAAAGCATCGCCCCGGTCGGCACAAACAAGATCCTCTGTAGCTTGCCTGACTCTACCTGCGGCAGAAAATGCGCACTCAGCGTCGTCGCCGAACAGCCGCAGCCGGAACCGCCAGACTGCGTCCCCTGCTCCTCCTTGTCAAAAATTTCGATCCCGCAGTCCATATGGACGCTGCTGATATCATACCCCTCATCCTTTACAAGCTTGCATAATATCTCCTGCCCGACATACCCAAGGTCTCCGGTAATAATCTTATCGTAATCCTTTGGCGTGCGCCCAAAGTCCTTAAAATTCTGCACAATCAGCTTCGATGCCGCAGGTGCCATCGCAGCTCCCATATTCATCGAATCCCGGATTCCATAATCCGTAATCACGCCTGTTGTAATCCCGGTAATCTTTGCTTTGCCGCCGCTTTTCCCAACGACAAACGCCCCGCTGCCAGTCACTGTCCAGGTCGCCGACAGGGGCCTTTGGTTTGCATACTCGACCGGAAAGCGAAATTGCTTCTCCGCACTGGCAAAATGGCTGGAAGTAATTGCAAGCACATGGTCTGCATACCCTGCCGCCACACACATCGCACCAAGAGACAGCGCCTCCCCGCAGGTCGAACAGGCGCCGTATAAGCCAAACAACGGAATCTCATAATTCATCAGCCCAAACGACGTCGCTATCGTCTGTCCCAGCAGGTCACCCGCAAATATATAGCGGATGTCCGCAGGCTTTAACGATGCCTTGCCCATCGCGAGTGCCGCCGCTTCCTTTTGCATGGTGCTTTCTGATTCCTCCCAGCAATCCTCTCCAAACTTATCGCTGTCACATACCATATCAAACTGCTTACCAAGCGGCCCTTCCCCCTCCTTCTTCCCGACTACGGATGCACTGCTTAAAATAAAAGGAGCCTCCGCAAACTGGAGGCTCTGACTTCCCATCTGCTGTGTCATACTGATTCTCCTTTTTTCAGACCGATTGCAGGCGGAGCTTTCCACCTGCTTTTTGTCTGTCTTCCCTCAGTATTCCCTGCAACAGATTTTTTATGTGTGATTTTTCTGAAATTTCGCCGTTTGAAGCTAATTGTCTATACAACTGCCTCAATCAACACCTTATCTCCAAAAACAATACGTTTTACTCCTATTTCTTTCTTTTTATTAAAATTAAAGCTCAACATATATCCCTTTTTTAAATGATAATGCTCCAGATACTCTACAAGCTGTGCTTCCCCGCGTTCCCTGTATGCATTTCCCCGCCAGATCTTTAACTCAATCACCATTTGTTCTCCGCAGTAATCTACAATTACGTCTGTACGCTCCATATTTCTTGTCCTTGCTTCTATATAATAATTCCCTGTGCCGTTAATGATCGGTCTTAAATACAGCAGAAAATAGCGTCTTCCATCTTCTTCCTTAAATTGGTCTGGCAAATCTCCGTATAGCTCATCAAAATGTTGTACAAACTTTTTTAGCAGTAGTTCCATATTCAAATGCCCGGCATAAACAAACTGGTTCTTATCCCGCAGCGCCGCTTTATAAAGATCTGTCTTCTGGTTCTCGGCTGTTGTTAAAAACCAATTATAAAACACAGCTTCAAAAATCTGGTTCGCAATCGCAACAACACCGTCCTCATTTTTTACAAACCCAAACATTGTAGCTGTCCAGACCGCCGGGTCCAGCGCATTGTACGGCCATTCTTTTCCCGTAAATAATATCGAATATACAATACCTCTCAATTCTGGAAAATCATAAAGCTTATTTATCATAGATTCAAACAGCGTATTTTTTTCTCTTAGAATGATTCTGACCGCTTCCAAAAATCCAGCATATGTCCAGGCGTCTTTTTTTTGCGGAAAGTTCCTGCTGCCGGCAACTTCTTCGTCGATCAGCTTGCACAGCCTAGACACAAGATACGGATACCCGGCTGTATGCGCATAGATCCTGTCAGACATTTCCACAATATCCATTCCAGTCGCATAATCTTTGTCATAATCCTCCAGCATCCCGGCGATATCCTGTGGTGAAAAGCTTATATCCACTTTAAAATCTACTGAAATATTCCACGGGCTGTTCCTGCTTCCTGTTTCCAGCAGATCCCCATGCATTTCCACGCCGCCTGCTTCCAATATTGCTTGCTGTCTCACCCGCCTTTTCAGATTTCTGATATCATAAACGCCCGCTAAAATGACAGACTGAAATGTCGGTGTCTGGTCTCTGTCAATATAATATCCCCGAATCTGTGACAAAAAATCCAAAAATACCGGATGCCCTGCCGCCTGGTCGGTTTCATCGACAATCAATACAAGCGGCAGGTCTGCATTCGCGCAAATATCACTAAAATATTGAAACAGCTCTACCAAATCCAGCTCCTGAGGATGATCGAAGGCTGCTGCCTTTAGTAAATCCGCTGCCTGTTGCATCTTTTGCGGCATCTTATTCCCATCAGCCTGCATTTGCAAAATACGCACAAACGCCTTTGCAAAAGCAGTGCAGAATAAATACTCACTGCGAAACTTCGCGTCGCTCATCTGCATCTGAAAATCCATGCTGACCACATAATAGGTTCCTTTCAGATATTCCTTTAACGCCCGCAGCATCGTCGTCTTTCCATACTGCCGTGCACGGTTAAATGCAAAATACGCACCTGCATCCACATATGCACGCATCTGCTCCAGCCTGGAAGCAAGGTTTACCATATAATGAAGTTTTGGCTTACAGTCTCCTGTAACATTAAATATCCTGTTAATAATATACTCCTTCCTACACAAGCAACACCGCCAAAGCCTTCTTCCTGTCCTTTGGCTGATACACCAGGCACTGTCCGCTGCATTCGACCTGCTCTTCCTTTTCCGAATAAACCGCTGCCACCTTTGCCGGGCATCCCTTCGGCAGTGGAATATGGATCCGCTCTGGCAGATCCCCTTCAAACAGATGGAGCACGATATATGCCGTTCCATTGGTTCCGATGCGAAGCAGTGCCTGCCAGCCCTTAGGATGGCGTGTGCTTTTGACTGGCGTGCCGTAATGGTAAGACTGCCCGTTTCGAATGACCGGGGCGATTTTTCGGTAAAATTCCATCCCGGCATCAATGATGCGCCATTGTGCCTGGCTCAGCTTGGTGACGTCTCCTGAGATGCACATTCTTCCCAAAAAGGTATTTGCCACTGAGTATGCGATCCGCTGCAACGAATCCTTTTCTCTGATAACCGCCCAGATCTGGCTCTGTGCAGGATGGATGACCCAGTGAAGGTTTGCAGCGATCACAGGGATCTCTTCGCACTCATGGGCATCGGAAAAAGACGCCATGCTCATCTGGCTCATCAAGCCCGGCTCCAGCCTGTGCCCGCCTGACGCACAGTTTTCCAGTACAATGCCTGGCACTTCACGCTTTACTTTTTCAATAAACGCCTTTGATGCCGCCATATTCCTGCGCAGCCCTTCGCCCAGCGATTCCGCGCCGTCACACCCTGCGCCGATCGTTTCATTATAATCGATTTTCATATAGCCGAATCCGTACTGTTTTAAAGTCCCGATCACCCGTTTTGTCAGATACTGCTCTACCCACGGATCGCACATGTCCAAAAACCTGCGCGCATAGCTGGTCAGTGGCTTTCCGTCCTTATGGAGCAGATGTTCCTGCTTTTGGTAAATATCCGATTCCCTGCCTGCATTTTCATACTCAAACCAGATGCCAGGGATCATGCCTGCTGCGCGGATCTTGTCTGCCGTGTTTTTTAGCCCCTTTGGAAACAGCGATTTTGAGACTTCATAATCTCCCATGCTAAGATCCCACGGAACGCCGTCCTGCTTGTACCAGCCGGCGTCAATGACAAAATATCCAAACCCTTTGTCTTTGATGCAGTCTAAGATTTCGCAGATATTTTCATGCGATGGATTTCCCCATGTCGTACAATATTCATTAAAAATAATCGGCAGGCTCTTTTCACTCTGCGGTACCTGCGAGAGCCCTTCCAGCGCCGCTTCGGTCAGCCTTGCGCTAAAGGCGTCAAACGAATCCGTATGTGCCACGCTTACGATCGCTTGCGGCGTTGCAAATGTCTGCCCCGGCGCGATCCGCTTCATCCAATGCCCAAAATCCCGGTCTGCCATGCCGCCGCTTAGGGCAAGCGCATCATCCCTGCGGTACAGCTCCATCTGCCAGGACGCATTGTGCGCGATCTGAGCGCCCCAGAATACCTGATTTTGCTGGTCTTCGACTGCCGCAAACGGGAAAAACTTATTGACCGGCATCGATCCAACCTGTCCGAATTTTTCACAGCGTACGGCATACCCTGCCCAGGAAGGCTCCAGTTGCAGATCCTCCAGCGGAATCCTTTCCGGGCGCCCCTCCTGGCTCCACACGCTGCGGATCCTGTGCAAAAACATCTGCTCATGCCCGTCTCCTACAAGATACGGTGAAATGCTGCCGAAAGAAAAGCTTTCGAACAGTTCCAGCATAAAGTCTTCCTGTCCCGTATTTTCAATCGTACAAAAAATCCGCAGGTAACGGCTTGCTTCTTTCCATATAAGATGATGGATCACCCGGTACCTGCCGCGGGCTTCTAAAACTGTCTGGATGTGTGTACGATCTCCCTGCTGATACATCTCCTGTTTTTGGTATTCCAGCCTTCGCACCGTTTCACTGTTGCGCATCGTATTGCCCATCGCGTACGGTTCGTTGTAAATATCCCCCGTGATTTTAAGCTGCACCAAAGAATCAATCTGTTCCTTCTTCTGCTGCGCCAAAACCGGCCTGTCAGCCGGCAATAAAACGAGCCCCACCTGTTTTTTCTGATCGTCTGTCAGATACCTGACCGTCATATCCGCAAAACAGTAATCCTTCAATATCTGTACCGCCATCCTGCTGCCCTCCTAAACTGCCATGCTTTTTTCTCCAATATATGCCATCCCCCTTTGATTGTCAAGCTTTCATCGAAAAGATTCTTTTTGGATACTTTTAGTAGAAAAATCCCGCTATCTATGTTAGACTGGATGTTAGCAAAAACAATTTCATAAGAATCGAGGACAACATGGGATTTTTACAAAAACATCTGACGACAACACAGATTATTACATTCAGCTTTTTATTTCTGATACTGATCGGCTCGCTGCTGCTTGCCACGCCTTTTGCTTCTGCGGACGGCAGCGCCACGCCTTTTGCGGATGCCATGTTTACAGCGACGAGCTGCGTATGCGTGACCGGGCTTGTCACGGTGACGACCGCGTCACACTGGAATCTGTTCGGGCATATCGTAATCCTTATTTTAATCCAGATCGGCGGCCTTGGCGTTGTGGCGATCACGACCGTATTTAATATGCTGCTCGGCAAAAAGCTTTCGCTCAGCAGCCGGATGCTGCTTGGCGATGCGTTTAACCTGGAGACGATGCAGGGGCTTGTCAAATTTTTGCGAAGTGTTTTTCTCGGCACCTTTCTCGTAGAGGGCGCTGGTGCGCTGCTCTACCTGCCCCGCTTTGTATCCGAATTTGGCGCAAAAGGCATCTGGTACAGCGTGTTCCATTCGATTTCCGCCTTCTGCAACGCGGGGATTGACTTAATCGGCGCGGAGAGCTTTATCCCTTATGCGCACGATGTATGGATCAATGTCGTTACCATGTCGCTGATTATACTGAGCGGGCTTGGATTTATCGTCTGGTTTGATTTTTTAAACGCCTGCAAAAAAAGGTTTTCCACAGAAACCTGCCACCGGAGTATCTGGGCGTATTTAAACCTGCATTCGAAAATTGTATTTGTAATGACTGGATCCTTGCTGTTTGCAGGAGCAGTCCTTTATTTCGCATTTGAGTACTATAATCCGGCGACAATCGGCAGCTTTACGCCTTTTCAGAAAATGCTGGCTGCCTGCTTTCAGTCGGTCACAACGCGTACGGCAGGCTTTGTCACCATTCCGCAGAGCGGGCTTACCGCACCGTCCGTCATACTTACGCTGCTTCTTATGTTTACCGGCGGCTCACCGGTCGGCACTGCCGGAGGCGTAAAGACAACGACGCTTGCGATTATCTTTCTCGCCGTAATTGCCACGGTCCGCGGGCGGGAAGACATTATCTGCTTTCATCGGAGAATCCAGCCAAAGACAGCCAGGAAAGCGCTGTCCGTCGTACTGATCAGTTTTTTTGCGAGCATTGCAGCGATGATTGCGATGATGGTCTTTGAGCCGGGCGCAGCCGTCGACCAGATCTACGAGGTATACAGCGCCCTTGGCACAGTCGGCATCTCCAGAGATTATACCGCTACCGTCGGCATTGCTGGAAAAATCATCCTCTGCATCTGCATGTACCTTGGACGCATCGGCCCGATCTCTATGGTACTCGTATTTACGATGCGCGATAAACAGACCGCCGCAAAGCTGCCTGAAGAACATGTAGCCGTCGGATAAGCAGTGCTCTGCTCTGGAAATTTGGTATCAAAAAACAAGAAAGGACTTCACATACAATGAAAAAACAAGAAACAAAAAATTCTTATGCCGTATTCGGCTTAGGTGAATTCGGGCGCAGCGTCGCGGAGGAATTAATGGCGGCAGGCGCCGATGTCATGGCTGTTGATAAAGACGAAGACCTGATAAGCGATATCGCGCCGCACGTCACAATGGCAGTCCAGGTAGACGCTACCGAGCTTCACGCGTTTGACTCGCTTGGCATCTCAAATATGGACGGCGTCATCGTAACGATGACAAGCTGCTTAGAAGCGAGCATTATGACGATTATGGCTGCAAAGGAGGCAGGCGTGCCGTTTATCCTGGCAAAATCCCGCAACGCTACGATGAGTTCGATCTTAGAGCGCATTGGGGCGGACAAGATCGTGACACCGGAACGGGACGGCGGCATCCGTGTTGCAAGGAACATTGTAAACGGCAACTTTATCGATTTCTTCGAGCTGTCCAAGCGGGTGCGCATGATTGAAATCAGCGTCAAGCAGGAATGGATCGGACATAACTTAAAAGAACTTTCCCTGCGCCAGAAGCATAACCTAAACGTCGTCGCACTGCGCCGCGGCGGAGAACTTACGACGATGCTCAATCCCGACCAGCCGTTTCAGAGCGGGGATTCTGTACTTGTCATTATTGATAAAAAATATATCGACGAATTGCGGTAGACGCTTAAAACTGAAAATAAATAAACTGGCTGGCATCAAATCCCGGTCCGTAGATTCCAAACAAAAAAATATAGGCAAACAGCACGCAAACGGCAAGCCACCGAAACCACGCGCACTGCTTTGCCAAAAATACGTCCAGTGTTTCGTTCCTTTTATATTTGATAAGGCTTGCCGCAAACAAAATCCACAGCGAAGACAGCAGGATATTCATTTCCATCCGTGTAAGCCCCAGTCGGTAGATCGTGCCGTCTGACAGCGCCCACCAGTCCGGCTTTGTAAAGATCCTGGCGATATAGCTGCACGCCTGCGATAAAGACTCTGCCCTGAAAAAAATCCATGCAAACGTCGTCAGTACAAAGGTGACCGCCATCTGCCCAAACCGAAAGCTGAACGACGTGCATTTTGTATTGTATTTTTCATAGAGCCCGTCACGCAGCTTTCTTGTCTGCGCTGCAATTACCTGGAACAGCCCATGCATCCCGCCCCAGACGACAAAATGCCAGCTTGCCCCGTGCCACAAGCCGCTGACTAAAAAAGTAACCATCAGGTTTCTGTACCTTAGCAGCTTGCCGCAGCGGCTGCCGCCAAGCGGGATATACAGGTAATCTTTAAACCAGGTACTCAGCGAGATATGCCATCTTCTCCAAAACTCCTGTATGCTTCTGGAAAAATACGGCGTATCAAAGTTTTCCATCAGCGTAAAGCCCATTACCTTTGCCGCGCCGACCGCAATCGTGGAATAGCTGTTAAAATCGCAGTAAATCTGAATCGAAAATGCCGCCGCTGCAAGCACCAGCTCTACCGTCCCGTAAAAATACCAGGAATCAAACACCGTATTGACCAAAATAGCAATCCGGTCTGCAATCACCATCTTTAGAAAATATCCCCAGAGCATAATCCGAAAACCGCTCGCAATCCGGTCATATTGATACAGCGTTTTCCGGTTTAACCGGTCAATCTGTGCGATCTGGAGCAGCAAATTTTTCGACCGCTCGATCGGGCCTGCCACCAACTGCGGAAAAAAAGAAACAAACAGCGCATACGTTCCTATATTTTTCTCCGGTTCGATCTCCTCTCTGTATACATCCATCGTATAGCTCAGCGCCTGAAACGTATAAAAGGAAATCCCAACTGGCAGTATCAGGTCAAACGGGCGCGAAACTGCCTGCAATCCCGCTTTGCCAAGAAAAAAATTCACATTGTCAAGCATAAAATCAAAATATTTGAAAAAAGCAAGAATGCCAAGGTTGATCACAAAGCTCAGCGCAACGATCCATTTTTTTATGCTGCCTTTCGCGCCCCGTTTCCTGCACGCGCCAAGCAGCATACCGCTTCCCCAGGTCACAAATGTGGAAAACGCAATCAGCACCGCATATTTTGCATTCCAGCTCATATAAAAATAATAGCTGGCAAGCAGCAGCCACACATACCTCAGCTTCGCCGGTACCAGAAAGTATACAAGCACAACTGCCGGAAAAAATAGGATAAAATGAAATGAATTAAACAGCATGTCTCTTTCCCGCTTTCTTAAAATTGCTCTTACAAACAATTTTTTCCAAAATTTCAAAACTTATACCATACGGGCTGATTCATTGCTGTGCTTTTCTTTGCAAAAAAAAGGAGCCGCCTTATAAGACCTGCCCCTTTTCTTACATGTACCTGCTAATCTTCCTTCAGCTTAAACTGCCCTACCAATGCATCCAGCGTAGCCGCCTGTGCCGACAGCTCCTGGCTTGTTGCCGAGGACTCTTCCGCGGTAGCGGAATTGTTCTGCACTACCTCTGAAATCTGGCTGATGCCCTGCTCTGCCTGGCGCATTGTCTCCGCCTGGGAGATCACCATGACGCTCAGGTTCTTGGAAGATTCCGCGATCTTTTTAATACCGCCGACGACATTATCAATCGATCCGGAAGCACGCTCTACGGCGCGGCTGCCCTCTGCGATCTCTTTCATCGAGCTTTCGATCAGTTCTCTTGTATCGACAGCAGCTTTTGCACTCTGCTCCGCAAGCTGGCGGATCTCCTCAGCTACAACGGAAAAACCGCGTCCTGCCTCTCCTGCCCTTGCTGCTTCTATGGAAGCATTTAAAGAAAGCAGGTTTGTCTGTGAAGCAATCGACTCAATTTCAGAAATAATATTTCCGATCTTTGCAGAAGAATCGCTGATCTTCTCCATCGCTATTACCATTGTATGCATTTCTTCCCGGCTGCGGTCAGCCTCATCCGCATAATTTTGTGCCTGGTTGTAAGATTCCTCTGCGCTTTGCGCGCTCTGTTCCATTGTCTCTGTAATATCGATAATCGTAGCCTGTAATTCCTCTACGGCACCCGCCTGCTCTGTTGCCCCTTCGGCAAGGCTTTGCGCCGCGTCGGCAAGGTTCATGGAACCGCTGGACACCTGGTCGGAAGCTTCTCCGATCGAACGCAGTGTCTTCGTCATCTGGTCACGCAGCCCGCGCATAGATACTACAACCTGCTGGAAATCATTTCCGTATTTTTCTTTTTCTTTGGACTCTACGGCATAGTTTCCATGCTCCATCTCACTGAGCACTTCGCCGATATCACGGATAATCAGGTTCAGCATATTTGCCATTTCTGTAGCGTCCGTAATCATATCCGCGACTTCGTCCTGTGAAGCTGCCTGTGGGAACGGAGAGGACAAATCTCCCGATGCAAACAGCTTAAAGCGTGAGCCAAGTTCCTTTAACGGGCCTGCGATTCCATCGGCAATCCGTTTTCCGATCCGCTGGGAAATCAGGACGGACACGACAATTACCAAAATAATCGCGAGAATCAAAACAATACTCAAAACCATAAGCATCCTGGACAGCTTTTCGCCTTCTGTCACTTTTACTTCCATCAGGCTGTCTAAGTCCGCATAGATCACCTCATAAATCGGGGCAAGCTCATTGATTGCAATGTCCTGTGCCTGCTTACACAGATTTCTGTCTGTCGTAGCGCCCAGGTCTATAATTTTTGCATCAAGTGTCCAATAGTTTTCAAGCTCTTTTGTAATTTTATCATAGGTTTCTCTTCCTGATTTGGATACAATCGTATCCTCTACCTTTGCAAAATTCACTTCAAAGTTTGCTTTTGCTTCCTCATGCTGTTTTAAAACGTTCTGAATCGCATCTGCATCATCATAACCGATGGTCGCCCGCAGGGAAGAACGGACGTCTGCAAACTCGAACATTGCCTTTCCGATATCCCCCTGAGCAAATCCGAAGTTTTTCAGTGCATAACTGTACCTGTTTGCAACAACAACAAGTGCAATCAACCCGATCACCGCTGAAACAGCCGTGATTAATGATACCATTAGAAAAGATTTTGTAAGCTTTTTTTCGATCTTTTCGTCTTTAAACATAAATCTCTCCTCCTCATTCGATTCCATTCATTTCCCTTTTTTGCGTCCGCACAAAATAATCCACGAACATACAAATATAAAATTCGAATGTGCTGGCTTATGCATTTCGGATTTCTTATCTGCAAACTTGGAGTAAAATGATGAAACGCCATATTTTATTTTGTTTCCGGTCTGTCAGCATATGTATGACATTCTGATTACCTAAAACTGCTTACCATTTTATTATATCTCTTTCTTGTCCGGTTCACAATAGCTATTTTAAATTTTTTCATTTTTATTGCCGCTTATATCCTCTGGATCTTTTCTTTTGGCAGCCAGCGCCTGAGCACTCTGGATACATCCTGCATTTCGATCGGCTTGGATGCAAAATCATTCATGCCGGCGGCAAGAAATTCCTCCTGTACGCCCTGTACGGCGTCCGCGGTCAGCGCAACTACCGGCAGCTTCTGATAATACGCATCCGGCAGGCTGCGGATTCTTTTGACCGCCTCGATGCCGTCCATAACCGGCATATAATGGTCCATAAATACAAGATCGTAGTGCTTTTTCTGTACCTGCTCCAACGCCTGCTGCCCGTCAGACGCCAGGTCTATGTGCATTTCAAACGGCTCTAGCAGCGCTTTTGCCACCTCCTGATTGATCTCATTGTCGTCTACAAGCAGGATTGCCGCCTTAGGTGCCGTAAAATTAAACACCTCTTCCTGTGCTTCCTCCTGCGTCTGCTCTTTTAGCTGCGCAAAATTGCCGACCGTTTCGCTGCTTTGTGCACTGATCCAGAACGTAAAGTAAAAGTTACTGCCGGCGCCATATTCGCTCTCGACAAAGAGCTCGCCACCCATCATTTCCACAAGCTGCCTGGAGATCGCAAGCCCAAGCCCGGTTCCTTCCTTGCCCTGGTTCTTTTTGATGTCTACCTGCGTAAATGCGTCAAACAGGCGCTTTTGGTCTTCCTTTCGAATTCCCTGCCCGGTATCCTTGACCGATACGTACAACTGGATTTTTTCCGCTTCCCGCTTTTGCTGCCTGACCGTCAGCGTCACGGTGCCTTTTTCCGTA
Source organism: Eubacteriaceae bacterium (assembly GCA_910574915.1). Taxonomy (GTDB): domain Bacteria; phylum Bacillota; class Clostridia; order Lachnospirales; family Lachnospiraceae; genus Eubacterium_J. The sequence continues at coordinate 34,765 of CAJTCR010000016.1, forward strand.
TATTTTACCGCGTTGTTCATAATGTTTAAAATAACCTGGCGGATACGCAGCCCGTCCCCATACAGCAGCCTTGGAATTTCTTCTTCAATGTCCATCACAAGAGAGACGTCCTTTTCTCCGATCCTGGTCATACCGATCATCTGGATGTCCCGCATCATCTGCGCCAGATCAAACACATCCTCGGATATTTCAAATTTGCCCGCTTCGATCTTGGAAAAGTCAAGCAGGTCGTTAATCAGCTTTAACAGCGCTTTCCCGGAACTTTGAATATTCAGCAGGTATTTTTCGTCCTCTTCCTCCCACTCTTTGCGCAGCATTACTTCCGTAAGCCCTACGATCGCGTTCATCGGCGTGCGGATCTCATGGGACATATTTGAGACAAAAATTGACTTCGCCTCGTTTGCCGACTCCGCCTGATCTTTCAGCTCCTTCATAATGCCCGCCTGCTCCTTGACGCGCTCTGTATAATGATAGCTGTCGGTAATATCCGTCAGCACATACATCCTGCCGTAATAGTTCGTTTCTTTTTCGATCATATGGCTGCTGACCTCGTAGATCATCCTGCCCCGCTCCAGTTTCTTTTTATCCAGAATGCAGGCATCCATATCTTCCAGGATCTTTTCGTGCCTGCCTGGTGCGATTTCATGATAGACCTGCTGTGCCGTCTGGTTAAAATAGATAATATTTTCGTCAATATCAACGACTACAATGCCCTCCGCCAGCGTATCCATTGCAAGCTCCTTTGCAAGCGTCAGCGTATCGACGATGCCTCCGTGAAAAATCAGGACACTTAAAAGAACCGAATCAATTAGACAAGCAGGCAGCGTGGTGTCATAGCCTCCGGTCATGCCGCTTAAATAAATCACATAGCCAAAGAGCGCTATAGCAACCATTAAAAGCAGGCATCCAAACTGCTTTTTGTCTGCTTCTTTTTTTGCCTTGCAATAACCCGCCATACATACCGCAAGCATAATGACTGCATAGAGGAACATCATTACACAATACAGCCAGTAAAACAGCCCATGCTCCATCTCAAGATGCGCAAACAGCCCGTTTTGTGTGAATGAGATGTTTTTATAAAACAGTGTATGGTGCTCACAGGTAAGCACAAGCACCACGATCAAAAAATGGATACTGAACAAAATATGCTCCAGGCGTTTTGGAATCTTTACTTTGCACGTATGCATCACAAACAAAAACAGGCACAGCACGATAAACGGCTTTCCAAAATAGGAAAACTTTACCGCCATAATCGCCTCTCTTTTTGTCGCCGCCTCCAGCTCCAGCAGATATCCCGTAAAATTCGTACAAAGCGAGATAATCAGATACTGCAAATACTGCTGCTGCCTGGACGGCCGTTGTCCTACTACATAAAAGGCTTCCGCCATTAAAATAAGAATTCCCAGATATTGCAGGAAGATAAAAAATGTATGCATGTTATTCCCTTTCATAAAACCGCACCGGCAGGATGACCGCCCTTTGTCAGCAGTCGCGTTTTATCCGTTCATTAAACTCCTCTACCGGCATCGGTTTTGCAAAATAAAATCCCTGGATCATATCACAGCCCTGTTCCGCTAAAAATTCCACCTGTTCCTTTTTCTCTATGCCCTCGGCTACGATTTTCAAATGCAGCGCCTGCGCAAGGCGGATCGTTTCTTTGACCACGATTTCCCCGCGCTGCTGCTCGTCTTCCCCTCTGAAAAAGTCCATATCCAGCTTGAGCACATCGATCGGCAGGTCTTTCAGTGAATTTAAAGAAGAATATCCAGCCCCGAAATCGTCCATCGAAATGCTAAATCCGCACATCTTAAGCTCTTTTAAAATCTGCATCAGCCGCTCTTTGTTGCCGAAAACCGCGCTTTCTGTCAATTCCAGCTCAATGCCCGCATGGTCTGCACCATAGCTGTCTACCAGATGGCAGATATGCTCGGCTAAGTCTTCTTTTACAAAATTGACTCTTGATATATTGACAGACACCGGCACCTGCTTTTGCCCCTTTAGCTTCCACTCCGACTGCAATTTTGCGACCGCCAGTATCATATAGTCGTCCAGCTTTGTAATAAATCCGTTTTCTTCAAACACCGGGATAAACCGATTGGGCGGGATCATCCCGTCTTCCGGGGAAATCCAGCGTACAAGCGCCTCCGCGCCTACGATCTTTTCCGTTACCGGGTCAAACTTTGGCTGCAAATACAGCTTAAACTCTCCGTTTAAGAGCGCGGCTTCCATCGTTTCTTCCACCTTGTTTTTCCAAAGCTGCTCCTGTAGGATCTGCTGGTCAAATACTTTTAAGTACTCTCCGTCCTTTCCCCGCATCGTCCCTCTTGCAGCGCAGGCAAAATGATAGACCTGGTCAATATTGATCTGCCTGCGTCTTTGCCCCTTGCGGTTTGCCGCCGGATGCAGCAGGTAAATACCGGCGCTGAAAGACATCATTTTATCTTTTTTAATGCCGGTTAACTCCACCAGCATTTTTTTCAGCCGCTTTTCACACTGCTCCTTCGAGGTGCTGCGCAAAAGCAGCCCGAAATCTGCCTTGCCAAAGCGTGCAAACGTCTCGCCGCTGTCCATGCTGATCTGCAAAAAACCATCGATCTTTTTTAACAGCGCTTCCCCTTCCCTGCTTCCGTTGCAGGCGCAATAATCCTGATAGCGGATCATGTGCAGGTTTACGATTGCGTATGTATACTTTGTATTTCGAAACTGGCACAGGATCTTTTTGCTCTGCTCTAAAAAATAGTTCCAGTTTTTCCCTCCGGTTACAGGATCCTGATACAGCAGGTTTACCATGTGCCTTTGCATGGATATCGAAGAACAGACATTAAAAAACAGCAGCACGGTAGGTACACCTAGCAGGATCAGTTCTGCGAACACTGCAATATTCATATAAAACACATTTTTCTGGGCAATCACAAGAGCATCCCTGTAATACATATGGTAGCCCTGCTTGTTGATCGGAATCTCCACCCAGTAATATTCCTGATACAAAGGCGTCTCCAGCCATTTGCTGTCTTCAAAGCTGCTGTCTAAAAGCGCTTCCATGCTCCTTTTTAAAATCTCCTGAAACGTCAGCTTCGAAACACTGTCTTTGTGTTTCTTTTTCCAATCCAGATCCGGCATCAGCTCGTATGGTGTCAGCACACGCAGCGGCGCAAAGACTAAAATATGCTCTGTCTGCTCAAAATCCGGCACCGTCTGCCCAAAATGCCTTAATACTTGATTATGCTCATCTGTAATGCACAAATCTTTATCATCCGACAAATATACCTCCACAAAAGAAGCTGCCTCAAAAATCGTCTTGTTTTTCATATGCAGGTTCATCAGCCTGCCCAGGCTGACGGCATCCTCCTGGATATCGGCGATCTTTGAATCAACCAGATACCCCTGAAAAGAAACCATAAATGTCAGCACCAGCCCTACGCAGCTTATCGTAAAAAAGACAAACATTCCGATTGACGGCCAGATGCTCTTTTTATAAAAACGCTTTCTTTTTTGATTGTTTTGTCCGTACATGACAGTCTCCTTGCAAGATAATTGTATCACAGCAATACTTTATTATATCATGCCGGGCAAAAAAAACAACTAGTAAATTTACCGAATCACAGGCAAAAGGCATGTACTTTCTGCCGTACATGCCTTTGCCTGCGCTGTCTTATTCTATTTTTGACAAGCCCTGTTCTTACGCTGAATACCGACCTGCTCTCCAAGCCGTACTTTCGTCTCGATGCCGCTTTTGGAATGCCGCAAAAGATCCCCGTCCGGCAGCACAGCGCCTTTTTGTGTCAATAGGATTACCGTAGAGCCGCCAAACGCGAAATACCCTTTTTCCTCTCCACGCTCTACCATACGTTCTCCCGCCGCATTCTCGATCCGCCCTACAAACATCGCTCCTACCTCCATTTGCAGTATCGTCTGAAAATGCGCCGTTTTAAGCAGGCAGTATTCCCTTGTATTCTCTTTATAGACCTCGCATACGTCATTTGCCGCCGGGTTTACCGTATGCAGCACGCCTGGTATGCGCCGGATCTTGGATACGGCAGCATCGTCTGTATAAATATACCGGTGATAGTCGTCCACACACAGCCGAAAGACCCATGCATACCCGCCCGCAAACCGCTCCGCCAGCTTACGGCTCTTAAGCAGGCTTTCTATCGTATAGCGTGTATGCTTGACCAAAAACGAGCATTCCTGATCCACTTTGTAAACGCTCAGCCTGCCGTCACAGGGGCTTACAAAGCTCTCTGGCTCCTGCATGACCCTGCGCGCCCCGTCTGCCAGCCTTCTTGTAAAAAAATCATTGAACGAACGGTATTTTACCTTTGCAAAATCCTCCATTGGTATGTGGTGGCAGCGAATCAAAAGCATCGCCAGGCAGAGGGAAGCTCTCGTATCCAAAAGCCGCGCCCCGATCCTTGAAGCGCACGGCGCCACCAGAGGCTTTAGCAGCCTCCTCCCTGCCTTTGTACCATATAACACCCCAAGCAGGCGGTCTTGCATGGAATGTTCTTTTTTCACCGTCCCCATCCGGTCTGCGGTTAAATGTACCATGTTTTTCTCCTTTCCCGTACCATCATTTTCCAGCCTGCTCACCGAAAAACGGAACCTGTAAATCTCGCATGATGGATAAACACCCACCAGCTCCTCCCGATAAAAATCAGTATCATGACCGCAAACGCCACGACTAAGACAAGCAGCACCATCTCTGTCACGGTCGGCTTGCGCAGCTTAAAATCCACAATAAACAGCGCGCCTACTGTCATCACCAAAAGGTGCATCAGCAGTAAAAACACCTTCCGCCCCGGCAGCAGCGGAGACAGCACATACAACAGCGGCAGTGCAATCGCCATTGAGGTAATTGGCAGCCCATGATAGTACTTTTTATCCTCATCGGTCATCTCCTGGCGCTTTTCCTCCATCACATTAAAATGCGCCAGCCTTACCAGTCCGGCAAGCCCGTATAAAATTAAAATCGCCATGCTGTACAAATGCTTCATCCCGCTTTTGTAGCATATGACCATCGGCAGTATGCCAAAGCAGACAAGATCACAAAGCGAATCGATCTGAATGCCAAACTTTTTTTCATCCTCCGTGCGGTCTTTTTTTGTCCTCGCTACTTTTCCGTCAAACATATCACACAAACCGGAACAGGCGAGAAAAAAAATCGCCCATTGAAGACGCATCGATATTGCGCAAAAAATACCTGCCCCAGCCGATGCAAAGCTGATATAGGTCAGTATTACCGTATAATCCCAAATCCCCAGCATGTATGATCTCCTATTCCGCTACAGCATTTTGCTATGCTGTAAGTCCTTTTTTCTACATTATTGTCTCGTTTCATCTTTTCATTCCCTCTGCACAAGCGTGTTCTTTTGCTCCCGCAGCGTATAATAAAGCTGCGCCACAATCGTAAACAGCGCGCTGATCAAAAGCTGGCTGTAATACGAAAGCCCTCTGGAAAGTACCATTGCCGGAAGCGTCAGCACCGCAAACACGGTTCGAAAGATTTTTAAAAACAGCGTTTCGCTGATGCCCATTCCTCCCGGCAGCGGCAGCATATCGACAGAGACTGAAATCACCCCCTGCAGCAGCACAATATCCTGTACCGGCGTCCCTTTCAGGCGCAGGGATAGATACACCATCCATGTCACTGCAAACAGCGCCATACGCTGTACAAACGTAATTAATATTACGGAAACAATCACGCCTTTATGCGCCTTTAAATACGCTGCTGTTTCCCGGTAAACGTCCATTGAAGCTGCAAACCTTTCCCTGCGCGCCTGCTTTTTTTTCAAAAGGTGCAGCCGCTCCATCCAGTCCATTCCGCTTAAAACGATCTTTTCTGCCAGCACCGGATGGAATACGAGCACCGTCATAAAGCTGACGCAAAATACGTTTAGCAAGATCCCAAGATAATACACCGGAAGGATCTCTTCCAGATAGCGGTGCAAAAATCCCTGTCCAAATGCAAGTATTCCAACCCCAATAACGACAAGCACCAGCTTATATGTAATCGTAACGACCATTAAGATCACAGCCGCAACCGGGACCGGTATATTTTCTTTTTTCATATAATAAATCTGCATTGGCTGCCCGCCTGTAGCAGAAGGCGTAATACAGCAGAAAAAAAATCCTACCGATGAAAATAAAAAGCAGATCCTTTTCCTGACCGCAATTCGAAACGAGCGCATCATATGCCAGATAATCACCGACTCACCCCAGATCGAAAACACAGACAAAAAGACTGCAAACGCCAAAAAACGGAGATCAGCCCTGCCAATCGCCTCCATCATCGCCTCCATGTCTTCTCCATGAAATACGCCGTAGACAGTAAGCGCAAATACAGCCGCAAGAAAAACCGCGTTTCCGATTGCTTTCTTTTTACCCTGCATTCCCTGCTTCCTTTCGTAAGATCTTCCGATTCACCTGATCCAGCACTTTTTCATAACGCTTCCAGACAGCCGGCCGTTTCGCAACAAAATAGCAAGCCTCTGCCAGCAAGACGCCGCCAAATACATCTATCACAACATGCTGCTTTGTCGTCAGCGTCGAAATACAGACTAAAACCGCCATCACAAGCGACGCGCCCCGATACCAGAGCGAATATTCCTTTCTGCCCCGCAGCCCGATATAGCAAAACCAGCTCACTAGGCAGTGAATCGACGGAAACAGGTTGTCAGCCGCATCCAGCTTATAGACAAGCAGCACGACGCGGTTCCAAAATCCGTCCGGTGCAATCGTCGGCCTTGTATTTGTAGTTGGAAACAACAGGTAAACAGCAAAACAGGCCACCCTCGACAAAAAGTCCGCCGCAAAAAAACGGCACATGTCTTTTTTTGACTGCCGCGCTATACATATATAATTCCATGCCCAAAAAAGATAGCATCCCACATAAATCGCCGCTGACGGCGCCCACAAAGGAATCTGCTGGTCAAACGCGCCTTCAATATTGTAATGCCTCCACTCCCCTGCAATCATCCTCGCCCCCGCATAGACCGCCATATTAAATGTAAATGCAAATACCAGCGGCAGCATACGGTCTTTTGGAATCATTTCAGAAATCTTTAATTTCCTTTCCATTACCACACTCCTGTCCTCCATGTTTTTTACAACCACACACTCTGCACTTTAGTATAACAAGCCTTTTTCAATCACTCAAGTGTTTTTCCGCATCTTAAGCATATCTTAAGAATCTTCACATAATGTTTATGATTCTTACATTTTTGTCATATAAAATGCATCGGTTTTCACAGAAAGCAAACACTTAATGTAAAGCTATATATTTCCTAGCTACACATCATTATACGTCAGCAAAATAAATATTACAATAACAAAAACAAAAAATTTTAGAGGGGTGTTTTTTATATGCAGGAACTGGATTTTTCTTTTATAGGACAGCGGATCAAGGAGATCCGCACCGGCAGAAAACTGACACAGGAAAGCCTTGCCAGCCTTACAGGGGTCAACGTATCCCATATCAGCAATATTGAAACAAACAAGGTAAAAATCTCACTGACCCTGCTCGTTGGGATCTGCAACGCTTTGGACATTACAATCGATTACCTGCTGGAAAACGAATATCACAGCCCGGCATCCGTCGTCGAAATGGAGCTGTTAAACGTGATCAAATCGATGCAGAAGGAAAAGCAGGAAACGCTGCTTCGAATTGCCAAAGTCTTATAGACGCCTCCCTGAAAACGCTCTGGCAGCATTTCACTCCCAGAGCGTTTTTCTGATTTTCGTTGACTGAGCGCTTTACACTTTTGGGAACATCCGCTATAATAGCTGTAACAAAAAGCTTTTAGAAAGGAACCCGCCAATGAACATCCTGCTTGTCGCAATCAATGCCAAATACATCCACTCCAACCCTGCGATATTTTCCTTAAAAGCCTGCACCGGCATATACAGCCCCCATGTCCAGACTGTCGAATTTACAATTAACCAGCCGTTTGCTTTCCTGTTGCAGGAAATCTACAAAAAAGAGCCGGACGTCATCGCCTTTTCCTGCTATATCTGGAACCGCAGCCTCATCGGGCAGCTTATCGGCGACCTGCATAAAATCCTGCCGGATACCGACATCTGGGCAGGCGGGCCGGAAGTATCCTACAACCCCTATGAAGTCAAAAAGGAATGGATGCTGCGCGGCGTCATGGCAGGCGCGGGTGAAGGTTCCTTTTCCTTTCTTGTAGCCTCTTATGTACAAAAAACAGCGGACAGCCTGCCGGATGTACTGACAACGGAAAACACGCCAAAGCTGCCGTTTTGCGATATCCCGTTTTGGTATCAGGACATGGAAAGCTTTCAAAACCGGATCGTTTATTACGAAAGCAGCAGAGGATGCCCGTTTTCTTGCAGCTACTGCCTGTCCTCGATTGACAGGCAGATGGAATTTCGCCCGACAGAGCGCGTGTGCGAAGAGCTTGCCTTCTTTTTCGCGCAAAAAGTACCGCAGGTCAAATTTATCGACCGCACGTTTAACTGCAACAAACAACATGCCCTGCCAATTTTGCGCTACCTGCTTAAGCATGACAACGGCATTACCAACTTTCATTTTGAAATCGCAGCAGACCTGCTGGATGAAGATTATTTTGCCCTGTTAGAGCAAATGCGCCCAGGCGCCGTACAGCTTGAGATCGGCATACAGTCCACCAACCGGCAGACGCTCAAAGAAATCGACCGGAACACGGACTTTGCCAAAACAGCGGACGCCGTGCGCCGCGTCTTGTCATGGAACAATATCCATGTGCACTTAGACTTAATCGCCGGGCTTCCCTACGAAGATTTTCATTCCTTTCAAGTTTCATTTAACGACGTATACGCCCTGCGCCCAATGCAACTGCAACTTGGCTTCCTAAAAGTATTAAAAGGCTCCGCCATAGAAGCGCGCGCCCCAAAATACAGCCTTGTATCGTCCAGCCAGCCGCCTTATGAAGTACTTTCCACAAAGTGGCTCTCCTATCAGGAAGTCTGCCGTCTAAAGCAAATAGAAGAAGTATTTGAGATCTACTACAACAGCGGTCAGTTCACGCATACGCTGCAACTGCTGCTGCCATATTTTTCATCTGCATTTGCCATGTATGACAGCCTTGCTACATGGTTTGCAGAGCACAGCCTGTTTGGTATCCTTTCGAACCGTGTGCGCAAATATGAAATCCTGCTGGAATTTGGTACTTCCTGTATTTTAAACGGACATGCCACAGACACCCGCTGTCCTGCTGCACGCCAAATCTTAAAGCTGCGTGAAACGCTTACCCTTGATTTGTACCTGCGCGAACATATGAAAAACCGCCCAGGCTTTGCCGCACCCAACAGCCAATGGAAACAGGCTGTCCAGGACATTCTTCTTAAAGAAGCACAAACACATGCGCTGTTTGCAGAATACAGCGGATATCGCTACAAAGAACTGGTAAAAGTACTGCATGTAGAAGTGTTTGAAACGATCTATGCACAGCCGGAAGCTGTCGTTTTCAGCTATCAGAAAAAAGACCCGCTGACAAATAACGGGCGTGCTGTGCGGGCTGCACTGCCTCTTTAAACACAAAGGGGACGGCCTTGCTCGTCCCCCTTTGTGTTCATTGTTTAAAAGAATACCATGCATACAGCAAAATGCAAACTATAGCAGTATCTACAATATATCAATATGCTCCCCAGCCAATGCCTTGTTCATGCTGCGCACCGCGCAGAACTTGCCACACATTGAGCATGTGTCCTCATGCTCTGGCTTTCGCTCCGCGCGGATCTTTTTCGCTGTATCAGGGTCGATCGCGCACGCCCACTGCGCCTCCCAGTCCAGCGCTTTTCTTGCGTCTGCCATCTTGTCGTCTTCCTGCCTGGCTCCGCGGATTCCCTTTGCGATATCTGCCGCATGTGCCGCAATTTTCGATGCGATAATGCCTTGTCTGACATCTTCCACATTTGGCAGTGCAAGATGCTCCGCAGGCGTTACATAGCATAAAAATGCCGCGCCGCTTGCTGCCGCAACCGCACCGCCGATTGCGGAGGTAATATGGTCATACCCTGGCGCAATATCGGTCACCAACGGCCCCAGTACATAAAACGGAGCGCCGTGGCAGAGCGTCTGCTGGATCTTCATATTTGCTGGGATCTGGTCTAACGGCATATGCCCAGGCCCTTCCACCATCACCTGTACATCCTGCTCCCAGGCGCGTTTTGTAAGCTCGCCCAGGCGTACCAGTTCTTCGATCTGGCATACGTCGGAAGCATCCGCAAGGCATCCCGGACGGCAGGCGTCGCCCAGAGAGATCGTTACATCGTATTCCCTGCAGATCGCAAGTATTTCGTCAAAATATTCATAAAACGGGTTCTCCTCTCCAGTCATGCACATCCATGCAAATACGAGCGAACCGCCGCGGGATACAATGTTCATCTTGCGCTTATGCTTTTTGATCTGGCTGATTGTTTTGCGTGTAATCCCACAGTGAAGCGTTACAAAATCCACCCCGTCTTTTGCATGAAGGCGGACGACATCAATAAAATCCTGCGCTGTCAGCGTATCCAGGTCACGCTTGTAATGTATGACCGAATCATAGACCGGCACCGTCCCGATCATCGCCGGGCATTCGGCTGTCAGCTTCCTGCGAAACGGCACGGTATCTCCATGAGAGGACAGATCCATAATCGCATGGGCGCCCATATGTACCGCCTCCATCACCTTTTTCATCTCAGCCTCATAATCCTTGCAGTCTCTTGATACGCCAAGGTTGACGTTAATCTTTGTCCGCAGCATGGAGCCAACTCCCTGCGGTTTTAAGCATGTGTGGTTTTTATTGGCGCAAATTACAGCCTTTCCTTCTGCCACAAGCTCCATCAGCTCCGACGGAGCCATTCGCTCCTGCGCTGCCACGGTTTTCAACTGTTCTGTCAGGATGCCTTTGCGGGCAGCCTCCATCTGTGTCGCATATTCTCTCATCTTGTTTCCCCTTCCTCTTTCTTCTGTGTCATTTGTGTAAAATCCGATACAAAATAATCTGACAGCCGCCTGATCTTTTCTTCCTCCTGCCTGCTGGCTGCATCAGCCACGCCGATCACCCGGTAGCCTGCCTGTTTTGCCGTGCGTATCGCATACAAGCCGTCCTCCACTACCCAAGTGCTGTCTGTACTGCTGCCCATTTCTTTTGCCGCCGCGTGAAAAATAGCAGGATCGTCCTTGCCGCTGCCAAATACGCCGCACGTAAAAATATGCCTAAAACAGCGTTCGATACCAAGCCTTTGGAATGCCGCAAGGACAAGCGGCAGATCATTCGATGTCACGACTGTCATCGGAACGCCCGCCTTTTGCAGTTCCTTTAAAAATTCGGCTGCTCCTGGTTTATATCCGACCTCTTTTTCATATGCCCTGGCAACGACTTGTATAATCCCTTCCTTGATTTCTTCCGGCGTCTGTGACATCTCAAAGGTCTGCCTGATATACTCCGCACCTTTTTGCATCGTCATGGAAAACAATTCCCTGCCCAATGACTCCGGCGCCTTTATGCCAAGCGTCGCAAGATACTGCTCCCCGCTGTGCGCCCAGACCGGCATGGAATCAAGCAGTGTCCCATCCACGTCAAAAATCATGCCCGTTACTGTTTCTTTTTTCAAAAACTGTTCTATAAAGCTTTCCATAAAAACCTCCCGTCCTGCTTTATGCCTGCTCTTTGTAAAGCTGCCTGTCAATCCCCGCAGTTGGATCACAGTACTTTCTTTACTTTTTCTCTTAACCGCACTGCTGCCTGCGTAATGTCCGGCTGTGCAAAAATCGCACTGACAACGGCAACACCGCAAATCCCGCTGCCGGACAAACGAGCCACATTGTCTGCCGTAATGCCGCCAATCGCAGCTACCGGGATCGGCACCGCTTTACAGACCTTTGTCAGACACTCCAAGCTTAACGCCTGCGCATCCGGTTTGGTTCCCGTCGCAAAAACCGCCCCTGTTCCCAAATAATCGGCTCCCTGTTTCCAGGCAAGCACAGCCTGCTCCACTGTCCTTGCCGATACGCCGATGATTTTATCCTCTCCTAGCAGCCTGCGCGCCCAAGGCACATCCGTGTCGTTCTGCCCAAGGTGCACCCCGTCAGCATCCACTTTTTTTGCAACCGCTACATTGTCATTGACAATAAACGGCACCTGATAGTGCGCACAAAGCGCCCGGAGCTTTTCTGCCTCTTTAAAAAGCTGCCTGCCGCTCATTTCTTTTTCGCGAAGCTGTACCATCGTCACGCCGCCCAAAAGCGCCTGTTCCACCTGCTCGCAGAGCGCAGCGCCATGCAGAAAACTTCGGTCTGTGACGGCATAAAGCAGCAGGTCTTCCCCGCAAAACTTCCTGTTACCAAAACGCATTTCTCACCTCCACAAAAAAAGCAGGACACTGCCCGGAGCTTTCGGCAACGTCCTGCTTTTGACAATACAAAAGTATAAACGATTCTGTAATCTCCCTACGTTGGCATGATCCAAATCAGGTTCCGGGTCTAAGCACTGTCAGCTTACTCTCAGCCCATTTGTATGGACTCCCCACTTTTTAAATAATGCAATGTTATATTCTCTCGCTTGTTATTATAACAAGGGAAGGCAAAATATGCAACTTTTTTTTCGTCGTGTTATAGCCACTCTACCTTCTCTTTCCATTCGCTGACGATCTCGCCAGCCGTAAACAGTTCCACCCACACTTCTGTTTCCTCCGCGCTGACTGGCTGGCGAACCAGTATTTTTTGCAGCGGCAGTCCATGCGGCCCCTGCTGCGGCTCACCCGTCTGCACGCCAAACAGCTCGCTAAAAGTTCCCTCCCTCTCGTCCGGTACCTGGCGTAAATACGTGCTTAAGTAAAACTGCGCTTGCAGATCCAGCGTGCACTCGCACTCTACCACAAAGTATATCATTCCCTGCGGGCACACCTGCCTGAGTGTTTCGCGCTTAGACGCTACCATATCCTCATACGCTTGTTCCGTCATTTTTTCCAGTTTCTTCCTGCGGTAATCAGGATTGGAAAAGCATTCCTGCTGCTGTGCCCAAAAATCCTCGATCTGGATGCTGTTAATATAGCAAACAGCCTGTTTTTGTGTACCGTCTGCATCTACAACTGGAAATACAAGCTCCTTTTCGGATGCACTTGCCCTGCCGTCCTCGACCTGGATCTTTACCGGCATTTCAACAAAATGCTCCTTCATCTGTTCCGCCCAGACGACAGATACATCCGCATGTTCCCAGTCAGGCAGCTTGCCGCTTGAAGCGCGGAAACCGCACCTTAGCAGCTCGACCTGGTTCCAGTCTAATGCAAACAGCTCGCTGTTCTGCGGCAGCCTCCAGCCTGCTTCCATAAATTTTGCCAAAAGCAGCGGGCTTTCCATATCGCTTTGCCCCAAAGACTGCGTCACAACCGACTGATTAAAAAACATTCGGTCATTTACCTGCACCATTGCCATACTGGCAAGCACATTTTGCGCATAATCTTTAATAAGCTGGCGGTTTGGCTGCTTTACCTCGTGCACCTTTAATGCCTTTGTTAATAAATAAAGCACGGTTTCCTCTTTTTCTTTCGTCATTGCAACCACATGCACCCGTCTTCCATACATCAACGCATCCCTGCCGATAATCTTAAGCTCGTCATACGCATGTCCTTCTGTTAATTCCGTTAACGTTTTAAAATCCATCTTTTACTCCCTTTCTACGATATTCTGTAACCAGATACCTTTTTTTACCAGGATAAATCCAATGAAGCATTTTATCCAATCTCCAATCTGCACCATAATATACACGGCGATCACCGGCAAAGACGTATAGCGGCTTAATGTAAACGCGATCGCTACGCTGACACACCAGATAAACACACTGTCAAACAAAAACGTAATCATTGTTTTCCCGCCGGAACGCAGCGTAAAATAAGCCGCATGTAAAAATGCGTTCTGCGGCATAAAAATAGCCGTTGCCATAATAAAATATTTTGCAAGCTCCCTTGCTTCTTCATTGATCTTATATAAACCTGGAAAGACCGGTGCAAGAATCAGCATAACGGCGGCTACACAAGTACAGCTAAATACGGAAAACGCAATCATCTTATTGTCCGTGTCCCTCGCCTCATCCATCTTTCCTGCTCCAAGAAGCTGTCCGACAATAATCGCAACCGAATCTCCCAGTGCAATGAATACAATATTAAACACGTTGCTAATCGTGTTGGACACATTCAGTCCGGCAACCACATTCAGCCCGCGCACCGAATAGCACTGGGTCAGCATCGCCATGCCAGCCGCCCACAGCGTTTCATTCAACAGCAGCGGGCTTCCTTTTTTCAAAATCTTTCCTACCAGCTCTTTTGGCAGCTTCATCGTGCGGTACAGACCGGTAATAAACGCATACGCCTTTGTATCCTTGTGTACCTGATACACTACGATAAGCATCTCCACATAACGGGAAAGCACTGTCGCAACAGCCGCACCGCGCACCCCAAGCTCCGGCATCCCAAGTTTTCCATAGATCAGCAGATAATTAAAGACAAGGTTTACAAATACCGCTATAATACCCGCTTTCATCGGCAGGATAGTCTTGCCGCACTCTCTGAGCGTAGACGCATAGACCTGTACCACCGCAAAAGCAGGAAGCCCCGCCAGCATCAGGTACAAATACTGTTTTCCATACATTAAAGTCGCAGCCGCATCCTGTGCAGAACCTTCGCCTTTTAAATAAGAACGGATCAAAAATGTACCGCATCCTGTAAAAAGCAGCACCGTAAACCCTGTCACAGCAAGCGCCATCCAAAACTTAAAACGCATCGTCTGCCGCACGCCCTCATCGTTGCCCTGTCCAAAATACTGCGCCGTAAAAATACCAGCACCTGATACTCCGCCGAACATACATAGATTATACACAAAAATAAGCTGATTGACAATTGCCGCTCCTGACATCTGCTGTGTACCCACCTGCCCGATCATAATGTTGTCCAGCAGGCTCACAAAGTTCGTGATACCGTTTTGCACCATAATCGGCACCGCGATCAAAAGAACCATCTTATAAAAGCTTTTGCTGCCGATAAATTTAGACATCTCTATCCCCTCCTTTTTACTCTTCAAAGAAACCACTATATCACACACATGCCCATTTCGCAACCATTATGTGCTGATTTTTGCAAGATCCTAAGACTTGTTGTCAATAAAGATGTGCTGTCTGCAAAAAGGATGCCAAATGGCACCCTCTTAATAATGAAATACCCCTCAACTGTATTCGTGTACAGTTGAGGGTTTCCTTTTCTGACGATATTATTGCTTTTGATTCCTTTTCCCATGACGGATAATCCAGTCCTGTGCCTTGCTCTGCCCCGATGCTTCCCATTGTGCAATGATAAAATCTGCTTTTTGAGGAGCTTCTTTATACAAATCATTCAGATTGTTTCCGACGCTTTTTTGCACAAATTTTTCCGGGTCGTCTTTTAAGCTTGTCAAAATCATCGTATACCGTTCAAATTCATCCAATGCAACCAATAATTTTTTTGACCAGGGGAGCCGGATTCTGACGCCCTCGCTCGCAAGCCGCCTTACATGGACATTTTCATCCATTGTCCAAGCGATTAATTCGTCCATCACTTCCTTTGGATGCTCCAAAAGAAGCGGACGAATGGCGTACTCGCCGGTAAATCTTTTCGTCAGCTCTTTCAAAAAAGAAAGCGACAGCTTCCAGTTTTCATTCCCATGCCGCTGTACATAAGTACTGATCGGCCACAGCCACCACCCGAACAAAAACATGCCGCTTGGCTGATCCAGCTCTGGCCCAAGCAAAGAAAAAAATGCCTCAATATTTTTTTCGTATGCATACGGCAGATGATCCTGCAGCGCATCTGCAATACAGTCTAATCTTTGAAACAGTTCTTTGTCATCTAGCCTGCCGGCTAAGGAAGACAAAAAGCTTTTTTCATCAAAATCCCGCATTACGCTGTGTATGTTCTGAGAAAGATCCAATATGTAGCCGTCATTATAGTGGTCTTTGTGTTTCATGCCTGCTTTCTCCCTTAAATAACTACGACTATTTTAACATACAACGCATCCGTACGCAAATCAAAATTATATAAATATTTCACACTTCACGTTTCATGATTTCATTTTTCGAATACGTGCATTCCTTACATAGACTCTTACCGACAAAAGGTAGCACACATAAAAAAATACAAAAATAATGCCCGCGCTTGCCAGGCGGATCATGGCAAGGCCTGTATCCATTACCTTCTCCAGCGCATGGACAGAAAAATACGAAGATACCGCCATCACCAAAAGCGGCACAGCGTATGACAAAAAGAGCTGTCTTGCTGCCGCACGCTTTAGCGTCTCATAAGAATATCCCAGCTTTTGCAGGACGTCAAAACGCTCCGCTTCTTCCAGCGCGTCATTGTACAACTTCATAAATAAAATACTGCCGCTTGCGGTAATAAATACCATCACCAAAAATACGCACAGCGAATACAAGATTTTCACCCATTCCATATCCCTGCCCCCGTCCGGCGCCATCACAATACGCGCGGTATAGTTTTCTTCTGTATTGCTTACCAGCGTGCCAAGCGCGTCCACGGACGCCTTGTAATTATAAATATCTTTAATTTTATAATTATAAGCATACAATTCCTGCCCTAACGGGCGCAGCTTTTTATATTCCGCATCATTGATGAGGTAAAAAGACATCTGTTCCTGCAAATGTCCCAAATACGGATCATGAATTTCATCCATCTTTAAAAAAGTCTGTCCGTTCACCTCTACCGGGACGCCTTTGCGCTTTGTAATCAGAGAAATAAGATACAAATGCGTCACTTCAACAGTTTCGCCGTTTTTCGGCTGTTTTATATTAAGATTTAATCCTGATTCCTTTGCGAGCCGCTGGAAGCCTGACCATTCAAGCAGTCCCACAGGCTTTTCATATGCCTGCTGTTCTCCTTTCAGCGGCTCTAGATAAAGAATCGGCATTTTCGTATGGTAGGCAATCTCATTTTCCTGTTCAATCAGCTTTTTTGCTGTTTCATCCAGGTCAGGGCGGCTGCTTAAAAGCTGGTACGTATAGACCGTACGAAAATGCACGATGCCATTGTAGCGTTCTTTTAACGCAAAGCTTGCGGAAAGCGCCGTAACCGAGCAAATCATCAGCACACAGACAATCGCGTACGTCCGATAATTTTTTTTCATTCGAAACACCATCTGGTTTACCCAGAGGCTGCGCTCCTTGCAGTATAAAAAGCGCTTATTTTTTGCCAGCCCCTGAAAGACCGCAGGAATCATGCCGCCAAATAAAAAATATACGCCTATAATTACAAGCACTACGGCAAGTACCGCATGTTCCAAAACCCCTTCCCGGTCTTCCGCCACCGCAAGCGCATATCCGGCGGAAAGAATTACGATTCCAAGCACGCTTTTAAACAGCAAAATCCCGTTTGGCAGCCTGACATACTCATTCTGCCTGCTTGCCGACACCATTTCCAATACGCTGCTCCTTACAATATTGAAATATCCCTTTAACACAAAGCACGTATAAACAGCAAAATAAAATGCGCATGTAATTAAAATAGGCTTTAAAGAAAACGACCAGCCAATTTCTAATGTAATATCAGACATGGTAAGCAGGATCATCTGAAACAACTGTGACAGCAGGATACCAAATCCAATACCGGCTGCCAGCGTTGCCGCGCCCGCCATCATCATTTCCATAATATACAGACTTCCAATTCTCTGGTTCGTCAGCCCCATAAAAATAAAAATCCCGATTTCTTTTTTCCGCCTTGTCAAAAATACATTCGTCGCATACCCGGTAAAAAATACGATAAACACACCGAGTACAAGCGAAAGCATCTGAATCAGCATATCGGAGTAATCTTTGCTGCGTTCTCCCACAGCCGCAAATAAATCCGAATATACAAGATTTTGAAAATTATAAAAAATCATAATCGAAAACGACAGTGATAAAACAAGCGAAACATAGTTTTTTAAATTGCACTTTACATTCTGAAACGCAAGCCTGCACAGCCTCATGCCTGATCACCTCCCATGTCATTTTCCATATTACTTCCCATAGAAGCCTGCACATCGATTATCCGGTCATAAAACTCCTTCTGGCTGTTTCCCCTGCTAAGCCGGCATTTCATATGCCCGTCGCTTAAAATATACACATCCTTCGCATAAGACGCGCTAAACGCATCATGCGTGACCATTACAATCGTTGCGACGCCTTTCTCGTTTACGCTTTTTAAGCACTCCAGCAGCTCCCTGCCGGATTTGGAGTCTAATGCCCCGGTCGGCTCATCCGCAAAAATAATTTCCGGCTGTGTAATCAGGGCACGGCACGCTGCGCCGCGCTGCTTCTGCCCGCCGGACAACTGGTACGGGTATTTGCCAAGATGCTCCGTCAAACCAAATGTCTTTGCCAACTGGATAGTCTTTTCAAAACAAGTACGGCTGTCTGCCCCGTTTAAAGAAAGCGGCAGCGCAATATTATCCTGCAATGTCATCGTATCCAGCAAATTGTAATCCTGGAAAATAAATCCTATTTTATCTTTTCTGATCTGTGACAGTTCCCGATTGGATACGCGCGTAATATCCTTGCCTGCAATCAGCACACTGCCCTGGGTCGGCTTGTCGATCGAAGACAAAATATTTAACAGTGTCGTCTTTCCTGATCCGCTCGGCCCCATAATCGCGATAAAATCATGTTCTGACACCGTCAGGTCAATTCCTTTTAATACCCTTGTGCGAAATCCTTTGCCGCCGTAATCTTTCGTCAGGTTTTTCACGGCTGCTACTGTTTTTTGATTCATCGTTTCATTCATGGTTTTCTTTCCTCCTTGCAATCCTATTATAGAATAACGGAGTAAAAAAATCCTTACATCTGCATTACATAAAAGCGCCAAACCTTACAGAATTGTAAGGCTGCAAGCCAATAAAAAACCGCGTATACGCCCCATACTCGCTCTCTACGGCAATCGTGTGCCCAAGCCTGTCCAAAATCTGCGCTGCCATATACAGCCCCATCCCGGTAGACTTATACTTTCCGTTATGATGGCTGCTTCCTGTATAGCCGCGCTCAAAAATACGCCTGCGGTCGCTTTCCTTGATCCCTTCTCCATGATCTTCGACCAGCAGCTTTAGTTCCTGCGCTTTTTCACCCGTTATGCTTTTTATAAGCAGCACTGGATGTTGCGTACTGTATTTCATGGCATTTTGGATCAACTGATCCAACACATAGACAAACCAGGATGGATCGGTATATACTTTTACCGGCTCTACTTCCAGGACGATTTCAAACCGGTGCCGGATCAGGAAATACTGGTTGTTATGAATCGCTGTCTTTACACATTCCAAAAGATCCGCCGCACAGACATGCAGATCGAACAGGCTGCTTTGTACCTTGCAGCCAAGCAGTGCCACATGCAGTTGCTGGCGAATCGTTTCCAACTGTTCCTTCTGTGCCATGCGCAGCGTACTGTCACTGATTTTTTCATTCATCAGCATACTTGCAGACAGCGGCAGCTTCACTTCGTGGCACCATGCCGCTATATAATCCTGCAAATCACAATTTAAATCAAACTGTGTTTTCAACTGTTCCTCTAAAATGCGCACATCGTGCTCCGCAACATCCATCCCTTCCTCCTGCCACAGCGCCGCGCCATCGTACGCCTGACAGCGCGAAAGCTCCTCATACAGCTCCCGGCAGACGACATGCCCGCATTGCAGCATGTCTTTTTTCAGTGCCTGCATTTTATAGTACCTTGCCGCATCGATACCTGCGACTATCAAAATAGCTGCTCCTAAAAGTATATCCAGATATAATATCTTCTGTATCTTTGGCTCACGCATTAAAAAAACGGCATACGCATGAAACGATGCCACAAGAAACACCGACAGGCCAAGCCACAGCCTGTTTTTTTTCAAATATTTCACTTGTACTCTCCTACAGCAGCAAATATCCCTGCCCTTTTTTCGTCATAATCAGCTCTTCCCCGCAAAATCCTTTCAGCTTGCTGCGCAGGCGGCTGATCATAGTCGTCAATGTCCCATCGGATATAAATTCGTCCGTGCTCCACAGCTCCATCATCAATTCCTGCCTTGTTACAACCTCCGGCCTTTTTTCCACCAGCTTTGACAAGATCCGCTGTTCGGACTTTGTCAGTTCCAGCGTCCTGTTTTGACAGACAAGCACCGACTGCCCGCAGTCGAAATACAAATCTTTTTTCAAATACTCCTGTACACGCATCTGGTAGTGGTACGTCCGCCGCAGCATCGCTTCAATTTTTGCCTTTAATACCTCCAGCCGAAACGGTTTTTCCACATAGTCGTCTCCGCCCTGGGCAACCGCCATAATCTTGTCCATATCGCCGCCGCGGCTGCTGATAAAAATAACCGGCACCTGTGACCGCTCTCTGATCCTGCTGCACCAGTAAAACCCGTCGTAAAAAGGCAGGTTGATATCCAGTAAAATAAGATGCGGCTGCAAGGAAAGGCACGCAGCGGCAAGGTCGTCAAACTGTACCGCCACAACCGCCTGATAGCCCCATTTTACTAAAAACTGGCGGATTTCCTCTGCCAGTATCCCGTCGTCTTCTGCAATTACGATTTTCATTGCTGTATCCATATTTTTGTCACCTTTTTATCCCTGTTTCAATATACTGTTATCAGAACACAGCCGTCCGGCAGAAAACGCCTGCTACATAATATGATTCTGCAATCATCCAAAGGAGGTCTCTACCATGAACTCTGTTGTTTTCCTGGCGCTTATCGCCACTGTCGGAACCTGGTCTGTTACTGCATTAGGCGCTGCAACGGTTGTATTTTTCAAATCGCCCAATACAAGGCTTATAAATGCAATGCTTGGCTTTGCTTCCGGCGTGATGATCGCTGCCAGCTTCTGGTCGCTGTTAGAGCCTGCGATCGAACGCGCGCAGGCACGCTGCGGTACGCCTGCCTACCTGGTGGCAACCGCCGGGTTTCTTTGCGGCGCAGCCTTTATGTGGCTGTCCGACAAAGCCGTCTCCTGCGCAAGATGCCATACGCTGTGTATGCAAAACGCACAGAGCAGCCGCTCAAATCGCATGATTATGCTGATCTTATCCATTACGCTGCACAATATTCCCGAAGGGCTTGCCGTCGGCGTAGCTTTCGGGGCGCTGCAAAATGGTTCTACGCCGGAAGGCATTATGAGCGCTGTAACGATCGCTATCGGCATCGGGCTGCAAAATTTTCCAGAAGGAGCCGCGGTATCCATTCCCCTGCGCGCAGAGGGATGCTCCAGAAAAAAGAGCTTTCTTCTCGGCCAGGCTTCAGGCATTGTAGAGCCGGTTGCGGGCGTACTAGGCGCTCTGTTGATCGTCTATGTAGAAGCCATCCTGCCGTTTGCCCTTTCGTTTGCCGCAGGCGCGATGATCCTGGTCGCTGTCCACGAGCTGATCCCGGAATGCCAGCAAAACCAAAAAGACCAGCCTTATTGTGCAACAATGGGAATCGTTGCCGGATTTGCCGTTATGATGCTCTTAGACGTAATGCTTGGCTAAACACATGCATGAAACAGTTACATTTGCGCAATATCAAACCGGCTCAATTTCTCCAGCAAAATATCATCTTCTGTCGGGGCATCGGATGCTGCCTCGATCTGCTGGCGAATGGCGATCATCTTCTGGTCTGTCTGTGAGATCACATCTGCGCATTCTTTTAACTGCGCCACGATTTCCTGCTGGTTTGGGATATTCTGCTTGTATTTTAGCTGGTGCTCTAAGCTCGCCCAAAAGTCCATCGCAATCGTGCGGATCTGCACCTCGACTTTCATATCCTTTCTGAAATTTGCGAAAAATACCGGCACCTTTACGATCAGATGCAGGCTGCGGTAGCCATTCGGCTTGGGCGCTACAATATAATCCTTGCGCGTGATAAGCGTAATATCATCCTGCGACAGCAAGGAATCCGCAATCCCATATATATCGTCAATATACGAACAGATCACCCGGATACCGGCAGCGTCGTTAATATAAGCTTCCACGTTTTCCAGGGAAAAACGGTAGCCATAACGCTCTAATTTTGCCATAATGCTGTTCGTATGCTTTAACCGCGTGGAAATCGAGCTGATCGGGTTGCGCTGGTAGCGCACGCTGAATTCGGTGTCTAACACTTCAAATTTTGTACGGACTTCCTTCACCGCACAGGCATACATCATCATAAGCTCCCGGTAACCTACCAGCATGTCCATAAATTTTTTCGTCTGGTTGACCCTCTCTGGTGTATTAAACAGCGTAATCAGCCCTTCGGTCAGCTCCCCGCCTAAAATATCATCCTCTTGTTCATAAAGCTCCATCTTTTTTTCCTCCAATTACTAGTATGTGTTCCTTTTTCTTTTGTATAATGATACTTTATTATAACATACTTTTGGCAATAACCGCTAAAAATTCACCAAAATATCATGAATTTTTAAGAAAATATACATAAAATAAATTTAAACATGCAAAACAAAAAATGCCTTCCGTAAAATACCCGCGATTTTACAAAAAGCATTTTTCATCTGCAAATGAAGCTTATACAACCTCAATCTGGCACATTTTCATCGTCTCTAACGCCGCCTGATGCGTCTTTGGCGTTACTCCTGCGCAGCAGCCCGCATCTACTACAATGCGCATCTGCGGAAGATATGCCTTTAACAGCAGCGCATTCGACACCACGCAGATATCCGTGCACAGCCCGATCAGCTCTGCCTCAAACGGCTCCTTTTGCCAAGCCTCCAACAGCTCCTGTGCCAGGCGAACGGAACCAAACGTATCTTTTTCGATCGTCTGATAACTTTTCCCTGCCAGCGCCTGCTGTATTTTTTCATGCAGCTCCCATCCAGCCGTTCCTTTGACGCAGTGTACAACAGGCAGCTTTTTTCCTTCCGCAGTGTCCAGGTAATCCTGCCCGTGCGTATCCAGCGTGGCGATGATCCTGCCCGGAAACCGCTCTATTTTAGACGCTGCAAGGCAGGCGGCTTCCTGCGCTTCCTTTGTGCCTAACGCGCCATCCACAAAATCGCTTTGCATATCAACTACAATTAAAATCCTGTCCATTGTCCCTCCTGCATCCTTTCGCCTGTACCGGCTATAAGTCCTCCACTACCGGAGCGATCTGCGAGATCATATTTTCCATATCTTCAAACATCGCGCTTTTTGTCGTGCCGAGCTTGTTGGCATATTCAATATTTTTCACAACCTCTTCATACTGGCGCTTGGTACGCAAAAAGAAATCGTTGACGCTCTCAAGCGCCATCTTGGATTCGTGCATGACCTGGGAGATCTCTTCCTGCACCGTCGTAGCGCCTTCTGCTGCCTGCGTAATATTTTCAAACATCTGATAGGTGTCATTGACCTTTTGAATATTTGCGTTCAGCGCATCCTGGGAATTGCTGATACTCGTATGTAACTGGTCGGTGCCATGCTCTACATCGCCAATGCTGTCGTTTACTGCCGCGACAAGGTTTTTAATCTGGTCTGCCAGGTTTTTCACCTCTACGGCTACGATAGCAAAACCTTTTCCATGCTCGCCCGCCCTTGCCGCCTCGATGGACGCATTCAGCGCAAGGATATTGGTCTGGTCTGCAATCGATGTAATCTGGTCTGTACTGGACTTGATTTTTTTAATCGAGGCAAGAAACAAGGAAAACATCTGTTCCATTTCCGCAAAATGCGTCTCTACCTGCGTCGTATGTTCCTTTAGCGATTCCACTTCGTTTTGAACGGTGACGACCGACTTGCCGATCTCATCCTTTACGCCCGCAAACTGATCGGACACCTCTCCGATATTGGAAAACGTGGACTCAAAATCCTGCAGCTTTTCATGAAATTTTTCCGATTCGTCAAGCACTGCGTTAAAAGAATCGCTGACTCTGCTTAACTGCTGTAAAGAAGCGACTTCCCGTTCGACAATCTCCTTCTGCCGCTCTTTTACGCTGCCCGCGACATGCAGCACTGGATACAGGCTTTCTTTGTCCACATTTCCCTGTCTGCGTTCGTAGCCAAGTCCTGATTTTTCTTTTTTATTTAATCCAAACAGCATATGTTCCTCCCCTGCCCTTTTCTTTACTCAAACACTACGCAAGTCATGGACTGGTTGACAAACTGGTTATTATAATGCTCTCCATATCCGACAACTCCTGCATGGCTGCCCAGCGTAGCCATTTCCTGCAAGTATTCCTGCATATAATGGTTATCATTGAATAATAAGTACCGAAACAGGCAGTTAATCGAAAACACGCCTGAAATCCTTGGAAAATCCTTGCGGATCGTCTGGATTGTGTGCTTGACAATCCGTTTATAGTCTCCAAGCTCTAACATAATCAGCACATCCGAATCGTTGACCTGCCGATAGCAGGAAAGCGCGTTGCCGTTGACCTCTTTAATCGAAATAATGCACATATCGTTGCCGTTGATTTTTCCAAAAGGATTTTTAAATGTCTGTGTCAGTATTTCCTTTTCCGATATATGTAAAATATCCTGGTAAACCTGCTTTGCCGGCTTGCCGTCCAGTTCTCCGATCCTATAATTTGCCTTGTCCGTCTTGGACGCAACAAAACGGTGCTTTCCCATCTGATGGTAAATATTTTCCTTGTACGCCTTTACCCTGCCGTTTTGGTTTTTAACCAGCGCATAGGCAACCGCGTCTTCATAAATCCTGCCGTTGACAGAGACCTTCCCTCCGTCCCCGGTGCCGCCGACCAGCGCGATCTGCTGGCGCTTTAAAACGCTGGTAAGCGTATTGAGCACACACGCGTCGTTCCCGGAGCAAAAGTCGATACAGATCGTATTGTTCTGCGCCGCGTTTACCGCCTTTAAATCCTGTTCCAGGCGGCGGATATATTTGACTGGCATCACCGACACGTGTTCCAGTACATTTGCCGCCGCGCTGACACCGTCACAAAACGCAACGATGCCGACCCCTTTTTCCACGATACGGGTATCATAGCTCATGCCAATGCATCCAATGCTTGGCACCTTTGGATACATTCCCTGCAATGCCTTTACATGCTGTTCAAACTGACCGCTGTTTGATAATAACAGGATCATCTGCGGATTGCTCAAGCCGCGAACAGCTTCCTTAAGGTCTCCGCTTTGACTCATTCCATAAAATTGTTTCACTTCTTTTTCCCCAATCCAAATCATTTGTTTAGTAGATATCTAACTGGGTTTATTATACTTGATAACTGCATATCCGGTCAATCATTATTTTAACGCAATCACTTCAATTTCCACCAAAGCCTCTTTCGGCAGTGCTGCCACCTGTACCGCGGATCTCGCCGGATAGTTTCCTGCCTCGAAAAACTGCTGGTAAACTTCGTTCATTTTTGCGAAATCCGCCATATCTTTTAAATAGACCGTCGTCTTTACAACCTGCTTCATCGAAGCGCCCGCAGATTCCAGGATCGCTTTCACATTTGTAAGCGCCTGCTTTGTCTGTTCCTCGATCGAATCTGCCGTAATCTCCCCAACCGCCGGGTCAATCGGAATCTGGCCGGATAAAAACAGCAGGTTTCCGGTATCTACTCCCTGGGCATATGGCCCAATCGCCTGTGGTGCATTGTTTGTACTTAATATTTTTTTCATTGTTCTCTCCTTTTATTTTTCATACCTGTCCTGATACGATCGGCGCAGCCGCTGTCCGTCAAAATACAGCCTTTTTATCTGCGGCGCAAACGCATCCGACAGACTGCACACCGCAATGCAGTAATCGTTATAACGGTATTCTTTCAAAAAAAGCCTTTGATACTGACAAAGCAAACGCTCTGCCGCCTGTGCAAATCCTGGCTTTTCCTTTCCTTTTCGAAGGCTCTGCTCATACCAGCGCCGCGCTTTTTCTATATCGACTGCTGCCCGATCCCCCTGTACATCATACAGATCCATCGGCAGCGACATGCCAAGCCCGGTCAGCTTCATCACACTTTCTTTTTTTGTCCAGTAGCGGCAAAAAAGCGCTGCCTGCGCCTGTTCGTCCGTTTCCGCTTCCAGGCTTTCATACTCCGCCCCGGTAAAAAACCGCCTGGCAATGCGCCGTTCATACGGCTTGATCCGCTCGATATCGCAGCCGATACACATATGCGGGTCACTCCTACAAATGCTTACAATGACCGCGTCCGCCGTATGGGACAGGTTAAACGGGACACCTCCACAAAACGGCTTTCCATAGTCACTTGTCTGGATTTTAGCGCCAGGCGCATAGTGATGCAGCAACTGTTCCAGTAAAAGCCCTGCTCCAAAGCTCTGCTTTCTAGTACCCGCATGTTTGATACGGCGTATTTTTTCCATGCGTTCGCTTGACAAGCGTTCGTTCCATTCCCCCTGCGCGCCATCGAAAAGCGGATCTGGCAACGCTGCGCTTTCCAATAAATAAGTCTGGATCATACGTATCGTTCCCGTTCCTTGTCTGTCAGCTCTGCCTGCGCCAGTAAATCCGGGCGGCGGCTTTTTGTACGCAGGATCGACTGCTCCCTGCGCCATTCGTCTACTTTTGCATGGTTGCCAGACAATAAAATCGGCGGTACTTTTTTTCCGTTCCACTCCTCTGGGCGGCTGTACTGCGGATATTCCAGCAGTCCGCCCTCGAGCGACTCGGTACTGGCGGACAGTTCATTTTTCAGCACTCCCGGCACCATCCTGGCAATCGCGTCTGCCATCACCATCGCCGGCAGCTCTCCGCCGGTTAAGACATAATCACCGATGGACACATAGTCTGTAACGATCTCCTCAAGCACCCTTTCATCAATGCCTTCGTAATGCCCGCACAAAAACACCAGATGCTCCTCCCGTGCCAGCTCTTTCGCCATGCTCTGCGAAAATACAGGCGCCTGCGGCGTTAAGTAAATCGTCCGCGGGCGCGCTGGTACGAAACCAATTTGCGTACAGACATAGCGCCATGCATCATAAACAGGCTGTGCCTGCATCACCATGCCTGCACCGCCTCCGTATGGGTAGTCATCTACTTTCTTGTGTTTATCTGCCGTAAAATCCCGGATATTGACCGCCTGAATATGCAGGTATCCATTCTGCACCGCACGCCCGATAATGCTCGTGGACAGCACGTGCTCGATCATCTCTGGAAATAATGTCAATATATAAAAATGCATATGTTAAGCACCGCCTTCACTGGCTTCCAAAAGCCCCGGCAGCAAATGCACAGTCATAGTGCCGCCTGCAAGGTCGACGTTTTTAATACAGTCCTTAATCGCAGGAATCAGCAAGTCTTTTTTATGCTCGCGCCCGATAACATACACATCGTTTGCACCTGTCTGCAAAATATCCTTAAGCGTCCCCAGCACTTCGCCTTCCTGCGTCTGTACCAAAAGCCCCGCAAGGTCGGCAAAATAATACTCATCTTCCCTAAGCTTTAATGCCTCGTCTCTTTTTACATACAGCTTTGCGCCTTTATATTTTTCCACTTCATTAATATTGTCAATCCCTACAAATTTGACAATGACCATCTGTTTAAAAAAACGCACGTGCTCGATCTTATGCGTCTGTCGCTCTTTTCCCGTATCTACCAGGACTTCCTTTAGCTTTTTATAGCGTCCCGGATCGTCTGTGGTCGGGAATACTTTGACTTCGCCGCGCAGCCCGTGCGTACTCGTAACCGCGCCTACCTGAAAAAACTCTTCCATATCATAGCCCCTGTAAAAACTGTTCTGTAAAAAAAGCATTGTAAAACTGTCTCGACGTCTTACAATGCTTTCTGTCCTGCTACTGCATGATCTCTACAATCACTTTCCTGTCTTCTTTTGAAGCTGCGGCTTTGACCACGGAACGGATGGCTTTTGCAATACGGCCCTGTTTGCCGATCACCTTTCCCATATCCATTTGTGCCACACGCAGCTCAATCACGATGGATTTATCATGTTCGGTCTCCGTCACCACTACTTCTTCTGGATGATCGACCAGTGATTTTGCAATCACTTCTACCAGTTCTTTCATAAGATCCACCTCACTACTTCTCGATTCCAGCAAGCTTTAAAATCTTAGCTACTGTTTCGGTCGGCTGTGCGCCATTTGCCAGCCATTTTTTTGCTGCTTCTGCGTCTACATGAAACTCGCTTGGGTTTTTCATCGGATCATAAGTACCGATTTCATCAATGCTCTTGCCGTTTCTGGATGTTCTTGCATCTGCAACAACGATTCTATAGAAAGGATTTTTCTTCTTTCCAAGTCTTTTTAAACGAATCTTAACTGCCACTTTGTTCACCTCCTCAATATACGAAAAACAAGTATCTACTGTTCTACCTATTCTATTTATGCTAAAACGGAAGCCTAAACCTTCCCATTTTGCCGCGTTTTCCTTTGCCGCCCATCATACCGGACATCTGTTTCATCATCTTGCGCGTCTGTTCAAACTGTTTGACCAGACGGTTGACCTCAGAAAGATCCACTCCTGCGCCCTGTGCTACACGGCGTTTTCTGCTTGGGTTTAAAATGCCTGGATCACTGCGTTCTGACGGCGTCATTGAATAAATAATCGCTTCTATGCGTGCCATTTTCTTTTCATCCATTGCGTTTTCGATCTCTTCTAGCTGTGAGCCGCCGATTCCCGGCATCATCGAAAGCACGCTTGATAAACCGCCCATCTTTTTCATTTGGTTCATGGATTCTAAGTAGTCGTCAAAGCCAAACTCCGCCTTTTTAAACTTCTGCTCCATTTCCTTTGCTTTTTCCTGGTCGATCTGTGCTTCCGCCTTTTCAATCAGTGTCAGAATATCGCCCATGCCAAGGATTCTCGACGCCATACGGTCTGGGTAAAACTGCTCTAAGTCCGACAATTTCTCGCCCATGCCGACATATAAAATCGGCTTTCCGGTAACCGCCCGGATCGATAATGCCGCGCCGCCCCTTGTATCGCCGTCCAGCTTTGTCAAAATCACGCCGTCAATGCCGATCTTTTCCTCAAAATTGCTCGCTACATTGACCGCATCCTGGCCGGTCATCGCATCTACGACAAGGATCGTCTGTGCCACATCTACCTCGCGCTTGATCTCGGCAAGCTCTTCCATCATCGCCTCGTCGACATGCAGCCTGCCTGCCGTATCTAAAATCAGCACGTTAAAATTATTTTTTAACGCGTGTTCTACCGCAGCTTTTGCAATGTTTACCGGACGATGCTTATCACCCATAGAAAACACTTCTACGCCCTGCTTTTCGCCGTTGATCATAAGCTGCTCGATCGCCGCGGGACGATAAATATCACACGCAGCCAAAAGCGGCTTTTTGCCTTTTTGCTTTAGCTTGCCTGCAATTTTCGCCGTCGTCGTCGTCTTGCCTGCACCCTGCAAGCCTGCCATCATAATTACAGTCAGCTCAGCCCCCTGCCGAAAGGCAAGCTCTGTCGTCTCAGATCCCATCATCCTGACCATCTCGTCATGAACGATTTTAATTACCATCTGGCCCGGATTCAAGCCGTTCATTACGTCTGAACCAATCGCCTGCGCCTGGACTTCCTTTGTAAAGTTTTTTACAACCTTAAAATTGACATCCGCTTCTAACAGCGCCAGCTTGACTTCCTTTAACGCCGCCTTGACATCATCTTGCGTCAGGCGCCCTTTGCTGCGCAGGTTGCGGAACACATTCTGAAGTTTTTCTGATAAGCTGTCAAATGCCATGTTACTGACTCCTTTATTCTAATCTGCCGCATCTGCCGCCGGCTACAGCTCTTCTAAAATCTCATTTGAGATCCGTTCAATCTGATCTAGGACAGCTTCATCATGGCTGTCGCGAAAGGCTTTCGTAAGGGCGTGGATATTTGCCACACGCTCCTTTGTATGCAAAAACTTCTCGATAAGATGCAGCCGCTTTTCATATCCTTCCAGCGCCTTCGTACACCGCCTGACCAGATCGTGCACGCCCTGCCTGCTGATGCCTTCCTCCTTGGCGATCTCCCCAAGGGACAGATCATGGAAGATCACATCCTCGTAGATCCTGCGCTGGCGTTCCTTTAACAGCTCGCCGTAAAAATCATACAAATATGCCTGTTCTAATTTCTGTTCCATGTCCTGATCCATGAAAACCACCGTTTCTTAAAACTGTTTTGGCACTGCTGTGACGAAAACGAAATAGCAACTTTTTTCAAACCTTGAGTAGCATAACATAAGATATAGCGGGTGTCAAGCTTTTTTATTTACAGAACGTATGTTTTGTTTTTGTTTCGTTGACTTTTTCACTAAAACCTCTTATGATAAAAATAAAAAAATGAACAGGAGGGCAGCAGACCATGCACAATGAATACGATAATGAAACATTTTTTAATGAATACGCCAAAATGTCCCGCAGCAGGGACGGCTTAGCCGCTGCCGGGGAATGGCACCAGCTAAAGCCCCTGTTTCCCTCTGTACAAGGAAAAAGCGTGCTCGACTTAGGCTGCGGCTATGGCTGGCACTGCAAATTTGCAGCAGAGCAGGGAGCCACACACGTATTAGGGCTTGATTTAAGCAAAAAAATGATTGCAGAAGCAATGAAGCGAAATACGGCAGAAGCAATTACTTACCGTGTTTGCGGAATAGAAGCATATGATTACCCGAAAGACACGTGGGATTGTGTCGTCTCCAATCTTGCCCTGCACTATATTGCAGATCTCGAAAATATATTTCAAAAGGTATATCAAACGCTCAAACCAGGCGGTGTCTTTCTTTTTAACATTGAACATCCCGTCTTTACCGCAGGCGCCGGACAGGAATTTATCTGCTCCGAAGACGGAAAGCCGCTGTACTGGCCAATAGACCGCTATTTCATTCCAGGAGAGCGCAGCACGCGCTTTTTAGGATGTGAGGTTGTAAAACAGCATCATACGCTCACACAGATCTTGATGGGACTTCTTAGTAATGGCTTTGTGCTGAATGCTGTGATTGAAGCGAAGCCTCCAGAAGAAATGATGCACCTTCCGGGGATGAAAGATGAACTGCGCCGTCCGATGATGCTGTTAGTTAGAGCTGGGAAAAGTGTATAAGAAAGGGCGATTGTGTGTGATTTTTCATATGATAATTTTTTCCCTTTACATCAGCGAAGCTTAGAAAAATTACCGGATATGTCCCCTGCATCCTGCAAAATTTTTCTTCTTTCCATATAGCAAGCCCTTGAAACAAATCACGCCTGTCTGCAAAATCTACCGAAAAAAATACTCTAACATACTCATTGTTAAAGTTTTTCCAAACCTCCTTGGACGGGTAATCAAAGTCACTTCATCCCCGTTTTCCCACCATTCTTTAATAAATGCCGTTTTATCTATATAAAAATATTGGTTCTGTATCATTTTCCCAAAATCCTGTACTCCGATTGCTATTGTCCTTGCCACTTTGACACCTCCGCGACCAGTTTTTCCTTATTGTATCCGATCCACCCAGGAAAAACAATCAAAAAACCGGGTGCTTTCTATTTTCCCTTTAAAAATTAATAGAAAGTACCCGGCAATTTTCATCTTGCGGCAGCGCCTGTTATCTTTTGGCTGTCAACTGCGCATAAAGCTTGTAGGCATCGGATCTGCCGTTTAACGCCAGCATCCCGCACACAATCTGCGCGCCGTTTTCTTCAAAATAATTATGAAATCTTTCCCGAAGGCTGCATCTGTTCTTTTCTGCTCCTTTGTTTACGGCTGCTTTATATTTCATGGTCGTTGTTGTCATAAAAATAATCTCCTTTCGTGTCTGGTTTGACTTTTTGTGTAGCTAGAGCGAATGCGTTTGAATTGGTTTGTTTCATTTTTTCAGGAAGGAACGCCGGGAGATAGGCGTGGCATCCCCTGGCTGCTCTTTGTAAGTGTAACCAAAACAAACTTGATGTGGTTGGTTTGTTCGCTGTAGTACTCATGCTTATCTTAAAAATACTTTCTGCCAGATGTATTTTAAAGACAGCCCCCAGTTGTCCTTGACAATACTAATACTACTGCTTTATTATGAAGAAAAACAGATGGATCTTTGACTTCTTTTAAGTCGATATTAACCTACAGCAAACAAAATAGACCCTATATTACAATACACTCCTTGTTGTTTTAACCTAAAAAACAAACCCATATCGAGCTTGTTTTCGTAACATGCACGAAGAACAGCCAGGGTATGTCCATCCCTTTCCTGGCATCCATTCCTATAAAAATTTACCAAAGCAATTCAAACACGCTCTACTACTACAGCGAACAAATCAAGCCATATTGATCAAGCCATATCGAGCTTGTTTAGTATCATTTACGAAGAACAGCCGGGAGAGAGGATGTGCCTCCCCTGGCTGCGGCTTTGGAAGAATGCTTAGAAGCCCTTAGTATTCTGCTGGGCAACCAGGGGCGCAGCCAAGCGGCACCTTTAGCTGCCAGCAGGAAGCGAACTAGGTGCCGCGACCGTCCACAGCCACAGCGTACCAGCAGGATACTTAGGGATTCTTAGCATTCTGGAACTGACGCAGCCAGGGGAGGCACATCCTCTTTCCCGGCGTCCCTCCCTGTAAAACTTACCAAAGCAATCCAAAAAGGAGACCTCAAATGCAAAAGCCATACAATGAAATCATACTGGAAACAAGCACACTCGGCATAAAATTCGCGTTTCATACAAAAGAAAGCGGTTCTACGCCTCTGCACTGGCACGAGGAAACGGAGATCTTATATCCGTTAAACGGAGAAAGTGACGTACGGATTGACGGCGTATCTTACCGCCTGAAAAACAAACAGCTTATGGTCATTGATTCCCAGAAAATACACAGCACGCACCATTATGGCGAGCAGTCCATGTTTTTGTGCATTCATATCACAAAAAAAGCGCTCGAATGGTATTTTCCGAAAATCCAGGACTGTCAGATCTGGTGCTGCCCGGATACGATTCCAGATACACTGTTTGCGGATTATCTGAAAATGAACCAGTATTTGCAGCGTGTCACCGAGCTGTATATTACCGACTCCCCGGTCTTTTTGCTGGAATCTGAGGGGCTTGTATTGCAGCTTTTATCGTGCCTGCTTGTGCATTTTTCATCGGATGCGGCTCCGCTTTTATCCGCGACCGATAAGCTTGCCATCGAACGCATCCGCAAGGTGATCCAATATGTGGAAAGCCATTATACAGAGCCTGTTTCTTTAGAAGACGCCGCAGGGCTGCTTGGAATCGGAAAAGAATATTTCTGCCGCTTTTTTAAAAAAAATATGGGCATTTCCTTTCTCAGGTATGTCAACCAGGTGCGTGCCTCTCATATTTACCAGGATTTGATTCATACGGATCTGGCGATAGCAGAAATTATGGAAAAAAATGGATTTACGAACCAGAAGCTCAGCAACCGTACGTTTAAAGAACTGTACGGCTGTACGCCTTCTAAAATTCGTAAATCCATTCCGCCTGTGGCTACACATTTTTCGTAAATCTGCACTTCGGAAAATTGCTGCATCCAAAAAACTGCCCAAACCTGCCGTTTCGTTTCACCAACTCTGCGCCGCACATCGGACAGGCTTCGATCTTTGTATTCACAGAAAGCTTTGCCATCTTTTCGTAACACTTTTGATTCATAATACAATCATAAAGCGCCCGGTGTGCCCCCTGCGTATCGATCTGAAAGTAAGACGCAAGGTCGGTCAGCTTATGGTGGGCAAGCTGCGGCAGGCACCGCCTTGCCATATACAGGGTATCAATATAGTCGTTTGGCACATCTCTGCCAAGCAGCTCCTGCGCTGCCAGGTAAATAAATTTCAAGTCAAACGACTGAATATTGTGCCCGACGAGCACTTCACTGCCGATAAAATCTAAAAATTCCGGCAGTACCTGCTCCAAAAGCGGCGCCTCCGCTACCATTTGATCCGTAATCCCGTTTACCTGCGTCGCACCATGCGGGATATGGCACTGTGGATTGACCAGCTTCGAAAATGTATCCACTACCTTTGCACCGCTTACTTTTACCGCTGAGATCTCAATAATGCTGTCCGTTAACCAGCTCGTCCCCGTCGTTTCCAGGTCAAAGACCACATAATCCGGCACGTAGCCTGCAAGCCGTTTTCCTGTTTTGGATTCTTTCATTTGTATTTTTTCCTTGTTTATGTATTCGGCTCCTGATAATTTGCATCCTCTTTTAAAAAATCAATCAGCTTTTGCGCATCCTGCTCATTTTTAGCGATCAGCTCCATCTGCGGGACATCCCCGTTGCTAAACATGCGCGTCATTGACAAATACTGGCTCAACTTGGATTTCATGTTCAAGCAGTCACCTTCTCCGGTAACAAGCTCGACATTCATCGTACAGCTATCAATAACCTCAAACAACTTGCTTACCTGATTTACTCTTTCTACTCTAATATTCATTTCCAAGTTTCCTTTCTTACTGCATTTTTCCCTCTTAGTATAACAAGGGAAAAATTGGATTTCAAGTGATTTTCAGGAATCCTCACGAATTTTTCACTTTATTTTTGTTCTATAACTGATTAAAGATTCGTCCGCACAAGCTTTGGCTGATAGTTTTGCTTCTCCAGCGCCTCCATAATCTGCGCTTTATGCTCCGTGCCAAAGCTCTCCATCGTAATGCGCAGCTCTACCGCCGCATTGCGGTTTGTGGAAACAAACTGGTTGTGCTCGAGCTTTATGACATTTCCCTGTTCTTTTGCAATCGTATCTGCGACTTTGCACAATTCTCCCGGCTTATCCGGCAGCAGCACCGATACGGTAAAAATGCGGTCACGGAAAATCAGCCCCTGCTGTACTACGGAGCTCATCGTAATTACGTCCATATTCCCGCCGCTTAAAATCGATACGATCCGTTTGCCCCTGACGTTTAAGTGCCTGAGTGCCGCAACGGTTAAAAGCCCTGAATTTTCCACGATCATCTTATGGTTTTCCACCATATCCAAAAAGGCGACTACAAGCTCATCGTCCGATACGGTAAGAATCTCGTCCAGGTTTTTTTGAATATACGGAAAAATAGTTGTCCCTGGCGTCTTTACCGCTGTGCCGTCTGCGATCGTATTTACGCCGTCTAAGGTAACTACCTTGCCTGCTTCAAACGAAGCCTTCATGCAGCTTGCGCCAGCAGGCTCTACGCCGATTACCTTGATTTTTGGATTTAACAGCTTTGCAAGCGCAGAGACGCCTGTGGCAAGCCCGCCTCCGCCGATCGGTACAAGGATATATTCGACCAAAGGCAGTTCCTTAAAAATCTCCATCGCAATCGTGCCCTGCCCGGTTGCGACAGCAAGGTCGTCAAACGGATGGACAAACGTATAGCCGTGCTCTTTTGCCAGTTCATAAGCATGTTCGCAGGCTTCGTCATATACATCTCCGTAAAGCACGACATGCGCGCCGTAATTTTTCGTCCGGTTTACCTTGATTAAAGGTGTCGTCGTCGGCATCACGATCGTTGCTTTGACGCCGTAGCACTTTGCCGCATAAGCGACGCCCTGGGCATGGTTGCCCGCGGAGGCTGTAATCAGCCCCTTTTCCCGTTCCTCGTTGGACATCGTGCTGATTTTATAATAAGCGCCGCGCAGCTTGTAAGCACCTGTATACTGCATGTTTTCCGGCTTTAAATAGACTTTGTTTCCGGTCTGGCTGCTTAAATAATCGCTGTAAATAAGCTTTGTCTCCGATATGACTTCCTTTACTTTTTCGCTTGCTTCTTCAAATTTATCTAATGTCAGCATGTGAACTCCTCTTTCCTGAATCATAATAAATCCCCTGTGTCTGCATGGATGCAGCAGGATACAAACATATTTTCGCACGTTCTGCCAAAATAGTCAATGGCTATTCCTTTCCGAATTCGGAAAGCACAAGCCCCTCGTTGCGGTCAAGCGTCATGCCCACACTCCATTCGTTGATAAACAAAAGCAGCGGCCGTCCTTTCATATCCACGACTTTTTTCATATCCGACGTACCGGTCAGGCGCTCTAAATCGATCCCTTTATTCTCGATCCAGCGGATATGCTCATACGGCAGGTTTTCCAGGCGGATTTCCACATTGTATTCATTTTCCAGACGGAATTTTAACACATCAAACTGCAACACGCCCACAACGCCGACGATAATCTCTTCCATACCGCCCTGATACTCCTGGAAGATCTGTATCGCGCCTTCCTGCGCAATCTGCGTCACGCCTTTGACGAACTGCTTGCGCTTCATCGTATCGACCTGGCGCACCCTTGCAAAATGCTCCGGCGCAAATGTCGGAATGCCTTCAAACGTAAAGCTGTCCTTAGCCGTCGTAAGCGTATCTCCGATCGAAAAAATGCCCGGATCAAATACGCCGATAATATCGCCCGCATAAGCCTCCTCGATCATCTTGCGCTCCTGCGCCATCAACTGCTGCGGCTGGGAAAGCTTTACCTGCCTGCCTCCCTGGATATGCTTTACTTCCATGCCCGCCGTAAATTTACCGGAACAAATGCGCATAAACGCTACGCGGTCACGATGGTTTTTATTCATATTTGCCTGTATTTTAAATACAAACGCAGAAAAATCTTCGGAAAACGGGCTGACCTTTCCGGTATCCGCATTTCTTGGAAGCGGCGCATACGTCATTGCCAAAAAATGGTTTAAAAACGTCTCCACGCCAAAATTGGTCAGCGCCGAGCCGAAAAATACCGGCGACAGCTCCCCTTTTGTTACAAGCTCCTGGTCAAACTCTGCGCTGGCGCCGTCCAAAAGCTCGATTTCTTCAAGCAGCAGGCTTTTAGCGTCCGCACCGATTTCTTTTTCCAGTGCTGGATCATCGACTGCGATCTCATGCTCCGTCCCTTCTTTTGTGCCTTTTCGCGTATCGGAAAACGTCATCACCTTTTTCGAATTGCGGTCGTAGACCCCTTTAAACTCTTTTCCTGAGCCAATCGGCCAGTTGACCGGGCAGGTGGCGATGCCAAGCTCCTTTTCGATCTCATCAAGCAGCTCAAACGTATCGTTTGCATCACGGTCCATTTTATTAATAAACGTAAAAATTGGAATATGGCGCATCACGCAGACTTTAAACAGCTTGCGCGTCTGCGCCTCCACCCCCTTAGAGCCATCGATAACCATAACCGCAGAATCCGCCGCCATTAGCGTCCGGTACGTATCTTCCGAGAAATCCTGATGCCCAGGCGTATCCAAAATATTAATGCAGTAGCCGCTATAGTTAAATTGCAGCACCGATGAGGTAACCGAAATTCCCCTCTGCTTTTCAATCTCCATCCAGTCTGAAACCGCATGTCTTGCGGTCGCTTTGCCTTTTACCGACCCGGCAAGGTTGATCGCCCCGCCGTAAAGCAGAAACTTTTCGGTAAGCGTCGTCTTTCCTGCATCCGGGTGCGAAATAATTGCAAATGTCCTTCTTTTTTCTATTTCCTGACGTAAATCAGACACAATCTATTCCTCCAGTCTATCACAAATACCGCCGCAGACTGCCTGCACAGGCGTTTGCGGCTCCTTTTTCCAGCAATCGTAATTTTAGTATAGCAGCCTTCATCTGTCAAGGGAATTAAATTCCCCTGCATAAAATAAAAATTCCTGCACACACTGCCTTTATATTGATTGATAAAGGAGAACATACCAATGACCTTTAACGAACTGCACCGCAGTGTCCTGAAAGCAAAAAAAGACGGCACCCCGCTTCCTGGCGGGCTTACGGACAAGGAGCAGCACCAGCTTGACTGCCTGCTTCACCCGGACGACCATCCGATTGTCTGGAAAATCGGCGACTGCGGATGTGAGGACGGCAAATGCGCTGCCGCATGTACGTTTGCCGCGCTTGAAATCAAAGACGGGCAGGTTACGTTCAACGCCGAAAAATGCACGGGCTGTGCAAAGTGCATCGAAGCCTGCCAGAATCAAAACTTAACCTTTAGCCGCGATTCCGTCAAAGCACTTGAGATGTTAAAAGAAGAGGGGCATCCTGTCTATGCGCTGATGGCGCCCGCTTTTATCGGGCAGTTTGGCGAGGCTGCCACGCCTGCGAAGGTGCGCAGTGCCTTAAAGCAGATCGGCTTTGCGGGCATGATCGAGGTCGCCGCCTTTGCGGATATCCTGACCTTAAAAGAAGCGCTGGAATTTCATCACAATATGGAGCGTCCGGGCGCCTTCCAGCTTACGAGCTGCTGCTGTCCGGTCTGGATTAAGCTGATCCGCAAGGATTTTGGCAAAATCGTAGAGCACCTGCCTGCTTCCGTGTCTCCGATGATCGCCTGCGGGCGGATCGCCAAAGAGCTGCATAAAGGCTGCCGCACGATTTTTGTCGGCCCCTGCCTTGCAAAAAAAGCAGAAGCAAAAGAACCAGAACTTGCAGGCGCAATCGACTGCGTGCTGACCTTTGAGGAATTGAACTATCTGTTTGAGGTGTTCCAGGTAGATTTTTCTGTGCTTGAAGAAGAGGTAAAAGAGCATTCCGCCAGCGCAGGACGGCTTTACGCACGTACCGGAGGCGTCAGCCATGCCGTTATGGAATGTGTCAGGGGCATTGATTCGGACTGCCAGGTAGACCCTGTGTATGCAAACGGAGTCGCAAACTGCAAAAAGCTGTTAGAAGATATTTTGAACGGAAAAGCGCATGGGAATTTCTTTGAAGGAATGGCATGTGAGGGCGGCTGCGTCGGCGGGCCAAAGCGTGTGATCCCGCCGGAACAGGGCAAAAAACTCGTAGATGCATATGCCGCGCACGCCCCTTATCGGACGCCGGCAGAAAATCCTTATGTCATTGACTTAATCCACCGGCTCGGTTTTTTTACAATCGAAGAATTTTTGAAAAACAGTACGATTTTAACACGCAGCCTGTAGCGCTGCGTATCATCAGACGACAGCCGCTGCCGGGTCTGCCACGTGGTTTGCTTCAAATGCCTTTTGCCTGTCTAAGCAGGTCGCACATTGTCCGCAAGGTCGCTCCCTGCCTTCATAACAGCTCCAGGTCAGCGCATACGGCACGTTAAGGCGCAGCCCCTCTTTTACGACCTGCGCTTTGTTGCACGTAATAAACGGCGCCACAACCCGCAGCGCTTTCCCGCTGCCTTCGTATATCGCGCTGTTCATGCTGTTATAAAACATCTCACTGCAATCTGGGTAGGCGCTGCCTGCCGCGTCGTCCTTATGCGCGCCGTAATAAATGCACGAACAGCCTAAAGAAAGCGCCATGCTCGCCGCACACGATAAAAACAAGCCGTTGCGAAACGGCACATACGTACTGACGGGCGCACCCTGGCTGCCTTCTAGCTGGCTGGCATAGGTCGCTTCTGGAATCTGCTGCCCAGAATGCGACAGCAGGGAGCAGTCACTGTAGGCAAACACAGATGTAAGATCCAGCTCCATATGCGTCAGCCCATAATAGTCCAGGATCTTTTTCGCTGCTTCCACTTCTTTTTGATGCTTTTGTCCATAGACAATACAAAGCGGTACGACATTTTCCTTTCCGTAACGCTCAATCGCAAGCCCCAGGCAGGTTGTACTGTCCACACCGCCGCTGAATAATACCATTGCTTTTTCCTTCATTATCCGCTCACTCCTTTGTTGTTCCTCTTACCGGTTATCCACTTTTTCTGGATACAGGTCATGGTGGCTCAGCCGTTCAAACGCCACCTGTTCCCAGCACGTTCCAGGCTTGCCGTAATTGCAGTACGGATCAATCGAGATCCCGCCGCGCGGCGTAAATTTGCCCCATACCTCGATATATTTCGGGTCCATCAGCCGGATCAGGTCTTTCATAATTACGTTCATGCAGTCCTCATGAAAATCCCCGTGGTTGCGGAAGCTGAACAGGTACAGCTTTAACGACTTGCTCTCCACCATACGCGGCCCCGGCACATAAGAAATGTAGACCGTAGCAAAATCCGGCTGCCCGGTAATCGGACACAGGCTGGTAAATTCTGGACAGTTAAATTTTACAAAATAGTCGTTGTCAGGATGCTTGTTTGGAAATGTTTCCAGTACCTGCGGCGCATAGTCCATACAGTATTTTGTGTTTTGATTGCCTAACAGCGTAATGTCTTTTGTTTCATCGTCTGTTCTTCCCATTACGGTTCCCCTTTCTTTTACGCTTCTCTTGTTTTTACCAACTTGCCTGCGCCGACCCGCTCAACCGCTTTTACAAGCAGCACGCCGCATACCGAAGGAATTGCCTGTCCGATACACAGGCTGGCTGCAAGAGGCAGGTAAGGCATTTTCAGCAAATAAGACAGCCAGATGGAAACGCCAAACCCAGGCACCAGCACAATCGGAATCGCGATAAAAAAACGGTTCCAGCGCAGCCTGCGGATACCGACGATACATGCAGCCGTCACGACGCCTACAAGAAATCCTCCGCACATATCCAAAATGCCAAGTCCTCCAAACAGCATGTTTGCTATGAAATTTGCGAGACCAAAGGGTAAAACCAGGAACGGAAACAGGTAAGATAAGGCATACAGCGCCGTAGCGATACGGATCTGATATGCTCCAAAAGAAAAACTCTGTGTAAAGTACAATACGGTCACATACAACGCTATGACCATAGCAGAAAGCGTCAGCTTTTGCACTTTGCTCATATCTTTATTTCCCATATTCGTTCACCTCCATAAATACTTGATTCCAAAAACAGGCTTGTTTTCAGAAGAATTCACAACAACTTTTTAATACCAGTTGTCCCTAGTTTTGTTTAATGACAGGATGGTCTCGAACTGTCAATTCCATATTTGGAAGCAACGCTGCTTTTTCGCAGACAAAGAAAGTATACCGCATTGCCTGAGAAATTGCAAGCAAAAAAGACGTGCACACAATTTTATTTTATGTACATGCCTTTTTGCATTTTTGATTTAATTCCTTTTAAAATTCCTTTTAAGATTCTTTCTTCGCAAAATACCGGTCGATATTTTTCTTAATATCGGAAGGTTTCGCGCTTTTGAGCAAATACCCTTCCGGCTTTAGCGGAATAACCTTGCTGACGCTTGCCTTATCCACCTTTCCGGTCAGAAAAAAGACCGGAATATCCGCAAATTCAGTCTCTGAACGGATCATTTTAAGCACCTGCACGCCGTCGCACACCGGCATATCATAGTCCAACAGCACAAGGTCCGGGCGTTCGAGCGTGATACAGCAGATCGCGGAAGTACCGGAGTTTGCCACTGTAATCTGATAATCTTCCTGCAACAGCCCTTTCATGGCAAGCTGAACGGTATCGGAATCATCCACCACAAGCAGCTTCTTCTTCTGGTTACGATTCTCTTTTTCGTTTTTCTTTAAATACTTTTCAATATCTGTCATCGTCTGTTCTTCCTGCATGGCAGCTTCTTTTTTCCGTTTTGCCTGGTGCGGCGTCATAGAACAGTATGCAAAATACCCAACGCCGGTATCAAACAGCATACTGTACTGCGGAAGCTGTTTGTCAAACATTTTTTGAAACTGCTCATACGTCAGCAGATGCTCGCTTTCCAGCAGGTACGCTTCCCCAGACGGAAAGCGCTTGCGAACACTTTCCACAAACTGCCTAGCCGTATACCTTGCCGCATCCATAATTACAACATTCAGCCTGCCGGACGTATCGCCGATCATTTTTCCGACCGTATCTACAAGTAACTTTTCTTCAAATACGAGAATGACTTCCTGCTGGTTCCCTTTTTCCGATGCGTAAGTAAGCCGGTAATAGACTCCTTTGCCAAACCGCTCTCCTCCATAGCATTCACTGACTACCTGCGCCTCTAGCTGGAACAAATCGTGCAGAAGCCGGAAAATCGTCTGCTTGACAACAAACTGCTCCTCCTCCGGCATCAGGTTCACCCACTTACTAGCTTCCTTTCCAAGTATCGCACGGTCTTCCGTCAGCGTATGGCCGATCAGCCATCCGGCACAGACGCCAAGAAAATGATAAATCGCCTCCTGCTCATATCCGGTCTGCTCCAGCTCTTTTTCCAGCAGCGGCAGGGTACGCGTGCTAAAGTCCTCATGCAGCCGCCTGTGTGTCTCAAGCCCCTGATACGAGATCGATTCCATATACGCTTCTTCTTCCGCAAAATGCTTGATTGCATGGTCTTTAAAATATTTGATCCCTTCCTGGCAGACCCAGGCGCCCTTCTCCTGCTGTCCGCTGAACTGAAACAGCTTATTGATAATCTTAAACAGTTTTTTATGCTCTTTATCAAAACGATCTATGCCAATATTATATCGGTCTTCCCATACCAGATAATTTCCCACTATGATCCCTCCTCATTATCATACAGCCTGTACATTGCATATTTGATTGTATGAAGTCTGTCGCTTCTTATAATATATGCAGGCGGCACACATACGTCCCGTATTCTTCCATACAAAAAAGAAACTGCCGCATTTGGAAAAAGTTCTTCCTGCGGCAGCTCCCAATCAAACGAGCTCTTTATTTTTGTTTTTCGGTTGTGATCGGCGTAATTACGATTTTTTCAGCGGCTACTTTTGTTTTGCGTTTGACGATGTCCTCGATCTGCGCGCGCTTTGCGTCTGTAACGTCTCCCATATTCAATACGACGTCTGCGGCATCTTCCGTAATCGATACTACCACGTCTGTAAACCCTTTTGCCTCAAGCAGCATTTCCGCATCGGATTCCCGCTGTGCGATATCGGTAAGCGTCACCATCTTGTCTACAGCGTCCTGTTTTTCCTTATCAGAGAGCGCAGTGCTGTTAATCACCTCCATCAAGTCTTCCTTATTCTGGGAACGTACCTGCTCACGGTTTAGCTTTGCTTCTACCGCAAAGTCGATATTGGATACGTTTGTGCTTGTAAGTACGGTTTCCCCTGGATTGTCAATTTGCTGGTCATTCGTTTTGGAATCCTTGGCATCCGCGTTGGTTGCTGTCGTCTTTTTATCGTCCGCGTTTTTGCTGTCTGCGTTTTTGCCGTCTGTATTTTTGCTGTCTGTGCTTTTATCGTCTGTGCTTTTATGATCTGCGTTTTTATCGTCTGTGTTTTTATCTGAGGTCTGTGTGCCTGCTTGATTGGCATTTTCTCCTGCTGCCGTATCGTCCAGCTTCGTATCCGCCTCCGTTTCCATAAAAATATCTGCGTCTACCAAAGTCTCATCATACACAATATCGTAGTCTTCTTCTGAAAGCTCCGCACTCGTCTGGGTCAGCCCTTCGTCGCCAATGCTGGTGTGCGTATAGCTTAAATACCCTGCTGCCGCAATCATCAGCGCCAATGCGGTAATAATGATCTGATTTTTTTTGAAAAGCTTTTTCATACTGATTCCTTCTCCCTGCATGGTCTTTTTTACTATTGCTATTGTATTCTGATGTCCCTTTCTTTATGACTGCAATTTCGCTTAGAGCGTGTTTGAAAAATGCTTTCTGCCAGATGTATTTCACAAATCTCCCGCAAAGTGGGGAATGCAGATGGCAGGAATGATTACTGCTCCTGCATCTTTACGATTTTAATTTTATGCGCCTGTATCGGAAACAATGCCATTACAGCATCTGAAATTTCCCGCTTTATCTTCGAATCCCCTCCTCCCTGTGCAACGACCAGCACGCCTTCTACCGCCGGAAGCTTCTGCTGGCTGATATAAGGCTCCCTGCCGTCGGTTTCCTGGTAAACGGTAGCCTCCTGGTACTGGCTGTCAGGCTGGCTGCCCTCCAGCCCGTTTGCGGATTTTGTCACATCCTTTTCCACGACGTTTTCTCCGCTGTCTTGAAACGTAATCATCACACGCACCTTTCCCACCCCGTCCATGCAGCCAAGCGCCTGTTCCATCTCATTGGCAAGCTGCTTTTGATAAGCGTTTGCCTGTGCCTGCCGGCTGGTATCCGGCTCCTTTGCCTGTAGCGCAAGCTCTTGTTTCTTTCTGCCGCTGTCTGTGGGAAGCGCGATGACAAGCAGCAATATCCCGCTCAGCCCGACGATCATCCATTTTGTCTTGTCCATTTTTTTTAAACTATCTGTCAGCCATTTCAAGTCATTCCCCTCCC
This sequence comes from Eubacteriaceae bacterium, assembly GCA_910574915.1. Taxonomy (GTDB): domain Bacteria; phylum Bacillota; class Clostridia; order Lachnospirales; family Lachnospiraceae; genus Eubacterium_J. The sequence goes on from CAJTCR010000016.1 coordinate 78,568, forward strand.
TCGTCAATAAAGATCTGGTGCTCCTGTAACTGGTACGCCTGCCGCAGCAGCGCCGCCATCCTGTCCCTGACGGCAGGATCTAACTGTTTTTGCCGCGCTTCTAGCCAGACTGCGACGCTGTTTACCGTATAGTCTTCGTTGAGGCTGACGCTTGCCCTATTTACTGCAATGCCCTGCGCCTTCGCAAACGCGATCAAATCAGACGCAGCCGCCTGTTCATATTTTTCCATCCGGCGTTTCTCCTGCATCTGTTCGATATTTGCCGCCTCTATGGAAAAGCTGTCCATACTGTCCCAAAACCGGTCATAAGATTGCAGCACACTACCAAAGCCTTCGCTTCCAAACAGCCGCAGCAATGGAGAAACGAGCACCAGCATCAGGATAATGCCGGATAAAAAGCGCAGATATTTTTTATATGCCTCCGCGGCTGCAAGCTGTGTCAGTATCGTCAGTATCAAATACAAAATAAGAAACTGTTTCATCCAGTTTAAAACTGTGCCCATAGCCCACTTCCTTAATAATGCAGCGTCGTCACTGCACAAATAATTGACGTCGTTAAAAAAAACAGCAGCACCGCGTAAAACATCAGCTTTAAATAAAGTGCCGCCGCCTGCCCGAGCGCACTGACAGCCGCGCAGAAGCGTTTGTCTGCGACCGGCTCCATAAACGCTGCCAGCGCCCGGTACAGCACCAAAAACACTGCCGTTTTTACAAGCGGCAGAAAACTAATAAGGATCAGCACGACAAGCGCCGCCGCCCCGACGCTGTTTTTAATCAGCATCGCAGAACCAGCAAGTATTTCTGTCATAGAGTTTAGAATCTGTCCCGCGCCGGGTATCACACGCACGGCGCCTGCCACCGTGCTGCGCTTTAGCCCGTCTATCCCGGGCGCTAAAATGCCCTGCACGATATTCAGCCCAATCAGCGCCGTCATCACGATTTTGACACACCAGTGGACACTGTCAGAAAGGAGCCCCGCGATCCTTAAAAACCGCCCTTCAGTCATATGGTTGACAAGCTGCAAGACCATATAGACCTGTACCACCGGCAGCAGCACCTTTGCGAACACCGTATCAATCAGATAAATCATCAAAAGCAGAAGCTGGTAATACGCACCCGCACTAATACTCCCGCTGGAAAACACCATGCTCATGCAAAATGCCGGCTGCAAAACGGTCATAAACTCCACAAGCTTTGTAAAGAAATCCTCCACAACCGCTGTCAGCAGCAAAAACAGCCGCAGAAGCAGCAGCATTACAATTAAATACACGCCCAAAAAGCCCAGATTGGAAATATAGCTTTTTTGCAGCGAAGACGTCATTTGCAGCAGTACGGAAAACGCGATTGACAGTATTAAAATCTGAATCAGCACCGTACGGTTTTTTTCATAATCAGACAGCACCGCCTGCTTTAGCTTTTCCCCCAGTGTGGCAAATTCCAGTGACAGCCCATGCTGCATAAACTCTTTTACAAGCTGCGAAAACGTAAGCTGTCCGATATCCTCCTGCCGCAAATACGCGTCCATTTCCGAAAGCCCCAGCTCAGACATCAGCTCTCCTGCCTCCTGCCTGACATCCTGCGCCTGCTGCACTTTGCCTGCCGCCCATACAGGAGTATCCCCGCACAATATTATAAGATACGCAAAAACCACTGCCCACACTGCTGCCTTTTTCGCGTTCACAATACCTCTCCAATCATATCCACAAGCGCCAGCAGTACCGGAAAGCTTAAAAACAAAACGGACACTCTTGCAAACAGCTCGATCTGGCTTGCGATCGCGCTGTATCCGGCATCCTTGCAAAGATCCGAAGCAAACTGGGTAATATAGGAAATCCCAAGCATTTTCAAAATCGTATCCAGATAAACCCCGTCCACAGACACCTGCGCTCTTAACTGCTCCAAATATCCAAACACCGTTTGCAGCTTTGACAGCAAGTATAAAAAAATGCAGATACAGGCTGCCATGCTGATGAATACGCTGTATTCCGGCTTCGTCTGCTTTAGCATCAGCGCCAGCAGCACCGCGCTGACTGCCAGCACTGCGATTTTCAGCACATCCATGCCTTCACCCTGCCCTTTTTTCGAATATCACTCAAATGACCCCACCAGCCTTCCTATAATGTAAACAGCGACTGCATCGTCTGAAACAGCTCATAGATATACGGCACGACCCAGAATAAAACGACCATCAGCCCGGCAAGGCTTAATAAAAAAGCATGTTCTTCCCTCCCGCTGTGTTTTAGTACCTGGCTTAACACAGATACAATAATGCCGACTGCCGCGATTTTAAAGATTAAATTTACACTCATATCCTCTCCTAATTTTTGTACCAAACAGTTTACAACAGCAGGATCACAGCGCAAAAGCCAGCCATATAGCATAGGCAGCAGTACAGCTTTTTCCTGTCCGCATATTGTGCACTGCGGCACTCGATTGTCTCTGCCAGCCGCTTCTTGCTAAATTGCAGAAGCTGCACCGAAGATTCCAGGGAAGTGTAGGAAAACACTTCGCCTACACGCAGCAGTACCTGATACGCTTCCTTTGGGATGTCTAGCTCCTTTTCAAACTGTCCGCAGATTTCCTGCCACAGTGCGGGAATATCCGCCTCCTTGTTATCCTCCATCTGGCGGCTTGCCTGCAAAAGCAGCTTTTTATACGGCTCCTGCTGGTGTCCGGCAAGCTGCAAAAGCAGCTCCGGCAGCGGGCAGCGGCAATAAGAAACCTCTCCTTCGATCGCAGCGATCAAGTGAAGCAGACGCTCCATCTGCCAAATCTGGCTGTGCAGCCCAACAACCAGGCTGTATGCCATCCCGCCAGACGCCGCAAAAATCAGAAGGCATCCAGCCAGCTTTAGCATAGCAGCTCCTGCTTTGCATTATAAAGCCGGTAGCTGCGTTCCCCGTTCTCCTGTTTATCAATGACAAGATAACGCTCAAAATAATTTTGTTCCAAAAATTCCCGCAGCACCGGCTTTCTTTTGACCTCATCCAGATCCGCGGCATGGACAGAGCCAAGAATGCTGCATCCGCAGTGCACTGCATAAGCGACTGCCTGCACATCCTCCTTCGAGCCAAGCTCGTCGACTGCCACGACCTGCGGCGACATCGTGCGGATCAGCAGCATCATGCCGCTCGACTTCGGGCATCCGTCCAGCACATCGGTGCGCATTCCCACATCGTTTTGCGGCACGCCCCGATAGCAGCCCGCGATCTCCGAGCGTTCGTCCACAATGCTGACCTTTAGCCCCGTATGCTCTTTTGTGCCGTTGGAAAGCAGCCGGATCAAGTCTCGCAGCAGCGTCGTCTTTCCCCTTCCCGGCGGCGAGATCAGCAGCGTATTGTAAATGCCGGACTGCCTGCTTTTGGGCTGCCTGTACAAGTGCGGGATCAGGCGCCTGGCACACTCCTTTTTTTCATGGTTGACACGGATATTCAAATAAGAAATATTGCGGATCGTCTGCATCCACCCTTCCTGAACCACTGCCTGTCCGCTCAGCCCGACCCGGTGCCCGCCCTCTAACGTAATAAAGCCGTTGCGGATCTCTTCTTCAAACGCAAACAGCGAATACCGGCTGATAAATACGAGCATGTCACTGATATCATGCGTCGTTACCGCATAGGCATCCTGGCTGTCCTTGGTCAAATGTCCCTCACCCGTGCTGAAAAAATACTCGCCCTGGTCTGTCAAAAACATAATCGGCTGGCTGACACGGACACGGATCTCCTCGATCCCGCGCAGCTTTTCAAAAGCAGCCTGCAATTCGTCTCGGATATGTAACGGAAATATTTTTAAAATATGCTTCATAAAATCCTCCCTTCCTTACATATGGCTAAAAAAACAGCCATGAGACAGACTTTGAAGTTGTCCCATGACTATATATATGAATCGCCGTATGTTTTAGAACCAGATTTTAAGTTTTTTCAAATAGATTTTAAAGCAGGCTGTGATGCATCATGGAAAGAGCAGCCGCCAGCTCCTGCACCGCAAGCTGCCCCGGCGCAGACGCTTTTTGCGCCGCGCCAAACGTTATTGCAGAGCCAAATACTTCTCCGCAAATACGGCTGACAGCGCCAAAACCGCCCATAGACATCGTCACAACCGGACGGTTTGCATAACTTTGCATTTGTTCTGTTGCCGCAAGCAGTGTCAAAACGTCGGCACGGCTTTTTGGCATCACGGCGATTTTTAAAATATCCGCGCCGAGACGCTGCATCTCACACAGCCTTTGTACAATCTCCTGCTGCTTAGGCGTCTTTTCAAAATCATGACTGGACGCAATTACGGGTACGCCGCATTCATGTGCCGCAGCAATCAGGCTTTTTACCGCATCCTCGCCGGCAGACAGCTCTACATCAATAAGGTCTGCATATCCAGAGCGTGCGGCAGCTTCGTTCAGCGCCGCATACGCTTTTGTCCCGATCTGTTTTTGACCGCCCTCGTTTTTCGTACGGAAAGTAAATAACAGCGGCATATCGCCCAGTACGCCGCGAAGCGCCGCAAGCACCTGCACGGCTGCGTGCGGATCGTCCTGTGCAAACCAGTCGGCGCGCCATTCCACAAGATCCGCCTGCATCTTACAAATCTGTTCTGCTTCTTTTAAAATCTCTGTTTGTAAAGGCGCCACAATCGGTACGCAGATCTTTGGAATGCCCTCGCCAATCGTTACCTTCCTGACCGTTACCGTATGCATGATCCTGCCTCCCATTCCAAAAGCTTTTGTACCAGTTCCTTGCAGATTTCCTCCTGATCCTTTCCATCCGTATGGATCACAAGGTCGGCCGCCGCTTCATATTTTTCCCGGCGCTGCTGCATCAGATCCGCAATATACGCTACATCCATATGCCCCTCCAAAAGCGGACGGTCATGGCTGTCTTTGACCCGCTCATAGATCGTCTGCGGACTTGCCAAAAGCAGTACCACCCTGCCGTTTGTTTTCATCTGCCTGACATTTTCCTCACGCATCGGCGTCCCGCCGCCGCAGGAGACAACTTTGTTTTTTTCCTGCTGCAATTCCATTAAAAGCTTTGTTTCCAGATCCCTGAAATACGGTTCGCCATGCACACGAAAAATATCCGCAATGCGCATCCCCTCCTGCTCTTCGATCCTTTTGTCCATCTCTATTTTTTCCATCCCGTAATGCTCCTTTAAATATTTGGAAATGGTGGACTTTCCGCTTCCCATAAATCCAATCAGAAAAATATTGTACGAAAACATCTGTTTTGCCTGTTCCATATTTTTAATAAACTCCTTCCGCGCGTTTTCCATGTCCTGTTTTATAAAAACTAAAAAAAGAAAAACAGGCTTGAAAATCATTTTTATATGTGGTATATTAAATAATAGCAAGGGAAACCGCAAAAGCGGCTCTACCCCGTAAATAGTTGCTTAAACCCTCCGAAAAGGGTCAGCCGTCACTATTGTGAGTAGTGGCGGCTATTTTTTTCCCTTGAAAATCTGATAGCAAAGATTGACAAGAGCAACAATAAAGATTCCTGTCTGAATAAAATCAGAATATGTAATCATCATCGTATCACCCTCCTTTCTTTCATTATCCATCGAACATGAAATCTGGAGGGCTACTTTGAACCCTCCAAATAAAAAGAAGGATAAAGCCGCCTTTGGCTTCTCGGTTTCCCTTATTGGCAATATACCACATTCTTCTACATTCAGCAATATCCTACTTCCACTTTTTTCTGCAAGATAATACAAAGAACCAAAAAAAGCGGAAATAAAACCCTCATAATTTTATTTCCGCACAATTTCCTATATTACCAGCCTATTTCGCCCTGCTACCAGGTGAGCTCATGGTCTGCAATATTCGCACACCCATTGCTCAGCCGGTCGAGTGCATTTAAAATTTTATAAAACGGCTTTGTCAGCTTGACGCTGCATTTGCCTTTTTCCACGCGCTCCAAGTGCGCCTTACGCATATGCAGGCTTAAGTCCAGCATTTTTTCTTTTTTCTTGCGTATTTTTTTAAGGTTGTCCCGTTCGCCGTTTAGAAGCATCTGAAACGCTTCTCCGTACATCTGTCGAATCAGGATCAGGCTTTGCTCCAGCTCTTTTCTTGCTTCTTTGGAATAGCGGGCTTTATTTTTCTTCTGTGACTGGGATAAAAACTGCTCTAAGATCTCCTGGCATAAAAATACGATACGGTCAAGATCTCCCAGCAGATACAAAATGCCTGCCGCTTCGTGCGCCTGTTCCTCGCTCATGCTGCCGGAAGAAAAAAGCTCCGATAAATATTCTGTTACACGCTCGTACAGGCTGCGCACCTGCCCGGTATTTTCAAGCACTGCTTCGGTCAGCCTTACGTCTTCTGCCTTCACTGATCCTGCAAGCCCCTCTAACAGCGTATTGGCAAGCTCGCCGCAGCGAACCGTTTCCATTTCTGCAAGCTGCAAAGCGGCGGCAGGCTGCATGACCAGCTTATTGTCCAGATAAAACGGCTCTGACATCGCTTTGGGTGCCTGCGCGCCTTCCCTGATCAGCCCTGTCACCAGCTTTACCATATACGGCAAAAGCGGCGTCCAGATCAATGTCATAACGAGGTTAAACATCGTATGGGCATTTGCAATCTGCCTGGAAATTACCGCAACCTCCGGCCCTGCCGGGGAGATCGCGCGGATCAGCGCCGCAAACGGCTGGATCAGCCAGATAAACAAAAAGCAGCCGGAAAGGTTAAAAATACAATGCGCCAGCGCAGTACGCTTTGCGTCCTTCGCCTGTCCAACCGATGCAAGCAGCGCCGTAATCGTCGTACCGACATTATCCCCCAATAAAATCGGGATCGCGCCCGCAAGCCCAAGGATGCTCGTCACCCCGTCCGCTCCTGCCTGTTGCGCAAAATTTTGCAGCACGGCTATCGTCGCGGAGCTGCTCTGTACGACAAGCGTCATAAACGTACCTGTTAATACGCCAAGCACCGGAATATGTGCCACCCGTTCGATCATATTTAAAAAGAACGGACTGCCGGCAAGCGGCTTCATCACCGTCCCCATTGTCTCAATGCCTAAAAACAGCAGCCCAAACGCAAACACCGTCTGCCCGATATTTTTTACCTTTTCCGTCTTTGCAACGTAGGACACCGCAAACCCGGCAAAAATAAACAGATAAATATAGTCGCTGATTTTAAACGCAATAATCTGTGCCGTCATCGTCGTACCGATATTTGCGCCCAGAATAATAGAAATAGACTGCGGCAGGCTCATCAGACCGGCGCTTACAAATCCGATTGCCATAACCGTCGTCGCGGAACTGCTCTGCAATACTGCCGTTGTCAAAGCGCCTGCCAATACTCCCATGACCGGATTTTTGGTTAAAAGCGCCAGGATACTTTTCATTTTTTCTCCCGCAGCCTTCTGGAGGCATTCACTCATCATGTTCATGCCAAAAATAAATACTGCCAGGCCGCCGAGTAAACCGAACAGGATCTGCATCGTATCTTTCATAATCTGCTCCTTTATAGTTCTCTGATGTTCTGACAGTATTTTATTATGCCCAGGTAAAATTAAGGTTATCCAAATGTAAAGTTCATGTAAAATTTATACACGTTATTTTTCCCCGGCACTTCCCCAGAAGTTATCCTTAAACACAATGCTTCTGTACTTTTCAAATTGCAGCCAGCGGTTATAAAACTCCGCTTCCCCGCCCTTTGCCGTTGTGTCAAATTCATGGATAAAACGCTCTACTTCCTCCTGGCTCTGTGCACGTACGCTGCATCCTCTGCCGTTTACGATCGGATAGCCTTCGTACTGGTAATTGCCGGTCGTTACGATTTTGGCAATTTTACTGTCGCGGATGCTGACCGCCATATGCTCGTGCAGGATAATCATGTCAAAATACGGCGGATAGTGGTAGCTCTCCCCGGCAACCGGAACCGGATCGCCAACGGTATACCTGCCGTTATGCGGGCTTTCTTTGGTAATCGTATCCAAAAACAGATTCAGGTAATATTCCTTGAAGATGCCTGCTCCTGCTTTTAAGTCCCCGTACCAAAACGTTGCCATCGTATCCTGTTCGCCTTTTCCCCTTGTGCTCTCCACAACGCCGCAGGCGGATGTCATATGGCTGACACGGTCAATCAAGATCAGCTCGCCCATCGTCTTGTGCCTTAAAAAGGCATCGACCGCAATATTTTCCGAAAGCACGATATCGCATACCGCAATTTCATTTTTCTGCAAAGACACCGCCGGAAGATGGCTGCCGGTATTGACATCTACTTTGTAGTGAATGCTGCTGACCATCGCAGGCATCTGCCTGGTGCCGATCTTAATCAGGTAGTCCTGCTCGGTGTTTAAGCTGGCGTCGTCCATCCAAAGAAGCGTTGCCGTAATCTTTTTGGACAGTGTAATCGGCGCGTCTTTGACAAGGACGCTGCCGCGGGAAATATCGATCTCACGGTCAAGCTGAATCGTCGCCGGCTGCCCTTTGCAGACGGCCTGCACCTGCTTGTCCCCTACCAATATGGATCTGACCTTTGCCCTCTGGCAGCCCGGCAGTGCTTCGATCGGATCGCCGACTGCAAATTCGCCTGCTTCTACTTGTCCCTGAAAGCCGCGGAACTCGTGGTTTGGACGGCAGACCCTCTGCACCGGCAGGTAGCTGCCTGTTTCCATCGTTTGTTCGCTCGTATCGATATGTTCCAGGTAATTCAGCAGGTCTTCGCCCATATACCACGGCATATGCGGGCTTTTTTTCGTGATGTTATCTCCCTCTGTCGCGGAAACCGGAATAATTTTTACGCTGCTTAAAGACAATTCCTTGGCAAGCTCTGCGATCTGCGCTTCGATTTCATGGAAGCGCGCTTCACTGTAGCCTGCCAAATCCATTTTATTGACCGCAAATACAAAATAGCGGATTCCCATCAGCGCGCAGATTCTGGCATGGCGCCTTGTCTGCACAAGCACGCCAGCCTGCGCGTCGATTAAAATAACGGCAAGCTCCGCAAAGGAAGCGCCGACTGCCATATTTCTCGTATATTCCTCATGTCCCGGCGTGTCCGCTACGATAAAGCTGCGGTTGTCTGTCGTAAAATAACGGTAGGCGACATCAATGGTAATGCCCTGCTCACGTTCCGCCATCAGCCCGTCTAACAGCAGGGAATAGTCTATGGCGCCCTCTCTGCTGCCGACCTTGCTGTCCAATTCAAGCGCGCGCTCCTGGTCTGCATAGATCAGCTTGGCATCGTATAAAATATGGCCGATCAGCGTGGATTTTCCGTCATCTACGCTTCCGCATGTAATAAACTTTAACAACCCTTTCATTTAGAAATATCCCTCCCGCTTTCTTCTCTCCATACTTCCTGCCGCTTCATGGTCAATCACACGCGACGTGCGCTCTGATTCGACGGCGCTTAACGTTTCCTCAATAATCGCATCGAGCGTATCCGCCTCCGATTCACAGCCGCCTGTCAGCGGATAGCAGCCAAGCGTGCGGAAACGCACTTTTTTCTGTTCAACCTTTTCTCCGTCCCGTAGCTTCATGCGCTCATCGTCTACCATAATGATATTTCCGTCTCGGTATACGACCGGACGCTCTTTTGCAAAATAAAGCGGCACAATTTCGATATTTTCCCGCTTGATATACTGCCAGATATCTTTTTCTGTCCAGTTTGAGATCGGAAAGACACGGATGCTCTCGCCCGGATGGATCATCGTATTGAACAGTTTCCACATCTCTGGGCGCTGGTTTTTCGGGTCCCAGGCATGGTTTTCGTTACGAAACGAAAAAATGCGTTCCTTTGCCCTGGATTTTTCTTCGTCCCGGCGCCCGCCGCCGAATGCGGCAGTAAATCCGTATTTATTTAACGCCTGCTTTAACGCCTGCGTCTTCATAATGTCCGTATAGGCAGCGCCGTGGTCAAACGGATTGATCCCCCTTGCCACGCCGTCCTCATTGATATATTCCAGCATTTCAATGCCCAGTTTTTTTGCCATACGGTCGCGAAACGCAATCATTTCCCGGAACTTCCATGTCGTATTGACATGCAGAAACGGAAACGGCGGCTTTTCCGGGTAAAATGCTTTCATCGCAAGATGCAGCATTACAGAACTGTCCTTGCCGATCGAATACAGCATCACCGGCTTTTCGCATTCTGCCGCTACTTCCCGGATAATATAGACCGCTTCTGCTTCCAATTCATCCAAATGTGATAATTCACTCATATCGTTCCTCCTGTTTCTTTTTCACATCACTTTTTTCCATAACGTCTAGCATATGCGTTTTTCATTAAAATACTCTTAATACTTGAAAAACCGTTCCTTTACTTCCTGTACCGGCATATCCTGTCCAGTATAGAGCTTAAATGCCGCCACTCCCTGCCAAAGCAGCATCCCTTCGCCGGAAATACATTTGCAGCCTGCTTCCTTTGCTTCCCGCAAAAGCCTCGTTTCCTTCGGGTTATAAACCGCATCGCATACAACCAGATTTGGATGAAACGCACTTACATCCTTTACAACGCTTTCCTGATCCAGCGGCTTCATGCCTACGATCGTCGCGTTTGCAAAAATATCGCTGGACTTCATTTCTGCCGCCATACATGCCTGATCTTCGATATCGTAGACATTGACGGTGCACTGCGGCACTTCCTTACAGATCTTTTCCGCGGTCGCAAGCGTGCGGGCAAAAAAATCATCCTTTTTGTTAAAAATAGAAATTTCCCTCGCCCCGTCCAGCGCACACTGCACCTGAATCGCCGTCGCCGCGCCGCCGCCGCCTGCTACTGTAATTTTCTTTCCAGAAATCTCTACGCCGTGGTCACGCAGGTTGTTGACAAAGCCTTCCCCGTCTGTGATATAGCCAGTCAGCTTTCCGTTATCGTTGACAATCGTATTGACCGCGCCGATTAAACGCGCCGCGTCTGAGAGAGCGTCCATATATTTGACAGCTTCCGTCTTGAGCGGCATGGTTACATTCATGCCGCGCATCTGAAAGGTTCGCATTGCCTGGATTGCGTTTGCCGTTTCCTCCAGCTTTACGTCGAATGCCACGTAAGCATAGTCAAGCCCCAGTTTCTGAAAGCTGTAGTTATACATTGCAGGCGAGCCGGAATGCCCGACCGGGGAGCCGATCAGTGCCAACAGCCTGGTTGTTCCTGTGATTCGTTGTTCCATATGTTTTTTCCTCCGTTTTTTTCTGTATTTTTTGCCACATATAATTTAAAAGAGCTGCCGCACCGCGACAGCTCTTTCCAATCCTTACGGACTTAGTTATATTTCCGTTTTCTTGCAGCTTCGGATTTCTTTTTACGGCGAACACTTGGTTTTTCATAATGTTCTCTCTTGCGAATCTCCTGCTGAATTCCTGCTTTTGCGCAATTTCTCTTGAATCTGCGTAATGCGGAATCTAAAGTCTCGTTCTCTTTTACGATCACATTTGACATAATCTCACACCTAACCTCCCTCCAGTTGCGTATTGTGCGTATCAACTGTTAGGTAATATTTTAGCACTAGAAATCATTATAGCATATTTTTTCCATTCGTCAATAGGAAGCGTCATTTTTTTTCAGTTTTTTTATACGCCTGAATATGCCGCAAACCCGGCATCAATCGGAAGCACTACGCCGGTGATCGCGCTTGCCGCTTTTTCGTCGCACAGGAAAAATACACCGCCTAAAAGCTCCTCGCTATCCACAAAACGCGTCATCGGCGTCCCGTTTAAAATCTTATTGGAACGCGGCGTCGGCGAGCCGTCCTCTTTAAATAACAGCGCGCGGTTCTGGTTGGACACAAGGAATCCTGGCGCAATCGCGTTGCAGCGGATGCCGGTGCCTGCAAAATGGGTCGCAAGCCACTGCGTAAAGTTGGAAACCGCCGCTTTTGCAGCCGAATAAGCCGGAATCTTTGTCAGCGGGATATAGGCGTTCATCGAGGAGATATTTAAAATGCATCCGCTCTTTTTCTCCGCCATATCTTTGGCAAATACCTGCGTTGGCAGCAGCGTGCCCTGGAAATTCAGCTTGAATACAAAATCCACGCCTGCCGCGTCCAGGTCGAAAAAGGTTTTCTGCCCTTCCTGCGCTTCGTGATGGTATTCATTGTCTGTCGTAGCCTTTGGATTGTTGCCTCCGGCGCCGTTTACTAAAATATCACACTGCCCAAGGTCTTTTAATACCGCGGCATGTACCTGTTCGAGCGCTTCTGCTTCCAGGACGTTTGCTTTGTAGCCCTCACAAATATAGCCTTCCTTTCTGCATTCATCCGCCAGCTTTTTCACAGCCTCTTCATTTAAATCCAGCGCAGCGACCTTTGCCCCTGCCTGCGCAAACGCTTTTGCCATCGTCCCGCAGAGCACCCCGCCTGCGCCTGTTACTACGACGACTTTTCCTGAAAAATCAATGTTTAACGGTAAATTCATGTTTCTATTCTCCTTTCAAACCCATCGCTGCTTTTATCCGACTTTGCCTTCCAGCCGGTCAAGCATATCCCAGCAGCCCCACAAATACATAATGCCAAGCGCGCGGTCATAAAGCCCATAGCCCGGCCTGCACTTCTCGCCCCAGATATGGCGTCCGTGGTCTGGACGGACATAGCCGGTGTAGCCGCAGTCATGGTATGCACGCATAATTTCCAAAATACCCGTATCCCCGTCGCAGTCGCGATGGGAAGCTTCGGTAAAGTCCCCGTTTGGATAGTGGCGCACATTGCGGATATGCGCAAACGCAATCCGGTCACAGTACGTACGTACGATATCCGCGACGTGATTGTTCTGGTTTGCCCCCAAAGAACCAGAACACAGGCACAGGCAGTTGTATTCATCATCCACCATATTTAAAAACCGCCCGATCGATTCTTTGTCGCATAAAAGGCGCGGAATGCCGAAAATATCCCAAGGCGGGTCGTCCTGGTGGATTGCCATTTTAATGCCTGTCTCATGGCACGTCGGCATAATCGCTTCCAGAAAATATTTTAAATTTTCCCACAGCTTTTCCTTTGTCACCGGACGGTACGCTTCAAACAGCTCGTCCAGCTTTGCCATACGCTCTGGTTCCCAGCCTGGAAACGTCATGCCATGCAGGTTGTTTAAAATATAGTCCGCCATTTCCTTATAGTCATCCTGAATCCGGTTTTTCTCATAAAAAAGCGCTGTCGAACCGTCCTCTAACGGATGGAACAAATCTGTCCTCGTCCAGTCAAAGATCGGCATAAAGTTGTATGTAACAACTTTTACGCCAAATTTTGCCAGATTGCGCAGCGTCGTCTTGTAGTTTTCAATATACGTATCCCTGCTTGGCAGCCCGATTTTAATATCGTCGTGTACATTGACACTCTCTACGACATCCATGTGAAATCCGGCGCCTTCAATTTGCTGACGCGCTTTTTCAATTTCTGCTTCCTCCCATACTTCGCCTGCCTGCTTGTCATGCAGCGCCCAGACAAGCCCTGTCACTCCTGGAATCTGCCTGATCATCTCCGGGGTAATGCTGTCGTTGCCTTCCCCATACCAGCGAAATGTCATCTGCATAAAAATACCTCCTTCTTTTTTCACAGTGCCGGCACCGCCCCATTGCTACCCCATTTAAGAAGTGCCGCACCTGATTGCTTTGATGGACACAGTATACCAAAAAAAGGAAAAAAATACGTGGTGGTTACCGCTTGAAATGTGGTGAATCTTGCCATATAATGGTTAGTATGAACCATCCTCGAAAAACTATGCATCAAAATACAAAGGAGTTTTTGTTTTTTTATGTACCGAGAACCATTTAATCCCATCCAGACAATGACGGAAAAATATTTTGAGTTCCATCATACGTACAATGAAACGCCGCCTACGGTGGAATTTCACCAGCACCCGTTTTACGAGATCTTTTTTTTCCTGTCAGGAAACGTTATTTACACAATCGAAGGAAAAAGCTACAAGCTGCGCCCCGGCGATATCCTGCTGACGAACAGCTCCGATATCCACCGCCCGGACATCCAGGAGGGCAAGCCCTATGAACGCATTGTTATCTGGCTTGCCGACGATTTTTTTATGATGCTAAAAGACTTTTACGGCGAAGATTTAAGCGCCTGCTTTAGTGACGCGGCATCTAAAGACTACCGGCTGATCCGTCCTGACAGCCAGAATATCACCCGCTTAAAGACACTCTGTACGCAGATCGCAAAAGCAAAGCACAGCTTGGAGCCTGGAAGCGCCGCGCTTGCCTCCGCCTATTTGACCGAGTTTTTAGTACAGGTCAGCCGTGCCTATTATGAAACGCCCGATTCGGTCAAATACGACGTCACCGAAAATGAAAAAATCAACCAGATCGTACTGTTTATCAACGAAAACCTTGCCGGCGACCTGTCCCTAAGCAACCTAGAGACGCATTTTTATATGAGCAAATATTACTTAAGCCGCCAGTTCAAGCAGTTTACCGGACTGTCCTTATACCAGTACATTATTAAAAAAAGGCTGATCGCGGCACGCAACCTGCTGCGCGGCGGCACATCCGTTATGGACGCCTGCCTGCAAAGCGGCTTTAACGATTATTCGAACTTTTTAAAAGCATTTAAACGGGAATTTGGCAAAAATCCGAGCCATTATTTTCCCGCATAACACATAAAACTAAACGGCAAAGGAGGATCTCCCTTTTGAAAAAAATATTATTACGCGCATTTTTAAAAAGCGCCATTATCGTATGCACACTGCTGCTGTGTGTGCTATCGGCAAGCATTATCCGCCTGGAATTGTTTGATCATCAGGAATCTGTACCGACTGCCGCCCCTATTTCCGCAAAGGATACGCAAACGCGGCATATACAAAACCGTCCTGCAACGGACAATGCTGGCATAGACAATGCCTTAACAGATAATTCCTTAACAGGCAGTCCAGAAAAAAATTCCACACAAGAAGGCGCTTCTTCGAAACATGCCGGTTTCGGCAGGCAGGAATCTGATCCCGAAAAAACAACGCTGCTGTTTGCTGGGGATGTGTATTTCAGCGACTATGTGCTTGCTGCCTACCAGCAGTCCGGCATCCGGGGCGTAATCGGCGCATCCTTGCTAAAGCAGATGAAGCAAGCCGATATTACAATGGTCAACAATGAGTTTCCATACAGCACACGCGGCACGCAGGCGCCGGACAAGCAGTTTACGTTCCGCATAGATCCTGCTTATATATCGCTGCTTGCCGAATCCGGCGTCGATATTGTAACGCTTGCCAACAACCATGTGTTAGACTACGGCACCGAAGCGTTATCCGATACGTTCCAGACACTAGACGATGCAGGCATCGCCTATGCGGGCGCCGGAAATTCTTTAAAGCGAGCCGAAAAGCTGATCTTAAAAAAGGCAGGCGGCAAGACCTTTGGCTTTTTAGCCGCCTCCCGCGTCTTTCCGGTTGCTTCATGGAACGTAGAAAACCAGGCGCCGGGCGTCCTGTCCGCTTACGACCCGTCCAGGCTGTTAGCTGCCGTATCCGCGGCACGCAGCCGCTGTGACTATTTGTTTGTCTATGTACACTGGGGCATTGAGCGAAATACGGCTCCAGAACGATACCAGACAGACCTGGCACACGCCCTGGTCGACGCAGGCGCCGACGCAGTAATCGGCGCACACCCGCATGTATTGCAGGGCGTGGAAATGTATCGGGACAAACCGATTTTTTACAGCCTGGGCAATTTTATTTTTTACCAGTCGATCCCGCAGACGGCGGCGGCAAAGCTGTCCATAGGCGCGGACGGCGCCATGCACTGGCAGCTCCTTCCCGCGCGCGCCGACAATGCCTGCACCTCGCTCGTTACTGACGAAGCCGCCCGCCGGCAGTTTTATCAGTCGATGGAAGCGTTATCTGTCAATGTCCGCTTTACTGACCGCGGAATAATAAAGCCGCAGACAGGCATCCAGGGCTGACGGCGATCTTGCAAAAAAGAAGTAATTTTATAAGGATGAAAAACGTTATTTATGGAACGCAAAAAAAATATCACATTCAGTGACATCGCACAATATACGAATTTTTCCAAAACGACGATCTCCCGCTATTTTAACAATCCAGACTCCCTTACGCTGGAAAACCAGGAGATTATTGCCAATGCGCTGGAAGAATTAAACTACAAAGAGAATAAAGTTGCAAGAATACTTGCAAACGGCAAAAGCGAATTTGTCGGCATTATTATCCCCAACCTGTTTTACCACTACTATTCCGAAATGCTGACCCAGATCCTGTCCACTTATGAAGAGTTTGGCTACAAATTTCTCGTCTTTTTAGGAAACGACGATGAAGAAGCAGAGCGCCGCTATATGAAGGAGCTGCTTGCCTATAAAATCGAAGGACTGCTGATTTTAAGCCATACCATCCCTTCCAGGGAACTGGCAGAGCTACAGCTTCCGATCGTAACGATCGAACGCGAGGACGACTGCGTATGCAGTGTCAACACCGATAACTATATGGGCGGCGTCCAGGCAGCAAGCCTGCTCGCCAGCCACCGCTGCGACATCCTGATCCATATCAACTCCCCGACAGACAAGGCACGTCCTGCTTACGGGCGCATCCAGGGCTTTGTCGATATCTGCAAAGAACGGCAGATCCCGCACAGGATCTACTATAAGGAACTCAAAGACAGCTACCACACGATCCAGCAGGCACTGTCCGAAGTGCTCAAAGACCTGGAAGAAAACTATGCAGGGCTGAAAAAAGGGCTGTTTTTATCAAGCGATACGAACGCAAACGCGTTTTTAAACCTGCTGATGAAAAAATACGGCAGGCTGCCGGATGATTACCTGATTATGGGCTTTGACGACTCTCCGATTTCTTCCGAGGCGGTCATTCCCATCAGCACCGTCGGACAGCAGATCGGCAAGATCGCGCACGAAGCAGTCAGCCTGCTCGTACAGCAGATGGAAGAGCGCAAAAAAAGAAAACCGGCGCCTTTAAAAGAGCCGGTGCATAAGATTATTACCCCGATCCTGATCCGCCGGGAGACGACGGAAAAAGACGGCTGCTGCAATTAGCCGGGACTGCAAAAGCAAAACAGGCGTATGTTTTCTTTTTTCAACATGCGCCTGCCAAGGCTACTGTAAAATCGCCGCATTGATATACGAAAGCAGCGCTTTGTCTTCGCTGCGCACTGCCGCGCCGTAGCGCTGCCCGCCAAAGCGGTCGTTTAAGATCTGTGTCGTATGGTCTACATATCCGTTTAATATACTGACATCCACCGCCATCACATCAATGGAGCCATCTTTCAGCGCCGAAAACAGCGCGCCGTAGCTTTTATATTCCAAAAACACTGGTGCTGTTTTTACATTATTCATCGTTTCTATATAGTCTAAAAACATTTTCCGCGTTGTCGCATTTTTTGCCACACCGATTTTTTTCCCGTCCAAATCTGCAATCGAGCGGATACCGCTTGTCCCAAGGGAATTGTCATCTGTTTTCGACGCCTTTACCATCATGCCGATATAATCTGTATAGTAGCTTTCTGAAAACGCAAATTTTTGTCTGCGCTCCTGCGTCATCGTATATGTCGCAAACAGGCAGTCTACTTCCTTTTGTTCCAGCTTTTCTTCACGGTCTGCCACCGTTACGCCTACAAATTTTACAAGCTCCCGCTGCTTTGCCTCGTCGATGCTAACGCCAAACAGCTCTGCCGCGGTCTGGTAAGCAAGCTCGATTTCCAAACCCGTCCAGGTATCCGTCTGTTCGTCATAAATGCTAAGCCCAGGAACGTCCGTCTTGCACCCCGCCAGCAAATAGCCCCGCTCGCGGATCTGCTGCACGATCGCAGACTCCGGCGCGTCAGACACCTCCTGGGATAAGCCGCTGTCTTGCTTTCCTGCACCCTGCGTATCTTTCTTTTGCTCTGCACAGCCGCACAAAACGATGGAAAATAGCAGCGAGAGGATCCAAACGAGTTTTGCATCATGAACTCTTTTATGCATGGTTCTCCTCCATTCTGTTAAATACCTCGCGGTCTAAATCTCCGTTTTGATGCGCTACAATCGTTGTACACACTGCGTCGCCGGTAATATTTACCGCGGTACGCACCATATCTAAAATACGGTCGACACCCATAATCAGCATAATCGCTTCTACCGGAATGCCTACTGCCGTAAATACCATAGAAAGCGTTACCAGCCCTACGGACGGAATGCCTGCCGTCCCGATCGAAGCCAGCGTAGCCGTCGCAATAACAGTCAGATATCCCTGCGCGTCCAACTGCATTCCATATGCCTGCGCGGCAAATACAACTGCCACACCCTGCATAATCGAAGTCCCGTCCATATTGATCGTCGCGCCAAGCGGGATCGTAAAGGACGAAATTTTTCTGGATACCCCGATCCGTTCCTCTAACGTATCAATATTCATAGGAATCGTAGCATTGGACGTTGATGTAGAAAACGCAAACGCCATGACCGGAAAAAACTTTTTAATAAAACGCGCTGGATTCAGCCTTGTAAACACAACAAGCAGGATCATATACACGCCAAAACACTGGAGCGCTAACCCAAGCAGCACGCTTCCCATATATTTTAAAAGCGGCAGGAACGCGTCAAAGCCCAGATTTGCAAATGTCTTTGCAATCATGCAAAACACGCCGACGGGAGCTAAGTTCATAACCAAATTGGTCATTTCCATCATCAGCTCATTGCACTGGTTAAACAGGTTGGCAAGCAGCTCCGCCCGCTCTCCCATTTTCGCAAGCAGCACACCGATTAACAGGGCAAACAGAATAATTTGCAGCATCGTACCGTCAGCCAGCGCCCCGACCGGATTTTCCGGTATAATATTTAATATCGTATCTGTTACCGATACATTTTCCGCAACAGCCACTTCACTTGTCTCTATGGAAGACATGTCCAGCCCCACGCCCGGCCTTACAAACGTAGCAACGGTAATTGCCACCGATACGGCAAGCGCTGTCGTCAGCAGATAAAACGCAATCGTCTTGCCGCCTACCTTCCCAAGCGACTTGGTATCCCCAATCGCAGAACTCCCACATACGAGCGAGCAGAACACAAGCGGAACAACGAGCATCTTCATCAAACGGATAAATCCGTTCCCAATGACATAAAAGATCCCATCCACGAAAATATCATCCCTGACATAAGAATGCGGTATCCACAAATTTAACACCACACCTAACACAAGGCCGCCGATCAAGCCGATAAAGATCTTTGTCGTAAGCCCCATTTTCTTTTTTCCTGTTCTGTTTTCCTCTTCCTGCATGTCACCCTCCTATCGTTATGATAAAATTATTTTTTTGCACTGCTTTGCACATACTGTTTCAGCTCGTCAAACCACTGCGGCATCGTATACTGCCCCGTCATTTTCATCATTAAGTTTTCCAATAAAATCGAAATCCTACCCCTGTTTTCCACAGAAAAATATCCGTTTGCAAGCTCCGTGTCATATCCAGACAACGCAAGCACCGCCGTGGCAAACTCATGCCTAGAGCACATGCCCTCACACGACGCATGGAAAATGCCGTATTCCGCCTTATCCATCATAGAGCAGATAAAGTCTGCAAGCACCCTGGCACTCGTAGGGCTTCCAATCCGGTCAAGCGGCGCTTCAAACGGCGTATTGGATTTGCCGCATTTTATCACATACGAATAATAGTCTTCCTTTGCGTCGTCATTTGCCGCGCCGTACACCCAGGAGCTTCGGATAATCAGATGCTTCGGATTTAATTCCTTGACATAATTTTCCCCGGCAAATTTGGATTTTCCATAGACCGACTGCGGATCAGGCATGTCAAACTCCGTCAGGCGCCCGGCTGCTTTCCCGCTGAATACATCATCCGTGGAAAGATGGATCATTTTTGCGTTTGCGCTCCTTGAGGCAGCCGCCAGGTTTCTTGCGCCAAGCGCATTGACCTTAAACGCCTCCACCATATTTTTCTCACAATACTCTGCGTCTGAAATGCTGGCACAGTTAATCACGACATTCGGACGGTATACCTTCATGCACTGCTCCACCGCTTCCATATCCGTAATGTCCACATCCAGATCCGTCCCTACAACCTTGATGCCCATATCCTTTTTCAGCAGCGCAACGAGCGCGGAACCAAGCCGTCCCTCCGCCCCGGTGATCCAGATTGCATTTTTTAACATATAAAACCTCCTCTTAATTTGTGCTGTGTACTAGAGCGAACAAATTGGGATTGCTTTGGTAAATTTTTACAGGAAGGGACGCCGGAAGAGAGGATGTGCCTCCCCTGGCAGCGTCCGTTCCAGAATGCTAAGAATCCCTAAGTATCCTGCTGGTACGCTGTGGCTGTGTCCGGTCGCGCCACCTAGTTCGCTGCCTGCTGGCAGCTAAAGGTGCCGCTTGGCTGCGCCCCTTGGTTTCCCAGCAGAATACTAAGGGCTTCTAACCATTCTTCCAAAGCCGCTGCCAGGGGAGGCACATCCTCTCTCCCGGCTGCTCTTCGTAAGTGCTACTAAACAAGCTCAATATAGTTTGTTCGCTGTAGTGCCAGCATATTCTACATGCTAACCAAAAAAATGCGCATCTCTGTTGGCAGAAATGCACATTTAGATGGATTTATTATAACATTTTCATAGTTAAAATGCAAGAATTTCATAAAGTACACAGAGATTTCGCTTTTAGTATTTATATTTATTCAATTATAGATTTTTAAAGAATAGGGATAAAAAGAAGAATGCCTTTTGAGTCAATCGTACAAAAAATATATTTTCTGTATCATAGAATCAAAAAAACAG
>CAJTCR010000017.1 GCA_910574915.1 Eubacteriaceae bacterium
ATGGCAAACTCTACTCTGTGGAAAAGAGTAGGTAATCTATAACGAGTACCGAACTTACGTTCTTTTTGAGCGGTAGGTCTATTAAAGTTACCCTTCTTCAAGAAAATCTTTTTTATTTTCCTCTTGACATTTCACCAAATTGCTTTCTCCCACATGGGGCAGTGTTTGATTAACTGTTGCATTTATGCTGAAAAAACTCACTTATCTATTACACTCGACATAGATTATTTCATTACAAAAATCTTTTGTATCTTGTGAACGTGGTATATTTTTCGCTTTTACAAGATATGCTGCGGTAACAAAAACCGCCGCTCCTACCCATGCGAGAATTTCTGCAAAAAATATGACAGCACTGCCCCATATATTTGTAAATATCAACGCTGCTACTACACGCATAACAAACTCGATAATACCAGAGAACATAGGGCAAAACGCATTTCCTAAACCTTGTAATGCACTTCTGTAAATATGCAGCAAATACAATGAGAATAACAGCGTGCTCATGGTAGCTAAATAACGGTATGCGATTGCAAGAACATCTGTAGCATTACTGTCTGAAGAATCAATAAATAACTGCAAAATATTTCTGCCAAACACTATCATTAAAGTGGCAATACAAAAAGACATTATAACGCCAATGAGCGTAGCACTTTTCATTCCTTTATGGATTCTATCATACAATCCGGCTCCATAATTCTGTGATATATAAGTAGTTGTTGCATAATTAAGGGCAAATGCAGAACTTTCCAGCAACCCATATATTTTGTTTGTGGCAGTAAACCCAGCGACAAACACAAACCCTTGGCTGTTTATTGTTGATTGCAGTATCATCCCGCCTATGGCAATCAAAACATGCTGTAAAGCCAATGGCAATCCCATTGCACATAACTCATATACAATACGGCTATCCCATTGCCAATCATTGCGCTGTGTCTTTATAAAATCAATTTTTCTTATTATGGTAAGGCAATATAAAAACGATATGAGTTGTGCAATCAATGTGGCTATGGCAGCACCGACAATTCCCAAACCGAATACTAATACAAATAATAAATCAAGGACTATATTTGTGCTTGCGGCTATCCCCATAGCGATAAGCGGCGTTTTTCCGTCCCCAAAAGCCCGGAGTATGGCAGACGCCATATTGTACGCCATGACAATCAATGTACCCGCAAACATTGTGAATAAATAAGAGCTTGCCCCGTCAAATATATCAGTAGGTGTTTTTAAAACGTGGAGCATTGGAATAACTAAAAGCAAAGCAAGCACTGTCAACAGGATTCCGATTCCCACACATAGGAAAACGGACATAGTAATTGATTTTCTTAACTTTGCTATATTTTTCTCCCCGAAGTGATGTGAAATACGGGTGGCAAACCCCTGTGTCAATGCTTGGATAACCCACAAGATTAACCAGTAAGTCCAATCAGTTGCACCTACGGCGGCAAGAGCCTTTACCCCAACGCCACGCCCTACAATAATAGCGTCAACAATCATATATAATTGTTGCCCTAAATTTCCCAAAATAAGAGGGAAAGCAAAGGAAAGCAGTAAAACCGTCGGCTTCCCCTTTGTCATATCTGTTACTTTAGCCATAATTTCATTCTTCCTCCCGGATATTTGAAACCCTTTCTTTGTTGATTGAAAGATTACTGAAATAGCGATAGTTGTCATCGCTTTTTGGTACTTGTACTTCTTAAACCGATTTTGATGGTCTTGCCAACTGGAATCCCAAATAATAGTCTACGGTTACATTTTTATAATTCAGAGGGTGACAGCATTTTAAGCCGCCACCCACTGCATTATACTTAATTAAAATTTATCTGCCAAATCTTCTGCCTGTTTACAGCCATTCGTTTTATCAATATCGCCAATACCGACAACTGCGGGAACTAATACCGTTCCTACCATTTTCCAATTTAGCAATGCAGCAGAACGCTCTATCGGAACACGTACACCGTCAAAAACGGATTCGTCATTTTCCTCGCAACAGGAAATCAGCGCACATTCCTTATTCGAAATGTCAATCTTTGCATTGTAGAATGAAAATAATTTGTCAATCACGGCTTTAATCTGCGACGGGATAGAGTACCAGTAGACCGGCATGGAAAACACGATTGCGTCTGCTTCCTGAATAGCCGGGGCTATGGTATTAAAGTCGTCATTAAAGGAACAAGCTCTTCCTGTCTTAAAACAGGTTTCGCAGGCACGACATCCCCCCACATTCATTGTAGTAACATCAAATCGGGTTATTGTATGTCCCTTTTTTTCTGCCGCCTTGATAAAAGCCTCTGTCATGGCAAAACTGTTTCCTTTTTTACGGGGGCTGCCTGTGATTACTACTATTTTTTTGCTCATAAAAATATCCTCCTTTTATTGCGGGATTGACTTTTCCCGGACAAGATATTATTATCATAGCAAGAATACAACCAAAAGCAAGTACGCACATTTAAGTGCGATACTAACATAAAGGTTATAGACTATCAGAAAGGAAAGTGTAAAAATGAGTGAACGCCTTATTTCAAATGAATGCTTTAAGAGTACTGGATTCAGCTATACTTTATCATTGATTAGCGGAAAATATAAAATGACGATATTATATGTTTTGGCAGAATTTGATGTTGTCCGCTTTAACGAAATGAAAAAGTATATTGAAAAAATTTCCTATAAAACATTAAGCGCCACGTTAAAAGAGCTTGAAGCGGACAAATTAGTGCATAGAGAAGAATATCCCCAAATACCGCCTAAAGTGGAATACAGTTTAACTGAACGTGGGAAATCATTGATACCCATATTAAATGCGATATGTGACTGGGGAGAGGAAAACGCACTATAAAAGAATAGACTGAAACCGTTAAAGATTTCAGTCTGTTTCTCCGTCTACTGGAACAATATATTTGCCCTTATTCGCCCATACGAATATTCTTTACTGTTTTGTGTTCAAAGGTAAGGTCTGTATAAACCCTTGTTCCTCCATTTCCAACAGGAGCTTGTGGAAGCAGACCTACCTTTACAGTTTCAGCAACAGGAAGATTAAAAAACCTCGTCATATAAAATTTTTTGCCGTCAACAGAATAATGGAACGCAAAAGAGTTGCCACATCTGCATACTTGGAGCCATACTTCACTACCGTCAATGTTACACCCATTTGCGTCATCACATTCCCCGTTCCTTGCAATTACACTGACAACAGCATGTGTTCCAAAATCTGTCATTTCAAAACACGATTTTGCCCAGTTCTGCATATCACACATTACCATAATGGAAGCAGAATCGTAAGTGTCCTTGAAATCATGGGATACTTTTACACGCATTACAAAATCACCTGCTATTTCTGTGTGGTAAAACGGGGCATTGCATAAAGATTCCGGTGTGATTCCCTCCGTGCCAACCGAACCGTTGTTAAAGAAAAAATCACTTTGCGGCGGGGCAACCATTTCTATTTTGTTATTTTCTTTTTTAATCTGCCCCTCATTAAGCCATTTAAAATCCATACCAATATCCTCCTCTAAAAATAAGTGTTTCCATGCAATTTTTGCCTTGCTAAAATTATTGTAATTCCGCCGAGAATGGATGTAAAGTACTCACTTTATTGTGCGATACTTACCTTTAGGTAAGATGTGGTTCAGTGTTTCCCCTATATCCTCGGTAATGCTGATAGACTGTTCCCTGATTTCTGCCGGAATATAGGCTTCTGATAAATTGATACATATATAAGCAGCATTTGGATTATTGTAGGTCATTTGCCAAAACGGATACTTAATAATTCCCGGCGTGTTGCCACCAACGCCCAGTTCCAAATATACAATATTCAAATCCCTATGACGGCGTATAAAGGTTTGATACCTCTCTGCCGCTATATGCCAGCCGTCATCCTCAACAAAGGTATTGTCCGCACGTAGATTCATTGACATAGGCGCACCGCAAACCGGGCAGTGTGGAACTAATTCGGACGGAACAAGCATATTTTCCTGTTTGGCAACCATTTTTTTAATAATGGCTTCATTATCATAAGTTTTATTGTGACAAGGTTTTGAACATTGCCATAACCCATAATCGCCCTGTGTGTAAAAAAGTCTGTGCTTGTCAAAACCCGCCTTTTGAAAACAGTGGTCAACATTTGTTGTTAAAACAAAATAGTCCTTATCCCGAACCAGATTGTATAAGTCATTGTAGACGCTTTTGGGCGCATTTTCATAACGGTTAATGAAAACGTAACGGCTCCAATACGCCCAGTGTTCTTCTAATGTTTTGTAAGGATAAAAGCCTGCTGAATACATATCCTTAAAGCCATATTTTTTTATAAAGTCCGGGAAGTTATCTTCAAACCGTTTTCCGGAATAAGTAAATCCGGCAGAAGCAGACAGTCCTGCTCCTGCTCCTATCAAGATAGCGTCTGCACTCTGAATTTTTTCTTTCACTTTTTCAACGGAATGCTCTTCTTCCGTTTTATCCCAATAACTGTCTGTAGATTTCATAGTCGCAGTCTTTGAAAACATTAAAAACCACCTCCATATCACTTGGATTGTTCTTCTGATAATCTTTTACTGTTTGGATTGCTATTTGGGCGGCTGTTTCGTTTGGAAAATGAAATTCCCCTGTAGAAATGCAGCAAAAAGCTATGCTTTTCAACTGATATTCTGCTGCAAGCTCCATACAGGATCGGTAACAGTCCGACAGCAGGTCACAATCCTTTTTCGTGACTTCCCCATGGATAATCGGGCCGACAGTATGGAGAACATAACGGCATGGGAGATTATAAGCCCCTGTTATCCTAGCTTTCCCTGTAGGCTCTTTTATTTTCTGTTTTTCCATGATGCGGGAACATTCTAAACGGAGTTCCACGCCTGCGGCAGAATGAATGGCGTTGTCAATACACCCGTGACAGGGAATAAAGCAGCCCAGCATAGCATTATTGGCAGCATTTACAATAGCGTCTACAGATAAACGTGTAATATCGCCTTGCCACAAATAAATGCCAGATTTCACAAACGGAATATCTGTTAAAGCGATAGTGCCTTTTTCTGCCTGTTCCTCCTGCAAATATTCGTCCTGTACATTCAAAAAATCTTTTGTGGCTGGTTTCGGTGGGCGAACATTCATAAGGGAACGTAACAGACGTTTCTGTGTGGTATCCTCCGTAGGAATATTTACAGGTTCAAGTTCACCATTTTCATCTATGAGATATTTTACCAGATAAAGAAGCCTTTCTTTCTGTGTCATAAAATCCTCCTTTCTATTGCCTGTACGGGGCATATTTCCTGACATTTTCCACAGTGTAAACAATGCTCTTGTTGTATTTTCATAGAACAGGAAGAAATATCAATGCAGTCTTGCGGGCAAACTTTAACACAAAGTTTACAGCCATTGCATTTATCGCTAACAAAAAAATATTGCACATGATTTTCCATTCCCCCAAATGAAAACTGTTCCCTGAAAATGGGCTTTTGGCTCAAATCAAAAAATTCTCCGCTGCCTTTGTAAATTTGAAACACTGTCAATGCTGTACGGCTTTCTGTATTTGGATAAATTATTTTCATATACGGATTCTTTGCAAATATTTCTGACAGTCGTTCCTGCCCAATTTCCCGAACTTCTCCACGTATAGTAACAGACTTGCTTGACAGAGTGTTGTTCCCAATTATCCCCGTGACTGAAATAACAGGTTGGTTTTTCAACCGTTCATAAAAGGCTTTTCCTCTTGCAGTTAGAAAATAAAGCCCGCCTTTATCTGCCAGCATAATGTCAATGACGCAAGTAACTGGGAAATGATTCTCGTCTGTTGTAGCGAAAACGACAGAATGAATGTCCTGCTGTATCATATGTAAATATTTTTCTGCACTCATATTTCCTCCTGTAAGAAATCCCCCTACCTTTATGGGGCAGAGGGATTTCTATATTTGGTTGATTGGCTTTTCAATCCGTTTATTCTGCTACAACCGAAATTCTCTGCTGAATGTGGTTTCCATTTAACGCTTCATCAACCATAGCAACGGCATAGTCGGCATAGCTGATTACGCTTTCCCCTTTAGAGTTCAGCGTCAATTCTTCACCGCCTAAAATGTATTTCCCGGTTTTTGCCCCGTCTGCCTGAAAATCCCCGGCAGGACTGATATATGTCCATTTCACATCGGTTCTGGTGCGAAGCTCATCAAGCGCCTTTCCCATGTTGGAAGCAAGCGGCTTGAACATTTCCGGGAAGTCTGCCCCGTCCATGACCTGTACCGTATGCTCCGGGTTTACATACAGGCTTCCCGCCCCGCCAACAACAAGGAGCCTCGTTTCTTTGCCGCTTACAAGGTCGCAAAGATGTTTCAGAGAAGTGCTGTGCTGCGGCAGCGTTTCCGGCGTCCATGCGCCAAAAGCGTCAATCACAACATCAAAGCCCTCCAAATCGGCTACGGTCAAGTCAAACAAGTCTTTTCTGATGACGCTTGCCGCTGCTGACTGGTTTTCTCCACGCACAACAGCGGTAACATCTGCCCCTCTTGCAATAGCTTCTTCGACAATCAATTTACCCTCTTTACCATTTGCGCAAATAACTGCGATTTTCATAGTTTTCATTCCTCCTGTTTTCTTTTTTTGATTTGGTTTGCGGCTTGTTTTTTCCCGCTTGCAAGATTATAATATATCCGTAGGGCGAAAACGTAAAGTAAGCACTTTATTGTGCCGTAGTTACCTAAAAGAAACTATTGTGAAGAAATGAGGGATTTTGATGGAAAAAAATTTACCTGCCTGCCCGGTAGAAACCACTTTAATGCTTATTAGTGACCGCTGGAAAGTTCTCATTATCCGTGACTTATTGGAAGGTACAAAGCGTTTTGGAGAATTAAAAAAATCTGTTGGAAATATTTCACAAAAAGTATTGACTGCCAATTTACGCTCAATGGAAGATAATGGGCTGCTTACCCGTAAAATTTATCCCGAAGTACCGCCACGCGTAGAATACACACTTACTGAAACAGGATTTAGCTTAAAACCGATTTTGGACGCTATGTTTTCATGGGGAACAGAATACAAAAAGAAAAACAGTTAGTATATATGGCGAATTTTTTCATGTAAAATGGTATGAATGAGAGGGATTCAGCAGTAGTCGGCACTGTGCGTAATGTGCATAACTTGCTATCTTATGGAGTTGTGGGAAAGTCTGTTTGCAGAATGTGGGAAAGCTGCCCTTTAGCTTTTCCATGTTCTGTGAACGGACTTTTCCATGACGGAATAGCAAGTTATACACATTTCCACGGTGCTTGTTTTTTGGTCTTTGGTTTCTTTGGTTCGGAATAGTGTGGTGCTGGCGGTCTATCTCTTGTTTTCGGTTGCTTGCTTCTTTACCGTACATGAGCATTGGCCCCAGGGTTGTCATTGCCATAACCTTCCAGCAGGTTGATGACGCCCCAGATACCGAGGCCGGCTCCCAGTGCGATCACGAGGGTCTGCAAAACGTCGATTGCGCTGTTGAAAAATTCCATACTTTAATTTAGCCGGAATCGCTTTGTGGTTCGTGTTGGTTCATAGGCATACAAAAGCCGGACAACAAAACCGCCCTGAATTTTGGGCGGCTCGATTCCGGCTATCCTCCTTCTTCATTTTTTTGTTGAGCTGTCCGCTTTGTACGCCAATGGCCTCAACCGAGGCAGGTTTCAGGGACCCTGGCGGGTAGATAAGATCACTCCTTTCTCGCGGAACGGGATTATTCGCCCTCGGTGTCTACGTCAACTTCAAACACATCGTAGACCTCGTTGGGTTTTGGTTTGAGCCGGGTGGACAGAAACGCTTCAATGTCAAAGGCGTTCTTATCGTCCGCGTCGGCGGTGTACTGGAAATTGGGGTGCCTGGTGATGTCATACTTATCCGACAAAAACGGGCGGACGCCCCGCAGCTGGAGGATACATTTTCCCCCGTCCATCACCGCAAGCTCATCCTGGCTCATCAGCTCTTTCCCCAATTTCTGATAGTTGAGAGAGTGGGAGGTTTCCCTCCCCCGGCTCTCCCCGGTGTTGTAAGTGTCAATGGTTTCTTTTCCCAGGGCGGCGGCTAACTCCTTTAAGGTGGTGGGTTCTTTGCCGCCCAGAAAGATGGAAGTGTCCATATTTCCGATGATGGTGTCGGCGTTGTCCTTGTAGATGGCCTTCAGCTGGGACTGCGCCTGCAATACCAGACAGGCGGAAATCTCCCGGCTTCGGATGGTGGCTACCAGCTTTTCCAGCTTTGGAATCTGCCCGATGTTGGCGCACTCGTCAATCAGGCAGCGCACATGGACCGGGAGCCTGCCGCCGTACACATCATCCGCTTTTTCACAGAGCAGATTAAACAGCTGGGTGTAGCACATGGAAATCAGGAAGTTAAAGCTGTCATCGGTATCGCTCATAATAAGGAACAGGGCGGTTTTTTTGTCCCCCAGGGTGTCCAGTTCCAGCTCATCATAGGCTGTGACCTCCCGTAGCTCGGCAATATCGAATACCGCCAGCCGCGCGCCGCAGGAAATCAGTATAGATTTTGCGGTTTTGCCCGCCGCCAGCTTATATTTTTTGTACTGCCGCACCGCGAAATGGTTGGGTTTCTCGGATTCCAGCGCGTCAAACATCAGGTCAACGGGGTTTTTGTATTCCTCATCGTCCTCCCGGACCTCCATCGCGTTAATAAACTCAATCAGGGTGGAGAAGTTCTGTTCTTCCACCGGGGCCTCGTAGTGGATATATCCAATCAGGGCGCAGTACAGCAGCGTTTCCGCTTTGACCCAGAAATCGTCACCGGCTTTCCCCTCGCCCTTGGTGTTGGCGATTAAGGTTGTCACCAGCTTCAAAATGTCCTTTTCGCTGTGGATATAGGCGAAAGGATTGTATTTCATGGATTTTTTGAAGTTGATGGTATTCAGCACCTTGATCCGGTACGGTTCATAGATGGTTTTGCCGTTCTTGTCCTTCATGGGCTTTCCGTCCTTATCCAGCTTCGGCGCGCCCCGTTGGAGCAGCTTTCCACATTCGATCAGGATTGTACCTTTTGGGTCAGTAACCACATACGAGCTATGGAGCTGCATCAGGTTGGGCTTGAGCCAGAAGCGGGTCTTGCCGGAGCCGGAACCGCCGATCACAAGCACGTTTTTGTTGCGGGCGGTCTTGGGGTCCTTGGGGCGGCTGCTCATGGTAAGGCGTTCCGTCTGGGTGAGAATCACATTGTTCTGGAATACCGGATCGACATAAGGGGCGATGTCTTGGGAATTTCCCCATCTCGCGGAACCGTACTCGATATTCGGGCGGTACTTCTTGGCGTTTTTGCCTTTCAGGTAAACAGCCAGCCGGAGCGCCGCGCCGCAGCACAGCCCGACCAGCAGGTCCAGCGGATGAAAGCTGGGCCAGAAACTTCCGAGCGCCGCCGGAAGGACGGAGATTAGCGACAGCGCCTTTTCCGATGCGTCCGCGCCCTGGGCCATCCGCCACGCCTCCCCGAAGTTGGTGGCGAACAGCCCCATCAGGATATAGGGCAGGTTCAGCAAAACGAGCTTCTTGATGTTCAGGGGCTTTTTCATCGTTCCAGCTCCTTTCGCTTTGTGCGGTCCACCACCGCGTTTTTCACCAGCTCTTTGAACTGGTTCAGCTTCGCCAGCACAGACGGGCGGGACGCCTTGCGGACCTTCTTCTGGGTGTACTCGGTAAATGCCGAGGTCAGCGCGTCCGCGTCGCGGGCCTTAAAAAAGACCAGATACTTGGGCGGGGAACAGCTGCGGTCCTTCTTTACCGCGTAATCCACGCCGTACTTCCGGGCAACCCGTTCAAACGCCTTGATGGAGGGGTCTGTGATCTCAAGATTGGACACGCCCTGGTTCTGCCCGATGAGCTGCTTCACCGTCTGCCTGCCCTGGGGCTTGACCTCCGCGCCCTTTTCCCGCTGTTTCTGCATCTTTTGCTCCTTCAGGTGCGCCAGATACTTCATAATCGCCGCTTTGAACAGCCTGCCGGTGAATTTGGTGCCGCTGACAATGAGCGTCAGGGTTTTGCTTTCCACTTCGTCCTGCATGGGTGTTTCGCCTCCTCTCTATGGATTTTCTGCATGGTTTCTCTATCGGAGCTGGTCTTGCCGGTCATAGTGCAGATGTCCGTTTCGGACCTTCGCGTGGCTCACAATTTTGATATGCCCCTGTTCCTGGCGTTCCAGGGACTTTTTATATCCTTCCTCGGTGAGAAAGGCGCGGCTGCGTTCCCCTTTCCAGCCGATAGGGGAATCAGCGGTCAGGGTATCAAAAATAATCATGTGCCGGGTGTCCTCCGCGAACCGGTTTAAGTCCATGTAACTATGGCCGGAATACTCCCGCGCCCCGGCTTTAAGCCGCATTTCCTCCATCAGCTGGCCGATGGTCTTTTGCTCAGGCATGGTGTGCGCCTCCTTTCTCCCGGCCCTGGCCCTTCACCGTCAGAATCCCGTCCAGCGTGGTGGCAGTGATCCGCAGGCGTTCCGCGGTGGCAATATCGTTTTTGACTGTTTCATCAGCCGCATGGCCGCAGACTACCAGCACATGGGAGCGGCGCAGGTAATCCCGCGCAATGTCGATCCCGTCCTTGTGTTCCTGGGGGATTTCATCTTTCAGGAACAGCGGCAGGAACAAAACAGGGCAGACCGGGGAATATCCGGCGTCATACACCTGGCGGCAGTAATTGGCGGCGCTTGCCGCGTTTTCATGGGGGTTCTTGCTCCAGGGAGCGGTGATATACGCAAGCGGTCGTTTCATAACAGATTCCTTTCTCCCGGCAGTTCCGGGCATACAAAAACGGCCAGCTTTCAGAAGCCGCCGTACATATCGTGGTTGACCTGTGAGGTGTAATGGTTGCTCATGGTGGTGGGCGCGTTGAACAGCACCGTCAAAAGGTACTGCTTCATGTTCCGCACCTCGGTGGTGTTCTTTTGCAGGCAGTCCATGACAAACTCGATGTGGGAGCTGTCCAGCTTCAAGAACCGGGAGCGCACCACCTCATGGGGGAAGTCCGCCCCGGCAATCCGGGTGGTCTTACGCTTCGCGCAGACCGTTTCCACCAGCAGCTCCACAATCTCCTCCAAATCCTCCCGGTAAGTCCCAAACCGCTGTTTGAGGCAGTCATACTCGATATTCTCCAAAATCAGCTCCCGATAACTTTCCATCTCTGTGAGTGACATCGTTTCCCTTCGCTTCGGTTCCGGTGGCTTTGCCGCCGTTCCCCGGAAGGGAATGGAATCGGTAATTGATCCGTCAGTAATTGATTTTTGGGTATTTAATTTCTCTATATTTATTTGCGTTGGATTTTCCGTTGACGGTTTTCCCGTTGACGGATTATCCGTTGTCGGAAAACCCGACAACGGTTTTTCCAACAACGGTTGGGCGGGCGGTTCCTCTGTTACCGGACGCTCATAAATCACATACTCGTTGGCGCTGAACTTGCCGCCCGCGTCGGTGGTCTGGCGGCGCTTGATGTACCCCGCCTTTTCCAGCTCAT
Source organism: Eubacteriaceae bacterium (assembly GCA_910574915.1). GTDB lineage: Bacteria > Bacillota > Clostridia > Lachnospirales > Lachnospiraceae > Eubacterium_J. The sequence continues at coordinate 11,463 of CAJTCR010000017.1, forward strand.
TGACTGCGGAGCGGATCGCGTCCTTGCTTTCCCGGTTGATAACAGCCAGGCCGGAAAGGGTGTAGTCCCAATCCTCCGGCAACGAGAGCATTTGGGACAGCAGGCCCTTTGCTTTCAGGCTCAGGCTCTTGTCCCGCAGATGATAGTTGCTCATGACGGTGTATCCCTGTGTGCGTTCTACGCGAAAAACGGCCATTTTCTGCACTCCTTTCGTTTCCCAGGGCATGAAAAAAGCCACAATCCCGTAAAAAGAATTGCGGCGTTCATTTGCTGGCTGACTTCTGCCTGTACCGGTGAAAAAACGGCGGCATGGGCGGTTTGTCAAACAGGCTCTCTAACTGCGGAAACGTCAGGGTTTGAAAAATCCAGTCAATCTCAATGGTTTCCATGTTGCGCTGGGAGCGGCAGTCCTCCCGGATGGCTTCTCTGATTTCCTTAACGGTACACATATTCATTCCTTCCTCTCAATTTGTCGGGTTTACGGGTGGCGTTTCTTTTTGGGCTTGAAGTCCAGGATATGCCCCTCAATGACGCGGGCATACCGTTTGATTTTGATGTCCCGGCGTTTCTGGCTGGCGAGAACGGCCTGGTAGCCGTCCTCGTCCAGAAACAGGCGCGTTTCATCGCCGGGTGCGCCGTAGGCGGTGCGGGGCCGCAGGACGGAAAACTCCACCATCCAGCGGGTCTTATCCTGAAACCGTTCCACAGCCAGTATGTTGTGGCCCTTTAACTCCCTGGCAACGTGATCTCTCATAGGCGCTCCTTTCAGCGTTCCTGATCTCTCTGACGCTTTTTCTGCCACTGTTCCAGCAGTTTGATGATGGTTTCCTGCATCCGGGCAGGGGTGTAGCTTTTGGGAAAATACTTCCGCAGGGTGTCGGAGGTAAACGTCACCTTGTCCAGATCGCTTTTCTTTTCCTCGCCCATAATCGCCCGCATTACATCTATGGACAGATGCCCCTCCTGACTGAATTTCTTGAGCCGCTGGGCTTGGGAAAGGGAGGGGGTGGCCTGTTCGCTGTCCATCGCGTCCAAAAGCTGGGTCTGTTCTTCTTTTTTGAGAAAGGACAGCTCATAGGCCGGGTTCAGGGCGATTTTCTTCTCGTCCACCATGTTCAGCAGTTCGGGGATCAGCTCGGTCAGGCGAATGTAGCGGAAAATCTGGTTTTTACTCTGGCCGACCTGTTCCGCCAGAACCTCGCTGGACTTCTTCCCAAAATCGTTCCCAACTTGGGAACAATTTTCTTTGGAGGGCCGACCGGCTTGCCGCTTCATAGCGTCTAACTTCATCTTGTAGGCAAAGGCCCTCTCGCTTGGGAGCAGACTTTCTCGTTGCAGGTTGCTGTCAACCATGATAATCGTGGCGGCGTCATCGTCCAAATCCCGGACAATGACCGGCATGGTTTCTTTCTCCGCCAGTTCGCTGGCCCTATGCCGCCTGTGTCCGGCTACCAGCTCATAACCGCCGTTAGGGTCAGGTCTGGCAATCGCCGGGACCAGAACGCCATACTGCCGGATGCTGTCGGCGGTTTCCATCATGGCATCATCATCTTTGACTTTGAAAGGATGTCCCTTGAACGAGTGCAGCTCGCTTAAAGGGATTTCTACCACCTTTTCCCGCCCCGCGTCGGCGCGGCTTTCCTCGGTGGTAAACAGATCATCGACCGATGCCAGCTCTACTTTTTTCGCGCTGCTTTTCAAGTTTCAACACCTCCTTGGTCAGATTTGCGTAGCCTTCGGCTACTTTGCCGCCTGGGTCATGGGCGAAAATGCTCCTGCCCTCCGCGCTGGTTTCCTTTGCCCGGACAGAATGGGGAATCTCGGTGCTGAACACCTTGATTTTACTCCCGTAGGTTTCCCGCAGCAGGGCGGCAATCTCTTTGGCGAAGTTGGTACGGTTATCCACCATCGTCAGCAGGATACCATCTATTTGCAGTTTCGGGTTGATCTGCCGCTTGACCTTGGCTACCGTAGAGAGCAGCTGTTCCAGCCCTTTGGCGGGCAGATACTCCGCCTGGACGGGGATTATGATCCGGTTGGCAGCGGCCAGAGCGTTGACGGTGAGCATACCCAAGGAGGGCTGGCAGTCTATGAGGATATGGGAATACTGCCCCTTTACACTGTCCAGGTATTGCCGCAGAATCGTTTCCCGGCTCATGGCATTTACCAGCGAAACCTCCATGCCGGACAGCTGAATATCCGCTGGCATCAGGTCCACGCCCTCCGGGTGGCGCAGAATCCCCTCGCCGGGGCGGACCGGCTGATCGGTCAGGATGCGGCCCATTGCGTCAGAGAGGGTAAAGGGCAGCTTATCCGGCTGGGGATTGCCCAGGCTGATGGTCAGGCTCCCTTGCGGGTCCCCGTCAATGAGAAGCACTTTCTTTCCGGCCTGTGCCAGCCCAATCCCTAAGTTGGCACAGGTTGTGGTTTTACCCACACCTCCCTTTTGATTGGCGATGGCGATGATTTGCGTGTTCAAGATAATCACCTCATTTCTAAGTCGTTGTGGTTGCTTCTGGAAATAGAAAAAGCCGCCACTTCAAAAATTGAAAAGTGACGGCTTTTTCTGATCCCGGAATACAGTTCCCCGGAAATGCAAAAAGCACCCAGCAAAAAATACTGAGTGCCTGCATTAAAATCATATTCAATTATTCAAATTCGGTCAAATTATATCAAACCATCCAGACGAAAAATTGTCCTTGAAGGAGCTGAAAAGCCGCACTTCCAAACGGCAAAAATCGGCCTGCGGTTATCCTATTTTGTAACCACTTACCCCTCTTTTTGCCCGGTTATCCTATTGGGAACCACTACAAATTTGGTGAAAAATGGTTTTTTTAAGTCAAACTGCATCAAACCCTATCAAAAGCAAAAGCCCGGAAAACCTTGATTTTCCGGGCTTTTTGAGCCATTTTGATAAAATTTAACGCTTGCTGAACTGCGGAGCGCGGCGGGCCGCTTTGAGACCGTATTTCTTTCTTTCTTTCATACGCGGATCACGTGTCAGGTAACCAGCGCTCTTTAATACTGGACGGTACTCAGAATCTGCTTCCAGCAGTGCTCTTGCGATTCCGTGGCGGATCGCACCAGCCTGGCCGGTAAAGCCGCCGCCCTTTACATTTACAAGCACGTCGAACTTGTCTACCGTTCCTGTCGCTTCCAACGGCTGACGTACGATAACTTTTAACGTTTCTAAGCCGAGATAATCGTCGATATCTCTTTTATTAATTGTGATTTTGCCTGTTCCTGGTAACAGATATACTCTGGCAACAGAGCTTTTTCTTCTTCCTGTTCCATAATATCTTGCATTAGCCACTGTAATTTACCTCCTAATTCCGATTAAAATGTGAGAGCTTCCGGTTTTTGAGCTGCGTGTTTGTGATCTGGGCCTACGTATACGAATAATTTACGATACATCTGTCTGCCCAAAGGCCCCTTCGGGAGCATACCCTTCACTGCGTATTCCACAACTCTTTCCGGGTGCTTTTTCAACATATCCTTTAATGTAGTTTCCTTCATTCCACCTACATAACCGGAATGCTTGTAGTAAATCTTTTGATCCAGCTTTTTGCCTGATACTTTGATCTTCTCAGCATTAACTACGATCACATAATCGCCTGTATCCATATGCGGCGTAAAAATTGGTTTATGTCTGCCTCTTAATACTTTAGCAATTTCTGATGCTAAACGTCCTAATGTCTTTCCTTCTGCGTCTACAACATACCATTTTCTGTTGATGGTATCTGGACTTGCCATAAAAGTTTTCATTGGTCTGCCTCCTTGAAAATTTTGTAAGAACTCCAAAAACTCAGCCATGTCCGGAAGCTTCGTCTTCTTCCTTCTCCGATATTATATAGTTAAAACACAGGAACCGTGGTTCCTGCATTTTTTTCTATGTCAGACTTAAATATTATAGTACCCGGTGCCGTGTGTGTCAAGATTTATTTCAAATATTCTCCAAAATATTAAAGGTAATCCCGATCATCGTAAGCCCATGTGCCGGAGCCGTTGCACCAGCGGCGCTGCGGTCTTTTGCGTTTAAGATCTCCTGCATCTGCTGTGGGCTGCGTTCCCCCATGCCAACCTGCAATAGCGTCCCGGCAAGGATGCGCACCATATTGTATAAAAAGCCGCTGCCTGTCACTTCTATCGTAATCACATCCTGCTCTTTTTCTACCGCAAGATGATAAATGGTACGCACCGTTGTCTCTACCTGGGAATGTACCGAGCAAAAGCTTTTAAAATCGTGTGTTCCGACCAGGTATGCCGCTGCCTGGCGCATTTTTTCCACATCCAGCTTCCGGTAAGTAAAATAGCAGTCGTGCCGGCTAAGCGGCAGAGGAAATGCCCGGTTTAATATTTTATAGACGTATGTCTTGCGGCTCTCGCAGCGCCTTGGATGAAAATGCAAAGGCACTTCGCACGAATGCTGTACGACAATATCCGCAGGAAGCCGCTGGTTTAAGGCATAGCACAGCTTTTCCGGCGGGATTCGCGTATTCGTATCAAAGACCGCAACGTTGCCAAGCGCATGGACGCCGGAATCTGTGCGGCTTGCACCGATCACAGCAACGGTCTCGTTTGTAAGCTCTGCGATCGCCTTGTTTAACATGCCCTCGATCGTAATGCCGTTCGGCTGCACCTGCCAGCCGTTATAGTGTGTGCCGTCGTATGCAACGGTCAGTTTAATCCTCTTCATAAAGCGCTCCTATATCGTAAAACGGCGCAGAGCAATGACGCCCGCAAGAAATGCAAATAAAACAGCATAGCCGGCGTAGTCTTTCTTTTTGTATTGCAGCGGCTTCATTTTTGTACGCCCTGCACCGCCACGGTAGCAGCGCGCCTCCATCGCCATCGCCAGGTCATTGGCACGGCGGAATGCCGAAATAAATAGCGGCACTAACAGCGGTATCATCGCTTTTGCCCTGCGCAGCAGGCTGCCGCTTTCAAAATCCGCCCCGCGCGCCTGCTGTGCGCGCATAATTTTATCTGTCTCTTCGATCAGGATCGGGATAAACCGCAGTGCAATCGCCATCATCATTGCGATCTCATGCACCGGGACATGGAGTGCCTGCAACGGCTTTAACGATTTTTCCAAGCCATCTGTCAGCTCGTTCGGCGTAGTTGTCAGCGTCATAATCGAAGTACCCAGGATCAAATAGACCAGCCGGATCATCATTTTGATCGCTGTTGCAACCCCTTCCTCCGTAATGTGTATCCACTTCCACTCCCAGATAATATTTGGGCTGCTCGTTAAAAATAAGTTGAAAAACGCAGTAATTACCATTAATACCCAGATTGCCTTAAGCCCCTTGACCATATAGCGAAACGGCACTTTGGACAGCCGGATCACGCCAGCCAGAAAAACCGTAATCAAGAGCAGTCCGGCAATTCCCCGGAATGAAAATACAGCAATTAAAAAAAGCATTGTCCCAAATAATTTTACACGCGGGTCCATCCTGTGCAGTAAAGAATCAGCCGGATAATACTGGCCTAGTGTAATATCTCTAATCATAAGATTCCATCCATTCGCTTGCAGGAGATATTGCCGGCAGCACTCCTGTTGAAATACTTTAAAATCTCTCTCTTTGCATCTACAACCGTAGCTGCGCCGGTATCGACCGCAAATCCCGCCTCCCGCATTTCATGCAGCAGATACGTGACCTGCGGCGCCGCCAGGCCGATCGCTTCCAGCTCTTTATAGTGCCCAAATACCCGAACCGGAGCATCGTCATACACGATCTGCCCCTGGTTCATAACGATCATACGGCTGACATACTGCGCCACATCTTCCATACTGTGTGAGACGAGGATTACCGTCATATTGTTTTCTTCTTTCATTTCACAAATCTGCGCAAAGATCTCATCGCGTCCCTTCGGGTCAAGCCCTGCGGTCGGCTCGTCCAGCACGAGCACTTCCGGCTTCATCGCAAGCACGCCCGCGATCGCTACCCGGCGCTTCTGTCCGCCGGATAAGTCAAACGGCGACTGATAATACAGCTCCTCCGGCATTCCTACTTTTTTTAATGCTTCAAATGCGCGCAGCCCGGCTTCATTTTTCGACAGGCCCTGGTTCATCGGTCCAAAACAGACGTCGTCAAAAATCGTCGTTTCAAACAACTGATGCTCTGGATACTGAAAAACGAGCCCTACTTTACTGCGCAGAGCCTTTAAGTCATAGTCGGCATCGTAAATATCTTCTCCATTATAATAGATCCCGCCGCTTGTCGCCTTTATCAAGCCGTTAAAATGCTGGATCAGCGTAGACTTTCCAGAACCGGTATGGCCGATAATCCCGATAAACTCACCGTCGTCGATTTTTAAATTGATGTTTTTCAGCGCCCACGTCTCATATGCCGTCCCTGCGCCGTATACATAGCTTACTTTATCTAAAATAAGAGACATTACTTATTTCCCCGCTTTCCCTGCCAGCGCCTCCAGCAGCTCCCGGCGCGTTAGAATGCCTTTTGGGATATCCATCCCTTCCTTGCGCAGCTCATGCGCGAGCAGCGTAATCTGCGGCACATCCAGACGGTGCGACTGTAACTCTTCTACCTGTGAAAAAATCTGCCTTGGCGTTCCCTGCATAACGACTTTTCCCTTGTCCATTACAAAGACCCGGTCTGCCTCCACGACCTCTTCCATATAATGCGTAATTAACAGTATCGTAACGCCTTTTGTCCGATTCAGCTCATGCACCGTCCGCAGCACATCGGCACGTCCGACCGGGTCAAGCATCGCCGTCGGCTCATCCAGTACAATGCATTTTGGCTGCATTGCCACGACGCCTGCAATCGCTACCCGCTGCTTTTGTCCGCCGGACAGCTTATTCGGAGAATGCTTCTGGTATTTTAACATGCCGACCGATTTTAAGCTGTCCACCACACGCGTCCAGATCTCGTCTGTCGCAATGCCGATATTTTCCGGGCCAAATCCGACGTCTTCCTCGACGACGCTTGCTACGATCTGGTTGTCGGGATTTTGAAACACCATTCCCGCGCTCTGTCGTACTTCCCAGATATTGGCATCCTCGCTGACGTCTTTGCCGTCTACCCACAGGGTGCCTTCAGACGGAGCCAGGATCGCATTGATATGCTTTGCCAGCGTCGATTTGCCGGAGCCGTTATGCCCCAGCACCGCAATAAACTCTCCCGCCTGGATATCCAGGTCTACCTGGTCTAGCGCCGTCTGTATAGACTCGACGTTTCCTTCCTCGTCCCGCCTGATGTATTCGTGCACAAGCTTTACCGCTTTAATAATGTCCATCTTACTATCCTTTCCAGTGCAGGCGGTGGAGCTCTCCTTCCAGCTTCATATCCATAAACTGGTTCTGTCGCAGTGCTTCATACAGCACGATCGCAGCCGCGTTTGACAGATTCAGGGAACGCGTCTGCCCCAGCATCGGAATGCGCACACATGTATCCGGGTGGTCTTTTAAGATCTCTTCCGGGATTCCGCCGCTTTCCTTGCCGAACATCAGATAGCAGTCCGGCTCATACGAAACGTCGCTGTACAGCCTGTGCCCTTTTGTCGTTGTATAATAGATGCGTGCTCCGGGATTTTTTTCCAGAAACTGTTCGTAGTTCACATATGTCGTCACGTCGATTTCCTGCCAGTAATCCATGCCAGCACGCCGGAGTGCTTTTTCATTTAACTGAAATCCCAGCGGCTCGATTAAATGCAGCCTTGCCCCTGCTGCCGCGCATGTCCGTCCGATATTTCCCGTATTTTGCGGGATTTCGGGCTGATGCAGCACAATATTGATTGCAGCCATAATTTTTGCCCTTCTATTTCGTCTTGTTGATCTCGCCTTTTTTCAGCTTTTCGATAAATCGTTGTAGCCGTTCCAACGCTGTTTTTAAATTGTCGAGAGAATACGCGTAGGAAATACGGATAAACCCTTCCCCACATTCTCCAAACGCCGTCCCCGGCACAACTGCCACTTTTTCTTCTGCAAGCAGCTTTTCCGCAAATTCTTCCGACGTCATGCCAAACTCCCTGATACACGGAAACACATAAAACGCGCCGAACGGCTCAAAGCAGGAAAGCCCCATCTGTTCAAACGCGTGCATTAAGTACCGCCTTCTGCCGTTGTATTGTTCGCGCATATCCGCCACATCGCTATCGCCGTTGCGCAGTGCGTCTACCGCGGCATACTGGCTGTTCGTCGGCGCGCACATAATCGCATACTGGTGGATCTTTAGCATCTGCTCTAGTATCACTTTCGGGCCGCAGGCATAGCCAAGCCTCCATCCGGTCATTGCGTGAGACTTAGAAAATCCGTTAATCACGATCGTACGCTCCTTCATGCCCGGCAGAGACGCGATTGAAACATGGTTTTTTCCTTCCACATAGGTGAGCTCCCCGTAGATCTCATCGCTTAATACAAACAGGTCATGTTCCGCAACGACCGCAGCGACCGCTTCCAGGTCGTGCCGCTCCATTACCGCCCCGGTCGGATTGTTCGGATACGGCAGCACGAGCAGCTTTGTCTTTGGCGTAATCGCGGCTTCTAACTCTTCTTTTGTCAGACGAAATTCGTTTTCCGCCTGCAACTGTATAATCACAGGCGTCCCGTTTGCCAGACGGCAGCACGGCTCATAAGAGACATAGCTTGGCTGCGGAATCAGCACTTCATCACCCAGATCGAGCATCGCGCGCATTGCAATATCGATCGCTTCGCTGCCGCCTACGGTAACAAGCACTTCGCTGTTGTAGTCATATTCCAGTTCGAACCTGCGCTGCAAATATTTGGCAATTTCTATTTTCAGTTCTTTCAGCCCGGCGTTGGACGTATAAAAAGTCCTGCCTTTTTCCAAAGAATAAATGCCTTCGTCGCGGATATGCCACGGCGTGTCAAAATCCGGCTCTCCGACGCCGAGAGAGATGGCATCCTTCATTTCACTGACAATATCAAAAAACTTCCGAATACCGGAAGGCTGAATATTTACAATCTCTTTTGATAGTGGATTTCTCATGGTGTGATCAGCATCCTTTCATCCTTTGGCGCATCCGCAATGATCGTTCCGTGATCCTTGTATTTTTTCAGAATAAAATTCGTCTTTGTACTCAGTACAGAGTCCAGAGTTGACAATTTATCCGTTACAAACTGCGACACTTCGCGCAGCGTCTTTCCTTCTAATGTGACGAGCAGATCAAACCCGCCGGATATTAAAAATACGGCGTTTACCTCAGGATAATTGTAGATCCGTTCCGCCACTTTGTCAAAGCCCATATCTCTTTGCGGCGTGACGCGTACCTCGATCATTGCCGTTACTTTTTCCACACCTGTCTTATCCCAGTCAATCAGCGTATGGTAACCGCATATAATATGCTCTTCTTCCATTTTTTTCAGCTCCTGCGCTACGGTCACTTCATCTACACCGATAATCACAGCCAGCTCCTTTAAATTAATGCGGCTGTTTTTTTCTATAAACGTCAATATTTTTTCTCGCATATGCTCCCTCTTTCAGCGATCACGCTTTCTATACTACTTTATACAATTCATCCGCTTTCGGCGGTTCCAAAAATCTGCGTTCCCCAGCCGCATACAGCACACGGTCATTGCCTTCCATCGCTTTGCCGACGACTGCGGCATGGATTCCGGCTTTTTCAAGCTCTCTGACAATCGTATTGCCGTCTGATGCCGCCATCAGCATACAGCCGCTGGAAATCAGCTCATACGGATTGATGTCAAAATACTCGCAGATCTCAATCGTTTCCTGGCGCACGGGTATTTTTTTCAAATCAACCTCCATGCCAATGCTGGATGCTTCCGCCATCTCCCACAATGCCCCGAAAATCCCGCCTTCAGTCACATCGTGCATTGCAGCGACGCCGCAGCGCACCGCTATGGCTGCTTCCGGCAGCACAGACAGCATTTTGTCAAACTGCTTTGCCTCGTTTAAAAAAGGCTTTGGAAAGTGCAAAAGAAGCTCCTGTTCTTTTTCTTTTGCAATAATTGCCGTCCCTTCGATGCCGATCCATTTTGTCACAACGATATCCATGCCTGCACGCGCGCCCGCCGTCGATATCAGCTTGCCTTTTTTTGCCTTTCCTACGCCGACAACAGAAATGAGCGGCTGATTCACCGCTTTTGTCACTTCTGTATGCCCGCCCATAATCTGTACATGGACTTTTTCACAGGCTGCTTCCGCCTGCCCGATCATATGGCGCATCTTCTGCTCGCTGATACGCTCAGGAAGCAGCACCGTCAGCATAACGCCGATCGGTTCCGCTCCTGCGCTTGCCAGATCATTGACCGTAATCTGTACCGCCAGCTCTCCGATATCCTGTACCGTTCCTGTAATCGGATCTGTCGACATCACAAGCATCTCATCGTCCGCAACCGCAACTGCCGCGCAGTCTTCTCCGACAGACGCGCCAAGCAGCACTTCCTCTCTGCGGGTATGGATTTGATTTAACACAGATCTTTTTAACACTGCCTCCGATACTTTTCCTATCTTCATCTTTTAAAGCCTTCCAAATAATTTGTCTTTGCCGCTTAATTTACCGTATCCGCAGGCGCCGCTTCGTCTGGTTTACTGTTAATCGATCCTTCTTCCGCTGCCTTTACGGGCTCATCTTCTTTTTGGGACTCTTCTTTTTTAGAATCTGTTTTCTTTGGTTCTTCTTTTTTGGAGTCCTCTTTTTTTGAATCTTCTTTCTTTGAATCTTCTTTCTTTGAATCTCCTTTGTTGGAATTATCTTTTTTCGGATCTTCTTTTTCCGGTTTTTTATCTGGATTTTCTTCATCCGGGTTTTGCGCATCCGGGTCTTCGCCTTCGGCAGGATCTTCCTGCGGCGGCTGCTGCGGGCGTGCTGCGATCGATGCGGCTGTCTGCGCGGCTGCATATATCGAGCCTTCGTTCTGAGACGCAATCGCATTTTGGATATACGCCCTTGCTTCATCGCTGGACGTCGCCGTCCCTACAATAATAATCTTTGGCGAGGCACGGTAATTGCTGTTGTTAAACTCTTCGCGGCTCTTTTCCACGCCGTCTTCCTTTACGATCTTCCACAGCTTTGCAACCTTGCCCACATGCGCCGACTGCTGTACAGACACATAGCCGACACTATGGCTGGCTGAGCCCTGGATCTGCACCGGCGGATTCGTCTCACTGACAATCTCGCTTTCAAAAACGACTTCCCGCTTCGGGCTTCTCGTTTCCTGCCCGTATATGGTAAACGTAAGAATACCGCCGCCGGAAGTGCCTTCGATATAGATCGGCGCATCGGTATTGTTGGCAAATTTCAGATCTTTATAAGTACCTGCAATCGCAGCGTCCATCGACGGCTGCACATAATTTACAATCATGGAATGCGCAAACCGCTCATTGATCTTAAGCTCGGCGCGGATAACCGCGTTGTACAGCGTTGTCGATACCTGACAGATCCCGCCGCCGTACGTCTCGACAACCGTCCCATTTTCATAAGATCCCGCCAGCGCGTACCCATGCTCGGCGTCAAACGGGCTGACCGCTTCGTATACGGAAAATGCATCTCCCGGATAGAGCAGCGCTCCATTGATCCTGTTGCACCCGTTGGATACATTCATCGCGCGCCCGGCACTTGAGCTGCTGTAATTTGTCGAAAATGTCCCAAGCACGTCCTTTACCTTGGACAGCTCTTCTTTGGAGCCGCGCGGCTGAACGATATCGGCGCTCAGCGCAATACTGGCTTCCTTTGTATCCCAGTCGTTTGTAATATAGGACGCGATGGTCTTTGCCGACTGCGCTACATCTACGGCAATGCCTTCTTTGCCTCCGGTAATTTTAAAGCTGCCGTTTTCACGTACCAGCCCTCCGTCCACAGCCTTCTGGTTGACCTTATCGGCATTTGCCGAAAGGTATTTTTTTATTTTCGCTTCGTCTGTGCCAAACGAGATCTCCAGCTTTTTCGGCTCATGTTCCAGATCTTTTTTATCTTTGTAGCGCGAAATCAGGCTGCCGCTTTTGCCAATCATTACCGCCTCTTCCACAACGCCGGTATTTTCCCAGTCTACGCCGAGCTGCTTTGCCGTAGCCTTTATGCTCTTGTCATTGATCGTCAGCGTAAACTTGGTATTTTGTATTTCGCTTACATACTGGTCGACGGCTAATTTTGCTTCTTGTTCGCTCATGCCCCCGACCGCGACTTCACCGATATAAATATTATCCAGAATCTTATCGCCCTGCTTTGCCTGCGCATACGCCTGGCTGGCAGCAAAGCCCGCGGTCAGTATGCCGATTGCCGCAAGCGAGCCTATGATACATTTTTTTATATGCCTGTTATGATGCAATTTCACTTTCCTCTATTCCTTTCTAAACCTTTCTAAAAATCGGATGGTTTTCGTTATCATTTTATCGCATATGTTATGCTTTTTTCAAGCAAAATAGTCACGAATATATTTGACATCCATGCCTGTTTTCTGTATATTATACACGATATCTGCTTTTCGTATTATACAAGCGCCGCGACGAGAAGCGGCAGTACCATCGCAAATGCAAGAATAATGCAGATCACTGCCGCCGCTGTCCTTTTCTTTTTGGACGTATAAATGGTTGTTTTTGTTTTTTTCGATTTTGACATGGAAACCTCTTTCCCAGACCGTCTGCGGCCTGTTATAATAATATGAAAAATGAAATATTTCAGCAAAGAAAGGATGCGAATCTTATGCCACTACTGTTACTGCCGTTTATTCTTATTTTATTATCCCTGTTTTCCTTATTCCGCAACCGTTCCCAGCGATCTATCAAAGAATCGCAGGACGCCTTCTGGGAAAAGGAACAGCGCGCCAACCGGACACGCAAGCAGGATATCAGCGGGCTTGACTATATTCAGATCCCTCTTAACAGCTTTCCGCTTGGCAATTATTCAGATGAAAAGCTAGAAGCGCTGGAACAGACGCTTATAAGCTTAAGCAGCCGCAAGATCCTGAACCTGTCTGGCATCTCCAATACGGACTTAAAGCTCAAATACGGCGCTGCCAACTTAAACATCTTAGCAGACTGCGATGCCAGCTTTACCAAGCTTGCGAGAACGCTGGCAGACTACGGCGAACAGCTAAACACCCTCGGGCACTGGCAGGAAGCAATCAGCGTACTGGAATTCGGCGTTTTATGTAAAAGCGATGTCAGTAAAAACTACACGCTGCTTGGCAGCTTATACAAAGAGCACGGAGAAGCTGACAAGCTGCAAAAACTGGTTGAAACGGTCGCCGCTACCGATATGCTGTTAAAAGATTCCATCCTGCGCCAGATTACTTGATTTCACCTGATTTCACCTGATTTCACCTGATTTCACCTGATTCGCCCTGCTCCATTTGCTCCGGGATACGCCCAAACTGCGCAATCATCCGGTCAATCTGCCTGGAAGCCTCATTTTTGGTCAGCGTTTCCCAAGGCACGTTCAGTACAATCTTATGATAATCTGCCAGTTTTTGCAAATGTTTTTTCTGCCGTGCCGTTGCAGGCGACTGTTTTTTCGCCTTGTAAAGCAGCGGAAACGGCACAAATATTTCTGGATGCGCCTGCTCATACTGTGCCTCAAAAATCTCATACAGCTCCTTTGCTGCCAGTGCGTCGTCCAGCGCCCGGTGCCTGTGCTCTCTGCGGATCTCATAACGGTCGCACAGGCACTGGAGCGTCTTTTTTTCTTCCGGCGGCAGCAGCTTTCTGGCAATTTTCAGCGTATCGATGCCTTGGCGTTCAAACGAGGCTTTCTGATTGATTGCCGCCTGTTTTAAAAAACCGTAATCAAACATCACATTGTGCCCAAGCAGCACAAAATCACCGCAAAACTCCATAATCTCAAGAAACACCTCATCCATCTCGCGCCCACGGCACGCCATATCATCCGTAATCCCGGTCAGCTCGATGACCTCTTTGGACAGCTCCATATGCGGATGGATCATCGCCTGATAGCTTGCCTCCACCTTTTTATGAACGACCCGCACAGCGCCGATCTCCAAAATTCTGTCCCGGCTGGCGTTCAGCCCTGTCATCTCCAAATCAATCGCCACATAATCTTCGATTATCACACCTTCTTATCCCCTGCCTTACATAAGTCCTGCAAAAAGCATTCACTGCATTTCGGGCTTCTGGCAATACAAATGCTGCGCCCAAATGTAATGATCTGCATATTGTATAGTATCCAGTGGTCTTTTGGAAGCACCTTCATCAGATCCTGTTCGATTTTATACGGATCTGACTCTTTTGTAAATCCAAGACGGTTGGAAATCCGCTTCACGTGCGTATCCACCACAATACTCGGCTCATGGTAGATATTTCCGCGGATCACATTCGCTGTCTTGCGCCCGACTCCGGCAAGGCTGGTCAGATCTTCGATGGAAGACGGCACTTCCCCTCCAAACTTCGTTATCAAGTCCCGACAGCATGAAATAATATTTTTTGCCTTGCTGTGGTAAAACCCGATCGAATGAATATCCTGCTCCAGCTCTGTAATATCCGCCTGCGCAAACTTCTCTAATGTATCGTATTTCACAAAAAGATCCGCGGTCACGATATTGACCCTTGCATCCGTACACTGCGCACTTAAGATCACGGCAATCAAAAGCTGCCAGGCATTGTCATGATTTAAGTAACAAAGCGCATCCGTACCATATGCCTGATCCAGACGCTCTAAAATCTTTGCCGTACGTTTTGTCATGGGGTTCCTCCTTTGTATGGTTATCTATTCATTATATACGAAAATGGAGTGGATTTTTTGTATGTATTGCTGGAAAAAATGTAAAAAATGTGTGGGGGTTAGAGGGGGAGGGACGCTGGAGGAAGGGGCATAGGGCTGGCTTCCTGTTCCTTTTCCAAAATGTAAGGAGCCCTAAGCATTCTGCTGCCGCCTTGTGGCTGTGGACGGTCGCGCCGCCTTGTCCGCTGCCGGCTGCCCGCCGGCAGCTACAGGCGGCGCTTGGCTGCGCCCCTGCTTGTATTGCAGAATGCTAAGGGCTCCTAAACATTTTTCCAACGGAGCAGGAAGCCAGCCCTATGCCCCTTCCTCCGGCTGTCTTTTCCCAAGCTCTAAATATGTGGTTATCGGCTGTGGAGCGGTGTTGCTGGGGTGGTGTTGCTGTAGAGAAGCAGGAGGGGGCTGGCAAGAGTTCGTGCTGTACTTTAGTAGCTTTTTTATTGTGACAGTTGAAAGATCTAGGCGAGAATGGGGCTTACATGTTCTGGCAAAGAGTCTTCGAATGCTATTTTGATATCTGTCTTCCACATATATTACAAAAAATTCCGCACAACCAGCCCCACATTCCCACAAAAATAGTTTTACTTTACAACAATACCATGCCATAAGTCGCTATTACATTTAGAGCCTGGAAAAGACAGCCGGAGGGAGGGGAACGGGGCTGGCTTCCTGAGCCGTTGGAAAAATGTTTAGGAGTCCTTGGTATCCTGCAATACAACTAGGGGCGCAGCCAAGCGGCACCTTTAGCTGCCACCAGACAGCGAACTAGGTGCCGCGACCGTCCACAGCCACAGCGTTACAGCAGGATACTTAGGACTCCTTACATTTTGGAAAAGGCTCAGGAAGCCAGCCCCGCTCCCCTCCCTCCAGCGTCCCTCCTCCAAAAAAAACCAACACAGAAAAAGCACTGACCCCCCAGTGCCTTTCTGTCTTAAATACTATGTTAAACTATTAAAACACCTACTCTTATTCTTCCTCCACCTGAATCCCATCCGTCCGTATAATAAACTTCGTCGTCGCCTCCATATCATCCGCAGCCCCGGCAAATGTACGATAATCCTCTCCTGCACTGATCACCGCTTTGATCCGCTCGCTCAAGTCTTTGACATCCCCATGATAAGCATCCGCAATCTTTTTCACCGCCTTTTTATCAAACTCCTTCAGCCCATCATTTAGCGCATGTGCGCCGCCATCCAGCTTTCCTATGCCGTCGTTTAACTGCCCCGCGCCGTTTGTTAGTTTTGCAGCTCCTTCCTTTAATGCAGCGCTGTTTCCTGTCAGTGCATCTGCACCAGATACAAGCTGCCCCATGCCTTCTTTTAATGCCGGAACGCTTTGTGCCAGCTTCTGCGTGCCTTCGCTCAAAGCTTTTGTCCCGCTCACCAGGCTGTAGCCGCTCTTTTCATCTTTTGCTTCGATTGCGGCTGCGATTTTTTGCTTTGCGGCTTCCGCGCCGGATATTGCCGCTGCTTCGCCTGCCTGTTTTGCCGCCGTTTCGCACGCGCCTGCCACCGCTTCTGCGGCGGATGCTGCGCCTTTTTCTGCAATACCGTTCGTAATGCCGCCTGCCAGCGCGGAGGATAAGCCGCCGTTTAACACTGCGCTGGCAAAAAATGCGGCGTATGTCGTCTCCGTGCCTGGTACGTTTGACTGGCAGGTTTCTGCAGAGTATGTCTCGCCCTGCGCATCGGTAAAGCCGTGCTGTGCATAATACTGTGCGAGCGCGGCAACTACTTCGTCAGAAGTCAGCCCCTGCGCCTGCATTCCTGCCTGAATGCCTGCCTGTACCGTCTGTACGGTAGTTTCGTTTTGCATCGTATGTGTAAAATTCTGCACGGCTGCCTCATAAATACGGTTGTAAGTGTCTGTGCCTTTTTGAAACTGTTTCTGTATCGTCTCTCCCACTTCTTTTTTTACAGCCGCCTGTTCTTGCTCGCTCATCTTTGTATGCAGCGACTGGTCTAACGCCTGGACACCGTCGTGAATCGTCTTTGCGCTGGCGTTCAGTGTCTGGACGCCGGATTCCAGCGCCCCTGACCCGCTGTTTACCGTACGTATGCCCTCGGCAAGCTGGGATACGCCGTTCGTATACGCTTCCACCCCGGATGCCAAAGAGCTTACCCCGTCAGAAAAACCGCTCATGCTGCCTTTCAGCGTATCCAGCCCGTCGGACAGTCCCCTGCCGCCGTCCTTAAGCTCGCCCATCGCACCAGACATCTCATCTACCGTATCGTCCAGTTTCTGGAAATCCAGCCGTTCTGAAAAACTGCTGTCAGACAAAAGCCCTGCCATCACTGCGGTCGCTGTCATTTCAAGTGAAAAATTTTCCACCTCCGCCGTGATCTCGACGTATTCTGGAAATTCAAAATCTTTATCAAAATCCTTCTCCTGTACGCCCAGGCTTTTTTTCAGCCCAGGCATCGCAATGCCGACCGCGATCATCCGGCTGCCGTCGGACAGCACCCTGCCGCTATTTACCCGGACATTGCGGAAGCTGTCGTCTAAAACCACACCAGACACTGCTGTAAACGGCACATAAATATCCGTCTTTTTCCCGTTGATTTTGACCGTCGTCTTTGCTTTATTTGTATAGTCAAAGCGGATTGTGACACTTCCGCTCTTGCCTGCCAGTTCCTCCGGCATGATCTTTTTTCCGTCCAGATAATACGTGACCTGCTGCGAAATCGGCAGTTCCTTTTGTGTCGTGCCCTGGTAATACAGATCCTGCCCGTTCGCCTGCCAGATCAGCTTCGTTCCGTTTTGCGTAAACGTCTCGTCGCCTTTTACGTTTTTAATATCTGACAGCTCTGATACGTCCTTGATTTGTGCGTTTTTAGACCCGTTTTTTAGCCAGTTGCTGACGATCGTCTGGCGGACGGTGCCGTTTGCATCTGCAATCAGGTATACGGTCTCTTCTTTTGCATCTTTTGCTTCCTTTGCTTCTTTCTCACTTTTGCCTTGCTGTGTATGTGTATCCATCATGGACACGAGCTGTTCTTCCAGTTCGTTTTTCTCTACCGCAGACACCTCCCCGGTGTGCATCCCGCTGATGCCAAAGCCGCCGGCTGCAACTGCCACGCACAAAATACCTGCCGTCATCCGCATCAAAAATTTATGCTGAAATTTTTCTTTTAATTCTTTAAGCTTCATACTCTTATTCCTTTCACACCCAGATTTTCATTGTTTATAAACCCTGCACTTGTCTTGCAGATGATATTGTCAAAAATCATAAACATTGCCGGCAGTACAAACGCAACTACCAAAAGGCTGATTAACGCGCCTCTGGCAAGCAGCACGCACAGCGCGCTGATCATATCAATGCTGGAGTACAGCCCGACGCCGAACGTTGCCGCAAAAAAGCTCAGCGCACTGACAAATACCGACTGCAAGGAGCTGTTCATCGCCGAGGAGACCGCCTCTTTCTTTCCGTTTCCCTGGTATCTTGCTTTTTTATATTTATTTGTAATCAGTATCGCATAGTCTACGGTTGCGCCAAGCTGTATCGTCCCAATGACAATCGATGCGATAAACGGCAGCACCGTGCCTGTAAAGGCAGGAATGCCCATATTAATAAAAATCGCAAACTCAATGACTGCAACAAGGATCACCGGCAGCGAGATGGATTTTAAAACAATGGCTATTATCATAAAAATCAATACAATCGATACCGTGCTTACCGTCTTAAAGTCTTTATCCGTAATCGTAATCAGATCCTGCGTACAAGGCGCTTCCCCGATCAGCATTGCCGAAGCGTCATACTTGCGGATGATTCCTTTGATCGTATCACACTGCGCATTGACCTCATCCGATGCCGTCTTATACTCCGACGCCAGAAACAGCATCTGGTAATCTCCCTGTTCCAAAATTTCTTTATAAGCTTCCGGCACCATCTCTTCTGGAAAAGCCGGCCCCAGCAGTGAATCCTTACCAAGTACAAATTTTATGCCTTCGACGCTTTTTAATTCCGTAAGCATCGCCCTTGCCTGTTTCGCATCCAGGCGGCTGTCCGCCAGAACGATATGGGTCGCGCCCATCTGAAAATCCTCTTCCAGCTTCGTATTTCCCATAACGCTTTCAAGATGCTCTGGAAGCGTGCCTGCCAGGTCATAATAGACCTCATTATGTGTATAGCCATACAGCGCCGGCACTAAAATAACGACAAACAGCACTGCAAAAACAACATACCTTTTTGTTACAAAATCGCCAATCCATCCCAGATCCGGGATCAGCGCACGGTGCCTTGTCTTTTCAATCGCCCCGTCAAATACGAGGATCATCGACGGCAGGATCGTCACACATCCGATCACGCCGAGTACTACGCCCTTCGCCATTACAATGCCAAGATCCAGCCCAAGCGTAAACGTCATAAAGCACATTGCCAAAAATCCCGCAACCGTTGTAACAGAGCTTCCTACAACAGATGCTACAGTATTAGAGATCGCGTGCGCCATCGCGCGCTTTTTATCTCCTGTAAAACGCTCCTTGTTTTCCTGATAGCTGTGCCAGAGAAAAATGGAATAATCCATTGTCACCGCAAGCTGCAATACCGCGGCAAGCGCCTGGGTAATAAAAGAAATCTCCCCGGCCGCCCAGTTTGTACCCAGGTTATAAATAATTGCCATTCCAATGCTGAGCAGAAAAAGCACTGGAATCAAAAACGAATCCATCGTCAGTGACAGCACGACTGCCGACAATGCAGATGCGATGACCACATACATCACTGCTTCACTGTTGCATATCTTTTTAATATCCGCTACTACGGCTGACATTCCGCTTAACAAGCACTGCTGCCTG
Source organism: Eubacteriaceae bacterium (assembly GCA_910574915.1). Lineage (GTDB taxonomy): Bacteria > Bacillota > Clostridia > Lachnospirales > Lachnospiraceae > Eubacterium_J. The sequence continues at coordinate 30,939 of CAJTCR010000017.1, forward strand.
GTCAGTGCGCGGATCTTTTCTACCGCGTCCAGCGTTTCGTCCGCTGACATCGAAGTATCCAGCATGACGATCATCAATATTGAATTTTTTTCTTTATTTTCAAACGCCTTTTGCATATCGTCCGGCAGCAGCTCCATCGGCACAGACAGGTCTGCAAGCGAGTGATACCAAAGAACGGTCTTGACATGGTCGATCTGTTCGATCTCACTCTTTAGTGCTGCCACATCTTTTTGCTCCATTCCTTCCACCACAGCTACCGAAAATGCTCCTGTACCAAACTGTTCCAGCAAAATGTCCTGCCCCTTCATCGTCTCGATCTCTTTTGGAAGATACGAGAGGATATCATAATTGATCCTTGTATTCCGATAGCCAATTACCGCCGGAACAAGCAGCAGGAAGCTGAGGATTAAAATCGGTATCCTGAATTTTACGACTCCTTTGCCAAATTTCATCATGCTTTTTTCATCTCTTTCTTTCTTATTTCTGCACCGGTGCAATTAGAAGTATACAAAAAAAGACTGAATATGAACATATTCAATCTTTTTTAAGTGTTTCCAATTATTTACATTTTGATATCACTGTAAGCGTTGGTATACAAATTTATGAAATTGTCTGGCAGGACGCTACAAGTCTTTCAGAGAGTCTTCAAACGAATGGCTCATCATATACTGATACAGCTCTGCCAAGTCCTGCGCCGAAATCGTCATGCCGCTGCGTATCCACTCAATCAGGATAAATACCATCGACTGCCCGTAATACTGCGCCAGCCGCTGCGGCGTCATCCATGCATATTTCGGCTGCCTGCGCTCACTGTGTTCCCCACATACTTCTTCCAGCAGGTTTTGCAGGCAGTTCTGGGAAATGCTGTAAAAGGAATCCTGTCCCTCCAGCCTGCTGACCTTTGTATAAAATTCTTTTTCCTTCTCGACATTCAGAAACAGAAACGTCATTGCCTGTGTAGTCATGCCGCTGCGTATAAACGGCTTGATCGGTTCGATCAAATCGTGGTTGATAATCCACTCCAGCAGTTCATACTTATCCTGGAAATGGTTATAAAACGTCGTACGGATCACACCGGCACGGTCTGTTATTTCTTTGATTGTAATTTTCTCAATCGGACGGATACATGCCAGCTCCTTAAAGCTAACCGCAAGCAACTGGTCAATCTCCCGTTTCCCCTGAATTGCCATGAACTATTTTTCCTCCAGCTTATTGTTCCACAAATCTTCCGGTACAGGAATCATCTCCTTCGTCCCTTCCCGCCAGCAAATCAGCTTCCGGCTCTGTTCTACCCGGCATACCCACGTATTGTCGTAGATGCCGCTGATCTCCAGATCCTCTCTCCCCATCAGCCAGGTCTTTTTCCCCTTCATCGTCAGTGCATGTACCTTTTCAAATACAATCGTCCCTGCGCTGCTGCGCTCCGGTTCATCCACGCTCACGATAAACGCCTGCGGTATCAGCGTCAAACCATTGACTACAAATCCATTTTCCAGCCGGTACTGGACACTTAAAAGATCCAGTGTTCCATTATTCAGATATGCTGCCATAAAAATCCCTCCCTGCCTTATTAAAATCATCCATAGCAGCAAAGACGTGCCGTCTTACTGCAACTATTCCTCAAACTCTACCGTTACAAAAAATCCTTTTGGTGTTTCCGTTATTTGCAGCACCTTCCCCTCCGACGATTTAAGCCGCTCCCGGAACGTATAGTTTGCAGACATCGCAAACGCATTGCCAAGCGTATAATAATATGAATCCGGCAGCTTGCCTTCTGTTACCGCAAGCACATCCCCTTCCTGTAACAGTCCGGTGCGTTCCATTTTAAATTCCATTTTCCGCATAAGCGCCCCCGCTTTCGTCGTTATTCGTCTATTTCCCTGGCATCCACGTCAATCGGAGCAATCTTTTGCGCCGCATACCTGACCGCCTGCACCGTATGATATACGATAATCATATTTGAGATCCCGTCATAAATAAGCGCGATCCCCAAAATCCGAACCGCTACCGAAACGATGCCAAACGAATCGCAGATACAGACTACGCCAAACACACAGTTTAAAAGTGCCAGCAAAAACAGTATGATCCAGCGGTCACTTCCGTTTTGCTTTGCCTCTGACGCCATCTGGAAATCCCGCAGGCTGTGTACGAGCAAAACGACCCCGATTACAATCGGCACCAGTGTAACAACCGATCCAGGCGTAATAAAAATCCATACGCCCAGCAGCAAAAACAGCAGCCCGCCCGTAATCGCAAGAATCCCCCTGCCCTCTACAAAATAGCCAAAGATATACACCGCACCCATTACAACAAGCAAAGCGCCAAGCACCCGGCAGATCAGCCCTGTTACTTCCATCGGCCACGCAACAAGCACCACGCCCAAAGCAATCGTAAGCAGCGCCGTTACATATGCCGCGATCCGCAGTTTTTTAAAAAATTCCTTCATGTACCTTACTCCTTTACCATCTGTTTTCATGATTGCTTATATCACGTCATTATAGGTTATTTTGGGACAAATGACAAGAGATTTCTTCTTTGCCGGTAAAAACATTGACATCCAGACCCCTTGTATTTTAACTGTTCCCGTCGTTTTTTGCCGCCCCTGCTAAAAAACTTTGTGCATTTATGCCTATTTACAGCTACGCATTTCCGTGCTATGATCCTGTTATCGATTCGGCATGTTGGATACCAGGGTACATCACATTCATTTTTGACAGGAGGTATCAAACATGACACGTAAATCTATTTATTCTATTCTATGTATTATACTGTTAACTATTTTATTTCTGTTTACTCCGCTCACACGGATGACAATTATCGCCGATGCCGCCCCGTTATCCTTACCACCTTGGATCGTGCTTACAAAATACTCCAAGACAATGGCAGTCGGTGAAGAATTTGGGCTGATTGCAGTCGCTTCCAACGGCAAACAGCCGACATTTAAAAGCAGCAAATCTTCCATCGCTTCTGTCAACACCTACGGCTGGATTACCGCCAAAAAAGCCGGCACCTGCAAAATCACGGCAAAAATAAAAAATGCCGAAGCATCCTGCAATATCACTGTCAGCCAGACGACGCTTACGATCCAGCCCTCCAATATCACCCTTTACCGAAACGGCACAAAACAGCTTACCGCAGCCGTCTCCACCAAGCACACGCCGACCTGGAAATCCAGCAGAAGCAGCGTCGCCTGCGTAGACGAAAACGGCCTTGTCACCGCCGTCAAGCATGGAACCGCAAAAATCACGGCAACCGTAGACGGCGTATCCAAAAGCTGCACCGTTACAGTTAAACAGCCAACCATAAAGATCCAACCGGGCACCCTTGCCATGACCGTCGGCAGCACCCGCAGGCTGTGCGCCACGGTATCCTCTGGAAATCCCCCGCAATGGAGCACAAGCAACAGCAGCATACTCTCCATTGACCAATCCGGCAATGTTACCGCAAGAAAAAAAGGACGGGCATATGTCTATGCCCGTGAAGATGGAAAAAAAGCAAGCTGCCAGGTCACCGTCAGCGAACCGGAACATTAACAGCCAGCTTTTCTTATCTGATTTCTTCTTTATCTGATGCATCAGAGCTTTTACGCTCCGTCAGATCATAAGTTCAAGTATTATTTCAGCTAAATTTCTAATTATAATTTCCATCGTTATTCAAATAATGATTCAAGTTATAAGTACCCTGCTGTCCTTATCCAGCATCCGAATCGAACTAGAGCGAAATAGTTCGCATTGCTTTGGTAAACTCTCAAATCACCCAATCCCAGACATAAGCATCCCCGCTTCTATTCTGCGGCGGATCTGCCTGGAACACCATTTCCGGCGCTTTGAGCGACACCTTTGTATATGGCGGCACGGATTCTGTAATAAAGGTATTTCCGCCAATAATCGAATTCGCGCCAATTACAGTGTCTCCGCCTAAAATCGTCGCACCGGAATAAATCGTTACATGATCCTCAATCGTCGGATGCCGCTTGACATCCGCAAGAAGCTGCCCTTTTCTGGTCGAAAGCGCACCGAGCGTTACTCCCTGGTACAGCTTGACATTGTCTCCGATCTGCGTCGTTTCTCCGATTACAACGCCCGTGCCATGATCTATAAAAAAATACTGTCCAATCTGTGCGCCCGGATTGATGTCGATCCCTGTGCGGCTGTGGGCATACTCGGACATAATACGGGGAATAAACGGCACATGCCTGACATACAGCTCATGCGCCATCCGGTATACAAAAATCGCAAACACACCAGGATAAGAAGAAATAATCTCCTGTCTGCTCTTTGCCGCCGGGTCACCGTCAAATCCTGCCTGCACATCCATAAGCAGCATATTTTGAATATGCGCCAGCCTGCCGATAAAGTACTGCGCCGTCTCATCCGCCTGCTGTGCAATCTGCTCCCTCGTCCTGCTTTCATTCGTATACAGCAGCGCAATTTCCACCTGCTGGCGCAGCTCCCTTAAGATGCTGTTTAACGTATTTCCCGCAAAATAACGCGCATCCATATATTCAAAATTTTTTTCCTCAAAATACCCCGGAAACATCAAAGACCGCAGGCGTTTGATTAAAACAATAATATTGCTCCTGCCCGGCAGACGGCGGTTTTCCTTCGTCACAAACACCTCGTCCGAGATATAATTTTGTGTAATCTGTTTTACTACCTGGTCAAAATCTGTCCTGACTTCTGCCATAACCTTCCTCCTGGTGCTTTGGCTTTGTTCCCTATTGTATGCCCGCGTATCTGCAATGATTCATTTCTTATACATGGATCTGCGCTTTCATTCCAAGCGCTTCCTTGTTTTTCAAAAGAACCGGCTCCACGGCTTCCTTTAAAAACTTCTCTACCTGCAACGGCGCGCGTCCCACATATTTTGCTGGGTCCATTCCGGCGCGCAGCTCTTCTAACGACAGTCCAAACGCAGGATCTGCCGCAATCAGCTCCAGCAGGTTATTTTCCAGTCCATGTTTTTTCACGTTTTCCCCTGCTTCCATCGAAAGCTGCCGGATCCGTTCATGCAGCTCCTGACGGCTGCCGCCTTTTTTCACTGCATCCATCATAATATTTTCCGTCGCCATAAACGGCAGCTCCGCCATCAGATGCTTGGTAATGACCTTGTCATAGACCACAAGCCCATCCACAACATTCAGGCACAAGTCCAGGATTCCGTCCACGGCAAGAAATCCTTCTGGTATCGACAAGCGCTTGTTTGCCGAATCATCCAGTGTCCGCTCGAACCACTGCACCGCGGATGTGACCGCAGGATTGAGCGCATCAATCATCACATAACGCGACAGTGACGCAATCCGCTCACTGCGCATCGGGTTCCTCTTATATGCCATCGCGGAAGATCCAATCTGATTTTTTTCAAACGGTTCCTCGATCTCTTTTAAATGCTGCAAAAGCCTGATATCGTTGGACATCTTGTGCGCGCTTGCCGCGATGCCGGATAGCACGTTTGCCACCCTTGTATCGACTTTTCTGGAATACGTCTGCCCGGACACCGGATAACAATGCGCAAACCCCATTTTCTGCGCAATCATCGGATCAATTTTATCAATCGTTTCCTGATCGCCCTGAAACAGTTCCTGAAAGCTTGCCTGCGTTCCGGTCGTTCCTTTAGAGCCAAGCAGCTTCATCGTCAGGATCACATAATCCACATCTTCCAGATCCATTAAAAACTCTTGCAGCCACAGGGAAGCACGTTTGCCTACCGTTGTCGGCTGCGCCGGCTGAAAGTGGGTGAACGCCAGCGTCGGCAGCGCTTTATAAGTATCCGCAAACTTCGCCAGCTCAGCAATTACATTTAACAGCTTGCGGCGCACTAACCTCAGCGCTTCCGACATAATAATCAGATCTGTATTGTCTCCCACATAGCATGAGGTCGCCCCCAGATGAATAATGCCGGCAGCTTTTGGACACTGCAATCCATAAGCATACACATGACTCATTACATCATGGCGTACTTCCAGCTCCCGCCTGCGGGCATCTTCATAGTTGATATCATGCACATGTGCTTTCAGCTCATCGATCATTTCCTGTGTAATTACCGGTTCGCCGTTTTCTCCTTTCAGTCCGAGCTCCATCTCTGTCTCTGCCAGTGCAATCCACAGCTTTCTCCATGTACAAAACTTCTTGTCCTGCGAGAATATATACTGCATCTCTTTGCTGGCATAGCGCTCTGATAACGGACTGCTATATCCTTTTGTGTCTGCTGCCATAACTGCTGCCTGCTCCTTTCCAATCTGTTCTTTTTCTATGAAACATTGTGATCCTTGATCCGGTCATAATAATCTCCGCGGATATCCTCTTTCGGAGGCTCCATCGGGTAGCTTCCGGTAAAGCAGCCTTTGCAAATCGAAAGCCCGTCCACCATTTGTTCCAGACGCTCGACTTTTAGATAGCCCAAGCTGTCCGCCCCGATCACATCCCGTATCTCCTCAAGCGAACGGTTATACGCGATTAACTGCTCCCGCTCCGGGATATCCGTCCCGAAATAACACGGCCACAAAAACGGCGGTGAGCTGATGCGCACGTGCACTTCGCAGGCGCCTGCTTCCTTAAGCATCGATACAATCCTGCCGGACGTCGTACCTCTGACAATCGAATCGTCGATCATAATAATGCGCTTTCCGTTTACCGCTTCTTTGATCGCATTCAGCTTTACCCGCACGCCGTCTGCACGATACGACTGCTTCGGCTTGATAAACGTACGCCCTACATATCCGTTTTTCATAAACGCAACGCCATAAGGGATGCCCGACTGCATGGAATAGCCCAAAGCCGCCGCATTGCCGGATTCCGGCACGCCTACAACCAGGTCTGCTTCCACCGGAGAGTCGATCGCAAGAAACCGTCCGGCATTGATTCTGGAATTATACACGCTCACCCCGTCAATCTGGCTGTCCGGCCTGGAAAAATAAATATATTCAAAAATACACCTTCCGACCTTTTCCTCTGGCTGGCAAAGCGACCGGTCAGACTGGATGCCGCCTTCTGGTGAGATCGTTACAACCTCGCCAGGCAGCACGTCTCTGATATACTCTGCCCCGATCGTCTCCAAAGCACACGTTTCCGATGCCAGAAAATACGCCTGCTCCCGCTTGCCGATGCAAAGCGGCTTAAAGCCAAACGGATCTCTTGCCCCGATCAGCTTGCGCGGGCTCATCACAACTAACGCATAGGCGCCCTTGATCTTTTTTGCCGCCCGCAGCACCGCCTCTTCTGCTGTCCTGGAATGCAGACGTTCCCTGGCGATATGGTAGGCAATCACCTCAGAATCGATCGTCGTCTGAAAGATCGCTCCCGTATATTCCAGCTCCCGCCTTAATTCACCGGCATTGATCAGATTGCCGTTATGCGCGACCCCTAACGTCCCTTTGACATAGTTAATTACAAGCGGCTGTGCATTCTCTCTGGTAGACGCGCCTGCTGTGGAATAGCGCACATGCCCGACGCCGATATCACCCTTTAAATTGCCCAGATTCTCAGGATTGAACACTTCATTGACCAGTCCCATATCCTTGTAAGAATCCACCTTCCGCTGCTGGCCTTTTGTGTCGCTGACCGCGATGCCGCAGCTCTCCTGTCCTCTATGCTGCAACGCAAACAGCCCATAGTAAATATCCGAAGCGACATCATGCCCTTCAAAATCATATACGCCGATAACACCGCATTCCTCGCCCGGCTTGTCCATATAGTACGAATCTTGTTCAAACATATTTTGCCCCATAAAAATCCCTCGTTATCATTTAATCAAAAAGAATGTCTATTCACGAAATGATTTTCCGCTCAGCAGCTCGTAAGCCTCCCTGTATTTGGAAGCGGTTTTTTCAACGACTTCCTCCGGCAGCGTTCCGTCGTTTTCAGGATTTTGCTTTAGCCAGTCTCTGACAAACTGCTTGTCAAAAGACGGCTGTCCCTGCCCTGGCTGGTAGCCTGTAAGCGGCCAGAATCTGGAGCTGTCCGGCGTTAGCATTTCATCGCCAAGTACGACCGTGCCGTTTTCATCCAGCCCGAATTCAAACTTTGTATCTGCTATAATAATATTTTTCGACAGCGCGTATTCCGCACACGTTTTGTACAGTGCAATCGTACAATCCCGCAGCTTTGCAGCGTACTCTTCTCCTTTTCCCGGAAACTGCTTTTCTAAGATCTCCACACTGTCTGCAAATGTAATGTGTTCATCATGATCTCCCAGATCCGCCTTTGTCGTCGGCGTATAAACTGGTTCCGGCAGCTTGTCGGATTCCTTAAGCCCTTCTGGAAGGCGGATTCCGCACACTGTCCCGTTTTTCTGATAGCTCTCCCAACCGCTTCCTGTAATATATCCGCGCACAATGCATTCGATTGGAAGCATCGTCAGCTTTTTGCACTTCATGCTCTTTCCTTCAAATTCTTCTGTCTGAAAAAACTCCGGCATATCCGCCGTATCTGTAGAAAGCATATGGTTCGGAACAATGCTGCTCGTATAGTCAAACCAAAAACGGGACATTTTCGTCAGTACGGCTCCCTTGTCTGGAATCACATTTTTCAAAATATTGTCAAATGCAGAGATCCGGTCTGTTGCCACAATAATCAAGCTGTCACCGTTATCATATACCTGACGTACTTTGCCTTCTTTCATTGGTTTAAATTGTGCACTCATGATTCAATCCTCCGTATATAACCGGGATTTCTCCCCGTGTTCTAAACAACGATACACGTGCATTATAATACAATCGGCATGTAAAAGCAACGAAAATGTTTTGCATTCCTGCGAATACAAAAAAACTGGAAATACTACTATTTCCAGTTTGCAGTAGCGAGAGGGGGACTTGAACCCTCGACACCACGGGTATGAACCGTGTGCTCTAGCCAGCTGAGCTATCTCGCCATATCTGTATTTTGTTTTCAATGGGACCTATAGGGCTCGAACCTATGACCCTCTGCTTGTAAGGCAGATGCTCTCCCAGCTGAGCTAAGATCCCATTTGCTGTCGGCTGCTTCCGCAACCGACTTGATAAGTATAACTTACAACCCACTTTTTGTCAACCACTTTTTTTATTTTTTTTTAACTTTTTTCTTTGTTTATTTTCGGATGCTGTTTACTGCCTCTGCCGGTATTTCAAATTCAACCGTACCCATATACATCGGCGCAACGTCTCCTTCGTTATAGCAGATTACGACATTTCCTTTTTCATTCAGATAAAAAGAAACGTCTTCTGAGATTTTCTTAAAATTCCATTCCTCAATCTCATTGTCCAGCCAGTAAGTGATATTTTCATCCGCTTCCATCTGCTCCTTCATCTGCTTTTTGATATTGTCGCTGATCGGCGTAATGTAGTCTGCCCCTTTTTGAAAAAGATCGGCAAGCTTTAAGCGCTCCCCTGTATGCAGGTTAATCGTATAAAAATAATTCCATGCATAGCCGCTGCCCGCTCCCTGGTAACAGCTCAGCTTCAAGGTAAAATAATCCTGCGCCGTCGCAAGCACCTCACTGTCTACCACAACATCCTGGTAACCACCTTCATACGCCAGATTTGCCTCAAATTCTGCCACCAATTCATCCGTTATTTTTTGAATTTCCGCATTGATCTCTTTTGTGGTGCTTTGCAGCTTCTGCTGTCCATCACCGTCTGCCTGCCCCTTGTCCGCTGCACTTTGACCGCCCGCCTGTTCACCCAGTTGCAGCTTTGGCACTTTAATATCTGCCATATTGCGGTCGGACTCATACGTATAATTGCGAAACGTCACAGCTTCCACAAGCCGCCCGATCACCGGAAGCCGCCCCATTGCCTCTGCCGCTTTTGCCGATGTATTCGGCACTACGATAAAAGCTGCAAGAAATACAGCCGCCGCAGCTACATATTTTGTCATCTGCCGTTTCCTTTGTTCCTTCTTTTTATCCTTTTTTGCTTCCTCCATCCTTGCCAGCAGCCTATGATACTGCTCCTTTGACATCTCCGGCTTTTGATATTCCTGCTTCCAGAAAAAAATCTGCTCCTCCAGCCGGTCATTTTGCTCTTTTCTTTCAGAAAATTGAATCATACGCTCACCTGCCTATTCTATAATCTGCTTCTGCCTGCTAAAAATACGGTTCTTATCCTCTTCTGACAGCATACCGCGCAGCTTTTTCATACAGCGGTACAGCCTGCTTTTTACCGTACTCAGATTTTCATCCAGGATCTGGGCAATCTCTTCCAGCTTTTTGTCTTCAAAATATTTCAGCATCACGATTGCCCTGTCTTTATCATCGAGCGCATCCAACGCCCTCTGCAAATCCACGTCCATATAGTGGTCTTCCCTGCCGCCGCGCTCTGCGCCGTTTCCTTCCTGTACCGCCTCGTAAGAAAGATGCTTCGGCTGTCTTAAACAGGTAAAGCATTCGTTTAACATAATACGATACACCCAGGTCGCCGCATATTCCGGCTGTTTGAGCGACTGGCAGTTTTTAAGCGCCTTATAAGCCCCATTTTGCACAATATCACTCGCATCATCCGCATGATGCACATACCCATAAGCCAGACGGTAATACCGCTGATAATTTTCTAAAATAACCTGCTCAACAAGCGCCTGGTTACTGCCTTTCTTTTTACCAGAAAAAATCCCCAAGGCTTCCACCTCCCTTGCACCTTATAAACTATTAGATTGCCGCTGGCAGAAAAAAGTTTCATTTATTTACGCAAAATGCTGATTTTTGGAAAATATATGGCAAAAAGCAAAAAATTTCATATCATCCGCTGGTGAAATACAAGGACAAACTATTCCGTAAAATTTTCGAGAACAAAAATGACCTGCTGTCACTTTACAACGCCATCAATCATACAGATTACAAAGATCCGGCTGCACTGGAAATTACAACGATCGACAATGCAATATATATGTCTATGAAAAATGACCTTTCCTTTATGATTGGCTTTGTTATGAACTTGTATGAGCACCAGTCCACCTTTAACCCAAATATGCCAGTCCGCGGACTCTCCTATTTTGCCAGACTGTACGAAGCTTATACGAGCCGCTACAAACTGGATATTTACGGAAAAAAGTTAATACTACTCCCGTTGCCGCAATAAACTCCCAGCACTCGAATGCCGGGTACGGATGCTCAATATTAATATGGGTCACAATAAAGAATTAATGCAAAAATGCCGCAGACTCTGGGAATATGCCAGTTTTGTAGAACAAGTAAATCAAAATCTCGACAGCGGCTATTCAATGGAGCGTGCGGTAAATACTGCAATCGACACATGCATCCTGCTCAAAAGCCGAAGTGAGGTGCTTCTTATGTTTTTAACAGAATATGATGAAAAGCTGCATATGGAAAATACTTTTGAAGAAGGCAGGGAGACTGGATTTGAACAGGGCAAACAGCAAATCCTTCTCTTATCACAGATCCTTCTAAATGAAAACCGCATCGATGATCTAAAAAAAGCATATACCGACGAACAATACCTGGAATCACTTCTACTGGAATTCCATCTTGAAAAGCCTGAAATCCGCTAATGCTACAACAAACAAATTTGAATTGCTTTGGTAAATTTTTACAGGAAGGAACGCTGGGAAAGAGGATGTGCCTCCCCTGGCTGCGTCAGTTCCAGAATGGTTAGAATTGCTTGGTATTCTGCAAAACAACCAGGGGCGCAGCCAAGCGGCACCGATAGCTTTCGGCGGACAGCCGGAAGCGGACAAGGTGGCGCGACCGGACACAGCCACAACGTCGCAGCAGAATACCTAGCAATTCTTAACATTCTGGAACTGCCGCCGCAAGAGTGTACCCATCCTCTCTCCTGGCGTCCCTTCTTGTAAAAGTTTACCAAAGCAACTCAAATTTATTCGCTCTAGTACACCGTTATTTCTGCAATGCTGTACTAGAGCGAGCTTACTTTTTGTAACACTTACAAAGAGACGCCAGTGCGTGCCAATCCCCGCTCCTGACGTCCCTTCCTAATAAAAAACTCTCTACTAAATCCACCATTCAGGCGTCAAATCCCCAAGTGTAACGATACGCCTAGCGTTTTTCGCAGTATCCTCCAGCATAATTTCGACCTGTTTGTACGTATGCGGCATCAACTGCACCATCAGCTCCCGGCACGCACCGCAGGGCGGCACGATGTGACCGTCCGGCATAACGGCAAGTACTTTTTGGATCTCCTGTTCTCCTTCTGTCAGCATATGAAAAATCGCATTTCGCTCTGCACAAATACCGAGTGTCGAACTGGTATCTACACATACGCCTGTGTAAATTCTGCCGGACGTGCTAAGAATCGCGGCTGCAACGCCGCCTGCTTCTATATAATCTGAGATTTTCCTGCCATGCTGCACGGCGGATGCTTTTTGATACATCTTTTCCCAAACCGGGTCAAGAGATCTGTCTTGTGCGCAGTCTGGTACCTGCTGTTTTGCGGATTCCTGTTTGTCGTATTCGCTCTTTAAAATGGAGTACCACGACTCGTCGCAGATGCCCTGATTGTTTACTCCTCCGGCACGCCATGTCCCTTCATAATGCATTCCGCATTTCCGCATCACCTTGCCGGAATTGGGATTTCTGGGATCGTGGGAAGCACTTACACAATTCATTCCCACTTCCTGAAAGAAAAATGCTATGACTGCACACAGTGCCTCTGCCGTAACATCGCGTCCCCACCAGCGTTTGCCGATACAGTATCCGATAGAGACTGCCTCTGTGCGGTCATCCACCCTGACCGCAGAAATACTGCCGATAGGTTCGCCAATTTCTTTCAACTCAATCGCCCACACGTAGTTCTGCGGCTCCTCGTAAGACAAAATCCAACTGTCTATCACATTCTTTGACACTTCTACGCTTTCGTGCGGCTGCCATGTAAGAAATTTCGTCACTTCCGGGTCAGACGCCCAGTTGCAAAACATCAGCCCTGCATCCTTTTTTGTATACCGCCGCAGAACCAGCCGCTGCGTTTCCAGTGTAACTGTTCCTTTGTGTTCCATCCCAGTTCCTTTCTGTTCCAGAGCAAATAAATCCAACCACATTGGACTTGTTTTTGTACCACTTTGCGAAGAGCAGCCAGGGTGTGCCAATCCCCTCTCCTGGCGTCCCTTCCTGAAAAAACAAAACAATTCAACCTTGTTCTCCGTAGCACTACCAACTATTTGTGAAAAGCCTGCTGTTACTATTTTTTTGGAATAAGCATTTCTGCCCCGCCCATATAAGGACGCAGCGCTTCTGGTACGTTCACGCTGCCGTCTGCGTTTAAATTATTTTCCAAAAATGCGATCAGCATACGCGGCGGAGCTGCTACTGTATTGTTCAGCGTGTGTGCAAAGTATTTATTTTTGTCTTTGTCCTTTACGCGGATTTTCAGCCTTCTTGCCTGCGCGTCACCTAGGTTGGAGCAGCTTCCGACTTCAAAATATTTCTTCTGGCGCGGCGACCATGCTTCTACGTCACACGATTTTACCTTTAAGTCCGCCAGATCGCCGGAGCAGCATTCCAGCGTACGTACTGGGATGTCCAGGCTGCGGAACAAATCTACCGTATTCTGCCACAGTTTGTCATACCACTGCATAGATTCCTCCGGTTTGCATACAACGATCATTTCCTGTTTTTCAAACTGGTGAATTCGGTACACCCCGCGCTCTTCAATGCCGTGGGCGCCTTTTTCCTTGCGGAAGCATGGGGAATAGCTGGTCAGTGTGTACGGCAGGCGCTCTTCGTCGTTGATCGTATCGATAAATTTGCCGATCATGGAGTGTTCTGACGTGCCGATCAGATATAGGTCTTCCCCTTCGATCTTATACATCATCGCATCCATTTCTTCAAAGCTCATTACCCCGGTTACAACGCTGCTGCGGATCATAAACGGCGGCACGCAGTAAGTAAAGCCGCGGTCAATCATAAAGTCTCTGGCATACGAAATCACTGCCGAATGCAGCCTTGCAATATCGCCCATCAAATAATAGAATCCGTTTCCTGCCACCTTGCCTGCCGCATCCAGGTCAATGCCATGAAACCGTTCCATAATTTCCGTATGGTACGGCACTTCAAACGCAGGCACAACTGGCTCGCCGTACTTTTCAATCTCCACATTGCAAGAATCATCCTGCCCGATCGGTACAGAAGGATCGATGATATTTGGAATTGCCATCATATAGCCGGTTACCTTTTCCTGCAATTCCTTCTCCTGTGCCTCCAGCTCTTCCAGCCGCTTTGCATCTGCTGCGACCTGTGCTTTTACTGCTTCAGCCTCATCCTTTTTGCCTTCTTTCATCAGCATACCGATCTGTTTGGATAACTGGTTTCGGTTTGCCCGCAGCGTATCTGCTTCCTGTTTTGCACTGCGTGCTTTTGCATCCAGCGCAATCACCTCGTCTACATAAGGAAGCTTCTTTTCCTGAAATTTATTTTTAATATTCTGTTTTACCAGATCAGGATTTTCCCTGACAAATTTAATATCCAGCATAATGGTTTCCTCCAAAAAAGTTCTTTTATTTTAACGGATATTTTGCAGTCAGAGCTTTTGTAATCGCAAGCGCCTTTTCAGCCGCCGCGTCTCCTTCTTTAATCATCATCGCGATTGCCTGCGCAATCTGATCCATATCCTCTGTGTTCATGCCTCTGGATGTCACCGCCGGCGTTCCAAGACGGATACCGCTCGTTACCGTCGGCTTCTGCGGATCGTTCGGGATCGTGTTTTTGTTTGCGGTAATATGCGCCAGATCCAGCCTTGCTTCCACTTCTTTTCCTGTCAGCCCAAATCCGGTCAGGTCGATTAACATCAGATGGTTGTCCGTACCGCCGGATACAATGCCGATGCCGCGCTCCATAAGCCCCTTGCACAGTGCCTGCGCATTGTCCAAAATATTCTGCTGGTATACTTTAAACGAAGGCGCCAGTGCCTCTTTCAAGCAGACTGCTTTTGCGGCAATCACATGCATCAAAGGCCCGCCCTGCGTACCAGGAAATACCGCTTTGTTAAACTTAAACTTTTTCGCAAGCTCCGCATCCCTGCACAAAATCATGCCGCCTCTTGGCCCGCGCAGCGTCTTGTGCGTCGTCGTCGTCACTACGTCCGCATATGGCATTGGCGACGGATGCAGCCCTGCCGCTACCAGCCCCGCGATATGCGCCATATCTACCATCAGGTAAGCGCCGACTGCGTCTGCCGCTTCCCGGAATTTTTTAAAATCAATCGTTCTTGCATAGGCGGAAGCACCTGCAATAATCATCTTTGGCTTACATTCTTTTGCTGTTTCCATCAGCTTGTCATAATCGATAAAGCCTTCATCATTTACCCCATAAGGTACAATTTTAAAATAAGATCCTGAAAAATTAACTGGGCTGCCGTGCGTCAGATGCCCGCCATGATCCAGGTTCATCCCCATTACGGTGTCGCCTGGCTCAAGCAGTGCAAACTGTACCGCCATATTCGCCTGTGCCCCAGAATGTGGCTGCACATTCGCATATTCACAGCCAAACAGTTCTTTTGCGCGCTCTCTCGCCAGTTCTTCCACGACATCCACACATTCGCAGCCGCCATAATATCTGTGTCCCGGATATCCTTCAGCATATTTGTTCGTCAGCACGCTGCCCATTGCCGACATCACTGCCGGACTCACCCAGTTCTCAGATGCAATCAGCTCAATATGGCTGTTCTGCCTGTCCAGTTCGGCTGTAATCGCTGCCGCTACCTCCGTATCTACTGCCTGAATATCTTCCAAAGTGTACATAAATGAAATACTCCTTCCTTATAATATGCACCCTGGACGAAATGCTGTCCGGCACTTGTGCGGTATGCGCACCCCAGGGCATTCTTTTAGCAATCGTATCAGGCATAATTATATATGCACATGCTGATAATTTCAAGTATTAAAAAGTATTTAACCTGAAAAACTAGTAGAGTGGATAGGTTTTTGCTGTTTTGGTGCATTTTGAGGATGGGGTGGTTTTTTTACGGAAAGGGACGCCGGGAGAGGGGATGGGCACGCTTTGGCGGCGTCCGTTCCAGAATGCTAAGAAGCCCTAAGCCTTCTGCTGGTACGCTGTGGCTGTGGACGGTCGCGGCACCTAGTTCGCTGCCTGATTGCAGCTAAAGGTGCCGCTTGGCTGCGCCCCTGGTTATTTTGCAGAAGGCTAAGGGCTTCTAACCATTCTTCCAAAGCCGCCGCCAAAGCGTGCCCATCCCCTCACCCGGCTGTTCTTTGTAAGTGTTGCTAAAACCATCGATATAGTGGTTCTGTATAAAAGCAACTAGAGCGTTGCAGAAATAACAGTGTATACAGTGCACGTTATTTTTGTCAGCGCAAGGCGGAGGAAGGAAACGATACCAGGTGCATCGTTGACTGACGGCAACGCGGCGATGGTGGAAATAGCGGGTGCTGTTTTTGTTCGTAGCAGACAGACTAATTTGAATAGTTCACTTTAGAACATATTTGAAAAATGCTTTCCGTGATCTGCGCTTCACTAACACTACAACCAACAATACAAATAATATCGGACTTGTTTTCGTAACATTTTACGAAAAGCAGCCGGGAGAGAGGACTGGCATACCCTGGCGGCGGCTTTGGAAGAATGGTTAGAAGCTCTTGGTATTCTGCAACTACCAGGGGCGCAGCCAAGCGGCACCTTTAGCTGCCACCAGGCAGCGAACTAGGTGCCGCGACCGTCCACAGCCACAGCGTCCCAGCAGAATACCTAGAGCTTCTTACCATTCTGGAACGGACGCCGCCAGGGTATGCCAGTCCTCTCTCCCGGCGTCCCTTCCTGTAAAAACATACCAAAGCAATTCAAATTTGTTCACTGTAGTACTAACACTACAGCCAACAATACAAACAATATCGGACTTGTTTGCGTAACATTTTACGAAAAGCAGCCGGGAGAGAGGACTGGCATACCCTGGCGGCGGCTTTGGAAGAATGGTTAGAAGCTCTTGGTATTCTGCAAAACTACCAGGGGCGCAGCCAAGCGGCACCTTTAGCTGCCACCAGGCAGCGAACTAGGTGCCGCGACCGTCCACAGCCACAGCGTCCCAGCAGAATACCTAGAACTTCTTACCATTCTGGAACGGACGCCGCCAGGGTATGCCAGTCCTCTCTCCCGGCGTCCCTTCCTGTAAAACCCCACCACCCTCAAAATTCATCAAAATACCTAAAAAAACCTGCCCAACACATATCAGGCAGGTTTTGCGCAGTTAGAAAGCTGTTTGATTTTAAGGGATTTTCAATTCAGTACCATAAACCGTATGTATTCTCCATACGGTACAAGCTCAGGGAAATTGGCTGTTTATGGTTTTTCTGCTGCGCTGCTTTTATTATAGTCGCATTGCGACTATTTTGCAATAGCCTTTTCGCCACTTTTTAAAATAGTAGTAAAAATTACAATCAGCAGGAGGATTCGAATGATATTTCCAAATATCAGAAATTTAAGAGAAGATAATGACAAAAAACAGATTGAGCTTGCCAATTATCTGAATGTAAAACAGACTACTTACTCAAAATATGAGCTTGGAAAGATAAATGTACCTATTGAAATTTTTATTAAGCTGGCAGATTACTACGATGTCAGCGTGGACTATCTGCTGGGACGCACGAAAGAAAAAAAATAATCCCGCATCCAAAAGAGCTGCCGTACAAAGCCTGATAAAATGCTTTGTGCGGCAGCTCCATTATTAAAACGAAACTATTATGCCATTTTCTTTGCTTTCGAGCCCTTTTTCACTTCACCGGATGCCTTTTGATGAATTTTCATTTCAAACCAAAGCTCCGTCGCGATGCAGATCGAAGAATACGTACCGCTGATTACGCCTACCATAAGCGGAAGTGCAAATTCCCGGATCGAAGCTACGCCAAGGATGTACAAAAGCAGCACCATTACGAATGTCGTTACCGAAGTATTAATCGAACGCGACAGCGTCTGCGTAATACTTTTATTTGCAATCTCCTTTAGCTCTGACTGCGTCACGCGCGGCTTGGATTTTAAGTTTTCACGAATACGGTCAAACGTTACGATCGTATCGTTAATGGAATAACCAAGGATCGTCAGCATAACCGCGATAAACGTAGAGCCTACGGAAATCCGTACGAGCGCATAGCAGGTAAGCACTACGAGGATATCGTGCACGAGCGCAATGACCGCGCTTGTTGCAAAGCGGAAATCACTAAAGCGGAACCAGATATAGATCAGCATCAAAATTACCGCTATTACTACCGCCCAGACTGCATCCACCGTCATTTCCTTACTGATCGTCTCGCTGACATTCTGATAGGAAATCGCGCTGTTTTCTACGGAATAGTTGTCTTCAAATATCTTTGCAAATGTCTCGCGTTCTGCAAGTTCCAGATTTCTTGTCTTAAAAATAACCTGTGTCGTATCCGCGATTTTCTGCACCTGTACTTCTGCGGTTCCAAGCGCTTCGTTAATTAACGGCACAATTTCTGAATCAATCTCGGACAATTCATAATTTTTGCCCAAATCAACGGTTGTAGAAGTACCGCCGACAAACTCCAGGCTGTAGTTAAAGGCTCCCTTGCCGCCTGAAGCGTTCAGCGCTTCCCCCACAAATCCTGCCGCGATGAGAATAACGGAAATAATAAAGAACACATAGCGCTTGGAAATAAAATCCACAACCTTGCGCTCTTTTGCAGCGCCGTAATATTTGACGTCCTTAAATCCGATTGCATGGATCGCATACATGGAATATCTCGTAACGACCAGCGCCGTCACCATTGATAAAATAATACCGATTGCCAGTGTGTAGGCAAATCCCTTGACTGTACCAGAACCTTTGACTGCGAGCACCGCAGCCGCAATCAGCGTCGTCACATTTCCGTCAATAATCGCTGACAATGCTTTCTGGTATCCGGTCTTAATCGCTGCTCCCGTAGACTTGCCAAGAGCCAGCTCTTCTTTGATACGTGCGTTAATTACAACATTCGCATCCACTGCCATACCGATGCCCAGGATAATTCCGGCAATACCCGGCAGCGTCAGCGTGATCTCAAACAGATAAATTACGGCAACCACTGCGGTCGCATATACAAGCAGTCCCAAAGAGGTTGCAACGCCTGCGATCCAGTAAAAGGCAATTAAAAATACGATAATCAGTGCAAGGCCGATCGCCGCTGCGGTCAGTGCCGTCGAGATCGCTTCCTGCCCTAACGAGGCACCTACGACCTGGGATGTCAGCTCTTCTAACTCCAATGATAACGAACCGATACGGATCTGGGACGCAAGCGTCTCTGCCGCTTCAAACGACTCCATACCATCAATAGTAGCAGTACCGCCGCTGATCTTTTCATTGACGGTTGGATTGCTGATGACCTCTCCGTCGTATACGATTGGAATGTTCTTTTTAATATTGTTTGCCGTCAGCTCCGCAAATGTCTCGGCTGCTTCATCGGTAAATGTCAGCTCTACAATCGCCTGGTTTCTGCCGTCTTTCGTCACATACCTTGCCGCTGCGGTTTCCACATCGTCGCCCGTCAGCACGACATTGCCGTCCGGGTCTTGAAATTCCAGCGAACCCGGCGTGCCAAGCTCTTCCAATATGTCATTCGCGTCGGTAACGCCAGGAATCGCGACGGTAATACGGTCGCTGCCTTCTCTTGCCACCTGCGCTTCTGTACTGTAGTCGTCCACACGCCTTTGCAGCTTGTAGACCGTATCGCTGATCTGCTCCGGCGTAGCGTCTTCATCGACGATCTGATACGTAATGCTGACACCGCCAGCCAGGTCAAGCCCCAAGGTTATGTTCTGGTTTTCCCCGCGCCCTGTCGAAGACAGGATAATCGACGCGTAATATCCCAAACCCAGTATACATGCCAGGACAATGCAAAGTATCGTAATGCCTTTTCCTTTTTTCATGTTTTATCCCTCTCTTACTTATCACTTTCGGCCGCCTGCTCCTCCAGCGCCGCCTTAATCATAATCGCGCATTCCACACGCTTTTTTTGCAGCTCGCAGCCGATCTCATACGTCTCATGGATATCTCCGTGAAAGTTGTATGCATTTGCAGCACAGCCTCCGCTGCAATAAAATCTGGCAAAACAATCCCTGCATTTTTCCTTCGCATACACGTTGCAGCCGGAAAACAGTTCACGGGTCTGCGTATTTGTTACGCCTTCTGTCACGTTTCCCATTAAAAATTTCTCGTTTCCGACAAACTGGTGACACGGGTACAAGTCGCCCCAAGGCGTGACCGCAAGATATTCTGTGCCGGAACCGCAGCCCGACAGCCGTTTTGCCACACACGGCCCGCCTTCCAGATCGATCATAAAATGAAAGAACTGAAATCCGCGCCCTTCTTTTTCCCGCCGGATCATTTCTTTTGCCAGTGCATCATATTCTGCAAAAAGCTGCGGCAGGTCTTCTTTTCGGATCGCGTAATCGTCCGTTTCCTGCGCCACAACCGGCTCTACGGAAATCTGCGTAAACCCAAGGTCTGCTAAGTGCAGCACATCTTTGGAAAAGTCCAGGTTGTGGCGCGTAAACGTCCCCCTGACATAGTAGCGCTGCTGGTTTCTGCTGTCAGCAAACCTCTGAAACTTCGGCACGATCAAATCATAGCTGCCCGCCCCGCTTCGAAACGGGCGCATATGGTCATTGACTTCTTTTCTGCCGTCTATGCTGAGCACCACATTTGCCATCTCGCGGTTGGCAAACTCCATAATCTCCTCATTCAGTAAAACACCATTCGTCGTCAGTGTAAAGCGGAAATTTTTGTTATGCAGCTTTTCCTGCTGCCTTCCATACGCTACCAGCCGTTTGACAACCTCCAGGTTCAAGGTCGGTTCTCCGCCGAAAAAGTCTACCTCCAGGTTGCGCCTGCTGCCGGAATTTGCAATTAAAAAATCCAGTGCCGCCCTGCCGACCTCGTAGCTCATCAGCGCCCGTCGCCCGTGATATTCGCCTTCCTCTGCAAAGCAGTAACGGCAGGCAAGGTTGCAGTCGTGCGCGATATGCAGGCACAGCGCTTTTACAACTGTCTGGCGGTTTTTAAAATCAAAAATAACATCCTCGTATGCATCCGTGGTAAACAACTGCCCCGCTTCCTTTAGCTGCATCAGCTCCCCGTATGCTTCCGCTATTTCTTCCTGCGGATACTTGTCCTTAAGCCGCAAGACAAGCTCTTGCAGCAAATCCTGTCCGCCGCACATTTTAAAGCACTGTTCATACAGCGCAAGCACATCATAGACGACGTCATCCACGACATGGACAGCCCCACTGTTTACATCTAATACGATATTATAGCCATTGTTTTTATATTGATGAACCTGATACTTCAACGTCTGCTTCATCCCCCATCTGAACATAAGACGCGCAACTGTCCAAAAATAACTTGTACAAATTATTTTTGGACAGTCCTCCTGCTGGTCTTATACTGTAATATTAAAATCCTTACGAATTCTCAGAGCGTGTTTAAACAATTTAAACACGCTCTTTCGCATTTCCGGTATCCTATTTGTTCTGCTCGCAGGTCTGGTTGCCTACGGTGCAGGATGTCTTACATGCAGACTGGCAGGATGTCTGGCATTCGCCGCAGCCGCCTTTTTTTACAGTATTCTGCAATTTTTTGGTATTTAAAGTTTTAATGTGCTTCATAATACATTCTCCTTTCTGCTTCCTGACGCTGTGCTATTGGCTAGTATACCACATCTTCTCTCATAAGGAAAGTAATTTTTTATTTTGTGTTGTGTCCCTTTTTTGTTGATTTTGTCTAAATGTAGTTAGCTGAGCATCCCGCCTGCCATCCCTGACAAAATACAAAGGACCGCCGTTGTCAGCATATGTACAAGCTGCCCGTCCAGCCCACGGTTTACTGCCAGGTTGCCAAGCAGCAATACCACAAAATAAAATGCGCCGACACACAGCCCCCACAAATATTTTTTGACCTTTTTCTTTTTGCCGATCAAAAATCCCCCTGCAAAGCAGGATACAATATACGTCGCAATAATCCCGATGCTGACCGCGGCATCCGACATTTCCACGCGCCCTAACAGCGCAGCCAGGACAACGAGCAATAGCCCTGTAATTACATACATCGCTACCAGGTCTGCCAGTATCGGCATGGCACTGCTTTTTGGATTTCCTTTTTCCAAGTCCTGTCCTCCTCCCTTTTCTTCCGATGGCTATATTTTATCCTATGCGCATCCGAAAAAAATATGAACGCGATTTTACCCGTTACAGCTCCATGCTAAAATGCCACAGCTCCCCTTGTCTGTGCTCCTTGCCTTGGCACTGTGTAAATCCAAGCTTTTGCGCCACACGCAGCGAACCTTTATTGTTCGGATGGATAAAGCAGTGCAGTTGTTCTATTTCAAGCTCTTCTTTTGCATACGCCACAATCGACGCGCATACTTCCGTCGCATAGCCCTGCCGCTGATAAGCCGTCCCGATCACATACCCAAGCTCCATACAAACCTCGCCTTCTACTTCGCGGTGCTCAATGCCGGCGCGCCCAATCAGCGCTCCTGTCTTTGTGTCGCAGACGACCCACATGCCATAGCCGTAATAATAATACCGATGGTCAATATAGCTTTCTGTATACAATTCTTCTTTTTCCCGCTCAAACAAAGGCTCTGTATAATCCGTAATCCCCTCCTCCTCATACAATGCATACAGCGCATCCAGATCCTGCACCGTAATCTCGCGTACATACGTCCGCTTCGTATACAGAATAATCCACGGCAGACGGTTCCTGCGCTTTTGCACCCGGTCTAAAAACTGCACCCCGATCTCTTCAAAGCCGAGCACAACCATGTCTGCCGCTGCGGCTGCCCGGCTGCCGCTTCTTTCATAAAATACCACGCCCATTCCCGCATTTTTTCGCCTCCCGCTATTGCCATCACTGTCTTTTTTGTTGCCACAATCATATACATACTGTGCCAGCGCTGCATCCTCGGTTACAAGCAGCGCTGCTTTTTCTGAAATCCCCGCTTCACGCAGCGCCTTTTGGATCCCGTTATATACGCTGTGCGGCTGCTGCGCCGCATTTTGGCGCCTTTTCACCTGAATACGGCGTATCCTAAAAGCCTGTATCTCTTCCTCCAGCTTTTTTCTCTCGTTTTTATCCAGATCTTCAGCATCCCATACGACTGCCCGCAGTACCAACTGGCGGCAGATCATTTCCTGCTTTGGTGTCATATCTCCTGTCTCCTTCGATTTCTATTTGCCGCCAGATTCCCTGACCGCATATTCTGTCACTCAGTATAACATATTTTTTAAATTTCCTCTTTACGATTCCTTTACAATCCATTAAAATAGAAGTAGAATAGAGGTAGAATGTAAAATCAGAATGAAATGCTAAAGGAGAACGGCTATGGCACAAAATCCAATCGTAACTATTGAAATGGAAAACGGCGATCTTATGAAAGCCGAATTATATCCTGAAATTGCCCCGAATACAGTAAATAATTTTATCAGTCTGATCCAAAAGGGATTCTACGACGGCGTAATCTTCCACCGTGTGATCGAAGGCTTTATGCTGCAAGGCGGCGACCCGGAAGGCACCGGTATGGGTGGCCCGGATTATACAATACGCGGAGAATTTGCACAAAACGGATTTGAAAATCCGCTCAAGCACGAAGAAGGCGTACTGTCAATGGCGCGCACAATGGCTCCTGATTCCGCCGGCTCCCAGTTTTTTATTATGCACAAAACATCTCCGCACTTAGACGGTGCGTATGCAGCATTTGGCAAAATTACAGAAGGCATGGATGTCGTAAATAAAATCGCAGGTGTCCCGACGGATTATAACGACCGTCCGATGGAAACACAGCGTATGAAAAAGGTAACCGTAGACACTTTTGGTATTGACTATCCGGCTCCAGAAGTTTTCTGACAAATAACGGCTTTTGCCACAGACAAGAGGAGGAAGTTATGGCTTATTCAAAAATTGATGAATTCAGTTCTATGCATCTTGATGTATTAAGGGAAATCGGCAATATCGGCTCCGGCAATGCTGCAACGGCGCTTGCGTCACTGCTGAATACCGTCGTCGATATTGAGGTTCCGGTAATCAGCCTGATCAGCTATGCAAAAGTAGCGGATTATCTGGGCGGAAAGGACACAAAAGCGCTTGGCATGACCGTCGGACTAGAAGGCGATATCCACGGCTGTATGCTAGAAGTCGTGCATCTGGATTTTGCCAAAAAGCTGATTAATACTTTTTATCCAAAGGATATTGCTGACCTGACGATGATCGACGATATGGATATCTCCGTTGTCCGTGAGATGAGCAATATTACAACTGCCGCCTATGTCAATTCGATTGCTGCCATGACACAGTTGTTTATCAATATCCAGCCGCCAGACAGCTATTGTGATAATGTCTCCGCACTTGTTTCCATCCCGGCTGAGAAATTATCCAGAAGCTATGACGAACCGGTACTGTATATCGATGAAAAGCTGCATATCGGCGATACGGAAATGAACAGCGGGCTGATCCTTGTACTGGATTCACTGTCCATTCAAATTCTTTTCAAAAAACTTGGTATGCCTTATTTATAAATATGCACAAAAATAGCTGTCGTGATTGTTGCTTTCACGACAGCTATTTTTTACTCTTTATTCTTCTGCTGCTTCATCGTCTGTGACTGCCGCTACCGTGCCTGCCACTGAAGCCACTATAGAAATCGCCACTACGATAACCACAAGCAAAATGATCATTGATAAAAACACTACAATCCCCATAATGCTGTCCTCCTGCTATTTTTCGATAGATTTTGTTAAGGCTTTTTCACAACCTTTGCCGTCCGGCTCATGCCGCCGTCTAACAGCAGTGAGCGGTACGTAGAGATCAGCCCTCTCGTTGGAACATACACCTTTAAAGAACTCTTTGTCTTTTTAAACGCATAGTTACTGATATTTACCAGGTCTTTTGAATTGATTACTACCTTTGCCAGCTTCGGGCAGTTATAAAAGGCATTGTGCTCAATCGACCGGATATATTTGCCTAGGGTTACTTTCTTTATATATTTGTTGCCGCGCAGCGCATTGGCATTGATGCACGTAACCGAATACGTACGTCCTCCAAAGGATACGGTGTTAGGTACAACCACATTTGTTACCTGCTTATCTACAAGTCTCATGACACGTACCCTTTTGTCGTTATAGCCCGAGATTTTATATACAATATTTCCGATTGTAACGAGGTCACCTTTTTTATATGCGCTTGATGAAGATCCGCTCGAACCGTCTGTCATTGAAACAAGCCATACCGCATCGACGGTCAGGTCTGCATTGACCCTTTTATAATTTTCTGTCGACCAGGTCAGGCGGTAGCCTTTTCTCGTCCAGTTTGGAGCCGCTGCTTCTGTACCTTCTTCAACGCCTGTTACGACCGATTCTTTATTTAATTCACGATCGCGGAACGTTACTGTATACAGCTTTTTCCATACGGTGCTGACCGTCCTGTTTGAAGTTACGACCGTGCCGGAATTAAAGTTATCTGTCCAGCGCAGCACATATCCGGCGCGCTCCCAGCCTACCGGCGGGTCTACGGTGCCGCCGCTCATTACTTTTTTCTCAATCGTCTGCCTTGTCTCTGTATTATAAAATTTTACCGTACATTCTACGCTTCTTGTAATATTGTTTGTAATCGCATACCGCTCTGCCGTACTGCCGCCGTCGCAGATAATGCACAGGCCGCTGCCGCAATTTCGAAATACATCTGCCCCGATGCTCGTTACCGAAGTCGGAATGGTCACGTTGCCAAGCCCGATACAATCATAAAACGCCTTGTCGCCAATGCTTTTTACCGTATTCGGAATCGTAATCGAAGAAAGCCCGCGGCATCCGTAAAATGCTTCGTTACGAATCTGCGTCACATTTTCAGGAAACTGTGTCAGCACACCGACCTGCGTCCCTGCCGGGCAGAGCAGCAGCACGTTGCTGCGGTTGCTTTCTTTATAATATAAGATGCCGTTTTGTACAAAGTATAATGGGTTGTCGCGGATTTTTACCCCTCCGCTCAAGCCGTCCAAAGAGCTGCAATTTGCAAAAGCTCCGCCTTCAATCCACGAAACAGTCGCGCCGATTTCAACGCTTCTTAAATTGCTGCAATTCATAAACGCTTCGTTCTGTACGGTTTTTACGCCGCCGGTTCCTTTGACCTTTTCCCCAAGCGTAATCCCGGTCAGGGAGCTGCATCCGTAAAAAGCATGGTACTCAATCTCATCTACTGCAAGATATCCGGTGGACGGACTCGTCTGTCCGTCTGTGGAAACCGTCTGGATGCTGGAGAGGTTTGTACAGTTGGCAAATGCCTCCTGTCCGATATAGGTGATCGTATCCGGCAGAACAAGCTTTGTCAGAGAAGTACTCCCATTAAATACGCCGCGCAGTATACCCGCGACACGGACATTGACCTCCCTTTCTTCGCCGTCCCTTTTGTATAAAATCGTATCCGGTATCCGCAGCTCGCCGTTTTTTATCGCCGCAGAGGTGTATCGTTCTACGTTTGCTACATATCCATTGTTCAAGTCGTCTGAAGCGCCTGTAAACGTATAGGTGATGGCGCTTCCTGTCGGTGTGTAAGACCCTTCCGGGATCGTAACCGCCCGCACATCATCTCTTTGCAGCATCAGGCAAAAGAACAACGCCAGAAAAAACAGGATTCCAATCCGCCCAATGCTCATTTTTTTATTGCTTTCCATCCTTGTGTCCCCCAATCCTTACAAACGTTTCACCGTCGGTTTTTTTACGCCGGCGTCTTTGAGCATTTCTTTATATTTTCCAAGCTGTGAGTTATACGTATAAAATACGGCGTTTTTATGAATCCCTGCAAATGCTTTATTATTCATTTTAGAGATTACTTTGCTCTTTAGCTTGATCTTTTTTAGTTTTTTGCAGTTATTAAAAGACTTTGCGCAGATGCTCTTCACATTTTTGCTGATAATCACGGTTGTGATGCTCTTATTGTCCTTTAACGCATTGTTGGAGATCAAAGTCACCCGGTAGCTTACACCTCCTACGGAGATCGTTTCCGGTATTACGACATTGCTCACATCCGCATTTACCAGGCCGACAAACTTGACCGTCGGGTTTCCGGCATTTGAGGAGCTGATCAGGTATTTGTTATTGCCTTTTGTAACTTCTGTTCCTTTGTCTCCCGGCTTTGTCGCATTTGCGCTGATCTTGTCGCCGGTTTTATTGTTGCGCCAGGTCGCACGCACGGTAAAGTCTGACGTTACATAATCGGTAATGTCGGTATCCCATTCGAGCGTATAGCCAGCCATCGTCCATGCAGGCGGTACGACAACGTCTCCCTCGTCTACCTGCACAACCTGCGTCCTGCCGTTAAAGCTGTCGATAAACGTAACGTTAAACAGCTTATCCCATACCTGGTAAACTCTCGTATCCTGCTTGATCGCCGTATAGCTGCCGCTCCAGCTCATACGATAGCCGTCCCTGCCTTCTACTTTTGGCGGTACCGCGTCTTTGCCTTCCACAATCTCCTGTGCGGAAATCAGGTTCGTATAAGTAGAATTTGTATAAAAGCTGACCGTATACGTACGCTCTGTCGTAAGGCCGTTTGCCGCTGCATAGACCGACGCCTGGGAACCGTTGTGGCACAGTACGGTCACTTTTGTCCCGGTAAATACTCCGCTGCCGATCGAAGTCGTACGCATCGGAATCGTGATCTGGCGCAGCGATTCGCACTGTGCAAACGCCTGGTCGCCAAGCGTGGTCACATTGCCCGGCACATCAAACTCTGTCAGAGACTTACAGCCCTGGAACGCACGGTTGCCGATAATTTTCAAATCTTCGGACAGGTTTACTTTTTTTAAGGATTCACAATACTGGAACGTGCCAGGCTGAATCGTCGTAATACCCGCCGGAAGCGTTACTTCCGCCAGAGCGGTATCGCCTTTAAACGCTTCTTCACCGATTGACTTAAGCCCTGCCGGCAGAGAAATATTCTTTAGTTTTTTACACTCTGTAAACGCGTTGTTGCCGATTTCCTTTACCGTTGCCGGTATCGTGATCGTCTCAAGCGCCGGGGAGCCCCAGAATGCACCGTCTTCAATCTCTGTCAGCGTAGAAGAGATCGCATCCGGCACCTTGTACTCCGTCGCCTTGTCCGCAAGCGGGAACTGCACCAGCTTATATTCCCCGGTGCCGACGCCTGCTGTATAATAATATAACGCATTATCAATGACTTTATACCTCTGGTTGCTGTCTGCCACCTTGATCGAGCTAAGCGCCACACAGTCCGTAAACGCATACTTGCCGATCGAATCCGTCGTAGACGCAATCTCCACATTTGCCAGGTCATGGCAGGCAAAAAAAGCTCTGTCACCAATCGTACGGATTCCAAACACTTTCCCTTCCTTGTCTATGCCGCCTGACATCGTTACTTTCTGAATGCCGAGGTTGCCGCTAAACGCGTTGTTGCCGATGGCAACGACTGCATATTCTGTCGTCGTGCTGTCCGGCTTCTGCGTAGAACCCCCGGTATTGCCGCTCCCGGTGGAGTTTTCCTGCGTAACGGTAATCTTCGTAGGAATCGCAAGATCTTTTACCGACCCGGAATATCCGGTAATCGTCGCTTCCTTGCCGCTTACGGTAAACGTAAAGCCGGTCGCTGTCGTCCTGCCGTCTGTAGACTTATCCTCCACTTCCGAGCCGGCAGCCTGTGCGGCACCCATAACGACCTGCCTGTCATTATATGGCAGGATCGCAGCCGATGTAAACGTTACGGCTGCCGCAAGTGCCGCTGCCCATATCCTTTTATTCATTTCTGTCCCCCTGTGCTCTGCTTCCGCATTTTTTATTTCACTGTCTTTTGTCTTTTACTTCTGTTTTCGTATTGTTTTTGTTTTCGTTTTTATACCGTATAGTTGATGCTGCTTCCTGCCAGTGCCTGCATAAGCTGCTGTGCCAGCTTTAGATCCTCCTGCGCAGGCGGCACTGTCTGTTCGCCATTGCCATTACCGTCACCCTCGCCCGTTTCCGGCGGCTTTGTGCCCGGCTGTGTCTGGCTGACGCTTTTTTGCCGCTGTTTTGGAATATCCAGGCTGTTTCTGACCATCATATTGTAAGTATTCTTTAGATGTTTTTCTACCTGAACGCCAAATTCCGCATCCGAAGAAAACAGCTTGCTGACCTCATATCTGCCTGTAGCGGCAAGTGCCTTTTCATCGATTTTCAGCTTCCCGCTGCTTTGGACGGCAATCCCGATATCGGACAGTTCATCTGCCTTACCTTTCGCCAGCTTTTTTAAATTTTTCATATAACGGTCGACATTTTCGTCGTCCATCTTCCCTGCCGAATCCACAAAATTATTATACGTATTGACAAAAGCCTTTACTTTATTAACCAGCTCTTCGCCGTCACTTTCTTCGTCTTTGTAGTTATAATCACCAAGTCCTCTGACCGCCTGGCGCAGCGCTTTCATATCCGCGGAAAACAGACTGTTGGAAGGCTGTCCGTTCCTTCCGTCCGATGTCGCCCCGAATATATTGCCCTTATAAAATTGCCTGATATAACCAGAAACTGACAAACTCATATGCATTTCCTCCTGTAAATCTGCTGATCTGATACAAACTAAGCCGACAGCTCTTCCCAGCCGGACGGCTGATAACGCAAAAATTCCTATTAGTATATATTTCGTCCATTTGTTACATTTTCATAAGAGTATTCTCGCATTTTAACATTAGAATCAGATGAAAACAATTACAGTACTTTGGATAAAAATTCTTTTGTCCTTGCGTTGCGCGGCGCTTCAAACACCTGCCGGGGCGTTCCGCTTTCTAAAATATGGCCTTCGTCCACAAAGAATACACGTGTCGCTACTTCCTTTGCAAATCCCATCTCATGCGTTACGACTGCCATCGTCATTCCGTCGTCTGCCAGCCCTTTCATAACCTCCAGCACTTCCCCGACCATCTCAGGGTCAAGCGCAGACGTCGGCTCGTCAAACAGCATCATTTTCGGCTTTAACGCCAGGGAGCGCACGATTGCGATTCGCTGCTTCTGCCCGCCGGACAACTGCCCTGGATAAGCGGACGCTTTTTCTTCCAGATTGACGATCTTAAGCAGGCGCAGCGCTTCCTCCTGTGCCTCCTGCCTGCTCATCAGCTTTAGCTGCACCGGCGCAAGCGTAATATTATCCAGAATCGACAAATGCGGAAACAGGTTGAAATGCTGGAAGACCATCCCCATCTGCTGGCGGATTTTATTAATGTCTACCCCTTTTTTAGTAATATCTGTCCCGTCAAATATAATCTGCCCGCCCGTCGGCTGCTCCAGCAGGTTCAGGCAGCGTAAAAACGTCGATTTGCCAGAGCCTGACGGCCCTATAATCGCGATCTTTTCGCCTGCCTCGATCGTTTCTGTAATATGGTCAAGTACAAGATGATTTCCGTACTGTTTGGTAAGATTTTTAACGGCGATCACTTTCTCTGAGCCTCCTTTCCACAATACCCATAATCCAGGTAAAGAACATAACGACCGCAAGATAGATCATGGCGGCAGCCATCAGCGGCACAAACTGTTCGTATGTGGCACCGCCGATAATTTCCGCGCCTCTTGTCAGATCGTTTAAGCCTATGTATCCGCAGATGGATGTTTCCTTTAACAGCGTAATAATCTCGTTAATCAGCGCAGGCAGCGCATTTTTAAACGCCTGCGGCAAAATAATCATACGCATCGTCTTTGTATAACTAAGCCCCAGCGAGCGCCCGGCTTCCATCTGCCCTTTGTCAATCGACATAATGCCCGAGCGAAAGATCTCCGCCAAATATGCCCCGGAGTTAATGCCAAACGCAATCGTCGCTGTCGTAACTTTATTTTCCACGTTCCGCAAAAAGAAAAAATAGATCAGCAAAAGCTGCACGAGCGTCGGCGTCCCGCGGATAATCGTCAGATAAAGCCTTGCCGCCGTATCCAGCACCCAAAACACCGCTCTTGCCGGCGGGCTCAGCTCCTTTTGGTTGATCTGGTCGTGAGAGGAACGAATAATCGAGACAACGACGCCGATCAAAAGCCCGATCAAAAGCGCGCCTGCGGTTACCTGCAACGTCGTTGCAAGCCCTTTCGTAAAATACTGCCAGCGGTTATCCGTGATAAAAAATTTGTCAATGATTTCCTTTAGGTTTTCCATCCTGTTTCCAAATCCCTCCTTACATTCTAAAGCAGAAAAGAGGGCGGTAATTTGCCCTCTGCTTTCAGCTTTATTCTGTTACAATATACTTTTCAATAATCGACTGGAGCGTCCCGTCCTGCTCAAGCTCTGCAAGCGCGCCGTTTACCGCCGTAAGCAGCCCTTCGTTGTCTTTGGAAAGCGCCGCCGCGTAATCTTCGACCTTATACTGTGTATCCAGCACCTTAAGCCCTTCTGTTTCCCTTACAAACGCAAGTGCAGGCTGGTTGTCAATAATCACCGCGTCTACTTTCCCCTGCTTTAACGCCATAACCGCGTCCGCGCCTTTATTGTATGCTTCTACATTTTCTTTGCCAAAATCGTCGGTTGCATAAATATCACCTGTCGTCATAAGCTGCACGCCGATCTTTTTGCCCTTTAAGTCGTCCACGCCCTGGATATCTGAATCTTTTGCTACAATAATTGCCTGAATGCCGGTTGCATAAGAATCGGAAAAATTCACCGCGTCCAGACGTTCTTCCATTACCGTCATGCCGGCAAGCCCGATATCTGCCTTGCCCTGTGTCACTGCGATAATAATGGAATTAAATTCCATATCTTCGATTTTTAATTCCAGCCCAAGCTTTTTGGCAATGGCGTCTGCAATGTCCACGTCGATCCCGATAATCTCGTTGCCTTCGTAGTACTCATACGGCGGGAATGTCGCGTTTGTCGCCATTGTCAGTACGCCTTCTTTTACGGTCTTTACCTGTGCCGCGCCTTCCCCGTCTGTCTGCGTGCCTGACCCGGCATCGTCTGCACCGTCCTGTGCGC
This sequence comes from Eubacteriaceae bacterium, assembly GCA_910574915.1. Taxonomy (GTDB): domain Bacteria; phylum Bacillota; class Clostridia; order Lachnospirales; family Lachnospiraceae; genus Eubacterium_J. Next base: position 62,803 of record CAJTCR010000017.1, read on the forward strand.
CCGCATTCGATTCCTCGCCGTCATCTGCCTGCGTAATCTGCGCATTCACATCCTTATCCTTGTCCGCACTGCTGCTGTCACTGCCCTGGCTGCCGCACCCTGCAAGCATTGCCGCAGTCAGCGTGCAGGCTACGATAGCTGCTAATAATTTCTTCATTTTCTTTTCTCCTCCTTATTGCGAACGATTCGCTCCCATATCTTTGCCATTATACCTAAAAATGAATAAAAATGCAATCCTGTTTATTTTTATTTTAAATATTTCTGGAAGGTACGCATACATTCGCGAATATCCAGAGGCTTTGTCAGATGGTCGTTCATCCCGCTTTCAAAGCAGCGCTTTGCGTCGTCGGCAAACGCGTCTGCCGTCATAGCAATAATCGGCAGGTCTTTATCCGGCCGGTCTAACGCACGGATCGCCCTTGTCGCATCATAGCCGTTCATCACCGGCATACGTACGTCCATAAGCACCGCATCATAAAATCCCACCTCGGATTTTACAAATTTATCCAGGCAGTCCTGCCCGTTGACCGCCCACTCCAGTTCCAGCCCGACTGCCGAGAAGATCTCGTTTGCAATCTCCCAGTTAATATCGATATCTTCAGCCAGAAGCACATGCTTGCCGGTAAAGTCATGGATCTCGTCTCCTTCGTCGCCGCCAAGCAAATCTCCGTCCGCATACTGTCTCAGCCGCGCATACAGCGTAGACTTAAACAGCGGCTTGGAAATAAATCCTTCGATATCCGTATCGGTCGCCTGTTCTTCCAGTTCACTCCAGTCATATGCCGAAATCAGGAAAATCGGGACATTTCTGCCGACCCGCCTGTGGATCTCACGAATCGTGGCAATGCCGTCCATATTCGGCATCTTCCAGTCAATCAGCACAAAATGATAATCCTCTTGTTTGTTATGGCGTTCCTCGATCATATCTACCGCCTGCATCCCGTCCATCGTCCAGTCTGCATGGACGCCAAGCGCTTCGAGATTGGCAACGGCGCTCATACAGAGCATTTCATTATCGTCCACAACCAGTATATTCCATTCTGGCAGCATCATATCCTGCTCCGCGTGCTCTGCCTTTTCAAAGTCCACAATCACATGAAAGCAGCTTCCCTCGCCTTGCTTGCTGCTCACTTCGATTCTGCCGCCCATAAGCGTTACAATGCTTTTCGTGATCGAAGTTCCAAGGCCCGTTCCGACAATTTTCTGTACCTGTTCGTTTTCTTCTTCCCTCGCAAACGTGTCGAAGATCTTCTTTTGAAACTCTTCAGACATGCCGATGCCTGTATCCTCCACCACAAAATGCGTGCAGATATAGCGTTCTCCTATTTGAGACGGCTCCTGCCACAGATGCACATTGATCCTGCCTGCTTCCGGTGTAAATTTTACCGCATTGGACAGCAGGTTCAGCAGCACCTGGTTTAAGCGCACCGCGTCGCACCTTACATTTTCCGCCTGAATATCGCGGATAAAAATATCAAAAAACTGACTGCGTTCCTTGATCTGCGGCTGCATAATATTCACAATATCGTCCATCGCTTCGCGCAGCGACATCTGGCTGATATTTAACGTCATTTTGCCGCTTTCAATCTTGGACATATCGAGCACGTCGTTAATCAGCCCCAGCAGATGCTTGCTGGAAAGGCGTACTTTTTTCAGGCAGTCCTCCACACGTACGCTGTCTGGCAAGTTGCGCATGGCAATCTCCGTCATACCGATAATCGCATTCATTGGCGTACGGATATCGTGGCTCATACTGGATAAAAATTCACTTTTTGCCATATTCGCACGGACTGCCGCCCGCTCTTTTTTATCCAGCTCTTTCATCTGCTGTTTGGAAAGCCTGTAATACTTCATAAAAATAACCAGCATCGTAATCAGGATCATCATCGCGGAACTGATCATAATTGTAATACGCACCGCATCCAGTTTGCTCAGCCGTTCATTCAGCACACTGCTTGGCATAATGGCAACTAAAAACCAGTCCACCTTTTTGGAAATCGGCATACAGCACAGGTATCTGCGCTCCCCGTCAACCGAAATCACCGAAAAATAGTGGCTGCCCGTCTCCAGCGCTTCTTCCAGCTCTGCTTTAAAATCACTGACCGTCTTCCCGTCCACCTCTTCAAACAATGCGTCCACCCGGTTAAAATAATTGTCCCGGTACGCATCACTGCTGCGGATCACAAAAGAACCGTCTCTGGCAATAATATGCGAATACACCTTTGCATCCTTTTCATCCAGAAAAAGCGCTTCTTTTAAATAATCCATCGGGACGCCGCCGATCAGCGCCGTACTGACACCGCCGTCTTTTAAAGAAAAGCTCACTGCTACCGCGAGCATCAGATATTTGTCGCCTTCCTTGTCTGTAGCCACTGCAATGGCACTGCCGTTTTCTTCGATATTCTGCATCAGCAAGTCATAACCGGAGATATCCAGTTGCTTTCCGGTAATCCGCTGCACTTCCCCAGACTCGGTATAAATGCCCATGTATGTAAAATCCCGCACTTCCGCACTGAACCTAAGGTCTTGTATCAGATCCTCCCAGGTATCCACCGCTTCCTGTTCGCTTCGCCTGATCGCCCCCTCCACCTGATCGAGGCGCAGATCAATAATCGATGCAAATTTCTGCTGGATCTGAAAGCTTACTTCTTCCATATAAATATTGCTGATATCCTCTACGGAGCTTTCCGTCTGCTTCTGCATATATACAATCGCCCAGGAAAATACAATCGTGCAGACAAGCAGCACACTGAACACACTGAACGTGAAAAATTTTTTGATCCTGATATCTAATTTTCTCCCCATATTCCTCCTGCCTTTTTTGATTGCCCACCTGCACTAAACAACAACCTGGTTTCTTCCTCTTTGTTTTCCAAGATACAGTTTTTCATCCGCACTGCGGATCACTTTCTCATAATTGCTGTCTGAAAGCCCAGCCGCAATGCCTGCTGTAATCGTAATCCGTATATGCCTGCCAGATGACGGAATCACGAGCGACTCTACTTCTCTGCGCAGCTCTTCCATCTTTTTATAAACCGTTTCCTGCGCAGTATCTGGAAAATAAAGGATAAACTCTTCTCCTCCCCAACGGACAGCCAGATTTTTAGCCCCCGCCGTATCCTGCAAGCAGGAAGACACCCTTCTAAGCACTTTATCCCCTGCCTCATGCCCATAGGTATCATTGACCTTTTTAAAAAAATCAATATCCACCATCGCAACGACATAGTCTGTTCGTGCATGATGGGGAATCTCTTCGATATAGCGTTCCAAAAAGCGGCGATTGTAAAGCCCGGTCAAAGCATCGTGGTTTGTAGTGTAACGCAGCGACTGCCATACTTTTTCCGTCTCCTGGGAATAAAAAAAAGTCGCGCCGAACACAATCACTGCCGTGATTCCAATATTCCCCAGATACACCAAAATCCGATACGGTTCCATCACGCTTTGAATATCTGGAAAGCGGATATCAAACGTTAAAATCGCCCCTTCCAGCAGGACGGTCGTTACAATGCCGATAAGCTGAAAGAAAAACCGCCAGTTCCCATAAGACGGCACAAGATAAAATACCGCTGCCGATATACCGACAATATACAGGAAAAATCCATAGTCCGGGCCAAGAAAAATCTCACTCAATACAGAAAACAGCAGAATTTCAAAATAAGTATAGACAATGCTTTTTTCAGACGTATCCTTTCTGATAAATAAAAAATCGAAGTAAAACGCACAGCTAAACAGATTCAGCGCCGATAGCTGCCAGATATCCAGATACTGAAAAAAGATCGTATAAAATCCATGATTTGCAAAACATATTGCCAGAAAGATCATATTGCGGTTTCTTGTAAACCAGTCAATGGTCTTTTGAATTTTCCCATTGGTCTTTGCATTTAATTCATTCATCTACGATTCCAATCTATATATGATATGAATGTATCAAAAGCGGCGCTGGACAATACACAGGCACGCTTTTGATATAAAATGATCTGCTTCCTGACAGTATTATAATCTATTTCTGCTTAATATGCAATATTCAATCACAGACGCAGGCTACCGCTGCACCTGTGCGTGAAGCTCCTGCAAGGATTTTACCTGGCTGCTGCCATGCTTTTTCAGCGAAAGGATCCCGCTGACGGTCGCTTTTGCGGCTGCCATCGTCGTCATATACGGCACCTTCTTTTTAATCGCTGCCTTGCGCAGATAGCTGTCATCCAGCCGTTCCTCACCGACCGGCGTATTGATAATCAAATCGATCTTGCCGTTCGTAATCAGGTCACGCATATCCGGCCTTCCCTCATGCAGCTTGTATACCATCTGCGCTTCCATACCGGCTTCGCGGATCAGCTCGCACGTATGCTTTGAAGCAATAATCTGGAATCCCGCCCTGCAAAATTCCCTCGCGATCTCAGCTACTTCCGGCTTATCCCTGTCGCTGACAGAAATCAGCACCGTCCCTGAAAGCGGCAGACGCATCTGCGCAGCCTCCTGCGCCTTATAAAACGCCTCCCCATAAGAAGCGGAAAGTCCCAGCACTTCTCCGGTTGAGCGCATTTCCGGCCCTAATACCGGATCTACCTCCTGGAACATATTAAACGGAAAGACCGCTTCTTTTACTCCGTAATACGGGATCTCATGCTCCTTTAGCTGCGGCACCGGAGACGGCTGTCCTGTCAGCTCTGCGGTAATAATCTCTATTGCAAGCGGAACCATGCGGATATTGCACACTTTGGATACTAACGGCACGGTACGGGAGGCTCTCGGATTTGCTTCCAGTACAAATACCTTGTCCTTTTCAATCGCATACTGCATGTTCATAAGCCCCTTAACATGCATTTCTTCTGCGATTTTTCTCGTATATTCCTGGATGGTCTTTACATTTTCCTGCGAAATATGCTTAGAAGGGATAATACATGCCGAATCCCCCGAATGCACGCCAGCCAGCTCGATATGCTCCATAACGGCAGGCACAAACGCATGGCTGCCGTCGCTGATCGCATCTGCTTCACACTCTGTCGCATGTCCGAGAAAACGGTCAATTAAGATCGGGCGGTCAGGCGTCACGCCGACAGCCGCGTTCATATAGCCTTCCATGCTTTTGGCATCGTATACGATTTCCATTCCTCTGCCGCCCAGCACATAAGACGGGCGCACCATGACCGGATAGCCGATGCCTTCGGCTATTTTCAGCGCTTCCTCGACATTGACCGCCATCCCGGATTCCGGCATTGGAATGTCCAGCTTTTCCATCATCGCGCGGAACTGGTCACGGTCTTCCGCCAGGTCGATGACAGACGGCGCTGTCCCCAGGATCCGAACACCGTTTCTCTCCAGGTCAGAAGCCAGATTTAACGGCGTCTGTCCGCCAAACTGCGCAATTACGCCGACCGGCTGTTCTTTTTTATAAATGCTCAGTACATCTTCCAGCGTCAGCGGCTCAAAATACAGCTTGTCAGAAGTATCGTAATCCGTCGATACCGTCTCTGGATTGCAGTTTACAATAATTGTCTCAAAGCCAAGCTTTTTCAGTGCCTGAGACGCATGAACGCAGCAATAGTCAAACTCAATCCCCTGTCCGATCCGGTTCGGGCCGCCGCCGAGAATCATAATCTTTTGCTTTGTTTCGCTCACCGGATTGCTGTCTTTGGCATTATACGTCGAATAGTAATAGGCGCTGTCCTTTGTCCCGCTGACATGCACGCCTTCCCACGCTTCTTCCACACCGAGCAAAATCCTGCGGTTGCGCACGTCATCCTCCGGCACTTCCAGAATCTGGCTTAAATATTTATCGGAAAATCCATGCTTTTTCGCTGCAATCAGCGCATTGTCATCCGGCAGGCTGCCTTTTGCCGCAGCAAGCGCCTCTTCCTCCATAACAAGCTCCTGCATCTGCTCAAGAAAATAATGCTTCACCTTTGTGATCTCATGGATCTCTTGGACGGACGCCCCTTTGCGCAGCGCTTCATAAATTACAAAATACCGTTCGCTGGAAGGCGTAATCAGCTTCTTTAACAGCTCTTCTTTTGATTTTTGATCAAAGTCCTTTGCATGTCCAAGCCCGTAGCATCCGTTTTCCAGGCTTCGGATCGCTTTTTGGAACGCTTCTTTAAATGTTTTCCCGATGCTCATAACCTCGCCTACCGCGCGCATCTGCGTCCCCAGCTTGTCTTCTACGCCTTTAAACTTCTCAAACGCCCAGCGTGCAAATTTAATTACGACATAATCCCCGTCCGGCACATAGCGGTCGAGCGTCCCGTACTTGCCGCACGGAATCTCAGGAAGCGTCAGCCCGGTTGCAAGCATCGCGGATACGAGCGCAATCGGAAATCCGGTCGCCTTGGACGCGAGCGCAGAAGAGCGCGACGTCCTTGGATTAATCTCAATAACGATATCCCGGTCGGTCTTTGGATCATGCGCCCACTGTACGTTCGTGCCGCCGATCACCTGGATCGATTCTACGATTTTATAAGACTTTTCCTGCAAGCGCTTCTGCACCTGCTCAGAGATCGTCAGCATCGGCGCGGAGCAGAACGAGTCCCCGGTGTGCACGCCAAGCGGGTCAATATTTTCAATAAAGCAGACCGTAATCATATTGCCTGCCGCATCCCGTACAACTTCAAGCTCCAGCTCTTCCCAGCCCAAAATAGACTCTTCCACGAGCACCTGTCCGACCAGGCTCGCCTGCAAGCCCCTGGCACAGACGGTCTTTAATTCCTCTACGTTGTATACCAGCCCGCCGCCGGCACCGCCCATCGTATACGCAGGACGCAGTACGACCGGATAGCCCAGCCTGTCCGCGATCGCAAGCGCCTCATCGACGGAATATGCCACCTCGCTGCGTGCCATTTCAATGCCCAGGCTGTCCATTGTCTTTTTAAATTCAATACGGTCTTCTCCTCGTTCAATCGCATCTACCTGCACGCCAATGACCTGCACGTTGTATTTTTCCAATACGCCGTTTTTTGCAAGCTCTGCGCACAGATTCAGCCCAGACTGCCCGCCCAGGTTCGGCAGCAGCGCGTCCGGCCTTTCTTTTTCAATAATCTGCTCGATACGCTGCGCATTTAACGGTTCGATATAAGTCGCATCCGCCGTTTCCGGGTCAGTCATAATCGTAGCCGGATTGGAATTGACCAGCACGATTTCATAGCCCAGGCTCCTTAATGCCTTGCACGCCTGTGTGCCAGAATAGTCAAACTCACACGCCTGCCCGATAACAATCGGCCCGGAACCAATAATCAATACTTTATGGATATCTTTTCTCTGAGACATTCTGTTTCCTCCTGTTAGTGGTGGATTTACTTTTTTCTGATAAATCATTTTACTGGAAAATGGCGCGGCTGGCAATAAAAATATTTAAACTCACCCTATTTTTTTCTCTTGCAGCCGCTGCCGCTTTCCCATATACGAAACAAAAACAACACACCATAAGAATCCAAAACTTTTGCATAGTAATCTGCGCCATCCTGTGTTATAATGGGACAATCCGTGCAGACCGTATGGGAATCGTCTCCGGCTGCTCAAAAATAAGCTGTAAAAAAGCTGTAAAAAGAAAGGAAGTATTTTATGATTCGCATAGGAATTTTAGGCTATGGAAACCTTGGACGCGGCGTAGAATGCGCTGTAAAGCAAAACGATGATATGGAGCTTGCCGCTGTATTTACACGCAGGAATCCTGAGAGCGTAAGCATTTTGACAGAGCATGTCCCTGTCTGCCCAATCGCAGACCTTGCGTCATACAAGGACAAGATCGACGTTCTGATTATCTGCGGCGGAAGCGCCACCGACCTGCCGGTGCAGACCCCGGAATATGTCAAATATTTTAACGTCGTGGACAGCTTTGATACCCACGCAAAAATACCGCAGCACTTTGCAAATGTGGACGAGCCGGCAAAGGCATCCGGCAAAATCGGCATGATCTCTGTCGGCTGGGACCCTGGGATGTTCTCTTTAAACCGTGTCTATGCAAACGCAGTGCTGCCGGATGGCAAAGACTATACGTTCTGGGGCAAGGGCGTCAGCCAGGGACACTCCGACGCGATCCGCAGGATTGACGGCGTTGCCGACGCCAGACAGTATACGATCCCGGTTCCTGCTTCCCTCGACGCTGTCAGAAGCGGTGAGACGCCGGAATTATCGACCCGCCAAAAGCACACAAGGGAATGCTACGTCGTCGCCAAAGAAGGCGCTGACCGCTCCAAAATCGAAAAAGAAATCAAAGAAATGCCGAACTATTTTGCCGACTACGATACAACTGTTCATTTTATTTCGCAGGACGAGCTGAACGAAAAACACAGCGGCATTCCTCACGGCGGCTTTGTCATCCGCAGCGGCAATACAGGCTGGCAGCAGGAAAACAAGCATATTATCGAATACAGCCTAAAGCTGGATTCCAATCCTGAATTTACCGCCAGCGTCCTTGCCGCCTACGCAAGAGCGGCTTACCGCATGAACGCAGAAGGCATGAGCGGCTGCAAGACGGTGTTTGACGTCGCGCCTGCGTATTTGTGCCGCCAGAGTGCGGAAGAGCTGCGCAGTCATATGCTGTAGATAAGAGATTTTTTTGTGGATGTGGGACGCCGGGAGAGGGGGTTGGCATACTCTGGCGCGTACGGTCCAGAATGCTAAGAAGCCCTAAGCATTCTGCTGTAACGTTGTGGCTGCGTACGGTCGCGGCACCTAGTTCGCTGCCTGCTGGCAGCTAAAGGTGCCGCTGGGCTGCGCCCCTGGTTGCTTTGCAGAATACTAAGGGCTTCTAACCATTCTTCCAAAGCCGCGCCAGAGTATGCCAACCCCCTCTCCCGGCTGGTCTTCCACATGTGCCACATAAAATTCCCAAAAAGCTGTAAAGTGTGAAAGTTTTTCCGCTGGCTGCTCTTCACAAATGCCACGCAAAAAATCCCCAAAAAGCAGAAACACTTTCCCACATAACATCATCCGTGTAGAGCTTTGGAAAGAACAGCCGGAGGAAGGGGAGCGGGGCTGGCTTCCTGAGACGTTGGAAAAATGTTAGGAGCTCTTGGCATCCTGTGAACAACCGAGGGGCGCAGCCAAGCGCCACCTTTAGCTGCCAGCAGGCAGCGAACTAGGTGGCGCGACCGCACACAGCCACAGCGTTACAACAGGATGCTTAGAGCTCCTTACATTTTGGAAAAGGAACAGGAAGCCAGCCCCGCTCCCCTTCCTCCGGCGTCCCTCTCCAAAATCTACACTATGTATACTGCTCCAACTGATGCGACACCTCCAGCACCTTCCCCAGCATTTCCTTCGTCGTCTGTGCATTTTTTAAATTCTGCACGCTCAGCTCCGACGCCTGTACCGAAGAAGCCGTTACTTCCTCAGAAGTCGCCGACAGATGCGTAATATCATCTACAATCTGGTTATTGGAATCGGAAAGCTGGTTCAGCATTTCATCTATATTCCCGATACTGGAAATCAGTTTTCCAGAATTTTCATTAATCTGGTCAAAGCTTAAAGAGACCTGCCCGATCATGCCGCCCTGGGCATCCGCCGCTTCCATTGATTTTTTAACTGCTGCCGCAGCACTCTGGGCATTGTCAGATAATTCGTTTAATATTCCTGCAATCGTCTCTGTTTCTTTTCGCGTCTTTTCAGCCAACTGGCGGATCTCGTCTGCAACGACGGCAAACCCGCGCCCTGCTTCTCCTGCCCTTGCACTTTCAATCGAAGCGTTTAACGCCAGCAGGTTGGTCTGGTTTGAAATCTCAAAAATCGTATCCGCAATCGTCTTTACCGCATCGGTACGTTCTTGCAGCTCCTTCATAGACGCCGCTACGCCTGCGTTTGTCTCGCTGATCACAGCCGAATGCTTTTTTAAATTGTCCATCATCTGCAAGCTGTCCGCGTTTAATTTTTCTGAATGCTTTGCTACCTGCACCACATTTTCCGAATATTGCAGCGTCTGCTGTATAGATTCCTGAATGCTCTGCGTCATGGCGGTCTGTGTCTGAATACTTTCCGACGTACTTTGCGTACTCTGTGAAATATCCCGCACCGTGCCGTCGACAACGCCTGCCGTTGTGTTCAGCTCGTCGACCATGCCCATAGCGCCCTCGGTTCCCTTGCGAACCTGTTCCGCCACATCCAGCACATGGTTCATCATCTCTTTTTGCTTTTCCTGTTCATACATCAGGCTTTGCATGGACTGGTAGTTAAACAGCCTTGCCACGCTGGTCGCAAGAGAAGTAATCAGCATTAAAAATGCCACTGCCAAAGACGCGCAGATCTGGTCGCGCACCTCATCCTTTGTATACATATGCTGGATATTGATATTGATAAAATTGATCGCAAAATTTACGATTACCATCGCGCTTCCTGCCGCTGCAATAAACTTTACGTCAAAAAACAGGATACATGCCACAAGAGGAATACATGCCATAAATCTTATGTAATAATTATCAAATTCCACGCCTGTAACAAACGCAACGATCAAAAGCCCCAAAAACGCCGTATACCTGGTCAGCATCCCCGATTTGTTTTTGATAAACGTTGCTACTGTTAAAACACAGCTTATGACAACCACTGCCGTAACCAAAAGGCTCATCTGCAAGGACTGCTTTTTCATAAAAAAAGCGATCCACTGCGTCGCCACTGCAATCAAATAAAACACTGCATAGCTGATCTGTGCAAAGGCGTTAGCATACCGAAGCTGGTTCTCCTTTTTCGCATACATGTACTTTTTTTCATTTGGCTCCATGTTTGTTCACTCCTTTTATCTTCTTGTTTTACTGCCAAATATTCATTCATCACAATATGTATACAATGATTTCATAGAACACTGTCATTATTTTAGCATTCCTGCTGCCAAGAATCAACCCGTTTTAAAACGATCCAAGCACCTGCTTTCGCATTTTTAACAAAATCTTTTTCTCCAGCCTGCTCACCTGCACCTGGCTCATTTGCAGCTCCTGTGCCGTCTGCACCTGCGTCTTGTCCTGAAAATAGCGTAGTTCAATCAGCTTTCGCTCCTTCTCCTCCAGCTCGTCCAAAAGCTGGTCAATCAGCATATCGTTTAAGATCTTTTCCTTTTCCGGGTCGCCCATGCTGCCCGAAAGCCCGCCGCCTGACGCACAGCCGCCGTACTTTTGCCCGATCCCTTTGCCTTCCGCGATCTGGTCTACCAGATACAGCTCGCTGCCGTCGGACTGGTATACGCTGCGGTAGATCGATTCCACCTCCATATTTGCCTCTGTCGCCATAATAATATCTTCCCTGCTTAACCCGGTCGCTTCGCACAGCTCCTGCATCGAAGCTTCGCGCCCTTTTTCCTGGCTGATCTTTTCGGCTGCTTTGCGGATACGCCAGCCGTTTTCTTTTAGGCTCCTGCTGATGCGCACGAGCCCGTCGTCCCGCAGAAAGCGGCGGATTTCTCCGCTGATCAGCGGTACCGCGTAGGTGGAAAATGCCACCTGGTATGTAACGTCGAACTTATCAATCGCCTTGATTAAGCCAATGCTGCCAATCTGAAACAATTCCTCCCTGTCGTGTCCACGGTGTTCAAATCTTTTGACAATGCTTCCTACCAGTCCAAGATTCTGCTTCACCAGCTCCTCTTTTGCATCCGGGTCTTTTTGCTGTGCCCGCAGGATCAAAGCCATTGTCTCTTCCATCGGCTGCTATGCCTCCGTCCCAAACTGCTTGACCATCCGCACCGTCGTGCCCTGCCCCGGTGCCGAATCCACCTCTACGTCGTCCATAAACGCTTCCATAAACGCGAACCCCATGCCGGAACGTTCCAGTTCCGGCCGTGTCGTATAAAACGGTTCTTTTGCTTTTGGCACATCCTCGATGCCTTTGCCATAATCGACGACTTCGATCTGGATCTGCTTTTTTTCTTTTGCACACGTTAAATAAATCTTGCCGATCCGGTTCTCATAGCCGTGGATAATTGAATTTGTCACCGCCTCGGATACTGCTGTTTTTACATCGGCAAGCTCGTCCAGCGTCGGGTCAAGGTCTGCTAAAAATGCAGCGACTGCTACCCTTGCAAATGCTTCATTTGCCGAATAAGAATCAAACCGGATACTCATTTCATTGCGATGATTACGATCATTCATTCGTTACTGCCTCCGTTTCCATTAGTTTGTGCAGGCCGGATATCCGAAAAATCTTCTGAATCCGTTCATTCATATGCTGTGCCTTTACGCTCCCGCCGCAATAGTTCATATTCCGGCACCTCCCGATCAGGACACCGATCCCGGAGCTGTCCATAAATTCCGTACCGGAAAAATCAAAGACAAGGCTGCGCACCCGGTACGAGTCGATCAGCAGATCCGCCTCCATGCGGAGCTGCTCCGCACTGTGATGGTCTAGTTCCTTTGGCATCGATATCGTAAGGCACCCCTCATTTAACTCATAGTGACATTCCATCGTAAACTCCTCCTAATCCATAGATTTCTGCAAAAAAAGACGCTGGAGCTGCTTTGTCCAACGTCTTTTGTATAAGCCTGATTCGATTGTTACTGTGCCGATGTTTCCAGCTTTCTTTGTACTTCCGGCAGATACTTGTATTTTGCATTGTTTGCTTTATACGAACCTGCATATTCGTCGATCACCTTCTGATACAGCTCCGCTGCCTTTTCGTAATCTTCGATAATCCGGTAAGACTGCGCCAGATAATAAATAGCATCCCCGCTGTGATACGTATCATCCACATCCACGACTTTTTGCAGCAGCTCCGCCGCCTGCTGGTAGCTGCGCGACATATACGCATTATATCCGTCGGTATAAGCCGTCTCCAGATATTTGGCATTTAAGTCGGTCTGGATCGAATCATAGACCTGCTTTGCCTCGCTGTCCAGCCGTTTTTCATCGACCTGTGCAAGCGCTTCCTTTGCCTCGTCCAAGCCGCCCTGCTGGTACGCACGGTAAGCTTTAAGCAGCTTCTGGTAACTGGAGATCTGCGTTTGCGTCTTTTCCTTGTCCTCTTTTGCACTGTCCACATTTTTTGTAAGCCTGGACACCTGGCCCTCCAGCTCCTTAATCGCCTGGTTTTTCGTCGCGATCGTGTCATTGGCATCCGACACCGCCGTATTCGCATCTTTCTGCACCGTCTGGCGGATACTTGGAACGATCAGAAAATACGTTGCCGTCACGCCGATTACAAGCCCTACGAGAATATTCAAAATCATCATCCAGCCCGAATTGTCCCGCAGGTTGGTCGGCTGAATAATCGTATCCGTCCCGTTATGGTATTCCACACGGTTTTCCTTTTTCTTCTGCTTTCTGCTTTCTGCATCGCTCTCTGAGCGCCCGTCGATTTCGGCAAGATAACGCATTGTCGTCGTATTGCCGCGGTCGATTTTTTCTGCCGCGCGCAGCGATTTCCTCGCCAAATCATATTTTCTGTCACGGATATATAACAGCGCCAGAAGCTGATGTGCCTTGACCAGCTTCGGATTCGAAGAAATAATTTTTTTAAGCTGGATCACGGCAAGGTCTTCGCTGTCCTGCTGGCAGTAAATCAGTGCCTGATTATATTTTTTTATCGTCTGATTTACCGTATTTAACAGCGCCGTATTGCTCTGTACCTGATGCAGATAGCTGTCCGCAATGTTATCCTTGCCCTTTTGGTTTTTGCTGATCACCCATTCGCTTAACGCAGATACCGTCTCTCCTGTCTCATAATAGATAAGCCCAAGCAGATTCCGTGCATGGATATTCCCTTTATAGTATTGCAGGCTCGCCTTTAAAGAATCCGCCGCACCGGACAGATCTCTCACCTTGGCTCGTTCCAGGCCGACATTGTACAAATAATTCGAGATCGCAATCAGTTTTTTATACATCTTTACATTCATCCCGCAGTTCGGGCAGGTCTGCTCTGCCCCAAGCTGCGCCCCACATTTAAAACACTGCATATCGGCTCCTTCCTGGGCTATCGGTTGCGTCTTGCTTCTTTAATCATCTCCTGCAAGATATCGGTCATATCGGTCAGGTTATGGCTGTAGATTGCTTCTTCTGCCTCCTCTACCTCCAGGCTTGGCTGAAACTTTTTCAATTCCTCTTCAAAATCTATCATCTGTATTTCCTCCGTCTGGTTTTCTTAAACGCATTTATTATAGCATATCCTGCTGCTTTGTAAAGAAACGGTTGTCTGGTTTTTTCGTCAAATTCGGCAATAAAATCCAGCCCGTAATCGTTCGCCTGCGGCGAAGGGCTGGATTCTTCTGAACATTTACACATTCTTATGGAGCGTTTTATGCACCCCAGTCTGACAGCTTGCGCATAATCACTTTCTCCTGCTGCTTAATAAAAATAATATCGCTGAATATATCCTTGCATGAAGTATCGCAACTGTCAATCGACACATACACGCCCGGAAATACTTTTTTGCGTACTTTGATATTTGCACCTTTTGCGCTTTCCAACATCAGACGCAGCTTCTTTAACGCATCCTCGTCCGCCGCCTTGCGCGCCATATCGCGTACACGGATACGGACAAGCTGCACCCTTCTTGGGTCGTCCTTGCACGACTGCCCGGTCTTTTCTTCGTATTCCTGAAACTTTTGCAGGATCGTCTCTGCTTTGTTAATATTTGCCGTCGCTGCTTTGATGCTGTTGTTTAACTCCTCGATCTTCATACGGACTTCTCCGCCGTTGCCGACGAGCACGTGCGTGCGAATTTCTGCGTTGTTTCCGATACTGTTGGCTTCAATGCCGCTGACCGCATGGACGCTGCCGCCGACAATACAGCCCTTTTTGCTCATTACAAATGCATTGCCTTCACAATATACATTGCTGTTCAAAAAGATGTCTGCCGTAATATCCCCTTTGCATCGTACTGTAGCAAATTCAAAAAACTTTGCAGAAATATTGCCCTTTGCGTCGATAACGCTCTTGCCGTTGCCAAGCACGCCGCCTGCTAACACGATATCCTTATTTGCAAAAATGCTGGCGCCCTGTACAACACCATCTATTGTCACCGTACCGGTCGCCCGGATTTCCACATCATCCACACTGCCATGTATAATTACGTCGCCGCGAAACTCGATATTGCCCGTATTGGCATCTACGTCGCCGTTTACTTCATAAACTGGCAGAATATTAATTTTATCATTGATCTTGTCGATCTTGCCTGTGATCGTTGCCACATAAGTGACTCCGTCCGCTTTGCACTCAAATCCCCTGCCGCGCAGCGGCGGAAGCTCTCTTCCGACTCTCGCACGCACCGGGGCGTCTTTTACTGTATATCCGTCCTCTCCCTGAATAGCCGGATGATACTGGGCGATCACCTGGCCTTCTGTTACCATTTCAAATAGCTTAATCGTATAGCTGACGGTACCATCTTCATTGATTCTTGGCTTTCCATCTAACTGGCTTTCAAACATGTATTCAAAATATCCGTCTTTACCATCCTGAGGAGCCTTCCCCGCTGCAACCGCAACGGCACGCCCATAGACTCTGCTCTGGATCATATTCTGGATTGCTTTTCGATCAATGCCTTTTTTTACTCCACCGTCCAAAAGCGCTGCCTGAATATCGTCCAAACGATACTGCATACCCATCTCAGGCTCCGGCAGACGCAGATACGCCGTCATACCATCCGGGCTGAAACTAATTGCTGTTCTATCAAGCTGTAGTGCCTGCATGACCTTACCACCCTTCACTCATAATTCATCAACCATTGAAAATACATGGAACTTTTTCTAATTTTAACATTAATTGAGACAAACTTCAACAAATATTCTGCGAAAAATAGGTAGGAAATACATTTTTTTGTATCTGTTTCTCATTATGCCTGATCCGTTCCCTGCATTTGTGCCAGTCTTGCAGTTACCTCAGCCATCATTTTTTCATATTCCGCCAGTTTTTTCTTTTCTTCCTCGATCTTAGCCTGCGGCGCTTTGCTTAAAAATTTCTCGTTGCTTAACATCCCATTGGAACGTGCAAGCTCTTTTTCCAGTTTTGCCCGGTCCTTTGACAGCCGTTCGATCTCTTTTGCCTTGTCAACCAGCTCTTCCAACGGCAGAAAGACCGTTGCGCCAGGGATCACAACCGATACCGCGTCTTCTCCTATCCCGCAGCGGTCTGCCTGTATCAGAATTTCGCTTGCGTTTGCAAGGCTTACGTACGCTTCCTTTGCGTTGGTAAACGCTTCCCGCACAAGGGCGTCCTTCGCTACGATATAAAGCTTTGCCTTCCTGCTGTTTGGCACTTCCATATCCTTGCGTACGGTACGTACTGCCTTTACAAGGTCTTTTACATGCCCCATCATCGACTCCTCTGCCGCAAAATGGCGCGCCGTATCATATTTCGGCCAGCTTGCGAGCATAATCGATTCTTCCTGCGGGTGCAGCGTACAGAAAATCTCTTCGGTTAAAAACGGCATAAACGGATGCAGCAGCTTTAACGCCTCGGTCAGTACGGTGCGCAGTGTCCACAACGCGGCATTTGCCGCCTGCGGCTGCTTGTCGTACTGATAGGTGCGCAGCTTTGCAATCTCGATATACCAGTCGCAAAACTCGTCCCAGATAAAATCATACACCTTCTGCACCGCAATGCCCAGCTCATATTTGTCCATATTTTCCGTCATCTCTTTTGCCAGTGTATTCAGCTTGGAGATGATCCACCGGTCAGCAGGCTCAAAATCCCCGTCGGCAGGCTGCGTCACTTCGCGCCCTTCCAGATTCATCATAATAAACCGCGAAGCGTTCCATACTTTATTTGCAAAATTTCTCGACGCCTCCACACGCTCCCAGTAAAACCGCATATCATTGCCCGGCGCATTTCCGGTAATCAGCGTCAGCCGAAGCGCATCTGCGCCATATTTGTCAATGACTTCCAAAGGATCGATCCCGTTTCCTAACGACTTGCTCATCTTGCGCCCCTTAGAATCACGGATCAGCCCATGAATCAGCACCGTATGGAACGGCGATCTGCCCGTCTGCTCGTAGCCGGAAAATACCATACGGATCACCCAGAAAAATATAATATCGTACCCGGTCACAAGCACGTCGGTCGGATAAAAATAGTCCAGCTCTTCTGTCTGCTTTGGCCAGCCAAGCGTGGAAAACGGCCACAGCGCTGAAGAAAACCACGTATCCAGCGTATCCGGGTCCTGCTGCATCTGCGCGTGCCCGCATTTTGGACAGGTATGCGGCTCTTCGCCCGTTTTTGCCACTACCATCTCGCCGCACTGCGGACAGTAGTAAGCCGGTATCCTGTGCCCCCACCAAAGCTGCCTGGAAATACACCAGTCGCGAATGCCTTCCAGCCAGTGCAGATAGATCTTGTCAAAACGCTCCGGCACAAATTTCAGGTCTCCGTTTTTCAGCGCGTGAATCGCAGGCTTTGCCATTTCCTCCATTGCAACAAACCACTGCTGCTTTGCCATCGGCTCTACCGTCGTCTTGCAGCGGTCATGCGTGCCTACTGCATGTTCGTGGTCTTTGATGCCTGCAAGCAGCCCCATTTCCTCCAGATCCTTTACAAGCGCTTCCCTGCACGCATAACGGTCCATCCCCGCATATTTTCCGGCATGTTCGTTCATCGTAGCATCGTCATTCATCACGTTTACAAGCTCTAAGTTATGTCTTTTTCCGACTTCAAAGTCGTTCGGGTCATGCGCTGGGGTAATCTTCACGCATCCGGTTCCAAATTCCATATCTACATATTCATCCGCAACCACCGGAATGTGTCTGTTCACCACTGGAAGGATCAGCGTCTTGCCGATCAGGTCCTGATAACGCGCATCGTCTGGATGGACTGCGACTGCCGTATCGCCAAACATCGTCTCTGGACGGGTCGTGGCAATCTCTACAAACCTGCCTTCTTCTCCTGCTACCGGATACTTGATATGCCAAAAATGCCCCTTCTGGTCTACATGTTCTACCTCAGCGTCTGAAATCGAAGTCCTGCATACCGGGCACCAGTTGATGATCCGGTTGCCTTTGTAAATATAACCTTTTTTATATAACCGTACAAATACTTCCTCTACCGCTTCGGAACAGCCCTCGTCCAACGTAAAGCGCTCTCTGTCCCAGTCCGCAGCGGAGCCCATCTTCTTTAGCTGGTTAATAATGCGCCCGCCGTATTCTTTTTTCCATTCCCATGCCTTTTCCAAAAAGCCTTCCCGTCCAAGGTCGTTTTTATCGATTCCCTGTTCTTTTAACGACTGGATCACACGTACTTCTGTCGCAATCGCCGCATGGTCTGTCCCTGGCTGCCAGAGCGTATTGTATCCCTGCATCTTCTTATAGCGGATCAGGATATCCTGCATCGTATTGTCCAGTGCATGTCCCATATGAAGCTGCCCGGTAACATTCGGCGGCGGCATCACAATCGTAAACGGCTTTTTGCTGCGGTCTGGCTTGGCATGAAAGTAACCGTTTTTTTCCCATTTCTGATAAAGTCGTTCCTCCAGCCCGGCTGGATTGTATGTTTTTTCGAGTTCTTTTGCCATAACAACACTTTCCTTTCTTTTTTAATAGCTGCGTAAATAAAAAAAGCCCTTACAGCCTACAGGCTATAAAGGGCGAATCAGCGCGGTACCACCTTTTCTTTGACAGATTCTATCTGTCCTCTTATCGTCCTGTAACGCGGACGGGACGGGGCAGCTTACTGCCTGCGGATCTGCTCTGTTTTTGTTTCTAATTACGAGCAGGCGCGCCATAGCCTGTTCAGCTCCCGGTTCAAAAGCTACCTTCCGTCACGCGTTTTCAAAGCCACCTTTCAGCCGGCGAATGGCTCTCTCTGCTGAGCGCCGTGACGTACTCCTCTTTCTCACTACCTGTTTTTCTATATGATAAAAAGCTTTTATTATCATATAAAGATTTCCCGTAATTGTCAAGATTTATTTTCTAAAATCCCCATCTGCATCAGCATCGGCATCTGCTCGTTATATTCCTCCTGTACTTTATAGCCGCCAAGCATCTTGATTAAATACGCTTCCTGTTCATCTTTCGGCTGATATGTAGCAAGCAGCGGCTTTAAATACGCATAAAACTCCTCCGGGCGCAGGTCTGTTTCGGGACTGCTGCCCGCCAGCGCGCAGAGCCAGCCGCCCGCATAGTAAAACTCATAATTGCCCATCAAAATCGAAGCCTTTATTCTGCACTTGATCTTGACGCTTTGTCCTGCTAAAATCAGCTCCATCGCACTTTTCCTCCATCAGCGGCGCAGATGCAGACAGCGGCGGATTACGCACCGCCGTCATATCCACGCATAAAATAAAACAGGCATCCGCACATTTTTCCGATTGCGATCGTCGCAAGCATCCATTCCATTCCGATCTTTAGCTTCATCCTCCGGTACATAATCGGATACGCGTCGATAATCTCCGCAAGCGCCACTGCCATACAGCCGACAAAAATACCTGCGCTCAGCCCAAACAATGCCAAAAACAGGTGTCCTGCCGGAAACCGGATTCCCAAAAAGACAGAAATAATATTTCCGGCAATCCCGCCTAATATCGTAGCATTTTCATAAGCCATCACATGCTTTGCCGTTTTTGATTTGCCTGCCATCTGCGGGATGACGCCCAGCTTCACTGCAAACGCAAAGCTTCCACATGCCACCGACAGCCCGCAGGCAAGCCCGATAAATGCGAGAAACACATGTTTAATCCACATCGATACTCTTCCCTTCTCTGCTGGCATTTTCGATAAATGTAGTATCTACATCCTGCTCATACTTACGCATCTCTACCTGGATCGGCGTAGGATCATGGGTCACCTTTTTCTTGCCGATATGGTTATAAAAGACCATAATGCCGATCGGCATTCCAATCGCATAAAAGATCTCTAACTCCGTCACGCCGTCAGATTCTTTGCCGATCACCTGCTGGTACAGCCGCGTAAATACATCCGCAACGCCTACGTCGTTATTAAACGTCATAATCGTAAATGCCGCCCCAAAAAAGATCACGATACACAGCACCGCCGTCTTTGCGATCTGCAACGGTTTATTTTCCGTAACCCCAGCGTTGCATTCGATTAAAAAGTCAGATTCGCCCACATTCTGCACTTCCAGATCAGGATAATCCTCATGAATCTGCTGGATAATCTTTAAAACAGAAAAAACCTGTATCCTGTGCTTTTTCCCGTTCGGCGTGTCTTTCCTTGGAAACGTATAGATTTTCTTTTGCTTTAACTGCCTGAGCACCGCCTCGTTGGTACATTCCATCGAGGCAAGATCCTGCAAGCATACCTGGTAGCTGTCTACAACTACATTCTGGTCAATTTTCAGATAAAGTGTATCCGGTGCTGCCATCGCTGAAAACTCCTTTTTACAAATTCATCGCTTCCCTGTCCTTTGGGTGTGCCTGCACCTGCCCGGATACCTTTTTTATCTTTTCGTGTACGGCGTCCGATGCCGCTTCTTTCGCGTCTGCTGCCGCTTCCTTCGTATACATAAACGCTTGTTGCGCTGCATCCTTTGCGTCCGATGCCACTTCTTTCCCAAGCTCTTTCGCCTGCTGCACAGCATCTTTTGCCGCTTCTTTCGCGTCTGCCGCCGCGTCTTTCGTATACGCAAACGCCTGCCGTGCCGCGTCTTTTACTTCCTGTACAGACTCTTTCGCCTGTCTGAAACTGCTGTTATCTGTTGCTGTCATACGGTTTACAAATGTTCCTTTTTGCATTGCATCCTCTTTCTGATAAAATGACATATAATAATAGATACCGCCTGCTATGGCAATTACTAAAGCTGCAACGAGACACATCCTGTAAATCAGTCTGCCCATTTTAATCCCTCGCTTTCTAAAAGCCCTGCTGTTAGTCGTTGCTGTTTCTGCCAAAACGTTGCCGGGCATTTCTTTACAGATAGTATGTCCGTGTCGGTTGATTTTATTCAGATGAAATGCAAAGAACTTTTACAGCAGCCGCAAAATTTCGTCAAATACCGCCTGCGCCGCTGCATCCTTGCTCATTTTTTCCAGTTGCCGCACCTCGTTTTTCGTAATCATTGTAATAATATTCGTATCTGTGCCGAACCCCGCGCCTTCCATTCTCAGGCTGTTTGCCACAATCATGTCCAGATTTTTTTTCTCCAGCTTTGCTCTGGAATTTTCAAGCATATGCTCTGTCTCCATAGAAAATCCGCACAAAAACTGCCCGTTTTTCCGTTTGGACATGTTTGCTAAAATATCAGCCGTACGCTCTAGCTCCAGCACGCTCGTACTGTCTTTTTTCTTGATTTTTTCAGCCGCCACATGGCGCGGACGGTAATCCGCGACTGCCGCTGACATAATGACCAGATCCTGGCTGTCAAAATGCGCGTCGACAGCTTCATACATTTCCTGTGCCGTAGTCACCGGGACTACAGTTGTATAAAGCGGCGCAGGCAAAGACACCGGTCCTGTCACAAGCACTGTCTGCGCGCCTCTTCTTGCCGCGTTTTTCGCAAGCGCATAGCCCATTTTTCCGGTGGAATGATTGGTAAGAAACCGCACCGGGTCAACGGCTTCCCTGGTCGGCCCTGCTGTAATCAGCACCTTTTTCCCGGAAAGATCCTTGCTGTATGCCGCTTCATATAACAGATACTCTATCAGCTCGTCTGCCTCGGGCATCTTTCCTCTGCCAGTATCCCCACATGCCAGAAATCCGCTGGCTGGCTCTACCATATGATAGCCATACGTCTTTAGCCTGGCAAGATTCGCCTGCGTCGCCGGATGCTCCAGCATATGCGTATTCATCGCCGGCACGAGATAGACAGGCGCCGTTACCGCAAGCATCGTCGTCGATAACATGTCGTCCGCAATCCCGTTTGCCAGCTTTGCGATGATATTTGCAGACGCAGGCGCAATCATGACCACGTCCGCCTCCTGCGCCATTGCAATATGCGCCACCTGGTAGCCGCTGTCCCGGCAAAAGACATCATCCACGACTTTATTTCCAGTCAATGCTTCAAAAACAACCGGAGATATGATCTGCTGCGCGTTCTTTGTCATAATAACATGGACGTCCGCGTGCTGCTTTACAAGCATACTTGCCAGGTTTGCCGTCTTGTACGCCGCAATGCCTCCCGTAACGCCAAGCAATATATGTTTTCCCTTAAGCATCAAAGCCTCCTTGCTCTTTACTCTTCCAGCGGAATTTTTTTATCCGTATACAAAATATGGTTAATCAGCCATCCTAACAAAAATTCAATCAGGCTCTCCAGATAGACCTTTGGATCTCCGTCCACCGCATCCAAATCCACGTTTTCCAAACGGTCAATAAACGACTCATGCGCTCTTCTCTGCGCCGCAAGCCCATCGTAGTGAATCCGCTCCATATAGTCCTCTTCATCTTTAAAATGACGCTTTGTATAGTCCTTAAGCTCAACTAAAATCCCGGTAATCTCATCATAGCCGTTTCCATATACAAAGTCATGGTGCAGGTACTTATTTGCCTTATCGGTAATACGGAACAGCTCTTTATGCTCCTCATCCACAAACGAAATCCCCGTACGGTATTCATCTAAAAATTCACACGGATTTTCCTTCACCATCCACTCTTCCAGCTTCGGAAGCTTTCCAATCATCGCGTCGCTCGAAATAATATGATGGTACAGCCAGCGGGCAAGATACTCCATCAGCTCTTTTAACAGCTTCTTCTGCTCCTCCTGGTCGTCAATATCCGTAAAGCTCCATGCCCGTATCTTATCCCGAAAGATCATATGCTGGTTTCGCTGCAAGATCAGCTCTGGATCACGGATCTGCTCCATATATGCCTCCTCATGGGCAAAATGCTGCTCCGCATAATCATCCAGATCATCCAGCAGATCCTTGATTGCCGCGTACCGGTCTCCTGTATACGTCCCGTCTGCCAGATAAATCCCGTGGTTCATAATTTCAAACAGATGCCGGTGTTCCTCATCAATTTCCGGCATCCCGATCATACAATCCTGTGTAAACTGAAACATGTCCTGTCTCCTCCCTGTTCTTTCCTGTTTATTTTTCACTATTTCCATACTTTTTACTCTTTCATCGTTTAATATCATAATTCATATTCATCAAATTGCGAATGCTGTCCACTTCATCTGTAATGTTCGCATCGCCGCGGATCGTATGCTTGATCGCACTGCTCGCAACCGCGAAGTTTGCCATATCCATCGGCTTGTAGCCGTGCATCATCGCGTAAATCAAGCCGCTTGCAAACGCGTCTCCGCCGCCGACACGGTCAAGAATGTTAAACGTAAACAGCTTGCTCTCAAACGTGTGGTTTTCATACCAGAGAAACGCTTTCAGGCTGTTTTCGCTGCCGCTGTGCGCATAGCGTACATGGCGGGCAATGCACTGGATATTTGGATATTTTGCCACAAACGCCTGAAACACCTCGTCCTGCTGCTCATAGCTTGGCTGAAGCGGTACGCCGTCCTTGACATCGCCCTTGCTGTGGTCATTTTCATCCTTCCATAAATGAAACGGTTCTATGCCAAGCAGCACGTCGATATACGGCAGGCATTCTGTACAAAAGTCCCTTGCCTCGTCCCATGTCCACAGCTTACTGCGGAAATTGCCGTCAAAGCTTACCGTAATCCCTTTTTCCTTTGCCACTTTCAGGCAGTCTATCGTCAGTCTGCGGCAGTTTTGCGAAAGCGCCGGCGTAATGCCGCCCAGATGCAGCCACGTAAAGCCATCAAGCAGCTCATGCAGGTCTAGCGACGAAAAATCAAATTCGGTAATCGCACTGTGCTGGCGGTCATAGATCACTTTGCTTGCCCGGATACCGTAGCCGGTTTCCAAGTAGTAGCTGCCCAGCCTGTGTGTCGGCGTCTGCTCCGGCGTACTTAAAATCACAGGCGTACAATGCACATCGTTGCTGCGCAGCATCCGTACCGCGCTTTTGCCCAGGCTGTTGTTCGGCACAACTGTGAAAAACGTACTGTCCACGCCAAGATTGGCAAGCGCAAGCGCTATATTCGCTTCGCTGCCTCCATAGCTTGCCTCAAAGCTGGTCGCCGTACGGATTTTTTCATAATTCGGCGGTGTCAGCCGGAGCATAATTTCACCGATGGTAATAAATTTATGTTCTGTATCACTGCTATTTAGTAATGGATTCATATGCTGCATGTAAAGCCCTCCCTATCTTTTTTAAATATCGTAGCTGATCTTACTATTTTATGCTATTTGGACAGGGATTTCAACCGTTAACTTCTATCTGAATAACGGAACTAATAATTGAGGAAAACGCAAAACTGTGTTAAGATGTACAAAAGAACAACTCGGACAAGGATGAAAGCGATATGAAACATTTACGAAAGCTGGCGGGAATTTCGATTCTCATGACACTTATTTTTATGGTAATCGCAATCTTTCAGTTTCAGACAAAAGAGGAGCAGGAACTGCTGCCGGATCAGATTACCTATTATTTGCAGGATGACTGGAGCGTAGCGCTGCCTGACGCGTCAGAATTATCCGCTGCGGACTTGCAGCACCCGCAAACCGTTACAGCCCTTTACGCCTCCGCTCAGGCAGCAGGACGCTGCCATAAGACTAAGCTGCCGTATACAGGCGGGCAAAACACAGCCGGCACGGTAATCTTTCAAACGACACTCGCGACGAACTATGCTGGGCTGACGCTGGATTTTTCTTCGAAAAACGCAGCCTTGCATGTAATTTTAGACGGAGAGACGCTTTATCAGTATGACCCTTCTATAACTATGGCAGCAGATATGGAACACTTTGTTGATCTTCCAGTGCAGCTTGAACACGGGGATTTTTACATAGCGCTGACGGCACTAAAGCAGGATGCCGCACCCACGCTTGGAGAAATCTGTGCCGAATCGCGGGATATGACGATGATCGGTATCGTCGGCAACAACCTCGGCGATATCGGCTGCTGCCTGCTGATTATTATTATGTCTATCATTATGTTTGTGCTCGCGCTGATTCGCCGCTATACTGGACAGCCGCCGCGCGGAGAGGGGTATCTGGGACTTGCCGGGCTTGCGGCAGGGCTTTACTGTTTTATCGGGACAGACACGCTGAATATCTTTTATAACCTGCAGGAAGCGTATGAAATGCAGGAATATTTAGTCCTGCTGCTTCCGCTGTTTCTGACACAGTATTTTGAACGCAACCTGCACTGCGTCTATCCGCGGCGGTTTTCCATGCTGCTTAGCTTTGTGAGTATTCACGCGGTATTGCAGATTGCCCTGCATCTGTTTGGCATCCGGGATATGAAGGATATGCTTGACCTTTCTGCCGTTACTATTTTTATCGTCTGCATCACGGCGATTGCAAGCCTGCTCCAGTATGACTACAGCCACAAAAGCTTTCAGACGGTTTTCGCCGTTTTTGCCATGCTTGTACTTTTATGCGGCGGCATTGCCAATGTGATACTCAACACGCTGATCGACGGTGCGCATATCAATACCGCAGGACAGTACAGCATGACGGTATTTGGCATCCTGATGGCAGCCATGCACATTTACCGTCTTTCCAAAGAGTACCAGGCAGACGCGGAACAGCGGGTCCAACAGGCAGAACAGCAAAATATCCGGCTTGCCCAGGCAAAGCAGGAGGCGCTGTCTGCCAACGAAGCAAAAGGAAAATTTCTGGCGCATATGTCCCATGAGATCCGTACGCCGATCAACGCCGTGCTTGGCATGGACGAAATGATCCTGCGGGAATCCAGGGAGCAGAATATCAAAGAATACGCGATGGACATTTATATGGCAGGCCAGACGCTGCTATCACTGATTAATGATATTTTGGATTTTTCCAAGATCGAATCCGGCAAAATGGAAATCGTTCCGGCAGAATACGACTTAAGCAGCCTGATCCACGACCTGTCAGCGATGGCTTCCCAGCGCGCGGAAGGCAAAGATCTTAGCCTGGAAATAGAAGTCAGCGATCAGCTTCCATCCCGGCTGTATGGAGACGATGTACGCCTGCGCCAGATCCTAACCAACCTGCTGACGAACGCGGTAAAATACACGCACGAAGGAACCGTATGGCTCAGAGTCCAGGCAGGCGCCAGGCAGGCTTCCTGCGAATCCGCAGAACCAGATACCACAGTCCTTCATTTTGAAGTGGAAGATACCGGTATCGGCATTAAAAAAGAAGACCTGCCCAAGCTTGCCGCAGAGTTTGAGCGCATCGAGGAAGACCGCAACCGCAATATCGAAGGCACCGGGCTTGGCATGAGCATTACGCTCCAGCTTTTGTCGCTGTTCGGCAGCCAGCTTCATGTAGAGAGCACCTACGGCAAAGGCTCACGGTTTTATTTTGACCTGGAACAGCAGATCCTGGACGCTACGCCAATCGGCAATTTTGAAGCACGGGTACGCCAGCTTGCGGAAAACTACAGCTACCACGCCCGTTTGTATGCGCCAGACGCGCAGATCCTCGTTGTCGACGACAATGCCGTCAACCGCAAAGTACTGCGCAGCCTGCTGAAAGAAACGGACATCCAGGTAATCGACGCGCCAGGCGGCATGGAATGCCTGGATCTGGTACAGCAGACTCATTTTGACCTGATCTTTTTGGATCATATGATGCCGGAAATGGACGGAATCGAAACACTGCACCGCATACGCCAGCTCTCCGATTTCCCATGCCAGGATACGCCGATCGTTGTGCTGACCGCCAATGCCGTATCCGGCGCCAAAGAAAAATACCTTGCCGAAGGCTTTGATGATTTTCTGTCCAAACCGATCATACCTGAAAAGCTAGAGCAGCTTCTTTTGAAAATGCTTCCAAAACGGCTGTTCAAGGATCCGCCTGCCAAAACAGGCAGTGCCGCTGCCTCTGCACCGCCTGCCGAGTCCGCCTCAGACAACGATTTCCTGGACAGCCTGCCGCAAATAGACGGCATCGACTGGCAGTATGCCTGGCTGCACCTGCCCGACCAGGAGCTGCTGGCTTATACGCTCAAAGAGTTTTACGCGCAGCTTGACTCGTCTTCCGATCACTTATCCGAGTCATACGAAAAGATCCAAAGCTGCCTGGCTGCGCCTGCGCCGGACAGCCCAGCGCAGACGTCCGACACGCTTTCTGGGCATCTAACAGGCTATCGGATTCAGGTACATGCGATGAAGAGCCTTGCCGCAACCGTCGGCATCCTGCCGCTTTCTGGCACCGCAAAGCTTTTGGAAACTGCTGCAAGAGATGGAAATACCGCCATCATCCAGTCTGTAACACCCGTATTTCTTACAGAATGGCGCAGCTACCGCCAAAAGCTGAAAGGCGTACTTGGCATTGACGCCCAGGAGAAAACAGAGATCACCGACACGTCTGTCATACAGGCACTTGTGGAAATGGTGCGCCTTAGTATGCAGGAAATGGACATCGACCATGCGGACGAACTGATCAGCCAGCTTCGGACTTATCAATACGAAAAAGATCTGGACAAAAATATCCAGCTACTGGCAGAAGCCGTCACCAACCTGGACACAGAAGAAACCGGGCGGCTTGCCGACCTGATCCTGCAATCGCTGCAAGGATAACCGCTGCCACATACTATATTTGCAAAACCTGGAGGAGGAAGAAATGAAAAAAATCTTATTAGTCGGAAAGCTGAACAGCATCGTAAAAGAAACAAATCACTATCTGTCACAGTTTTTCCACGTACAGCTTTGTTCAGAAAATGCAGGGGTATTCGAGGGGATGTTAAAAATCGTAAATCCCGACCTCGTTCTTATCAGCCTGATCGGTGCCTATGACATCGATACATCCATATTTTTTCTGCTGAACGACCGCTACGCACACATTCCGGTGCTGACCATCGGCACAAAGGAGGAAAGCAGTACCTTTTTCAAATACTACGAAAACGGGCAGTTCGAAAACCTGATTCGCCCCGTTGAGCATTCCGTTATTATGGAAGCCGTATGCAGAAGGCTGGACGTCGACGAGCAGGCGATCCGGCAGGAAGCCGCCGAACAGAAAAAAGAACCCGCAAATAAAAAACGCATCCTGGTCGTAGACGACAACGGCACCGCACTGCGCACGATGAAGGCAATGCTGGAAGCAGACTACGATGTCGCCCTCGCCGTCTCCGGCGCGCAGGCAATGACCTCGATCGGCAAACAGCGTCCCGACCTGATTCTGCTCGACTATGAAATGCCCGTTTGCGACGGACGCATGACACTGGAGATGATCCGCGCCGATGAAGAAATGAAGGATATCCCGGTCATCTTCCTGACCGCCATCAACGACCGCGCAAATATCGAAGCCGTACTAAAGCTAAAACCAGCAGGATACTTCCTAAAGCCTGCCATAAAAGACCAGCTCCTTGCAGAGATTGCAAAAGTATTGGCACAGTAAGCATAAACGGCACAAAACGGGTGTACTGCCTGGCTGGTATCCCGGCAGGGCAGTATGCTGTTATGTCTTCCAGTCCAGTTTTATTTGATCCATCTGAGACAATATAGCTGCCCGAAGGATTGCTTATATACTCCTGTATCATCTCAACCAACGTTGTTTTTCCTGTCGCGCTGTCGCCACGGACAATCGTAAGATTTCTTTTCAGTTCAAAATCATATCGCAGCCGTCTGGAAGAAACGACTACCCGATACCTTCCTTTCATCCTTTTCTCCTTCCTGATACTTTATCCGGCTAGACATATTCTCCGGCGATTGGTACAAGCTCCTTCATAGAATAAACAATCTGATTCGTATTTAAAATGCGGATCTGAAAAGAATCTTTTCCAAAATTCATCAAATGCCTTAAATTTATTGTCCGGTCTTCTTTCTCAGCGATTTTTAAAAGCCACTTTGCACAATTATCTCCACAGGTTGATGCATTAAATACCCGATCTGTATGAAACTTCACCAGAATCAGTGTCTTTACTCCGCCAGAAAGCTGAACAGGTGGTATTTTTCCAAGTATAGGGCTGTCTATTACTCCGCTGTCTAGCACTGTTGAACTGTCAACATCCAAAATCATTTCCTTTATAAAAGGATCAGTAATCCACTCATCCGCATAATCATATTTGAAATAAGACGCGGTATTAAATACTGCATCCGCCATATCTCCATAAAATATATTTAGCATTATCTCTTACCTCACATACTTTGTTAAAAAACTGGCTTAAAAGAATATCTTTATGTTATCATATTCAAACAGCAACAGCAACAAATAATACTACTGCAAAAAAATTCCTCTGCACTGCCAATATTTCATCTCCGTCTGCGACATTATATAATGAAAGGTTTTTTCAACAATCGTACATCACATACATCATATGGAGGAAATCAACTGTGGAACATATGGAGGACAGCCAGATTGTCGCGCTGTACCATAAGCGTGATGAACAGGCGATTACAGAAAGCAGCCGCAAATACGGCGCACTGTGCTGGCGCATTGCAAAAAACATATTAAACAGTACCGAAGATGCAAAGGAATGCGTCAATGACACCTGGTTTGCCGCCTGGTGCCGGATGCCGCCGGATCAGCCGCTGTCTCTTGGTGCATTTTTAGGACGGATTACCCGCAACGTATCGATCAGCCGCTGGCGCAGCAATCATGCCAAAAAGCGCAGCCGCGGCATGGAAGTCCTGCTTTCGGAACTGGACGAATGTATCCCTGACACCGCGAATGTCGAACAGGCAGTTGAGCGGCGGGAGCTTGCCCGGCTGTTAGACCGTTGGCTGGACAGCCTGCCCGCGGAAGACTGTGTCTTATTTGTCAGGCGCTACTGGTACGCAGAAGCAGTCCATGCGCTTGCGCGGGAACACCGATGCACACAAAACCAAATGGCACAGAAAATGATGCACCTGCGCCGACAGCTAAAGTTATTTTTAGAACAGGAAGGAGTATGCTTATGAAAAAAAATCATTCCCACACAAAAAGTACAAAGCTCTATGATGGCATTACCGATATCCGGGACGACCTTATCGACCATGCAAAGCCTCATTGGAAACACAAAAAAAAGACATGGCGCTTTACTGCTGCCGCCGCGGTTTTTGCCGCAGCCGCCGCGCTTGCCGCCGCACTGTTTCCGTTTGGCAATCCTGCTTCCACATCCGCCCATATCATTCAAAAAGCTGACTACCCGCAGTCTGCTCCTTATCCTGACGAAGCAGCCTACACAGACAAAAATGGAAACATCAAAGACAGCTTTGACGATGCCTATGACGCCTGGTGGGAGGATACTTCCAAAAGGCGCCAGCTTGCAAACGGCTATGCAGACTCGATGGATGGTTTTCTAAGCAAAAGCATCCAGCAGTTTTTAAGCGCATCGCCCGGAGAAAACATCGCATATTCTCCATTAAATCTATATCTTGCGCTTGGAATGCTTGCCGAGCTGACCGACGGCAGCAGCAGGCAGCAGCTTTTTGATCTTTTGGACTGTAAAGACCTGAAAACGCTGCGCAGCCGGGCAAACAGCCTGTGGAATGCAAATTACTGCGACGACGGCGCCACTGCCCGGATTCTTGCCAGCTCCCTGTGGCTGAACGAATCGGTTCGTTATGTCCCGTCCACAATGAAATCGCTGGCGAAAAACTATTACGCTTCCTCTTACCAGGGAAAAATGGGTTCCAAAGAATATACCCGTATGATGCACGACTGGCTGAACAAACAGACCAACGGGCTTTTAAAGGAACAGGTATCCGGTATTGATGTCCTAAAAGAAAATACGATACTCGCCCTTGCCACGACCGTTTATTTCCGCGGCAAATGGCTCAGCGAATTTTTACCGGAAAACACCTCTCCCCAGACGTTTCACACCGCTTCCGGCGACAGGGAATGTGATTTTATGCACAAAGAAGAAACAGACGAAACTTACTATTGGGGAAAGCATTTTTCAGCCGTTTCACAAACGATGGGCGACTCCGGCTCCATGTGGTTCCTTCTGCCAAACGAAGGCGTAACCGTGGATGACCTGCTTTCTGACAGCCAGGCAATGGACTTTATCGTATCCAAAGACCGTTCACAATGGAAGCATCAAAAAAACGTACTGGTTAACCTTGCTGTCCCAAAATTCGACATTTCCTCTCAGATAAACCTTGCAGACGGAATGAAAACGCTCGGCATTACAGATGTTTTTGACCCCGAAAAATCCGATTTTTCACCAATGACACGCAATACAGACGGCATTTATTTGTCCCAGGCAAAACACGCCGTACGTGTGGCAGTCGATGAACAGGGCGTAACAGCCGCAGCCTATACCGTCATGTCCATGTCAGGAGGGGGGTCAACAATGCCGGAAGAAGTTATTGACTTTGTATTAGACCGGCCGTTCTTATTTATTATTACGGATGCCGCCGGGCTTCCGCTGTTTGCTGGTAGTGTCTGCCAGCCAGAATAATCCGTGTTACGGCGAACAAGTTTGAATTGCTTTGTTCACAGGAAGGGACGCTGGGAGAGAGGATCGGCACACCCTGGCGGCGTCCATTCCAGAATGCTAAGAATCTCTAGGTATCCTGCTGAGACGCTGTGGCAGTGTCCGGTCGCGGCACCTTTAGCTGCCAGCAGGCAGCGAACTAGGTGCCGCGACCGTCCACAGCCACAGCGTCTCAGCAG
>CAJTCR010000018.1:0-5252 GCA_910574915.1 Eubacteriaceae bacterium
AAAGCAATAAACGGCTGCCGGGCTACTTTATCAAGAACTGATGTGGACATCCGCTCCAAGCTGATACCATTATAGAGCAAAATCAAGTTCCTGTGGAACGGTGGGTTATTCATCGCTTACTGCTTGACTATTATCTAAAAGTATCGTGAAAACTATTGAACCGCTGTATACCGAACGGTACGTACAGTGGTGTGGGAGGTCGGCTACTCAACTAATGGGTAGCCTCCTACCCGATCGCACTTTTGACGGTTTATAGCTACAACAAAGATATTTGAGGAAACTGTGTTAGCAATTTTGTCGTTCAGACCACGTGTTTGTAAGGCACAGGGCCCCTATACATGAATTCACGCCATCTGCCATTGGGGCTGCTGTACACAGGCACCTGTTA
Organism: Eubacteriaceae bacterium; assembly: GCA_910574915.1. Classification (GTDB taxonomy): domain Bacteria; phylum Bacillota; class Clostridia; order Lachnospirales; family Lachnospiraceae; genus Eubacterium_J. Next base: position 389 of record CAJTCR010000018.1, read on the forward strand.
AAGGCAGGCATCCAAGCAGAGGGCCGCCACCATGGGCTACACTCCGAAATTTTTGCTGGGCCAGGACCCGCAAAACTGCTTGTTGGGGAGCCACCCCAAACCCGGCTCTTTGGGACAAAATGTCCCAAAGAGGTTGGCTGTGTCACCGCCGCTGTCGCGCCGGTTCCTTATAAAAAGACAGCAGACAAAGCGCCTGCTGTTTTTAATGCGTTAGCTTATTTCACAAACTAAAAGTTATATTCCCAGAATGGTGAACACCTTGTGGCCTTTGAAACATCTGTCCGCCCACGGAATAGCCTCTGTTATGATTTTGTGCCAAGAAGAATGTGTATCTTGAGAGATTTTTACTATGTCATTCCACTGTGCTTTCGTAACAACTGTGATGCCATAATAGTCAAACTCTCCAATAACATGTCCAAATAATTCAGACAAATTAAATCTGTCCCATAGCGTGTCACTGATACTGAGAGAATCCGGTAGCCAACATTTGTCATGGTAATATCCTTGTTGAAATTCAAAATAGCAAGTGCTGTGGGATGCTTTACGTTCTTCCTCACTAACAAAGTATTTCAACATTCCTACCTCCTCAGCTCCCGACTTGTTAGTAACCATTTTAGGCAGAATAATCTAATTCCGTTTTCAATACATAAGCCGAAATGTCCGGGGTGTCACATCTTCACTTCGTAACAGAATTTTATGCGTTCTTCTTTTTTCTGTTGCGCTGTGTTACGGTACACCTAAATGCCTTAAACATTGCTGGGGACAGTTCAGGGGAATCTTCATCAAATTGAATTTCCCGCTTTGCCGCCGCCCTGACTTCCTCTTGCAATATAACGGTCTTCTTCTCTACTATGCTCGAAATTATATATCTCTATGTAATATTCGTCACGAAAAACGTATGAAGCCATTTCAAAAGATATGCCATGTTTTTAACGGTTAATACGGTCTTTTTCCTCGTCCCATTCAAATTTTAGTTCCATAAATTTTTCCTCTCTCAAGTAAACAGGACACCGTTTGCAGAAGTATGTCCTTTCTTTAGTAGTAGGATTTTCAACTTCCCGACAAATTGGAATCTATGCTTATGTTTTTTTCTTTTGTATAAATATAAAAAGTGCAATCAAAACCACATTGACAATTAAAACAATAATGCTTCCTTCAATTTTGCAAATACCGCCGGACAAAATATCGTTTCCAGTAAAAGTCGTAACAAACAGATTTGGATAGTCATCAGCAAGTGACACACCACCTAAAACTAATGCACCAATTCCATTCCATAAAAAGTGCATAATAATTGGTGCTATAATAGAGCCACTATATTCAAGGACTGTTGTCATAAGCAAGCTCATAGTAAGTACATTTAAAATAGGAATAACACCCGCTTCAAATGCCCCTCCGTGCAATGCTGTAAAAAGTATTGTTGTCACAATCGTAGCCACAATTATATTGTGTTTTTGCTTAAGCATTTGGTACAAGTAACCACGTACAAGAAGTTCCTGCATAATTGTATTTAGAAATACTGCCAGCAACCAAACAGGAAATAAATTAATTGAGTTAGTTCCGTCAAAATGGATAATTTTTGCTACATACATTACCAAAACAGGAATAGCTAACCATACAATCCCTGTAATTACTCCCAATACTATTCCCTTTATCGGATTATTGAATAAATGTAATTTTACATTTTTCTTTTCAGCAAGCCAAAAAACGAGAGTAAAAGCAGCTATTGCCAATAGAGGTGTAATTTCTGCCCATAATCTCCATACAGCCTGTTCCTTTGAAGATGATAACGGCAATATAGAAACCAATATCGCCCACCCCAGAAAAAAGCCTATGGACTTTATAACTGTAATTCCTATTTTTTTCAAAATGAATACCTCCAAAATTCCTATTTTTCGCTCTGTTTATCTGCTCCATAAACTGGAAGTTATAGCATATTCAATAGCTAATAAAAATCCCATGCCACTTTTCCTTCTTTGTTCAAATAAAAGACCAAATTATATCCACATCCCCAAAAAAAGGGGGAACTCCCTTTTATAGGAATATGCTTGTCACCATCTTGTATCATTCCCAGAAAATTATCTGGTGTAATATTGTCTTCACGAAACCAGCCTTTTAATTTACTGTCCCATAAATATAGACCTTTTTCATCCTCTAAGGTAGAATCTGCGTGTTCTTCTACTACTTCTTCAAGTACTTCCTCGAACGTAATATCACCTTCCTGCAAACACGGATGACTAAGCCCTTCACCTTGCAGATTCTCTTTGGCCCCAACAGGAACCATTACAACCATGATATCACAACCATCTTCTCCACCTGCACCTACCCATTGATATAGTTGTATACATAAGGTGTTTTCGATTGCCAACTTCTCTGTGTCACAATAAAGCTGGCATAGAAAAGTCAAATCGTCTTCCCCATATTGCGGCCATACAGGCGGCAGATGTGTTGGCAGTCCGCCAAATTTATTCAATTGTCCAGTGTACTCATTACAAAAACACATACGATATGATTTATACGTTTTCATACCTATCTCCTTTGCAAATCCCGATTGGATTTTCACAAAATCTAAGGGATTTAATAACTCTTATATTTTGTTATCATGAACTGCTCTAACTGCCGAAAACACTAAATTTGTGCAAGGTAAGCATTCCCTTAGACTTTCCCTTATGTTATTTCCTCTCCCCTGCTGTTATTAACCCTAATAAGGGAAAATTTAAGGGAAAGGAAAACCTACAACACATTATAACACAAAACAATTACGGCGTGGGAACTGATTTGATATGTTTGTAAAAATTATGAAAGGACAGATAAAAATGAGATTGATACATGCAAGTTACAATATGTACCATAACAGTATTGATATTACTACATTTGATGGCTACATATTACGGATTGACTGTAACAAGGCAGAAGAAGGATTAAAGACCACAGCATGGACGGATCATGTGCTAAATGCTATGGCAATAGACAATCCACTTGAATATGCAAGGCTTTATCTAAATAACACGACTTTACAACTTTTATAGATGATACCCTTGCTGCCGAATTAACTGTTTTAAGGCATTCATTATTGTTTTGGATTTTATGCTGTTTTCGATATTTTTCACGAAAATGGCATAAAATACCTGCTGGCGAATTTGTCCGCTGAGGGCAAATCTGAATTCCTGCACACTTTCCGTCTGGTATTTTGAAAATGCTTCGTCCTGATATGGCAGAAGCTTCATTGCGCAATATGTAATGTTGATCAGATTGACCAGCATTTCTATACCTTTACGGCTGCGCACCATGTAGCTGCACAGTGACCAGAATGTTTTCTGTTCGTAATAACTAACTTCTATGTTCCATCGGAATACATTATAGAAGCAATGGCAGAAACTGCATACGGTCACTGCCTGTCTGGTTCAGCGGTGGCTTCTCCTGCCATGCACAGAATATCTCCAGCTGTTCTGGAAAAATGGTGCTAAAAAACAGGCGTCTGCTGGTAGATTCTTTTTCCGGCGACGTCACATACGCCATAACCTTTCTGCTGCCAAAAATATTTGTAAGGACGCTGCGTGCAGCAATATAGTAATCTCCAATTTTTTCAGTGGACAATATAAAGTCATCATGAATGGAAAGTTTTTTTCCGTGCAGTGCAGGCCGTCCTCTTTTTCCGGTCCGCTGCGGCGGCAGGTCATAAATGGCAGAGTCAGACCTTGCATTCCCTATAAGGTCAAGGTTTTCATATTCGTCCACAATAGATACGAGGTTCTTTTTTACATACCAGCTGTCACACAGGATGATGACATTTTTTCTGTCTCTGAACTGCGGCATTACCTGGCGGATCATCGATGCAGCCAGTTCCAGTTTGGATTCCTTTTTCTGCCACATACGGTATCCAAGCGGTACGGAAAGATAGTAGATTTTGCTTTTGTTCCACACTGGCACGCAGAGCATTACGCTTACAAAACAATGCCTGTTCAGATAGTTTGAGCCATTATGTGCGGCATGGCCAAAGAGTTTTGAGACATCCTCAAATTTTTTGCCGAATTTAGAGACCATCGTATCATCAATGCAAAGAAAAACAGGCTGCAGCCGGAGTTTTTCCGGTATAAGTTTCAGCGCTATGCCAGCAGTGGTATTCATAAATTTGGAATAATCAGCTTTTGCATAGGAACATACATAGTAGAATGCATTGAGGGATTTCTCCGTAATCCCTGCTAAAAAATGCCTGTATAAAGAACGGATAGAATCTGCTGACTCCATAGCCAGTATGGATAATACCAGCAGGAACAGGGTTTCAATCGTAGGCATGGAAAAGGTTTTAAAATAAATATAAAAATAGCGATACAGTCTACCAATTAGATTATTTTCGTTGTATAATAAGTCTAACGTACAAGGTCACTCTCTTTCGTATTTTTTGGTGTGCAAACTTATTATACATTAGAAAGTGCCCTGTGCGTTATTTTATTTGCCAAAAACTTGTAAAGTCGTGTTATTTTAATAAATGACTGCGCTTTTTTTACAGTTTCGAGGGATTCTACGAAACTGCTAAATATTATACTTGCCTGGATTTCCTGCCCTATGCCAAAACGGGTTTCCTGCGCGCTTGCAGACTGGTAGCATGAAAAGGATCCATCGCTGTATGGGAGCAGTGTCATGGCACTGTATGCTATGCACTCAAGGTTTACCAGGCGCTCAATGCCTTCGCGGCTCCGTACCCGGTATTCTTCCAATGACCAGAAAGTTTTGCTTTCATAGTATGAGACTTCAATATTCCAACGCGGCGAATAACAGGCAAGCGGCAGGAACTTCTTATTATCTTCCCCATATCCGCGGATGGTATCGTCCTCACACTTGCTGTAGTCCAAAATGATACTTTCCG
>CAJTCR010000018.1:5400-92370 GCA_910574915.1 Eubacteriaceae bacterium
TGACAGGCGTTCCCCGTATTTCCTTGGACGGCCGCGTTTTCCTGTGCGCCCGGGCGGGAAGCCATACATAACAGTATCTATCCTGGCATTGCATATGATGTCAAGGTTATTGTACTCATCCACAAGGCCTGCAACACATCCCTTTGGATACCAGCTGTCACAGAGAAGGAATACCTGCCTGTCCGGGCCAATGGCATCCACAGCATGGCGAACCATTTCAGCAGCAATTTCCAGCTTTGTCTGTTTTTTGTCCCAAAGCTGGTAACCAAGCGGGACAGACAAGTAGCGTATGGAGCCATCTGCCAAAACCGGGAATGACAGCAGGATACTTACCATACAGTGCCCGTCCAGATAATTGGAGCCGTTATGGGCAGCATGGTCAAAGAGCCTTGAACGTAATTCAAATTTATCACCTTCCTTTTCCACCATGGTGTCATCAATGGAAAGGAACAGCGGCTGTGCAGCCAAGTGGACAGGTACTGCCTTTAAAGCTTTGGAAAGTGTCACATTCCTTCCAGGATTCATGATCCAGCCTGTCGGTCTTAAGCGCATAGTAATACGCATTCAGGGATGTGTCTGAAAGTTTTGCAAGCACATGCCTGTGTGTAAAGCGTACAGAACGGAAGATATCCAGAGCCAGTATGGAAACGATGGTAAGGAACAGGTTCCTTGCAGTGGGTTTTGTCGCATCCGAAAAATATTCATCAAAATAAGATTTCAGTCTGTCCAGAACAGAATTTTTCATATATAATAAGCGGTAGATACAAACTCATCTTCTTTCGTATATTTTTTGTTTGACGCTTAAATTATACTATGAAAAGATGGGTTTGTATTTTTTATTTTGGTAAAAAGTTGTAAACTGGTGTAGAAATTCTAAAGGCGGGAATCGTAAAATAAAGGAGGATGTTATGCTTTATAATGCTCATAATAGAAGTGTCCGTGTTGGAAATTCTGAAATGGATTATGTATCTTTTGGGAATGGAAATAAAAATCTTATTATGCTGCCCGGTTTGGGAGATGGACTGTCTACGGTAAAAGGAATGGCTTTTGTTTTTTCAATGATGTATAGGATATATGCCAAAGAATTTACCGTGTATGTTTTCAGCCGGAAAAATTATATGCAAGAGGGATATTCTACAAGGGAAATGGCAAAAGACCATGCAGAAGCTATGACCGCTCTTGGTATTTCAAAAGCAGACGTTTTAGGCATATCCCAAGGCGGTATGATAGCGCAGTATCTTGCGATTGATTATCCAGATTTGGTCAATAAGCTTATTTTGGCGGTAACAAGCGCAAACTCTAATGAAATAATTAAAAGAGTAGCTAGTGCATGGATTGAAATGGCAAAGCAAGGAAATTATAAGGATTTAATGATAGATACAGCGGAAAAATCATATTCAGAGAAATACTTAAAAAAGTACCGTCGAATTTATCCGTTTATTGGAAAAATAGGAAAACCCAAAAGTTTTAAACGTTTTCTCATACAGGCAGCTTCCTGTATCAGCCACAATGCTTATGAGGAATTAAGTAACATAGTATGCCCTACATTAGTGATTGGCGGGGATTGCGATAAAATTGTTGGAACAACTGCGGCTTCTGCAATAGCTGAAAAAATTAGTCATAGCGAATTGTTTATTTATAATGGGCTTGGACATGCGGCGTATGAAGAAGCCAAAGATTTTAATGAACGGATTTTGAATTTTCTAACGAGATAAGGAAAGTCCAGTCAGCAATAAAAATAAATACAGTTTTACATTGGTGTTGACAACCTTGCTTGTAGATAATCAAGGGACAATAGCATATAAGTGTTGTTACTGCCAACCTCTGAATTAAAAAAGTAACCGTAAACCATGCACCGCTCCATGTGGGAGAAGGGGGAGCCATCTATGCCTTGCACAGAAGCATACAAGGAACACATCATGTATACGTTCAACGATAAATATTTATTTCATTTTCGTACAAACAAGTGTATAATAACGGTAAATCGGAATTTTCCGACTCAACAATAAATCGAAAAGGATATGAAAAAATGAAACCGAAATCTAAAAAGAAAAAGATTCTCTTTATTGTATTAGCTATCGTGGCTGTACTAATAATTGCTGGCGATTGGATATTGACTGTAATGATATATAACGAGAATTTTAACCTGCGATTTGAGAGTTATGAGCCGCTTATGCTCTACGTTGATGACTTTGACGGATTGCACCGCACGAAATATGAGTTTAGTTCCAACGAGGGGCAGAAACTGGCGGGATATATGTATAGTTTGGGAGAAAACCAGCGTGGTATCATTGTAATGGCACATGGGTTTGGTGGAGGTGGACATAATTCTTATATGGATTGTGTGAATTATTTTGCCTGTCATGGATATTATGTTTTCGCCTATGACGCTACGGGAAATGATGAAAGCGAGGGTGAGGGAGTCGGAGGGCTTCCACAGGGAGTAGTTGACCTTGACTATGCAATTACATTTGTGGAAGAAAGTGGGAAATTCCCAAGTCTGCCAATCGTTTTATTCGGGCATAGCTGGGGCGGCTACAGTGTTTGCAGTGTGCTTACATACCACCCCGAAGTAAAAGCAGTTATAGCGTGTTCGGGTTTTAACGCTTCACCGAATCTGTTTGAAGCCGGGGGAAAAAAACAGGTAGGAAATGGTATTTATTTGATGTTACCATTTGTGAAACTGCATGAGAGGATTCAATATGGCGGGTATGCCTCAAATACTGCGTTGGACGGCTTCTCAAAAAGCAATGCCGCTGTTATGATTGTGCATAGTTTTGATGATGAAGTTGTTCCAGTCGAATACGGTTACGAAATTTATTACGAAAAGTACAAGGACGATTCCCGATTTAGCTTTATTCCTCTTGAGAATAAAGGACATAACTATTTCAATGACGACACATATCGCAATGAGTTTAATGCGGAATTTGATGAATGGCTCAAAACGCTTGACTATGACTATAACACAGAGGAAAACAGGGAACGGTTTTCGGAGGATAAAGCTAATTATATAGATCAAAACCTTGACAGGGAAAAATGGTGCAATTCATTGGATTTGGAGTTGTTCGAGGATTTTTTAGATTTTTACGATGAACATATCCATTAACCAAAAGCTAAAAATCGCCGCTACATAGAACGGCACACTAAGACAGGAAATCAAGAAAAGGTTTCCTGTTTTTGTGCGCCCATTTTTGGCATTTTCAAAAAGTGTCAGTATTATGCCGTGCCAAGGGGGATAAAAAGAAATTCCCTTTCCCGTTTGGAAATCCGCAAGCTGTCCGCGGAGGGCGGGCAAAGAGAAAATCTCCCTTGTTTTGTTTGGCAGTTTTTTATTTTCGGTAAAATGTTTATTCTTTTTCTCCAATCTTTTTGCACATCCATATATGCGGACAGTTTTCGTCTAAGTCCATTTTTCCGCAACAAGAATATCCATGTTTTTCATAGAATTTTCTGGCTTTATCTTGTGAATGTAGGAAAATCTGTATTCCACCAATTCGTCTGATTTCGTCCTCTGCCGATACCAATAACTGTGAACCAATATTTTGACCTCGATATTGCTTAATTACAGCAATACGTCCGATAACATATTCTTTATATGACGACTGAAAAAAACGGCATGTCGCTATCGGAATTTCTTTGTCATACAAAACGAAATGTGTTGAGGATTTATCTATGTCATCAAATTCATTTTTAAAACCTTGTTCCTCCATAAAAACTTTTTTCCTAATTTCATATGACTCTTTGGGTAATTCAGTATAAAGTTTAATAATCATTTCTCCTCCTTGCAAAAGCAAAAGGCATTCAAAAATTAACCTTGTAACACATTTCTGTGCCGTACCTACGGTTAATTTTTGAATGCCTTAATGTAAATTTATCCGGTGATAAATTGCCAGCGACTATTTTTGTATATTATAGCAGGCATTTCGATTAAAGTCAATTATTTTTGGAATAGTGGGGCCAATGTCTATATATTTTTAGTTGTTACTTTACTGCACATGAGCATTGATCAAGGCTTATCGTTCAAGTTGATGATGGAAATTTTAATTTTTCTGTGGTAAACTATTTTCATCAAAATCTGTATACTAAGGTGGTGTAAGAAATGAAAATTGTACAGGCTACCAATGACAATTTGACAGAGCTAATGTCTTTTTACAGTGTAATGTGTGATGTCCTTGGTGAAAAAAGTTTCCTGCCAAACGGGGATAAAGGTGGTTTTCCCTCGCAAGCAATGGTAGCGGAATCTATCAAAAGCGGATGTCAATTTATTGGCGTAGAAGATAATAAAATTGTTGCAGCATATATTCTAAACCATGATTGCGACAGTGCGTATAATACAGTTCACTGGCAAATCAACGCCGCAAAAAATGAAGTAGTCATTATGCACGCACTTCGTGTTCTGCCGGATTATGGCGGGCGTGGATATTCAAAGCAGCTTGTTGAACATGCAATCCAGACAGCAAGAAGCAGAGGTTGGAAAGCAATACGGTTAGACTGTCTGAAAGGGAATGATGTACCTGTTAAAATGTATCAGTCATACGGTTTTAAATATGTGGATACTGTGGATATTACTTATGTCGATATCGGTATTCCTATGCCATTTCATCTTTATGAGCTTGTTTTGGAATAAACAGTTTAAGCGCAATCAGCAGTCATACTCTCTGGCATGATAACAATTTTATAAGCAACTCTTTACATACGGTGACAGAAACAGGGGCAGATGAATTGATTTATCAATAACTATTTTAATTGAGGGAGCAAAAAAATTAGAGGGGAAAAGAAATAAAAGATAGGTTCATTGAGCAAATCATTTACAGCATTAGCTGTTATGCAGCTTGTGGAAGAAGAAAAAGTTGATTTAGACACAAAAATATCTGATTATATTGATACCTCTGCTTATTTTATAAATGCGTCCGACGGAGATAGAATTATTGTAAGACAGCTATTGAATCAGACAAGCGGTTTGGGTACATATCAGCGTTTTGTAATGCAAAAATAACAGAAAGCTATGGGCTGCATCAATATGCAAATATCAACTATGGATTGTTAGGAGAAATTATAGAAACAGTCAGCGGAATTAGCTATTCAGAGTATATGAACAAAAACATTTTTTCCCCTCTGAGTATGAGCCATACGGCAGCGACACTTGTGCAAAGTAAAGAAAACGGACTGATAACAGGGTATCGAAATTATTTTGGACTTCCGATTGCAGGAGAGCCGGACTATCCCGATAAATATTTATGGTCTACGGTTCCGGCGGGTTATTTAAGTCCCAGCGTATCAGATATGGCAAAATATCTGCAAATGTATCTAAATGGCGGAATGGGAATCGTCAATCAAAACAGTTTAAATGCTATGCTTTATGACAATGTATATGTAGGTGGTGATAGCCCCCATTATTATGGAATGGGATGGACTTTAACGGAGGAATATACAGAGCCTGTATTGGGGCATTCTGGACTGGTTGAGAATTATATGTCAAATATGTTTCTATTGCCGGAAAGCGGATTCGGAATCATTTTCCTCATCAATATGAACGATTATCTTGTCACGAACCAACTGGCAAATTATAAGCAAAAATGTGATATTTGCTCTTTTGGGCAGAGAACAATATGATATATCTGGCAGCCCGTATCTTGTAAGACACCTATTGCTGAATGGGGCATATTTAGTGTTGGTTGTAGCGGCGGTGTATCCAATAGCAACAATAAGAAAATGGAAGAAAAAGAAACAGACAACGAGAATGATACTCTTTGACATTACAAGGCATGGCATATTGCCACTACTGTTACTCTGTTTGCCCTATATGGTAGGTATTCCATTATGGGTAGTATGGTATTTTGTAAAAGACTTGTTCCTTGTTTTGCTGGTAAATTGTTATTGCGGGAAAACTATTATCTAAAAATTATGAGGTCAACTGCTTCTGGACAAATACGCTCCGTTCGTGTTAGTATAGGGAAAACGATAGGAGGGTAATGGTCATATGTCCCAAATCATGATAATTGAAGATGACCCGGCTATTCGGGAGGAGTTGATACTGCTCCTGGAAAACGAGGGGCATACGCCTCTGGCAATTACGGAGTTTACAGATGTACCAGGTCAGGCGGCGCGGGAACGCCCGGACCTTATTCTTTTGGACATCGGCCTGCCTGGACGGGACGGATTCTCCCTGTGCGCCGCGCTGCGGAAAGCGGTTTGCGCGCCGGTGATCTTTGTCACCAGCCGGGATGCCGGTGTGGACGAGGTGCGGGCGTTGAGCCTGGGCGGGGACGACTACATCACCAAGCCCTACAGCGTCCCCGTTCTGCTGGCTCGGATCAAAGCGGTTCTGCGGCGAAGCGGCGGCGGAGCGGAGCAGGCGGATTTACTGGAGGCTGGTGAACTGCGGCTAAGCCTGACGAAAGGGAGCGTATCGTCTGGCGGAAAAGCCGCAGAACTCAGTCGGAATGAGCTGCAAATTTTGGCCTGTCTGATGACTCATGCGGGGCAGATCGTCTCTAGGGCCGATCTGATCGACGTCCTGTGGGACAACCAAATCTATATTGATGACAACACCCTCAGCGTGAATATGACTCGGCTGCGGGGGAAACTGGCGGAAATCGGCCTGCCTGACGCCATTAAGACCCGGCGGGGGATGGGGTATCAGTTATGACGCTTCGGGAATTTTTATCGGACCGGCTGTTGCGGGTCATAACACAGATGCTTTGCTTCACGATGGCCGCCCTGTTTCTCTGGGCCACCGGAACCCAGTCCGGCGTGCTGGCGATTTTGGCGGCGGTATTTCTATTGGCCTTTTGCGCGGTACAGATGGCTGACTTCCTTTCCCAGCGAGCGCGCCTTCGGGAGCTGGGATCCATTCTGGACAGCCTGGATCGAAAATACCTGTTTACCGAGTGTGCTCCGCCTCCCAAAAATCTCTATGAACGGCGGTTGTTCGATTTGACCCGACAGGCGGGGCGGGATATGACTGGGGCAGTGTCTGACGCGGAAGCCTCCCAGCGGGAGTACCGGGACTATGTGGAGCAGTGGGTGCATGAAATCAAGGCACCCATTACCGCCGCCCGGCTCACTTGCCGGGACCTGGACGGAGAAACTCGCCGGAAATTGACTGCGGAACTGGCTCAAATCGAAGCGCATGTAGAGCGGGCTTTGTTCTATGCGCGGGCGGAGAACCCGCAGCAGGACTGCCTGTTCCGGCAGGCGGACTTGGGAAAAATCGCCGCGCAGGCCATTGAAAACCACCGTTCCCTGCTGATCCAAAGCGGCGTCCGGGTGGAAACGGAGGGGCTGGACTGCAAAATCTATACCGATGAAAAATGGGCGGTCTTTATCTTGGGGCAGCTATTCCAAAACGCCGCCCGTTATCGGGGACCGGAACCGGTCATCACCCTTTCCGCCAAGCCTCTTGTGAGGCAAACCCAGCTTATTGTTCACGATAACGGCATCGGTATCCCTGCTCATGAACTGCCCCGTGTGTTTGAGCGGGGCTTCACCGGCAGCAACGGACGGGCTTGCGGCGGTTCTACCGGCATGGGCCTGTATCTGTGCAGGAAGCTGGCCTCTTTTCTGGATTTGGAGCTGCGCATCGTTTCACAAGAGGGGGCTGGAACGACTGTGACACTGACCTTTCCCGCAAAGGAAAACCTTACAAAACTGTAAGATAAATCAATATGACTTCGATACAACAGCCTTTGCTTTTGGTGTACCATAGAGTTGTAAGCAAAGGAGGTAAACGATATGCTACAGGTACAGAACATCGAAAAATATTACGGAAGCAAGAACAATGTTACCAAGGCGCTGGACCGGGTGAGCTTTGATGTGGAGGCTGGGGAGTTCCTGGCGATCATGGGGGCCTCCGGCTCCGGCAAGACTACCCTGCTTAACTGCATCTCCACCATCGACGTCATCAGCGCCGGGAAAATTCTCCTGGACGGGGTGAGCGTAGCCGACTTGTCGGAAATCGAGCTGGCCAGGTTCCGCCGGGAGCGGCTGGGCTTTGTGTTCCAGGACTTCAATCTGCTGGATACCCTGACCATTGAGGAGAACATTGGCCTGGCACTTTCACTGAATCATCAGAATCCCGGGACAGTACAGAACCGGGTGCGGGAAGTGGCTGGCAAGCTGGGCATCACCGACATCCTGACGAAATTTCCGTATCAGGTTTCCGGCGGACAGAAGCAGCGTGCCGCCTGCGCTCGTGCAATGGTAGCCGGACAGTCCCTGCTGCTGGCCGACGAACCTACCGGGGCGTTAGATTCCAGAGCCTCCAAGAACCTGCTGGAGATCATGACCGTCATGAATCGGGATATGGGGGCTACGATCCTCATGGTCACCCACGACGCTTACAGCGCCAGTTACGCCAAGCGGGTGCTGTTCCTCAAGGACGGGCGGGTATTCAATGAGCTGTTGCGTGGAGAACGGGGGCGGCCCGTATTCTACCATGAAATTCTGGACGTTCTTGCCGCGCTGGGAGGTGATGTCAGTGACGTTATCTAAGCTGTCCGCCCGCAACGCAAAGCGTCAGACAAAGGATTATCTGGTCTACTTTGTCACGGTGGTCATGGCCGCCGCTTTGCTGTATTCCTTCAACGGGCTGGTGTTTTCTCAGGAGATCAGTACCCTGTCCAACAGTATCTCAACGCTTCCCCTGATGATCATGCTGGCAAGTGTGGTAGTGGTGTGTGTCTTTGGATGGCTGGTGTCCTATGCCACCAGATTCATGCTCCTGCGCCGGGGCCGGGAGTTGGGGACCTACCTGCTTATTGGACTGGAGAATAGACAGGTGGCACGGCTGTTCTTTTTGGAAAATCTGGCCGTGGGCGGCTGCGCCCTGGCGCTGGGCGCCGTTCTGGGCGGGCTGCTCTACCAGGCGTTTCGCGCCATTGTGCTGACCCTGTTCGGCTTGCCCTACACCTTCTCGTTCGGCTTTTCCCTCCCTGCTCTGGGGCTGACGGTCTTCTATTTTGTCTTGATCTACCTCTTTGCCCTTCGCCGCAGCCGCAGATATATCCGAAAGGCAAAGATCCACAACCTGATCTATGTTGACCGTGCTAACGAGGGAATGGTCTTTCAGACAGGAACCGTGCGCCGCTGGATTTTCTCTGTTTCCATTGTGCTGGGTGTGGCTGGGACCTGTCTGCTGATGGCGGGAGGGGCCATCTTTGGCATCATCGGGGCGGGATGCGTTATTGTATCCCTGTTCGGCTTCTTTCTCAGCTTCGCCTCCGGCATACCCGCCTTTTTCGACAAGCGGCCAGCCCGGAAATACCGGGGGCAAAACCTGTTGGTGTTTCGAGCCCTTACCGCCAAGCTCGCCACGATGGGAACGCTCATGGCCGTCATTTCCCTGATTTTCACTGCTACTGTGATCTCCGTGGGATCGGGGATGGTGTTCCGGGGACTTTTCGCGGGCCGGGCGGCGGAAAACGCCTGCTTCGATCTGTATATTGGTGTTGACGGCAGCGAACCCCTCAGCCAGGATTATCTGGATTATATCCAAGCCAACATCCCCGTGGAGCAGGATCTGTACTACTGCGTCTACCAAACAGAGGACAGCCGGGTTATGGACTATGTAGAGAACTTGGGAGAGGACTACTACCCCTATTCGGACCGGGATTACGTGCTGAGCTACAGCGACTATGCTGCTCTCCGTTCCATAGCGGGATACCCGCCGGTGGAATTAAAGCCCGGGGAATATCTGATTCACTGTATGTCCTATCTGGAAAAACATCTGGCCGGCTATACCCAGCCTATTTCTTTAGGTGACACCAGTTTGAACCTTGGCGGGGTCCACACGGAGCACCTGCTGCAAAACTACGACACAAGCAACGGGGCGCGGTATATCCTTGTGGTACCAGACGAGGCGATAGAGGGGCTTTTGGTGCTTCATCACGCCTATGCGGCTAAGACGGTTCAGCCGGTGACGGAGGATCAATGGGATGGCCTGTATTCCATCCACTACAGGCAGCAGGAGCAGAATTCGGAACGAAGCTATGACGAAATTCATACCAAAACCACGGAAGAGGCAGACGCGGCAGGTTGGACCGCCGTCACTGCATTCCCCCTCTTCTTCCTGGCACTGTCCCTCAGCATGACTGCCGCTACGATCCTTACCATCCAGCAGCTCAGCGAGACAACACGGTATGGGCAGCAGTTCCAGCTTCTGCAAAAGCTGGGTATGGACCGGCGGGAGATGGCAAGGACCCTGCGGAACCAGTTTGCCATTTACTATGCCCTACCCGCTGTTCCCCCGGTGCTGATCGGCGTGCCGGTTATCCTCCGCTTTGCACACGCTCCCGAGCCAGGGGTGATGGTGGGAATAAACAGCCCAAGGATTATTGTAGCAATTTCGCTGGGGATTTTCTTTCTGATCTATGCCATTTACATTCTGCTGGCCTATACCAGCTTAAAACGGAATGTCCTGCCCCAAAAGCGCTGAGTTCAGGTAGCGGCAAGCAATGTGCTGGTATATACCGGCGCTCGCTTGTTGGTGACTGCCGCCCCTCAAGCCCCATAAGGACCGGCGCAGTTGCGCTGGTCCTTTTAAGCCGCCTCCGGCGTCTGCTGTCACCCGCAGGGGGAGAAAAATCGTGCCCTCTGCTGTCGGTCACGATTTTTCTCTTTTTGCGTCAAGCTCAAAATCCGCTCCACGTTGTTTTTGGTAATGTGGGATACACAATTAGCCATGCTGAAAAAACAGCCCAGCATGAAGCAATGAAGTATCTACCAATATAACACTATGGAAGCCATTTTCTCTCCACAAACCTAAAGTGACCAATTTCAAAAACAGTCAAAATTCGACATAAAAAAGGTGCGCTGACCAAAACAATCTGGAGCTGCCCCAAGTTCATATCTGGCAGGTTGATGACGGAAAACAACATTTGGAAAGAAGTTTCCAGACAATCTGTGCCAAACGCAAGGTTCAGGCTGCTAAAATTCTTGTGACAGCTAATTTCATGCGCCCGTATTTGGTACAACGTAAAATACTGTCACTCCCGGTTGGATATTCATTTGCAAAAATGGAATGATGTTTTGGCTGCGGTACTGCAACTTATCCTGTTTTCCATGATGTTGTATGTCGTTGCACGTCTGTTAAAGAAAAGGACAATGAAGCTGCATATAAAGGAATTGTGCTACCTGCTTCTAATACTGATAACCGGGATTTTATTTGCTAATATTATTTTTAACATTTTACTAATCGTGAATGAAAATCTGGTATTCCAGCTTTATGAACAGTTCCTGATATTTCTTGGGATTGTGCCTGTGGTTGCTGCCCTGTTCTATGCAGGGATTTTGATTACGATAGTGCCCTATCAGAAAATGATAGGATTGCAGGAGGAAAAATATTTCATCGAACAGCAGCAGGTTCACGCAATACAGGGAGTAGTCTCGGAAAGTCGATGAAAACTAAGCCTGGCAAAAATGCAGTTTTTACAGGCTGGAATGTAGTTTTTATATTAGCTGGTTTCAGTTAAGTTAATGCATATGGGGTAATCCCCGCATTTCTTAATAATAGCACCTTGCATATAGCCAAGTGGCAGTCTATACTAATTTTGACAAAATCTAAATGTGCCGTAAGGGGTATCAGCTCTACACAAGCCTATGTGGAAAAAACTGTTTTCAAAAATATTTTAAAAACCTTGTAAGATTTTTTGAAATGCGAAGTCTTATAAGGGAGGAGGTGAGAAAGTGGCATGTTCCAAAGATGAATTTGAGCAAATCTATATAAGGTACTTTAATGATGTGTTTCTTTTTCTTAAAAAGCTGTCCAAAGATGAAAGTATTGCAGAGGAAATCACAAGCGAAACATTCTTCAAAGCAATGCGCTCAATAGATGCTTTTCGCGGTGATACAGACATTCGTGTTTGGCTTTGTCAAATTGCAAAAAACGGTTACTTTTCTCACTTGAAAAAGCAGCAGGGGCTTGTAAATATTGATGATGCTGAATTTACAGATAACATAGACACCATTGAGGAACAGATAATAAACCGAAGTGATGCCATGCGAATACATCTGCTGCTGCACAATTTAGCCGAACCATATAAGGAAGTTTTTATGCTACGGGTTTTTGGAGAATTGAGTTTCAAACAAATCGCAAAAATTTTCCAAAAGACAGATAACTGGGCCTGTGTCACTTATCATCGGGCAAGAAACAAAATACTGGAACAAATGGAGGTCAATAATGATTGATAGATGCAATTTAATCAAAGACATACTTCCGCTTTATGTAGAAGATATGGTAAGTACGGACACAAGAGAATTTGTTAGAGAACATCTTGAGCATTGCGCGGAGTGCCATGCGGAGTCTGAGCGTATGCAGAAAGCTACGAATTTCACCCCTGATGCTGACCATGATACTGATATTGTGCCGTTAAAAAGAGTAAAGAGGGACTTATTGATCAAACGCTTGCAGACTATTTGTTTCACAGCGATCTTGGCCTGTGCCATCGCGACGATTATTTTCGGAATTTTAACATCACCTAAATTTTTCCCCTATTCCGATAACCTGCTCAATGTGATCGATGTCCCTGATGGGAGCGTTATCATCACCTTTGATAGTGAGGTAACAGGTTATAGCTGTAATGAAGTATTTGACAATGAAACAGAAATGGAAATTTATCGCATAAATGCTTGGACTACAACTTGGGACTTACATTTGTCGAATCGCGGAAAACAAAATATGGTGATACCTGTTGACAGTGAAACTGAAATTCAGATTCTCTATGCTCAAAACGATGGCTCCGAAGATGTACTGATCTATGGGGCAAATCAAAACACGGAAGAAAATGGCGTAACCCTGCCAAGACTGATCCTGATGCCGTATTTTCTATTAGCTTTTCTTGCCTTTGTTGTCCTTGCAATTTTACGATTGCTATTAAGAAATAAGCAAGCAATCGTTGTTTGGATTGACAGGGCTATACCGTTCCCAATTTCCTATATGGCAGCGCAGCTTTGCACAAAAGGATTTAACTTCACGACATATTCATCGCAGCGAGATTTTTGTATGATCATCCTGGTTGCCATACTGCTTTATTTCGCAATGCTGACGGGAAAATCTCTTTATAAAGCAAAGCGGAACACTTCGAGGGGATAGAGGAAAAGGCATGAAAAAATCTCTGTTTAGGCTAACGGATATGTTCGGGCTAAGTATTGTATATATTTTTTGCTTTTCTCTCAATTTGCTTTTGGATTATGCAAAGAGTTTGGATTTGGATGCCTATATTCTAAAGGCTTTTTTGAAAAATTTTATTGATTACCAGCCATTGATTGTTTCGCTGTTTACGTTCATTGTGATAGTGTTCCATTATCAAATGCTGGAAAGAAAAAAGGCAGAAATATTTTGTAGAATACTTGTGGGCGGTACTGTGTTTAGCATTACCATTCGATATGTGCTGAACTGTCTTATGGTACTAATTTTTGTTTATCTTCTGTCGGCTTTGGTAAATCTGCATTTTGGTTTCAATTTAGCGGACAATTTTTATTTAGTCCTTATTTTTGTCGCATACATACTAATCAGCGCAAGGCGGGTACGGAAATATGAAAATATTTAAGTTCATTGTTTCAAAAATTTTTTTGAGAAAAGCGGTACTTGGTATCGGCATAATGCTGTTGCTTCTCATGGCGAATTACATAACCTTCACTGCTGCTCGTTCCATTTTGTCAACATTTCAAGGGTATCAGGATACAAAATATGTAAATCAAGAGGGAGTTTACATCGCCAACTTAGAACCGAATAGTCATATTGATATGAGTATAGTTGGCGAAAACGGAACACAAGCGATATATGACTATTTGAACAGTAACTTTAAGTATGCTTTTTATACAGATGGGTTTATTGTATCTGTTCCAAACGGTGATGATATGAAAATATCATTAGGCTATATGAACGAGCAGTATTATAGATTAAATGGATTTGAGCTTTCGCAAGGGGCGGGTTTAGATTTTGACTATCAATTAGATGGGGAAATCCCTGTTTTCATAGGAAAAGGGTTAAGCAAAACATATCCCGTTGGAGCAACAATAGAAATGGAAGAATCTGTTCTTGGACGGCATCTGACTCTAAAGGTTCAGGGTGTGCTAAAGCAAAATGCGTACCACTCCAATTTCTATGCCCTCAATTCCAAGACATACTACAATTTCTCAATCCTCTTTCCAGTGAATGAGGAATTTATAGATTGTGCCAACATAGACATTCAATTTAATGGCCTCATGGATATTATACTGCTGGACGCCTCGGAAGAAGAAATAGCGAGTTTGAGCGAGGTTATCAATGACAATTTGGGTTTGAGATTTAATTTCTTTAGCCAAAAGGAAAATTACGACTACTTTAACGCCTACTATCTTCATTCATTAAAAATCATATTCATAACAACTGTTATTTTGCTAATCGTCATAACTTGTCTTTCTGTTTGGAACGCATTGGTTAGTGTTCGCTTAATGCTGAAAGACTTTACGATCAATCTGTTGGTTGGATTAAGCTGCTCAAAGTTGAAAAGAATTTTTTATGGTTACTTTGGGATGCTCTCCTTTGTTAATGCAGCACTAATTTTTATATTCACCGCTTTTAACAGATACGGGTGCTGGTTAAGGAAAGACGCTGCCTTTGCCACTTACGGATTGTTTGGTTTGATAGGAATGGACTGGCTGGCTTTACTGCTGGTTGTCGTTTCTGATATTGTTATCGGAATAATTGTTGTCGAAAGTATGTTGTGGAAAATCAAAAAAGTTCCAATCTCCTTGGGGGTATTGCAATGACAAAGATTATTGATCTAAGCGTTAAAGAAAAAATCTATGGGAGCAAAAAGGCACAAATTTCAATACTAAATGATTTCAGGCTTGAAGTCACCGCCGGTGAAAAAATTGCCATTGTAGGCGAATCGGGAGCAGGCAAGAGTTCTTTGCTTAATATCATTGGATTGCTTGATAGAGATTATGTCGGTGAATATACGCTTTTTGGTTCGCCGACAGATCAGTTACATGCAAACCAGTTAGCACAATGGCGAAATCAGCGGATTGGTTTTGTTCTTCAAGAGTCGGCATTAATTAACTCTTTGACAGTTGAAGATAACATCAAGCTGCCGTTCCTTTATGCAAGTTCTGAAAAAAAGGGCATTGGGAAGGTTAAGGATTTCGATACTGTCGTTAGCGCGATTGAGATTAGACACATATTAAAAAAGAAACCTCTTGAATGTTCCGGCGGAGAAAAGGCCAGAGCTGTATTTGCCAGAGGAATCATCATGAAACCTCAAATTATTTTGGCAGATGAACCTACGGCATCCCTGGATGTGGAGAACAGAGAAAGAATTGTAACCTTGCTTTTTAACATGAACAAAGAGTTTAACACTACTATCATTACTGTAACTCATGATTTGGAAATAGCCAATCGTCATGATAGAGTAATACATCTTGAAAGGAGTAAATAAAATGGGATTTTTTGCGATGATTGCGTCAATGCTGCTGGGGATATTGTTTGTTGCAATCGGGATTTCCCGCAGAAAGCAGAAGGGGTGGCCGATAATCCTTATCGTACTCGGAATCGTGTTTGTCCTCATTGCAGTTTATTTGGGATGGCCGAAAATGTAACTCAGAGCATCCGTCTGGAACAATAAAACGAGCAATGGGAGCGAGCTGCTTTCTGCTAAAAGGCAAGAGGAAAGTGGATGGAGAATTTACGCTCTTTGCAACATAATCATTGGAGCAGAGTGCATTACGCTATGCCAGTGAAAAAGATACTTTATGATTCCATGCAGTACGCCCGGCAGGTTACAAAGGCTCATAATCAGGAAAAAGAGAATAAGCCGTCATCTGGGGAGTTTCTAAGCGGCTTCTATAAAACAGACCGATTAATCCCCGTTGTGACACTGGTAATCTACTTAAAATTCAAAACTAAAATATCCAGAAGGAAAGAAGAAGAATCAAAAAATATTGGAAATAATATAAAAACCGTACCCGTAGAGACGCAGAAAAGGCTTTCTGGTACGGTTTTTTTGATTGTGGATTGTGAAAGAGGGCTTTGCATCCGAGGACGCAGCGGAACGGATAGCAAAAGAATCTGGAATAACAATTTTCAGTCGCTGCCGAGCAGGAGTAGCACTGACAAAGGAAGGCTATGCAAGGCAGGTAGTTCAGCAGATGGAACTTCTGGAATCAAAATATATTGATAAAAAACCCGCAAAACAGAGATTTTGTGTTGCCATAATCTGTTTCATATTAACGTATTACAAAAAGTCCTTGACATTTCGTATTACAGAAAGTATAATGACTTATAGATGCAAGGGAGGAATCGCTTATGGGCAAAATGGGGCGTCCGAAGTCGGATATCATTAAAGATCGAATTGTAACAGTAAGAATGTCTGATGAGGAGCATAGCAGGCTGAAAGAGTATACCAGAAAGCATCAACAGACCATAACAGAAACAATTAAAGAAGGAGTCAACTTATTGTATAAGACGCGCAGCTAAGGCGCAGAGTTTCCTTTCCGAACAGAAGGAATAGATGAAAGGATTTTGTTTATCGTCTGTATTAGCATAATTTTAGAAAAATCTAAAATATTTTTGTATAATTTAAAAAAATAACTTGTCAAGACACCCTGTTTAGTGGTAAATTAGTAGTAGGAAAAAACAGGAATCCATTCGAAATATGGAAATTCCGCACAAAAAATTTATCATAAGTTACAGGAGGATGTTGCTATGCAGACAAAAAATTACAAATTTTGGTTTTGTACTGGTTCGCAGGATTTGTATGGAGACGAGTGTTTAAGCCATGTGGCAGCCCACTCAAAGGAAATGGTGGACTTTATGAACAAGTCCGGCATTTTGCCGTTTGAAGTAGTATGGAAACCAACATTGATTACCAATGAGCTGATCAGAAAGACCTTTAACGAGGCAAATACGGACGACGAATGCGCGGGCGTGATTACATGGATGCACACATTCTCTCCGGCAAAGTCGTGGATTCTCGGATTAAAGGAGCTGAGAAAGCCGTTATGCCACCTGCATACGCAGTACAATCAGGAGATCCCATACGATACGATCGATATGGACTTTATGAACGAAAACCAGGCGGCACATGGTGACAGAGAATATGGGCATATGGTAACACGTATGGGCATTGAGCGCAAGATTATTGCAGGCTTTTGGAAAGATGAGAAGGTGATCGCAAGAATCGCTTCCTGGATGCGTGTGGCACTGGGCGTGATTGAAAGCAGCCATTTGCGTGTGATGAGAGTCGCAGACAATATGCGCAACGTAGCCGTTACCGAAGGCGACAAGGTAGAAGCACAGCTTAAGTTCGGATGGGAAGTGGATGCATATCCGGTAAATGAGATTGCAGAGTCGGTGGCGGCAGTATCTGAATCGGATACGAACGCATTGGTAGATGAATATTACGATACGTATGAGATCTTGCTGGAAGGCAGAGATCCAGAAGAGTTTAAAAAGCACGTTGCGGTACAGGCACAGATTGAAATTGGCTTTGAGCGCTTTTTGGAAGAGAAAAACTATCAGGCGATCGTGACACATTTTGGCGACCTTGGCTCGTTAAAGCAGCTCCCGGGGCTTGCGATCCAAAGATTAATGCAAAAAGGCTACGGATTTGGCGCGGAAGGCGACTGGAAAGTGGCTGCAATGGTTCGCCTTATGAAGATTATGACGACAGGCATGAAGGATGCAAAAGGTACTTCCATGATGGAAGACTATACTTACAACCTGGTGCCTGGCAAGGAAGGCATTTTGCAGTCCCATATGCTGGAAGTATGCCCGTCGGTTGCAGACGGCAAGATCAGCATTAAGTGCCAGCCGCTGTCAATGGGCAATCGGGAAGATCCGGCGCGCCTTGTATTTACATCCAAAGAAGGCGCTGGCGTTGCAGTTTCCCTCGTAGATCTGGGCGACCGTTTCCGCCTGCTGATTAATGACGTGGAATGCAAAAAGGTAGAAAAACCGATGCCGCATCTTCCGGTAGGCTCGAACTTCTGGGTACCGAAGCCAGATTTTTATACAGGGCTTGAGGCTTGGATTCTTGCCGGCGGCGCGCATCATACGGCATTTACTTATGACCTGACTTCTGAGCAGATCGGAGACTGGGCAGCTATGATGGGCATTGAGCCAGTCTACATTACAGACGGTGTAACGATTCCGCAGCTTAAGAGAGACTTAATGCTTGGAAGCGTTGTATACGGCAAATAAAACAGTTTGAAAGTAAAGCGGATGCCGCGGCACTGCATGGCAGCTTTCCTATAGATATGGGGAGCGGCACTGCGGCTGCGGGAACCTGCTTGCTGATAGATATTATAAAGAATTGAAACAAGGATATGGGGTATACCCAAAAATGGAAGGAGAACCAAATTATGAAATTTTTCGTGGACACAGCGATCGTTGAAGAGATCAAAAAGGCAAATGACATGGGGGTTATCTGCGGCGTAACGACAAATCCGTCTTTAATTGCAAAATCAGGAAGAGATTTTGCGGATGTGATTAAAGAGATTACAGACATCGTAGACGGCGCGATCAGCGGTGAAGTAAAAGCTACGACACAGGATGCAGAAGGCATGATCGCAGAAGGGCGTGAAATCGCAAAGATCCATCCGAATATGGTAGTAAAGATTCCGATGACGGTAGAAGGCTTAAAGGCTGTAAAACAGTTGTCACAGGAAGGGATCAAGACAAATGTAACGCTGATCTTTAATGCAAACCAGGCATTGCTTGCCGCACGCGCCGGCGCTACCTATGTATCTCCGTTTTTGGGACGCTTAGACGATATTTCTGTACCGGGTGTTGACCTGATCCGTACGATTGCGGATATTTTTGCAATTCATGAGATTGAAACAGAAATTATTGCGGCTTCGATCAGAAATCCGATTCATATTATTGACTGCGCGCTGGCTGGCGCACATATTGCGACCGTTCCTTACAGCGTGATTGAATCTATGACCAAGCATCCGCTGACAGATGCCGGCATTGAAAAATTTATACAGGACAGCTCCAAATAAACAGAACAAAGATGTTTGGGAAAGGATATTACTATGACTGATTTAGAACTTCAGAAAATGGCAGTGGAAGTAAGAAAAGGCATCGTGACGGGGGTTCATGGCGCAAAAGCAGGGCATCCGGGCGGCTCTTTGTCTTCTGCTGACGTATTTACGTATCTTTATTTTGAGGAAATGAATATTGACCCGAAGGATCCAAAAAAGGCAGACCGTGACCGTTTCGTACTGTCTAAGGGACACACGGCTCCGGGACTGTATTCGGTGCTTGCAAACAGAGGGTATTTTCCGGTAGAAGACCTGCCGACGCTGCGTCACGTAGGCTCTCATTTACAGGGGCATCCATGTATTCAGCATACGCCGGGGATCGATGCTTCTTCCGGCTCTCTCGGACAGGGGATTTCAGTGGCAGTGGGCATGGCGCTTTCTGCAAAGCTGAGCAATGACAGCTATCGTGTCTATACGCTGCTTGGCGACGGTGAGATTCAGGAAGGACAGGTATGGGAGGCGGCGATGTTCGCAGGGCACCGCAAGCTGGACAACCTGTGTGTGATCGTAGACAACAACGGCTTGCAGATCGATGGAAAGATCGATGACGTATGCTCTCCGTATCCGATTGACGAAAAGTTTAAAGCTTTTAATTTCCATGTAATTGCGGTAGCAGACGGAAACGATATGGCACAGCTTCGCGCTGCTTTTGACGAAGCAAAAGCGACAAAGGGGCAGCCGACTGCTATTGTAATGAAGACTGTCAAAGGCAAAGGGGTTTCCTTTATGGAAAACAAGGCAGGATGGCACGGCAAGGCTCCAAACGATGAGGAGTACGCAGTTGCGATGGAAGATCTTAAGAAAGCAGGTGAAGCATTATGTCAGATGTAAAAAAGATTGCAACCAGAGAGAGTTACGGCAACGCTTTGGTAGAACTCGGTAAAGAAGTGGACAACCTCGTAGTATTAGATGCGGATTTGGCTGAGGCAACAAAGACAGGTACATTTAAAAAAGCTTTTCCTGACAAACATATCGACTGCGGTATTGCAGAATGCAATATGGTAGGCATTGCGGCAGGCATCGCTGCAACCGGCAAGGTTCCATTTGTAAGCTCTTTTGCAATGTTTGCGGCTGGGCGTGCTTTTGAACAGGTGCGCAACTCTGTAGGATATCCGCACCTGAATGTAAAGATCGGTGCAACACATGCCGGCATTTCGGTCGGAGAAGACGGCGCAAGCCACCAGTGCAACGAAGATATTGCACTGATGCGTGTGATTCCTGGCATGGTAGTCATCAACCCTTCGGACGATGTAGAGGCAAAAGCGGCTGTCAAAGCGGCTTATGCACATGAAGGACCTGTTTACCTGAGATTTGGGCGCCTTGCGGCTCCGGTTATTAACGATCATGCAGATTACAAATTTGAGATCGGAAAAGGTGTGACGTTACGCGACGGAAAAGACCTTACACTGGTAGCGACCGGGCTTTGTGTTTCCGGCGCACTGGAAGCGGCAGAAAAGCTCGCGGCAGACGGCATTGACGCAAGAGTCGTCAACATCCATACGATCAAGCCGATCGATGAAGAGCTGTTGGTCAAAGCAGCAAAAGAAACAGGTGAAATCATTACCGTTGAAGAGCATTCTGTGATCGGCGGCCTTGGCGGAGCGGTTGCGGAAGTACTGAGCGAAAAATGCCCGACAAAGATGCTGCGCATTGGCGTGGAAGATACATTTGGCGAATCAGGCCCTGCGGTACAGCTTTTGGAAAAATATGGGCTGGATGCGGCCGGCATTTATAAGAAAGTAAAAGCGTTTCATTCCTAATTAGGCGAAAAGACGATTGGCACGGGCTGTTACATATGTGACAGCCTTGTGTTTTCTAGTGGAAACGATCGGTATCAAAACGAAGCAGGAGACAAAAAGATGTTAGAACAATTAAAAAAGCAGGTATACGAGGCAAATATGGAGCTGCCAAAGCGCGGGCTTGTGACCTATACATGGGGCAATGTCAGCGGGATCGACCGTGAGAGCGGTTACTTTGTAATCAAGCCAAGCGGCGTGGAATATGACGAACTGACGCCGGACGATATGGTTGTGATGGATCTTGATATGAACAAAATCGAAGGAAAATATAAGCCTTCTTCAGATACAGCCACCCATGCGGAGCTGTATAAAAAGTACCCTGAGATCGGCGGCGTCGTACATACGCATTCGACTGCCGCGACTTCCTGGGCACAGGCAGGCAGGAGCATTCCGCTGTACGGAACGACCCATGCAGATTATTTTCTCGGCGCGATTCCATGTGCAAGAAGCCTGACGCCGGAAGAGATCGACGGCGAATACGAGAAAAACACCGGGCTTGTCATTATTGAAACACTCGAACAAAACGGGATCAATCCTATGTATACGCCGGCAATCCTCTGTAAAAACCACGGCCCGTTTACCTGGGGCAAGGATGCAGGCCAGGCGGTATATAATGCAGTCGTACTGGAGGAAGTGGCAAAGATGGCATTTCATACAGAGCTGATTAACCCAAAAGCAGAGCCGGCTCCGCAGAGCATCAAGGACAAGCATTTTTACCGCAAACACGGTGCAAACGCTTATTACGGGCAGAACTGACAAGGGCAAAAGAAAGGCAGAGATTATATGTATAAAGAATCGTTTGGCACAAGCAGGCAGGGAGAACCGGTCAATATTTATACGCTGGAAAATAAGGGCGGCAGGCAGGTGCGTGTGACCGATTATGGTGCAGCGCTCGTTTCGATTACCGTACCAGACAGAGACGGCAAAATGCAGGACGTACTGCTTGGCTATGACAATGTGACCGGATATGAAAATAATACCTGTTATTTTGGAGCAGTGATCGGAAGAAACGGCAACCGCATTGCAAATGCCCAGTGCGTAATCGGCGGTGTCTCCTATCAGCTAGACCGCAACGACAATGAAAACAATCTGCATTCCGGCAGCAAGGGCATCGATACGATGATCTGGGATGTAAAGCAATATATGGACAATACGATCACGTTTACGTGCAAAAGTGCGGACAAAGAACAGGGATTTCCTGGAAATATGGACATACAGGTAACATACCTGCTGACCGATGACGACGCTTTGGAGATCTGCTATGAGGCGGTATCGGATCAGGATACGGTAGCAAATCTGACAAACCATGCGTATTTTAACCTGGCTGGGCACGCGTCCGGCAGCATTCTGGATCAGGAATTAATGCTGCGTGCTTCCCACTTTACGCCAGTAATAGATTCCAAGGCAATTCCGACCGGGGAGATTGCCCCAGTCGCGGGAACGCCGATGGACTTTACGACGGCAAAAACGATCGGGCGCGAGATCGACGCAGACGATACACAGGTCAATTACGGCGGAGGCTTTGACCATAATTTTGTCCTGGACAAAGCCGAAAAAGGCGCGTTTGAGCTGTTTGCCGAAGCATATGCGCCAAGCACAGGCATTGTGATGAAGGCGTATACAGACCTGCCGGGTGTTCAGTTTTATTCAGGAAACTTTATTACGACACAGGACGGAAAGCAGGGCGCTGTTTATGAAAAAAGACAGGGATTTTGCCTGGAGACGCAGTATTTTCCAAATGCAGTCAACGAACCTAATTTTGAATCGCCGATTTTAAAGGCGGGCGAAACGTATCGGACAAAGACACGTTATCAGTTCTCTGTAAGATAGGGTATTTGTAAAAGTAAAAGTGCATGTTATGGCGATGGCTGTAATGTGCGCTTTTACTTTTGCAAATATGGTTTGTAATTTTGAATGAAAGGCGGTGCTTTTATGATAAGTGTATTTTTGGGGCTGGATGAAGATGCTCTTATTGATCCAAGCAGGCTTAAGTGGCTGCCTTAAAAGCTCAGCGTTTACGCCACTTAGCTGCCATTAGTAAAATTTTTTCAATAAATGCACTTTTACCATTGATATAGGCATTTCTATCCTCTGGATATTTTTTTGCTAAGTGTTCTTTTAATTCTGAATATTCCGCAGCCTCCTTTTCGTGGGTATTCAAATAGTCGCGCATATTTATATAATTATTCCATGCCTCTTGTCCCCAAATGACTGCATGGATATAATGCGTGCATATATTATTTTCTAAATCGCCCACAACATACAAATGTTGATCAAGAGGGTATTGTTTATGATAAACAATATTATTTTTCATCAAATCGTCATTATGCTTTAAAATTTTATCAAAGCTACTCACGCCCACAACGATATCTATAATAGGTTTTGCGCAGATGTTTTTTATTGCGGTACTTCCAATATGCTGTGCGTCTATCATATCGTCTTTTAAAATTTTTCTTAAACTGCCAATGGTCTCCTGTGCTATTATTTCCCATTCAATCTTATGTGGCTCAACTAAAACAGTTCCTCTTGCCAATCCAATTTGCATATAGGTACCTCCATAAATCCAGATTTTTCGCTGGCTCTATTATATCACTACGTCTTTCCAGATGAAAGGAGTTTTTACAAAATTTTACACATAAAATATCTATATCTGTCGATTATCCTGTTTTGGTATCTGCTTCCGACTCGTTCATTCGTGTACGAACGGTAAGCTGTACTAGAGCGAACAAGTTTGAGTTACTTTGGTAAATTTTTACAAGAAGGGACGCCAGGAGAGAGGGTGAGTACACTCTGGCGGTGTCCGTTCCAGAATGTTAAGAATTGCTAGAGCGAACAAATTTGGAGTGGTTTGGTTGATTTTTACAGGAGAGGACGCCGGGAGAGAGATTGGGCATCCCCTGGCTGCGTCCGTTCCAGAATGCTAAGAAGCCCTATGTATCCTGCTGGTACGCTGTGGCTGCGGACGGTCGCGGCACCTAGTTCGCTGCCTGCTGGCAACTAAAGGTGCCGCTTGGCTGCGCCCCTGGTTGTCCAGCAGAATACGAAGGGTTTCTAAGCATTCTTCCAAAGCCGCCGCCAGGGGATGCCCAACCTCTCTCCCGGCTGTTCTTCGCAAGTGCTGCCCAAACAAGCCCAATATGATTTGGTAGATCTAGGATATATATAAAAGAGGGTACAGAGCAGCTTCCTAATGGCGAAAGGATCAAAATTGCCGGCAAAGAACCCATACGGTTTTTTGCCGGCAGTTTTTGTTTCATATTAGGAATCCGAAAAAGTATACTTTTTCGGATTTAATATAGAAAAGAAAAATTTATTGCAAAATGCCAAAATATCACTTGAAAATTAACAAATTTGTAGTATAATACAATATGAACTGTGAACGCATTCCAAAATTTGGAAAAGTATACTTTTCCAAATTTTGGAATGCGTTCACAGTTCATATTGTATTATACTACAAATTTGTTAATTTTCAAGTGATATTTTGGCATTTTGCAATAAATTTTTCTTTTCTATATTAAATCCGAAAAAGTATACTTTTCCAAATTGATTTAAAAACTGCGGATATAGTATTGGATCACGTAAATTTTTGTGGATGCAGTAGGCAGCATTTGATTATCGTAAATTTATAGATGTTCTTTATCGTTGCCTCCTTACGCTGATGAATTGGGTGTGTGCCGGATTCACAAAAATTTGCGTAGTATCCTGCTTGTCTGCAACACAACGCTGATATAAAAATACCTGTTTCCCATTGCGGGCAGCAGTGTGGTGCTTGGGCGAGTGCATCGAACCAAAAGAGGACAGCAGGATTTTTATATAATTTAGGTAACTGTTCACGTATGTCTGCATTTGGCAGCAGTGTGTCTGTCAGCGGTACATACACAAGTCAAAAAACGAGGAGGAGATCATGAAGCAAAAATTCATGAAAAAGGCTCTTGCAGTTGCATTGTCGACAGCGATGGTATTTTCCGCATCATCTGTGGCAGGAATGCAGTCTGCATCGGCAGCAGCAAAGTTTGTCGGCCTGAATACGACGTTCAAAACCTTAAAGGTAGGACAGAAGGACTACAAACTGAGATTAGTAAACAATACGCAGAACTGGAAGATTAAAAAAGTGGCTACTTCCAATAAGAAGATCGCTACCGTATATGGCAAGAAGGCTTCTTATGTATTGTTAAAGGGCAAAAGCGAAGGACGTGCTACCATTAAGGTCAGCCTGAAAACAACTGCACGCAAGACAAATAATACAAAAGTATTAAAGTGCAAAGTAAAGGTTGTGGGGGCAGGCACAACGACACCTACGCCGTCACCAGACCCAACACCTACAACGCCGTCTCAGACATCCAAGACGGTTGCTACACAGGCAGAACTGACAGCAGCATTGGCAGACACGACGCTTAAATCGATTACGGTTAAGACAGACAGCACAGCATCCTTTACGATCCCGGCAGGTGCACATACTTCTGTAGACCTGACAGTCGATGCCCCGAATGCGGAAGTAACAAACAGCGGCGTGTTCAAATCAATCACGATTGCGGCAATCAAAGACAGCACATGGACAGAAAACGCAGTCGGAAATAACTTCAAAGTAGACGCATTAAAGGCACGCATTGTCGTAGGTACAAGCGCAAGCGTTACAAGCGTTTCCGTTACGAAAGCAAATGCAGACGTAGCAATTATTGTAAACGGAAAATTAGCAGCAGTAACGATCAGCGCAAAAGCAAAACTGGCGCTCTCAGGCTCTGCAACAGAAAGCGTAGCGGTAAAGATCCAGGCAGCAGGCTCTGAATTAACGGCTGACCTTCCGGTAGCGGTTGAGGCATCCGCAGACGCAACGATTACCTTGCAGGCAAAAGCAGAAAAGAGTACCGTAAAGATTACAAATACAGCAGCAACCGTAACCGTAAAGAACAATACGTCCTCTACGATTGCAGTTACAAAGGCTGACAACAAGGTACAGAACGTATCTCCAAAAGGCAGCG
This sequence comes from Eubacteriaceae bacterium, assembly GCA_910574915.1. Lineage (GTDB taxonomy): Bacteria > Bacillota > Clostridia > Lachnospirales > Lachnospiraceae > Eubacterium_J. Next base: position 31,205 of record CAJTCR010000018.1, read on the forward strand.
CAACGATTAAGCCGTCTACTTCCGGTACAGGAACAAGCACGGGCGGCGGCTCCTGGGGCGGCGGCTCAAGCGGTTCTTGGGGTGGTGGCAGTTCTACGACAACACCGACTACAAAACCAGCTGAAGTTTATACACAGGCTGAGTTAGACAGCGTTTTGAAGGACAGCTCTGTAAATAAGATTACGATTTTGTCCAGAGATGTGGATGGTACTTCAGGAGCAGAGGATAATACATTAACAATTCCGTCTGGATCATATAGTAAGAAAGAATTAGTTGTAAATGCTCCAAAGAAAACGATTACAAACGAAGGTGTATTTAAATCTGTAGAAATTAAGGATATTGCACCAGAGACTTGGTATGAAAAGGCAAAAGATAATCGTTTTAAAGTATCGGCACCAAATCCACATATTGTAGTGGAAAAAGACGCTGTAGTCCAGGCAATTTCATTTATTAAAGATGCTGCTAAAGCGATTACAAAGGTTAAATTGGAAATCAAGGGAACAGTTCAGGCTGCAATTTCTTTTGAAGCAAAGGTAGAAAGCGCAGAAGTTAATGTAGCAAAAGATGCAGAAGTAGGCAATGTAGCGTTTAGCACAGATGCAAAAGATTCAGAGGTAAAAATGAATGTGTCAGGTAAGGTAGGAGATATTACCTGTGACGCAGAAACTGCAAAATTGGGTCTGACTGTAGAAGATAACGGCGCAACAGTAGGCACTGTTTCTGTAAACAAGCAAGCAACCGTTGAAATTAAAGCAGCAGAAGGTGTAGAGACTAAATCGATTGTAGTAGAACTGAAAGCAGATAATGCAGCAGTAAAATCGGCTGTACCTGTAGATGTTAAATCTACAGTTGATGGTACTTCAGTTATATTAGAAAAAGGCTCAGAAGGCAGTACAATTACAGTAACAGAAGAAATTACGAATATAGTTGTTAATGTTAGTGAAGACGTAACAGAGCCAGTTGAAGTAACAGGTGGAAAAGAAACGGTAGAAGTTAAGCCGGGCGAAGTTGTTACTGTTAATCCTGAGGATGGTACGACAACAGAGGTATTGCCAGAGAAGATAACATTGGCATCTACTTTGGCACTTGACTTGAATGGTGCTGCATCGAAAGAGTTGACTGTAACGGTTGATCCGCAGGGAGCAGACACTAAGAAGCTGAGTGTATCATGGAAAAGCAGTGATGAAGCAGTTGCTACAGTTACAGGTACAGACACGTTAACGGCAACTGTTACAGGTGTGAAAGTTGGTGAGGCTACGATTACAGCAACTGCAACGGTAACAAAAGGAGATGGTTCAACTATAGATCTTGATCCTGTAACATGTGTAGTAACAGTTGAGGATACTACAGAACCAGGAACAAGTCCGATAGAAGGGCTTACAGATATAGCATTTACACCTGGATCAGTTACAGTTGCAACATCTCAAGCATTGGCAAATTCACCAGCATCTCTTACGATTAGTGACGTCACAGCCTCTGCAAAGGTAGATGGTGGTACAGAACCGTCTGCATTTGAGATTTCAGATATCGAGATAACTGACGAGGAAGTTACAAAGAAGTCGAATTATCAGTACGACATTGCAGAGAATAATACAAAGATGGCATTCAATATAACAGCTACTGCAACAGGTGGTGAAGGTGGCAAATATACAATTAAAGCAACGGGTACAATTACGATTACAGGTAATGCTTCCAATGGTTTTGAAGCTTCAATTTCTTGGAGTTCAACAGAACAGGTAACAACTTCATAATGCCGCCAGAAGTTTTTTCATTGTTCTGAACGCGTAAATAATCTTGCACAAATAAAGAGGTTCACAGAAATTATAATTTCTGTGAACCTCTTTTAAAATTTATCCAGCAAATTAGAACGTGTTTGAAAAATGCTTTCTGCCAGATGTATTTCACAATTTGTGGGAGATTTGCGCCAAATGAAGGGCGCATAGCGGGCTATGTAACCTGAATTTGGCGCAAATTTCACGCAAAGTGGGGAATGGAGATGGCAGGAATGATTTTTCAAACACGCTCTAGTACTACAGCGAACAAAACTAACGATATATTACAACACAATCCCAGTTGTTTTAGGTTGAAACAGACGTAGAAAAAGTCGCTGTATGAGGTTTTCAGATGTTGAGAAGAAAATTTTTGACTTGAAATATTCTGTCCTATAGATTATAATCAGCGTAGAGGTGGTGGAGATATTGGAACGTCCCCATTACCCTAGACGGAAACTTAATTGTATTGTAACTTACAAAAGCTATCCCTCTACGATCAATAGTGGGATAGCTTTATTCCTGTCTATTTTGGGATACTATCATTGACATCCAAAACAAAAGAAGCCGGATGGATTCCGGCTTCTCATTGCAGCCGAGGATAAAACAATGACAAAAAAGCAGCGAAAAATAATACGCGCAGTGCTGGAGCTTGGTTTTTTCTGCCTCCTCTTATCCGCATGTGCGGCAAAAACTGTACTGGACGATCTTGACCGGTTTGCGGGCAGTGATACAGGAGCATACGGGCAGGCTGGGATGACTGCGGCGCAGCAGGCGGCGGCTTTGCTGCCTAAGAAGCAGATCCGGGTAGGATTTGTGCAGGTCGGGCACGAATCGGACTGGCGGATTGCGGCGACAAAGTCCGGCAAACAGGCGTTTTCGGAAGAAAATGGGTACGACCTGCATTTTGTAGATGCGGACAATGATCCAAAGGTGCAGGTGGAAGCGGTGCGCAGGTTTATCAAAGAGCGGATGGACTATATTGTGATCGACCCGATCCTGACGACAGGCTGGACAGCCGTTTTAAAAGAAGCGTATCACGCGAAAATACCAGTGATATTGTTAGACCGTACGATTGACTGTAAGGATCAGTATTATGCGGCTTGGTTTGGCTCTGATTTTGTACGTGAGGGCGAATGGGCTGGCGAATGGCTGCAAAATTATTTGAAAAAGCAGGGCAGAGATCAGGAAACGATTCATATTGTAACGATTAACGGCACGCAGGGAGCTTCTGCGCAGATCGGGCGCACGCAGGGCTTTGCGCAGTATGTGGAGAAAAATGCAAACTGGAAGCTGCTGGCGCAGGAATGCGGGGATTTTACAGAAAGCGGCGGCAAGGCGGTGATGGAACGGTATTTGCAGACGTATGAGCGCATCGACGTCGTCGTGTGCCAAAATGACAATGAGGCGTTCGGGGCGTGCGCGGCGCTTGATGAAGCGGGTGTTGCTTATGGGGTGGACGCGGAAAATGACGGCGGCGTGATCCTGATTTCCTTTGATGCGACAAGGGCAGGGCTGGAAGCGGTGCTGGACGGCAAGATCCATGCGGATTTTGAATGCAACCCGCTGTCGCCGCCTTATGCAGCGGAAGCGATACGCAGGCTGGAGGCAGGAGAGGTGCTGACAGAGAAAGACTATTATCTGCCCGAAGACTGTTTTACCGCGGATGAAGAGCCAATGACGCTGATGATTGATTTTACACCGAAACAAATGGTGACGGTGACAAAGGAGCTTCTTGAGGACAGAGAATATTAAGAATCTGTTTATTTTTCTTTTAGGCTTTTGACACATTTCAGACACATTTTGTGGGTATACTTAGTACTATCAAATGAAGTTGACGGTCTACAAAGCGCGCGCTGACCGCCAGCTTCGACTAAAAATTATTCCATTTATTATAGATTAAACATTTTCATAACTAAACTCCTCGAAAAGGCGATCTGCGTATGCAGGTCGTTTTTTCTTTGACAACAATAATGCTTTACACTGTTTCTGCTTTGCGGTATAATGATAATTATTATGACAACGTTTGGTAGCTAGCAACGAATAGGGGGAAAGTCAGATGGAGGTTAGCGGAAAGTTATTTCAGGAGAATAAATTTTGTGCCTGGTGCCACTGCCCGATTCCGATCGATTCAGAGACAGAATTTTGTAAAAACTGCGAGGCAAGTATGCAGTTCAGGGAAATACGGGAGTATGTCAGGGAACATGACGTCAATGAGTTTCAGTTGGCTGAGACTTTTGGAATCCCACTTCGACAAGTTAAGCAGTGGATTCGTGAGGGCAGATTAGAATATAAGGAAATTGTGAATACGGTGACTAGCCTTCACTGCCAGCGCTGTGGAAAGTCCATTCAGTTCGGCAATTTCTGCCCAGAGTGCAACCGGGCAGAGTATGGTGTCAAAGGCGGTTTTGATGCGTTGAAAGAAAAAGACGCAGATGAGCAGATCCGTTTTTATAATAAAAACAGAAAATAGATGGAGGATAAGATTATGCCTGTAAAATATGTGTTTGTTACCGGCGGCGTTGTGTCAGGACTTGGAAAGGGAATTACGGCGGCATCTTTGGGACGGCTGTTAAAAGCGCGCGGATATAAGGTGACAATGCAGAAATTTGATCCGTATATCAATATTGATCCGGGAACTATGAACCCGATCCAGCACGGAGAAGTATTTGTAACGGATGACGGTGCGGAGACGGATCTGGATCTTGGACATTATGAACGCTTTATCGACGAGAGCCTGACGAAAAATTCAAATGTGACAACAGGAAAAATATACTGGTCTGTGTTGCAGAAGGAGCGCCGCGGAGATTATGGCGGGGGTACGGTGCAGGTCATTCCTCATATTACAAATGAAATTAAGAGCCGTTTTTACCGGAACTTTTCATCGCCGGATATGCATATCGCGATTATTGAAGTCGGCGGAACGGTTGGGGATATTGAAAGCCAGCCTTTTTTAGAGTCTATCCGCCAGTTTCAGCATGAAGTGGGACATGAAAATGCCATGCTGATCCACGTCACGCTGATTCCATATTTAAAGGCGTCAGGCGAGCTTAAGACAAAGCCGACGCAGGCAAGTGTCAAAGAGCTGCAAGGCATGGGCATTCAGCCGGATGTGATCGTATGCCGCAGCGAGCATGAGCTGGATCAGAGCATCAAGGACAAGATCGCGCTGTTTTGCAATGTGCCAAACGGACATGTCCTGCAAAATCTGGACGTGGAATACCTGTATGAAGCGCCGCTTGCGATGGAGCGGGAAAACCTGGCAAAGGTAGCCTGTGAATGCCTGCATCTTCCTTGCCCGCAGCCGGATCTGGATGAATGGAATGAGATGATTGAAAACCTCAAGCATCCAGAACGGGAAGTGCGCATAGCGCTTGTCGGAAAATACACCCAGCTTCACGACGCTTATATTTCCGTTGTCGAAGCGCTAAAACACGGCGGCATTCCAAGCCGTACAACCGTATCGATCAAATGGGTCGATTCGGAACGTTTGCAGGCGGATACCGTAGCGGATATCCTGGGCGACGTCAGCGGCATCCTCGTCCCTGGCGGCTTTGGCAGCAGAGGTGTGGACGGCAAGATTCTGGCAGTAAAATATGCCCGCGAACATAAAGTCCCGTATCTGGGCTTGTGCCTTGGGATGCAGGTGGCGATTATCGAATTTGCGCGAAACGTATGCAGCCTGCATGACGCGCACAGTATCGAGCTTGATCCAAAGACGACGCATCCGGTCATTGCGCTGATGCCGGATCAGGATGAAGACGGGGATATCGGCGGCACGCTCAGGCTTGGCTCCTATCCGTGCGTACTGGACGAGCATTCCAAAGCATATGAGCTGTACGGCGAAGAGACAATCCAGGAACGCCACCGCCACCGCTATGAGGTCAACAACGATTACCGTACCGTACTGACCGAAAAAGGGCTGCTTTTATCCGGTATGTCTCCTGACCGCCGGATTGTAGAGATGATCGAAGTGCCGGATCATCCGTGGTTTATAGCGACACAGGCACACCCGGAATTAAAATCCAGGCCAAACCGCCCGCATCCATTGTTCCGCGGGTTTGTGGAGGCAGCATTGTCCTATGAGAACGTAAATAAAAAATAAAGACAGAAAAATTTTATATCATGCAAACAGTCGGTGATCCTATGCCTGTTTGCATGATATTCGTTTTTTTAAGAAGTTTTTTGAAAGGCCTATTTTAATTAGTTTATGGAGGATCAAAAAGGTGATTACAGGTACGATAAAAAATAAAGTAGATAAAATATGGACGGATGTTTGGGCAGGCGGGATTACAAACCCGCTGACGGTTATAGAACAGCTTACTTATCTGATGTTTATCCGTTCCTTAGATGAAAAAGAGCTGGAGACAGAAGAATTTGAGCGTATGACAGGCGAAAAAATGGATCGGATTTTTCCTGAATCTGTGACAGGGCAGTCTATGCGCTGGAGCAGGTTTAAAAATAACGATGCGCGTGAGATTTATGAAATTATTTCCAAAAGGGTATTTCCAGCCATTAAAAATATGAAAAATGGATGCCTTCCAGATTTTACGGATCAGGGTGAATGGATTGCAATGGAAAACCAGGAGCAAACAGGCAGTGAAGAAGAGCGTACAGCGTTTGCCCGTTATATGAGTGATGCAATGTTTTTGATTCCAACACCACAGGTGTTGCAGAAAATTATTACAGGGTTTGACGACCTGTATGAGCATGATATTGCAGAGCTTGATATGCAGGGGGACTTATATGAATATATGCTTGGGAAACTAGCTACAGCAGGACAAAATGGCCAGTTTCGCACACCAAAACATATTCGTGAAATGATGGTCGAACTGTTAGAGCCAACACCTGACGATTTGATATGTGATCCGGCTTGCGGCACGGCAGGATTTCTGGTTTCAGCAGCCGAATATATCCGCGGCCATTATGAGGATCAAATGACCGCGGAGCAGTGGGAGTTTTTTGCAGGCGCGGCTTTTACCGGTTTTGACACAGACAGAACGATGCTGCGCATTTCTGCGATGAACCTGATGCTCCATTCAATCAGCCATCCTGAGATTAACTACAAAGACAGTGTTTCAAAGCAAAATGATTTGAAAGAAAAATTTACGGTCTGCCTGGCGAATCCCCCGTTTAAAGGAACCGTAGACGCAGAAAGCATTCATGACGATTTAAAAGCTGTGACAAATACAAAAAAGACAGAGCTGCTTTTTTTAGCGCTGTTTTTGCGTATGCTTAAAAAGGGCGGACAGTGTGCCTGCATTGTACCGGATGGAGTGCTGTTTGGCTCTTCAAAAGCACACAAGTCAATCCGCAGGGAGTTGGTGGAACAGCATCAACTGCGGGCAGTTATTTCGATGCCGTCTGGCGTATTCAAGCCTTATGCCGGGGTTTCTACGGCTGTGCTTGTATTTACCAAGACAGGCGCGGGCGGCACGGAAAATGTATGGTTTTATGATATGAAAGCAGATGGTTTTACACTTGATGACAAGCGTACCGAAATATCGGACAATGATATTCCCGACCTTATCACGCGTTTTCATCATCTGGAGCAGGAAGCAGGCAGAAAACGAACCGAACAGAGTTTCTTTGTGTCAAAACAGGAAATTTCAGACAATGCATATGATCTGTCCATCAATAAATATAAAGAGATTGCGTATGTGCCAGTAAAGTATCCTCCGACGGCGGAGATTATGGAGGACTTGCACCAGTTGCAGGAGGAAATTACGGCAGGGCTTACCGAATTGGAACAGATGTTGTGATGATGGAAAATTGAGTGGGGACGATTATGGAGCGGATAAAATTAGGAGAAATATGTGAAATTGTTTCAGGGAGCACACCTAAGACGGATATTACTGAATACTGGGACGGAAATATTGATTGGATTACACCAGCAGAATTGACAGATGAAACCTATATCATCAGGGAAAGCCAACGGAAAATAACGCATACTGCTGTGCAAAACACAGGTTTGCGACCATTTCCAAAAGACACCGTAATATTATCTTCAAGAGCGCCGATTGGCAAAGTTGCTATCGCAGGTAAAGAAATGTATTGTAACCAGGGATTTAAAAATCTGATATGTTCTGACAGGATAGACCACAGATATTTGTACTGGTATTTAAAAGGGCATACAGATTATTTGAATGCATTAGGTCGAGGGGCAACATTTAAGGAAATACCTAAAAAAATAGTCGAGAATATTGAAATACCATTGCCGAGTTTAGATGAACAAATGAATTGTTCTAATATATTGAAAAAGTGTTGGGATTTGATATTAGTACATAAAGAACAAATAGAATTGTATGACAAGCTGGTAAAGGCTCGATTTGTGGAGATGTTTGGAGATCCAATTATAAATGAAAAGCGTTGGAAGAGAGTGGTTATGGGGGATATATGTGAAATTGGTTCAAGTAAACGTATCTTTGAAAAAGAGTATGTTGCTTCTGGAGTGCCATTTTATCGAACGAAAGAGATTGTTGAATTGTCTAGGGGATGTGAGATTTCGACAGAATTGTACATAACGAGAGAAAGGTTTGAGGAGTTAAAGGAGAAATACGGAGTTCCCGTAGAGAATGATCTATTAATCTCGGCAGTAGGAACTATAGGTATAATTTGGGTTGTGGATGGAAAACAAGATTTTTATTTTAAAGATGGAAATCTTATAAAGATAGACGCATCAACTGCTTTTGATTCTCTATATATGAAATATCTGTTAGAGAAGTTAATTGAAAACTATAAAAATAAAATGTCTACAGGTACAGCTTATTCAGCGCTTACCATTTCAGGATTAAAGGAAATGGTAGCATATGATGTACCGATCAGTTTACAAAAACGATTTGCTGCTTTTGCTCAACAAGTAGAAAGATTAAAATCAACAACAAAAAAAAGCCTTGCCAAACTGCAAACATTACAAAAATCACTGATGCAGCAATATTTTATCCAACCCAAATAAACTAAAATTAGAACTATTTTAATCAAATACGGCATTTTTTCAAATGCAAGAATGCCAGAAAAGGGAATGGGTACGTCTTAGCTGATCTTTGCAGAAATACCATAAGCGATCACTGATCTAGTACAGTATGGCAGAAATAACAGTGCATACAGCACCCGCTATTTCTGCCATGCCATATCACAACAGCAGAATGCTTAGGGCTCCTTACATATTGGAAAAGGAACAAAAAGCCAGCCCTGCGTCCCTTTTTCCGGCGTCCCTTCTCTGCAACTAAAAAACATTCTAAAACGCCAAAGGAGAAAACACATGTCAAATTTTAATTATTTAAAAAACCACAAAGAATACGCTTTGTTTTCCTCTGCATGTATCGAGGCGGAAAAAATATACGCTTCCGCTCCTGCGATGTGCGCCGTAGGGTGCCGCAAGGCGCTGGAACTGGCGGTAAAATGGGTATATTCGGCTGATAAATCAATGAAAATGCCTTATAAAAACAATTTACAGTCAATGATTCATGAACCGACGTTTCGGTTTGCGTTAGACCGCAATACATGGGGCAAGATGCCGTTTATTGTTAAGCTGGGGAATCTTGCGGTACATACGGAACGCAGCGTGCAGGCTGGTGATGCGCTTGCGTCTTTGCGGGGGCTTTTTGAGTTTGTGCAATGGATTGACTATTGCTACGGTGCGGACTATTGTGAGCGCAAGTTTGAGGAAAAGCGGATTCCAGAAGAGAAAGTTTTTGTAGATTCAAAAAAGATCAAAGAGCAGGAGAGCCTGCTCGGTGAAAAGGAAGCAGAAATTGAAGCGCTGCGTAGGCAGATTGAGGAAATGTCAGAACAGTATACGGCTGAGAAAGAACAGCATTTGCAAAGCCGTACGTTTGAGGCGGAAGATTTAACAGAATTTGAGACACGAAAGAGATTTATTGATTTAGATATGAAGCAGATGGGTTGGAAATTTGACGGTTTGGATGCGGATGTGCGGCAGGAATATCCGGTGGATGGTATGGCGGGTATCGAAGGGCAGTCAGGATATATTGACTATGTATTGTTTGGCAAAGATGGGCTGCCGCTTGCTGTTGTGGAAGCAAAACGGACAAGCAAAGATCCAAACAGCGGCCGCAGACAGGCGATGCTGTATGCGGACTGCCTGGAGCGTAAATTTGGACGCCGTCCGGTGATGTATACGACAAATGGGTTTGATACGTACTTCTGGGATGACAGGAGCAGTCCGCAGCGGAAAGTCAGCAGCATTTGCGGCAAAGACGACCTGCAAAAGCTTATGAATCGCAGGTCGGAGCATTTGAATCTTATGGCGATTCCGATTGATGACAGGATTACTGACCGCTATTATCAAAAAGCAGCGATCCGCGCTGTTTGTGAGCAGATCGAACAGGGATTCCGAAAGCATTTGCTAGTCATGGCTACCGGAACAGGAAAAACAAGGACGGCTTCTAGCCTTGTAGATGTGCTGAGCAGGGGAAAATATGTGACAAATGTGCTGTTTCTAGCTGATCGTACCGCACTGGTGAAACAGGCAAAAGATGATTTTAAAAATTATCTGCCGGATATGTCCCTGTGCAATCTGTGTTTGAACAAAGATGACTATCAGGCGCGCATTGTATTTTCCACATATCCGACGATGCTGAATATTCTTGATGATGTAAAGACAAAGAATGGGGAACGGTTGTTTACGCCAGCGCATTTTGACCTGATTATTATAGATGAAAGCCACCGCAGTATTTTTAAAAAGTATCGTGTGATTTTCGAATATTTTGATGCCATGATTGTTGGGCTGACTGCGACGCCGAAAACGGATGTTGACCGCAATACGTATGAGTTTTTTGAGATGGAGCAGGGAGTTCCTACTTATGCGTATGATTATGACACGGCAGTCAATCTGGATCATGTTCTGGTACCTTATTACAATTATGAGGTAAAGACCAAATTTCTGGAAGAAGGGATTGTGTACGATGAACTGTCCGAGGAAGACCAGCAGCGCTACGAAGAAGATTTTACGGAAGATGGGTCAATGCCGGATTTTATTCCTTCGGCTCAGCTAAACAAGTTTGTATTTAATGAAACGACCGTAGACCTTGTTTTACAGGATTTAATGGAACGCGGCATTCGGGTAGACGGTGGAGAACGCCTTGGAAAAACGATTATTTTTGCACAGAGCAAGCGGCACGCAGAGTTTATTTTGCAGCGTTTTAACAAACTGTATCCCGGATATCATGGCTTATTTGCCCAGCGTGTGATTTGCGATGATTCTTATGCGCAGACAGTGATTGAAGATTTTAAAGTGCCGCAGAAAGACCCGCATATTGTTGTTTCGGTTGATATGATGGATACAGGGATTGATGTACCGCAGGCTGTGAATCTCGTATTTTTTAAAAAAGTGCGTTCCAAAACAAAATTCTGGCAGATGATCGGGCGTGGCACCCGTCTTTGCAAAGGGCTTGACTGTATGGATCAGATTGATGGCGAATATACGGATAAGAGACGCTTTCTAATCTTTGATTACTGCGGCAACTTTGAGTATTTTCGCGAACATAAAGAAGGCTATGAGAGCCGGGAGACGAACACACTGTCAGAAAATATTTTTGGCAAACAGATTCAGCTTGCCGTCCTGTTGCAGGAAGCAGCCTATCAGGATGAGAAGTTTCAGGCATGGAGAAAGGAGCTTACGGACGGCTGTTGCAGCCAGGTTGCCTTGCTACAGACGGATTTAATTGCAGTTCGGCTGTGCTTGCAGTATGTGGAAAAATATAGGAAAAAGGAAGCGTTCAAGTATATTGGCGAAGCAGATAAGACCGAGCTGACCGATCACATTGCGCCGCTCGTTCATTTGGATGATACAGATGTATATGCGAAACGTTTTGATAATTTTATGTATGGGCTGATGCTTGCCCATGCTGGAAAGATGCCGGCATTCAAACACGCAAAGAAACAGCTATGTGATCTGGCTGTCATGCTGGAACAAAAAGCCAGTATTCCACAGGTAAAAGGATGTCTGCCGATGATTCGGGAGGTTCATACAGAGGCATTTTGGAATGCAAACAGCCTTTTTTTGTTTGAAAAAGCCCGCAGGGAACTGCGTACATTGATTAAATTTTTGGAAGAAAAAGGGGATCGAAACAGGCAGGTTGTTACCCGGCTTGCAGATCCTATGATTTACCAGGCGCAGGGGCAGCAGTTGGAGGATGCCTATGATTTTGAAGACTATCGGAATAAAGTCAGCCGCTATATCAATGAACACAGCGACACACTGGCGATTCATAAGCTAACGCATAATGTTCCGCTGTCGTCTGGTGACTATGAGGAACTGGAACGCGTGCTGACGGGAGAACTTGGCAGCAGGGAAGATTATAAACGGGTATTTGGTGATACGCCATTTGGACTGCTTATACGCAGAATTGCAAAAATGGATCATGATGCAGCGATGCAGGCATTTTCTGGTTTTATTAATGACCAGTCTTTAAACCAAAAACAGATTGCATTTGTACATAAAATAATTAGCCATGTGGAACAAAATGGCTATATGGAAAATATTGCAGAATTGCAAAAGCCGCCGTTTGATAAGCCGGTCAGCTTTGTAAAGCTGTTTGATGCAAAAACAAGGACAGCAATTATGGATACGATTCGCCAGATCAGGGAAAATGCGGTGCATGTGACGGCATAATTTCTTTGCAAATGCAACAGCGACGAAAGGAATAGACAGGAGACAGGACTACAGCGAACAAACTTGGATTGCTTTGGTAAATTTTTACAGGAAGGGACGCTGGGAAAGAGGATGTGCCTCCCCTGGCTGCGTCCGTTCCAGAATGTTAAGAAGCTCTAAGTATCCTGCTGTTACGTTGTGGCTGTGGACGGTCGCGACACCTAGTTCGCTGCCTGCTGGCAGCTAAAGGTGCCGCTTGGCTGCGCCCCTGGTTGACCAGCAGAATACTAAGGGCTTCTAAGCATTCTTCCAAAGCCACAGCCAGGGGAGGCACATCCTCTCTCCCGGCTGCTTTTCGTAAATGCTACGAAACAAGTGCAATATGGTTTGTCTACCATGAACAAAATCAACCATATGGTATAACAGGTTCTAGGTTGTTTTACATGGAGGACTTGTCCAAAATAGTTCCTTGGGAAATGCAAATCAGATGAAGTTCGCTGTGGTAGTAGAACGTTTTGCTGGAAAGAAGTTAAACGAGGAGGAACGTGCAAAGTGATACATTAGAAAATCAATAAAATGGGGCATGTTGCTGTTTAGTGGCAACGATAATAGGAATATTGAAACAGAGAAATGTAAAAATCAGATTTCAAATAGTGATTGATTTTGATTATAAGTATGTATATACTATAGATTAAGAAAAACAAATGTGGAGGGATGTATATGGTGGCAGTACATGGATATTATAATGGAGCAGTATGTGTTCCTTTAGAAAAAGAACATTTTTTCATGAACCAGAAAGTAATCATCACTGCATTGGATGAAAAAATAGAACCAAAAGTCCGCAAATTGGGAACACTTGAGGGAAAAGTATCGGTGGCTTTTGAAAAGGATTGGAGCATAAGTGATGAGGAGCTGATTGGGCAATGAAGATTTTGATTGATACACATTACTTGCTGTGGCTGTTCATAGACACATCAAAGATAGCAGATAAAATAAAAGAGGCGTTATTATCCACAGACAACGAGATTTATTATAGCCAGGCAAGTTTGTGGGAAATATCTATCAAATACTTGATTGGCAAACTTACTTTGAAAGGAATTGCTCCAGAGGAATTTTTTCAAGAAGTACAAGACAGCTTTTTAATATGCAAATCATTAAAAAATGAAGAATTGATTTCTTCTTATAAATTGCCAAGGGAGCATAAAGATCCGTTTGACCGGATCATTATATGGCAGGCAATAAAAAATGGAATGGTGCTTTTATCTGTAGATTCGAAAATGGATTATTATATTAATCATGGTTTAGTAATATTTGAATGAATGCCGAAATATAGGAAAAACTCTGCTTTATGCAGAGTTTTTGTTGCTTGGGTTTACTCTCTGACGATGATTTTTTAAAGTATATGTCTGATAAGAGGGGGACTCATGTAGATGTAGGCCATTCACTTGTGGTAGCGCTGATTAATGATAAAGATAAAATAGGGCTTACGCCGGTTTATTATTTTGCATTGCAAATGATTTGTGCAGCAAAGAAGCAAATACCAGAATTGGCAGGCGTTTTTTGTTGCATTTTTATAGGAGACTGATTCTGATAATTTAAAATTCGTGAAGTTTATAAGAAATGCCGCAGTACATATTAATGTATCCTGAGCGCCCTTTAGAAACTACTAGAGCGAACAAGTTTGAGTTACTTTTGTAAATTTTTATAAGAAGGGACGCCAGGAGAGGCACATCCTCTTTCCCGGCGTCCCTTCCTGTGAAAAAGCACCACCTAATCAACATTCAGCAAAGCAATTCCAAAAAATCCAGCCAAGCGCCTATTTTGCAACCATGCTGTAAAGTTCATCTATAGATTTGTCTGGATTTTGAAAGACAATGTTGTAGACAGGGAGAAGCTCATTAGGCTCTGCTTCCAGCTCGTCAGCGATCACGGACAGCGGCTTGTTTTTTATGCATTTTTTCTGGATCAGTGCGATAAGATCCATAAGTTTTGTTTTTTGAGTGACCTGCTTGGTAACTTGTTGGGTAACTTGTTGGGTAACTTGTTGAGTAACTTCCTCAGTTGCTATTTCTACTTTCTTTTTTACTTCCCGGTCTACGGCTTCTTTCAGTTTTCTGTCAAATTTTTCCTGTACAATTTCCATAACAATATCATCCATACTGTTTACATCCTGAAATATTTTTTGGTTTGCCCGCATAATCGTAGTAATCACGGACTGGTACAGCTTGTTTTGGGGATGCGCTAGCTGTGTCTAATTTATTGGTCAGGCTTTTCAGCCATAGATTTTTTTGCTTGGATAATTTTCTGGTAACGATGATCTGGATTGGCAGGAAATCTCCCTGTACCAGATAGATGCCGGGTTCTGTCTTTTTTAATGAATAATGACGTTCTTCCCGCAGGTGGCGGATCAGGGTTTTGGGATATTTTCCTGTTACATCTTCAGCCAGCTCAATTTGGGTGTCTGCAAAAAATGCAGGGTGCCAGTATGTTTTGTCTGTTTCTGTTTTCTTTTGCTCCATAGAAAACCTCCTTTGTTTGGGTTGGCAGGAGGTTTTTTGTTGTTTACAGAAAATCCCCTGCTTTTGTTTGGATAAAAGCACGAATTTTCTGAATGGGTATTAAAACAGTACCCTGATTGGAATGCGTTTAGATAAAAAGAAATTGGTAGAAAATATGCTTTTTTGTATTTTAACACAGGTTGTTGTTAAAGTACAATGAAATTTTTGCTTTTTTATTTTCACCCCTGCAACACAGAATGACTGTGAATATAAAATTCTTCCTGGCTTGGGTGCCATTCTTTTTTCATTGCTTCAAATTGAGCGTCAAACCTTTCTGCCTCTGCGGGATCGAATGCATACGCTGGGCTCTCGTGATAAAACCACGTTGTTCCGTCAAGCGTCCCGGAAACTAATTCCTTGACGAGCATTGCCGCGGGATAACTTCCGTCTGCTGCATGGACGTTGTATTTTTTGCAGCTTTTGAAGCCGCGGGATACATAATTGCCGGGATTGCCGAAAATGACAATTACTGGATATCCTGACTGGATTGCCTTGTCAAAGCTAAATTCCAGTAATTGTTTGCTGATTCCCATACGCTGATAGTCGGGATGTACGCTCAATGGGCCAAACGTAAGGACAGAAAGGGCAGTATTATGCTGGTTCACAAGCCTGGATTTTGTATACATTACATTGCCGACAATTTTTCCGTCAGTTGTTTCTGCAACCAGGTCAAGCTCTGGGATAAAGTCTTTGTGATCTCTTAAAATATGAGCCAGATAATGTTCAAAACATCCAGGAACATATACATTCCAAAATGCGTTTCTTGTTAGGCTTTCGACTTCTGTGTAATCACAGGCTGCTTCATTTCGTATTGTGACAGGGTACATAGAGGACTCCTTCTGCTTTAAATTGGGATTTGTTTCTTTATAAAGAATACAGGAAAGTGACCGTTTTTGTCAATGATTTGCGTGAAATCAATGGTATCTCCTCGTACAACGGAACAAAGCGAAAAACAGTTGACTTTCTAAGGTTCAGGATGTATCATGGTTTTTAGCTGTGCCCAGAAAATTTATGTTTCTGTTATAAATTTTGTTTTAAATTAAGAAATTTCGCAAAAAGTTCATGATTAGAAACTTGCGTTATGCTGCCAATCCACTTATAATGAAAACAGGCGGTGTTTTATGTTTTGCATAGAACGCATAGAAGTACAGCAGATGGAGGGGAAATGAATAATCAGTCACCAAATAATGGCAATCATAACAACAATCATAAGAAAAACGCAAACGGTCAGATGATTCTGCTGTTTTTGCTGGTTACGCTTGTTGCTTTGTTTTTTATGAGCATGTTCAGCCGCTGGCAGACGCAGATGACGACAAAAGAGATTTCCTATACGGAATTCTTAAAAATGGTAGAAGAAGGGAAAGTAGAGAAGGTTCAGGTGACGTCGAACAGCTATCGGATCACGCCGAAAAAAGCTGCGAATGAGCTTGTGCCGATTACTTATTTTACAGGCATTGCGGGCAACGACTTAGAGCTTGTCTCGCTGTTAAAGGAACACGATGTGGAATATTATCCGTATATACCAGATGATTCTGCTACGTGGATCTACAATATTTTAAGCATCGTACTGCCGATTTTGCTGCTTTGGGCAGTGATGGGATTTTTGATGCGGAAAATGGGAAGCGGCATGGGGATGGGTGTTGGAAAAAATACCGCGAAGGTCTATGTCGAGAAAAAAACGGGTGTTACGTTTAAGGACGTTGCCGGACAGGATGAAGCAAAGGAATCGTTGCAGGAAGTCGTGGATTTTCTGCACAATCCGCAGAAGTATACGGATATCGGAGCAAAACTGCCAAAAGGCGCCCTTTTGGTAGGCCCTCCGGGAACAGGCAAGACGCTGCTGGCGAAAGCGGTTGCAGGGGAAGCAAATGTGCCGTTTTTCTCGCTTGCCGGGTCGGATTTTGTGGAAATGTTTGTCGGCGTCGGGGCGTCCCGCGTGCGTGACTTGTTTAAAGAGGCACAAAAGCAGGCGCCGTGTATTATCTTTATTGACGAGATCGATGCAATCGGCAAAAGCCGTGATACCCGTTACGGCAGCGGCAATGACGAGCGGGAGCAGACGCTGAACCAGCTTTTGGCTGAAATGGATGGATTTGATACGTCTAAGGGGCTTTTGATCCTTGCGGCAACCAACCGCCCGGAAGTGCTGGATAAGGCGCTGCTTCGTCCGGGGCGGTTTGACCGCCGGATTATCGTGGAAAAACCGGATTTAAAAGGCAGGGTTGAGACGTTAAAAGTGCATTCCAAGGATGTGCTGATGGATGAAACCGTAGATTTGGATGCGATTGCGCTTGCGACTTCTGGGGCGGTCGGTTCGGATCTGGCAAATATGATTAATGAAGCGGCGATTAACGCAGTGAAAAACGGCAGAAAATATGTGAATCAGTCCGATCTGTTTGAATCGGTAGAGGTAGTAATAGCCGGAAAAGAGAAAAAAGACCGGATTCTTGGCAAAGAGGAAAAACGCATTGTCGCTTACCACGAGGTTGGCCACGCGCTGACGACGGCGCTGCAAAAGAATGCGGAGCCGGTGCAGAAGATTACGATTGTACCAAGGACAATGGGTGCGCTTGGCTACGTGATGCAGGTGCCGGAAGAAGAAAAATATTTAATGTCCGAAGAAGAGCTGAAAGCGCGCCTAGTTACGTTTATGGCAGGCCGTGCCGCAGAGGAAATCGTATTTCATTCGATTACAACAGGTGCTTCCAATGATATTGAAAAAGCGACGCAGATTGCGCGCGCAATGGTGACACAGTACGGAATGTCCAAAAAATTCGGGCTGATCAGTCTGGAATCCGTAGAAAACCGCTATCTGGACGGCAGGCCGGTATTAAACTGCGGCGATGACACCGCGGCAGAGATTGACCAGGAAGTGCAGGTGATCTTAAAGCAGAGCTACGAGACAGCGAAAAAGCTGCTGGAAGAAAACCGCGAAGTGCTTGATAAGATCGCACAATATTTATTTGAACACGAAACGATTACCGGCAAGGAATTTATGCGCATTTACCGTGAGATCAAAGGCATCCCGCAGCCGCCGGAGGAGGAAGAAAAGCGCCCGCTTTCTATGCAGGGCATTCCGCAGCCGGGAACAGGATCGTACGTGCCGAATGCCCCTGTAGGACAGCCGGGAACGGCACCAACTACGCCAATGGGACAGCCGGGAACGGCACCAACTGCGCCGATGGGACAGCCGGGAACGGCACCAACTGCGCCAATGGGACAGCCGGGAACGGCACCAACTGCGCCAATGGGACAGCCGGGAATGGCACCAAATGTGCCAGTCAGACAGCCGGGAACGGCACCGAATGCGCCAATGGGACAGCCAGGAACGGCACCGAATGCGCCGATGGGACAGCCGGGAACGGCACCGAATGCGCCGATGGGACAGCCAGGAACGGCACCAACTGTGCCAATGGGACAGCCGGGAATGGCACCGAATGCGCCGATGGGACAGCCGGGAACGGCACCAAATGTGCCGGTCAGACAGCCAGGAACGGCACCGAATGCAAATATACCTGTAGGACAGCCAGGGATGGCACCAACGGGAACTGCCGGACAGAATGAGAAGGCAGCAAATCCATCAACTGAACAGTATATGCAGGCAACGGATTACAAAGCAGGACGTCTAGGAGCGGCATCCAATACGCCTGTAGGGCAGCCGGGGACAGCACCAAATATACCCGCTGGACAATTTGAAACGGCATCAAATGCGTATACCGGACAGCCAGGAACAGCACCAAACCAGCCGTCCAATGCACCAGCGGAGATGGGAGCAGGCGGTCAGATGACAGGCAGCCAGCCTATGCCGCAGCAGGCACAGAAGCCGCGTGCAGATTGGGAGCGGCAGTTGTGGAATCAGAATGAGCAGAAGGAAGATGAAAGGGAATAATGTTTGATATTCAGGAAGAATTAAAAAAACTCCCGGATCGTCCGGGAGTCTACCTGATGCACGATAGGAACGATGCGATTATTTATGTCGGAAAGGCAGTGAATCTGAAAAACCGCGTGCGTCAGTATTTTCGTGCCAGCCACAGAGAAGGGATCCGCAAAGACCAGATGGTCTCGCTGATTGACCGTTTTGAATATATTATTACGGATTCCGAGCTGGAAGCACTTGTGCTGGAATGCAATCTGATCAAAGAGCATCGCCCGAAATATAATATTCTGCTGAAAGATGACAAGACTTATCCGTATATAAAAGTGACGCTGGGGGAAACTTACCCCAGGGTCCTTTTTTCGCGTCAGATGAAAAAGGATAAATCCCAGTATTTTGGGCCTTATACAAGCGCGACGGCAGTCAAGGATACGATAGAGCTGATCCGAAAGCTGTATCAGCTTCGTACGTGCAGCAGGCAGCTTCCGCGGGATACGGGCAAAGACCGCCCGTGTTTGAACTATCATATCCATCAGTGCCTGGCGCCGTGCCAGGGGTATATTTCACCTGCTGACTACCAGGCGCGCATTAAAAAAGCGCTGGATTTTTTAAACGGCAATTATAAGCCTGTGCTGGAAGAGCTGGAGCAGAAAATGCAGGCGGCGTCCGCGGAGATGGACTTTGAAAAGGCGATGGAGTACCGCGATTTAATGAACAGCGTGCGCCAGGTATCCGAAAAGCAGAAGGTGACCAATTCCGACGGTGAGGATAAAGACATTATTGCGTTGGCAAAGGATGACAGGGACGCGGTTGTCCAGGTGTTTTTTATCCGGGACGGCAGGCTGATCGGCAGAGAGCATTTTTATGTAACCATTGAAGTGGGAGATACGACGCAGCAGATTTTGACGTCTTTTCTCAAGCAGTATTATGCGGGCACGCCGTTTATTCCAAAAGAAATTATGCTGCAAAAAGAAGTCGAGGAAATGGACGTGATCGCGCAGTGGCTGAGCAGCAAGCGCGGGCAGAAGGTCTATCTGCGCGTGCCGCAAAAAGGCATGAAGGAAAAGCTGGTGGATCTGGCGCAGAAAAATGCCAGGCTCGTGCTGAACCAGGATAAAGAGCGGCTAAAGCGCGAAGAAGGCAGGACAATCGGAGCGATGAAGGAGATTGCAGGGATTTTGGGCTTACAGGGGCTAAGCCGTGTGGAAGCGTATGATATTTCCAATACAAATGGTTTTGAAAGCGTCGGTTCGATGATCGTATACGAAAAAGGAAAGCCATGCCGCAGCGATTACCGCAAGTTCAAGCTGCGTACGGTGGCAGGGCCGGACGATTACGCATCGATGCATGAGGTGCTGACGCGCCGCTTTACGCATGGGATGGAAGAACGCAAAGAACGGGCGGAAAAAAATCTGGAGGATGCTTACGGCAGCTTTACCAAATTTCCTGACCTGATTATGATGGACGGCGGCCGCGGCCAGGTAAATATCGCGTTGCAGGTGCTGGACGAACTGCATCTTGCCATTCCGGTATGCGGGATGGTCAAAGATGATTTTCACCGTACGAGAGGACTGTATTTTCACAATGTGGAGCTGCCGATTGACCGCAATTCCGAAGGGTTTAAGCTGATTACCAGAATCCAGGACGAAGCGCACAGGTTCGCGATCGAGTACCACCGTTCGCTGCGCAGCAAAGAACAGGTGCATTCGGTATTGGACGATATTGCAGGCATCGGGCCTGCGAGACGAAAAGCGCTGATGCGCCATTTCCAGTCGATCGACGCGATACGCGCGGCTTCTGTAGAGCAGTTGTGCGAGGCAGACAGCATGAACGAAAAGGCGGCGAATGCCGTGTATGCGTATTTTCGGGAAGATGCCCATAATCACAGCGGCGAACAGGAAACGCAGACAGCGAATACAAAATGAAACGCAGCCAACAGACACGAGATTACGTATAAAGATTGCTGTTCTTATGAATATGTGGTACACTGGAATCAGAAAGAAATAGAGAATGATGCTCCATGCACAGGAAAGGAGACGAAGTATGAAGGGTGTCAATGTACAGCGGTTTGCAGATCTGTTTCAGATGAAAAATTTAACGACAGAGATCGATCTTAGCATCCGCGAGATAACCGTATCCGAGATTAACCGGCCTGCATTGCAGTTCTGCGGCTATTTTGAATATTTTCCAAAGGAACGCGTACAGATTGTCGGGATGGTAGAATACGCGTATTTACGACAGTTAAATGAACAAAAAAGGACAGAGGCGATCGAGGCGTTTTTTTCCTACGATATTCCATGTATCGTATTTTGCCGCGGCTTGATTCCAGAGGGAAATTTTTTAGAGATTGCCAAAAAGCACAATGTGGCAGTGCTTAGTACGCAGCGAAAGACGTCCAGCATTACGGCTGAGATTATCCGTGTGTTAAATGAAGAGCTGGCGCCGTGCATTACGATCCACGGGGTATTGGTCGATGTATACGGCGAAGGGCTTTTGATTATGGGAGAAAGCGGGATCGGAAAGAGCGAGACGGCTTTGGAGCTGATCCGGCGCGGGCACCGTCTTGTGACGGATGACGTCGTAGAGATCCGCAAGATTAATGAGCTGACGTTGATCGGCACGTCGCCGGACATTACCCGTTATTTTATCGAGCTGAGGGGAATCGGCATTATTGACGTTAAGGCGCTCTACGGTGTGGAATGTGTCAAGGAAAAGCAGAATATCGACCTTGTGATTAAGCTGGAGGACTGGAAAAAAGACAATGAATATGACAGAATGGGGCTGGAACAGGAGTATACGGAGTTTCTAGGTACGAAAGTCGTCTGCCATTCCCTTCCGATCCGGCCGGGACGAAATCTGGCGCTGATCTGCGAGGCGGCAGCCGTAAACCACAGGCAGAAAAAGATGGGCTACAATGCGGCTAAGGAATTGTGCCGCCGCGTGCAGGAGAACCTTTCCAAAGACAATGCCTGAGAGAAAACCAGGAAAATTTAAAATGTGAAGACAGGAAATGGAGAAGCAGAAATGGACAGAAAAAATGCATGGGAAAAATATCCGCAGGATACGCGCGATACGATTATGCAGTTTGGCGAAGCATACAGGCAGTTTCTTTCGGCATGTAAGACAGAGCGCGAATGCACTGCAAAATTTGTGCAGATGGCAAAAGATGCCGGATTTTGTGATATCAAAGAAATCGCCGCATCCGGGAAAACATTAAAGCCTGGAGATAAAGTATATGCTGTAAATAAAGGAAAAGGGCTTGCCATGTTTGTGATCGGGCAGGAGCCGATCGAGCAGGGGATGAATATTTTAGGCGCACATATTGATTCTCCGCGCCTGGATTTAAAACAAAATCCGCTGTACGAAGATACAGAGATGGCGATGCTCGATACGCATTATTACGGCGGCGTGAAAAAATACCAGTGGGTAGCGCTTCCGCTTGCGCTGCACGGCGTATTTGTAAAAAAAGACGGTACGACAGTTCCAGTCAGCATCGGAGATCAGCCAGGCGATCCGGTCTTTGGCGTCAGCGACCTGCTCATTCATCTCGCAGGCGAGCAGATGGAGAAAAAGGCGAGCAAAGTAATCGAAGGGGAAAACCTGGATCTGTTAATCGGAAGCATCCCGATGGCAAAAGACGAGAAAAAGCAGGACGGGGACGATGTGATAAAAGACCGTGTGAAGGCGAATATTTTGCATATTCTCGAACAGGAATTTCAGATCGGGGAAGAAGATTTTATATCGGCGGAAATCGAGGTCGTTCCTGCCGGAGAAGCGCGTGACTACGGGCTTGACCGCAGCATGATTATGGGGTATGGGCACGATGACAGAGTGTGTGCGTATCCTTCGTTTCTGGCGATGCTGGATCTTTTAGAAGCGCCGCGGCATACGGGCGTCTGCCTGCTGGTAGATAAAGAAGAAGTCGGCAGCGTCGGCGCGACAGGCATGAAATCCCGCTTTTTTGAAAATATGACGGCAGAAGTGATGCAGGCGGCAGGGCAGTACAGCGAGCTGGCGCTGCGCCGGGCGCTTGCCGCTTCCAAAGTGCTTTCTTCTGATGTCAGCGCCGCGTTTGACCCAAACTTTGCGTCTGTATCGGATAAGAAAAACACGGCATATTTTGGCAAAGGGCTTGTGTTTAACAAATTTACCGGATCAAGAGGAAAATCCGGGTCAAATGACGCCAATCCAGAATATATCGCGCATCTGCGTGAGATCCTTGACCGCAACGAGGTGTCCTACCAGACCGCGGAGCTTGGAAAGGTAGACCAGGGCGGCGGCGGAACGATTGCGTTTATACTGTCAGAATATGGCATGGAAGTCATTGACAGCGGAGTCGCGGTGCTGAATATGCACGCGCCTTGGGAAATTATCAGCAAGGTGGACTTGTACGAAGCTTACCGCGGGTATCAGGTATTTTTAAAAGAAGCGTAACCGGCAAAAACAATGAGGTTAGAAAGTGGTCAGAATGGAACAATCCGTATTTTATGAAAAGCTGTGCCAGATACTTTCCAAAGATCAGATTTTATGTAACGAGCCAATGAGCCGGCATACGACGTTTCGCGTGGGCGGGCAGGCAGATTTTTACCTGACGCCGCGCACGGAGCAGGTGGCGCACATACTGGCACTGTGCAAAAAGGAGCAGGTTCCCTGCCAGATCGTTGGCAACGGCAGCAATCTTTTGGTAGGCGACCTGGGGATTCGGGGCGTTGTGCTTGCATTTGCCAAGCAGGCAGGAGCTGTCCGTACTGAAGGAAACTGTGTAAAGGCACAGGCGGGGGCGCTTTTGTCCAAGGCGGCAGGCGCGGCATGGAAGGCAGGGCTTGGCGGGCTGGAATTTGCAGCCGGGATACCGGGTTCGGTCGGCGGTGCTGTCGTGATGAATGCGGGAGCTTATGGCGGCGAGTGCAAAGACGTGCTGCGGCAGGTGACAGCGCTGACACAGGATGGGGAGCTTGTTACGCTCTCGAACGAGGAGCTGGATCTGTCGTACCGCCATAGCTGCATCCCTGCGCGCGGACTTATCGTGCTGGAAGCCGAGTTTGCCTTACAGCAAAAGCCGCAGGAGGAGATTTTCGCGCTGATGGAGGACTTGAAAAGCCGCAGGATCGAAAAGCAGCCGCTGGAATACCCAAGCGCAGGCAGTACGTTTAAGCGCCCGCAGGGATATTTTGCCGGAAAACTGATTATGGATGCCGGGCTAAGAGGCGTTTCGGTCGGCGGGGCGATGGTATCCGAAAAACATTGTGGGTTTGTGATTAATACCGGAGGCGCCACAGCCGCGGACGTTCTTGCGCTGATACACAAGGTTCAGGAGCAGGTGTTCGCGCATTCCGGCGTGAGGCTGGAAACAGAAGTTAGATGTATGGGAGAGTTTGCGTAGGATGGATAGCTTTCCAGGCGGCAGTATGACAGAAAGGGGGAGTATGTGATGCGTTTTGTAATATTAACAGGAATATCGGGAGCAGGGAAAAGCACAGCGTTAAAGATGATGGAAGATATGGGATATTATTGTGTGGATAATCTTCCGATTTTATTGATTGAACGTTTTTATGAACTGTCCGACAATGCGAGCGCGGAGCTGCAAAAAGTGGCTGTTGGCATCGATGTGCGCAACGGCCAGAATCTGAACGAAATGCAGGACGTATTAAAGCGCCTGCGTGCGGAAGGAAGGAAATTTGAAATCTTGTTTTTGGATTCGGATGATCCGGTGCTCGTAAAGCGCTATAAGGAAACGAGGCGCAGCCATCCGCTTGCGCAGGGGGAGCGCGTGGACAAGGGCATCGGCAGAGAGCGTGAGCAGCTTCGGTTTTTAAAAGAAAATGCAGATTATATTATTGATACGAGCCGCCTGCTGACAAGGGAGCTGAAAGTAGAGCTGGAAAAGATCTTTGTAAACAACAAAGAATACAAAAGCCTGTTTGTTACGGTTTTGTCGTTTGGCTTTAAATACGGCATTCCGGCAGATTCTGACCTGGTGTTTGACGTACGGTTTCTGCCAAATCCGTACTATGTAGAAGGGCTGCGCTTAAAAAACGGCAACGATAAGGAGATCCAGGAGTATGTGCTGCAATACGAAGAGGCACATGAATTTTTAAGAAAACTCGAAGAGATGATCCGGTTTTTAATACCGAATTATATTGCAGAAGGAAAAAACCAGTTGGTAATCAGTATCGGGTGTACAGGGGGGAAGCACCGCTCTGTAACGCTTGCCAATGAATTGTACCAAAGGCTTGGCAGTGCTCCTGAACAAGCAAAGAAAAATGTCAGCTTAAACTATGGGTTAAAAATCGAGCACAGAGATATTTTAAAAGATACACAGCACAGATAAACGCAGTACGGATAGGTGGCTTATGTCGTTTTCAAGTGAAGTAAAAAAAGAGCTTTTGGCGGTAGAAGCAAAATCGAGGCACTGCCAGCTTGCGGAACTGTCAGCGATGTTAAGCGGCAGCGGAGAGGTGTCTGTACAAAACGGGCAGATGCAGGTGTCGTTCGTTACGGAGAACCAGCAGGCTGTCGCACGCTATACCAAGCTGTTACAGCAGGCAGGCGGCATCACCGTGGAACCTACGCAGGCGGGCAGCACATACCGCGTGGATGTGCGGGAAGAGGGGGCAGTAAAAAAGCTGCTCCGGCTGCTAAAGCAGATGGACAGCAATGGAACGTTAAAAACGATGGTGTTTACAGACGGGCTGCTGCTGCAAAAAAGCTGCTGCAAGCGGGCGTTCCTTCGGGGCGCGTTTTTGGCGGCGGGATCGATCAGCAATCCGAAAAAATCGTACCATTTTGAAATCGTCTGCTGCGGGCAGGCGAAAGCAGAGCAGATTCAGGAGCAGCTTGGCTGCTTCGGGCTGGATGCAAGGATCGTAACGAGAAAAAATCATGAAGTCGTATATTTAAAAGAAGGCTCGCAGATCGTGGACGCGCTCAATATTATGGGTGCGCATATGGCATTGATGGATCTTGAAAATGTCAGGATTATTAAAGAAATGCGCAATGATATTAACCGCATTGTCAACTGCGAGACAGCAAACATTAACAAGACCGTCCATGCGGCTTACCGCCAGCAGGAGGCGATCCGGTATCTGCAAAAGAAGGGAATGCTGCAAAGCCTGCCCAGGCAGCTACAGGAGATCGCGGGGCTTCGAATGGAATATCCGCAGGCAACGATCAGGGAGCTTGGCGCATACTGCGATCCTCCGGTAGGAAAGTCAGGGGTCAATCACAGGCTGCGCCGCTTAGAAGAGACAGCACAAAAGGCAGGCTATGGAAAAAGGGATGATCAGTCATGAAAAAATTATTGTTTGTATATAATGCGCACGCGGGAAAAGCCGCGATTCGGACAAAGCTGGCAGATATCATTGATATGATGGTAAAAAGAGGGTATGAGGTCACGGTCCGTCCGACACAGTGGAGCGGGGATGCGACAGAAATCATCGAGCAGACAGGCGCAGAGTATGACCTGATCGTATGCAGCGGCGGAGACGGTACGTTAGACGAGGTCGTTACCGGGATGATGCGAGTAGAGGAAAGAAAGCCGATCGGGTATATTCCGATGGGAAGTACGAATGATTTTGCCAATTCGCTCAGGCTGCCGAAAAATGTCCTGAAAGCGGCTGAAATTGCACTGGACGGGCATCGGTTTGCATGTGATGTCGGCAGATTTAATGACAACAGCTTTATTTATGTAGCGGCGTTTGGGATCTTTACAGAAGTGTCGTATCAGACGAACCAGGAGCTGAAAAACCTGCTTGGACATGCGGCTTATATTTTGGAAGGCGCGAAAAGCCTGCTGGATATCGAGGCGTACAGTATGCGCGTGGAATATGAAGACGTTGTCTTAGAAGGGGATTTTATTTATGGGATGGTGTCAAATTCTATATCCGTAGGCGGGTTTAAGCAGATTGCTGGAAAAAATGTACTGCTGGACGACGGCGTCTTTGAGGTGACGCTAATCAAGCGGCCGAAAAATCCGTTGGAGCTGAACGAAATTGTTACATCATTACTTACAAGAGTTGACAATACAGACCTGATTTATTCGTTTAAAACAGGGCAGATCCGGTTTTATACAGAAAAAGAGGTGCCGTGGACGCTTGACGGAGAATATGGCGGGGCGCATTCTCAGACCGTAATTAAAAACTGGCATAAGGCAGTGGAGATTATGGTGAAAGCACAGGAAATAGAATGAACATAAGAGCAGAGAAAACGGCAGACATGTGGAATGCCTGCCGTCAGTTTTCACTACATAAAGTTTTTGTAGTTATTCGCAAACAATGCGCGATTAATTGATCGTGTATCTGTAGTTGGAATTTCGGTGTAATTGCCGTCCAGGATGTATTTGATTTTTTCTTTGCTCATGCCTGTTTCCCGTGCTACCGTTAACAGCGGGGCAGCCCCATGCGTACGGAAGTATTCTTTGATCACGCCATAGTCGTCCAGCAGTTCTTTGCCGCAGTTTATACAGATATAGCGGCCGATCCCTTTGTATTCCAGTTCACCTCCGCATGAGTCGCACTGCTCAGGCTTATTAAAAGTGATTTTTTCCAAACCGCGTAGTTCCATAGTTTTTCCCCCGAATATATGATAAATTTGTAATCGAGTTGCCATAAATATATATATGACATTATATCGGAAATTTGGAAAAAATCAATATAGTATCTAAAATAATGAAGCAAAAAAGGAGAAGGGTAATGTTAGAAACAAGCAAAAAACAAGATATGGGGAGCGGCAGTGTGCCGAAATTAATGCTGAGCCTTGCGATTCCTGCCGTTGTCGCACAGTTGATTAATATGCTGTATAATATTGTGGACAGAATCTATATCGGGCATATTAAAGACGCGGGCGCGTCCGCGCTGACAGGCGTCGGCCTGTTTCTTCCGATTTTAATGATGATTAACGCGTTTGCGATGCTGACAGGCTCCGGCGGAGCGCCAAGGGCTGCCATTGCGATGGGAAAAAACGACAAAGAAGGCGCGCAGAAGATTTTAGGCAACTGTTTTTCCGTGCTGCTTTTGTGCGCGGCAGTGTTAACCGCCCTGTTTTACATTTATGCACCGCAGCTTTTGCGGCTGTTTGGCGCGAGTGACGTAACGCTGCCGTATGCGCTGTCGTATGCGCGCATTTATATATTGGGAACGATATTTGTCATGGTTGTGCTTGGGATGAACCCGTTTATTACGACGCAGGGATTTGCAAAATTCAGTATGATTACGACTGTTGTCGGCGCGGTGTGCAATATTATTTTAGATCCGGTCCTGATTTTTGTCCTCGGCATGGGCGTGCAGGGGGCGGCAGTCGCTACCGTGGTCAGCCAGGCGGTCAGCGCGGTGTGGGTGCTTGCTTTTCTGCGGGGCAAAAAGACGCTGCTGCGGCTGGAGCCTGCGCACATGAAGGTTGTTCCCCAGGTAATTATGCCCTGCCTGGCGCTTGGAGTCTCTACCTTTGTAATGCTCAGCACCGAGAGTATTTTAAATATCAGCTTTAACAGCAGCCTGTCACGGTATGGCGGTGACCTTGCGGTAGGCGCGATGACGATTATTTCCTCCTGCAACCAGCTAGTGACGCTGCCGCTGCAGGGGATCTGCCAGGGTGGGCAGCCGATTATGAGCTTTAATTATGGCGCGGGAAAAAAAGAACGGGTCAAACAGGCGTTTTTCTGCCAGTTTTTCTCCTGTGCCCTGTATGCGGGTGTAATGTGGCTGCTGCTGCTTGTTTTTCCTCATATTTTTACCGGTATTTTCAGCAGCGATCCTGCTTTGGCGGATTATACGGTATGGGCGATGCGCATTTACATGGCAGGTATTTTTTCTTCCGGCATACAGATTGGCTGCCAGCAGACGTTTATGGCGCTTGGGCAGGCAAAGATCAGCCTGCTGATGGCGTGCCTTCGAAAGCTGGTGCTGCTGATTCCTCTGATTTTTATACTGCCGCACATATTTGCCGACCCGGTATTTGGCGTCTTTGTGGCTGAGCCGGTCAGCGATATAATCGCAGCTACGGTAACGGCGTCGATGCTCTTTTTGCGGCTGAACGGGATTTTGGAAAAAGGAGCGGCTGCGCAGGCGTAAGTATTTGCCGCCTTGCCCAAACTGTAAAAAAATTCCAAAAAATTTATCGTTTATTGGTAAATTTTACTTTATTTTTTGTGGAAAAAATGGTATGATAAATAGGCAGCAGGCAATCTGCTGAATACAAAATAATTTCAGTAAAATTTAGAACAGGCTGGGGCAGCATTCGATCCGCGGCAGCCCAGACAAATCAAGGAGATGGAGGAAACAACATGTTAGTATCAGCAGCAGAAATGTTAAAGAAAGCAAAAGCAGGCCATTACGCAGTAGGCCAGTTTAACATCAACAACCTGGAATGGACCAAGTCTGTATTGTTAACCGCACAGGAATTAAACAGCCCGGTGATCTTAGGCGTATCCGAAGGCGCAGGCAAATATATGACTGGTTTTAAGACGGTTGCAGCGATGGTAAAAGCAATGGATGAAGAGCTTGGAATTACAGTTCCGGTAGCGCTGCATCTGGATCATGGTACTTATGAAGGCTGCTATAAATGTATAAAAGCAGGCTTTACATCCATCATGTTTGACGGTTCTCATTATCCGATTGAGGAAAACGTAGCAAAGACAAAAGAATTAGTAGCAGTATCCCATAATCTGGGACTTTCGATTGAAGCAGAAGTAGGTTCGATTGGCGGCGAGGAAGACGGTGTCGTAGGCGCAGGCGAATGTGCAGATCCAAAGGAATGCAAGGCAATCGCCGACCTGGGCGTTGATATGCTCGCGGCAGGCATCGGCAATATTCATGGCAAATATCCTGAAAACTGGGCAGGGTTGAGCTTTGAAACACTGGATGCCGTACAAAAGGAAACTGGCGATATGCCGTTAGTACTCCACGGCGGGACAGGCATTCCAGAAGATATGATTAAGAAAGCAATCTCTCTTGGCGTTGCAAAGATCAATGTAAATACCGAATGCCAGTTATCTTTCCAGGAAGCAACACGCAAATACATAGAAGAAGGCAAAGACCAGCAGGGCAAAGGCTTTGATCCTCGGAAACTGCTTGCGCCTGGTGCAGAAGCGATTAAGGCTACCGTAAAAGAAAAGATGGAACTGTTTGGTTCTGTTGGCAAGGCTTAATTCAGTAAATCTGCCAAAAATCAGGCTCAAATAATAAAAAAATTAGAAAAATATCTGAAAAATAATTCAAGTATTGCTATCTGCCTGAAATTGGTGTATGTTAGTAACAGGTAAGAAAACGAACGAGGATGTTCCATAGAGGGGCATCCTTGTTTTTTTTATCGATACGGTAACTGTTATGTTGCGGTACATATCCGTCAGCAATGGAAAGAAAGGAAACGAGGATCGAATATGAGCGAATATTTTAATGTAGCAGACATTTTTGGAGAAAATGTGTTTAATGACGCAGTGATGCAGGCGCGCCTTCCGAAAAAAGTTTACAAAAAAATGAGGGAAATTATTGAAAAAGGCGCGGAACTTGACCTTGACACGGCGGATGTCGTTGCGCATGAGATGAAGGAATGGGCGATTGAAAAAGGCGCGACACATTATACACACTGGTTCCAGCCACTGACAGGCGTTACTGCTGAAAAGCATGATTCTTTTATTACAGCTCCGATGCCTACAGGCAAAGTGCTGATGAGCTTTTCCGGCAAGGAATTAATCAAAGGCGAGCCGGATGCCTCTTCTTTCCCGTCCGGCGGGCTGCGCGCGACATTTGAAGCAAGAGGGTATACGGCGTGGGACTGTACGTCTCCGGCATTTGTCAGACAGGATGCGGCGGGGGCAACGCTGTGTATCCCGACGGCGTTTTGTTCTTATACCGGCGAAGCGTTAGACCAAAAGACGCCGCTTTTACGTTCGATGGAAGCGGTCAGCGACCAGGCAATCCGGCTGGTGCGCCTGTTTGGAAATACGACTTCTACAAAAGTAATGCCGTCCGTAGGCCCGGAACAGGAATATTTTATTGTAGACCGCGCGAAATATTTGCAGCGCAAAGACCTGATTTTTACCGGGCGCACCTTGTTCGGCGCGATGCCGCCAAAAGGACAGGAAATGGACGACCATTACTTTGGCGCGATCCGTGAGCGTATTGCGGCATATATGCGGGATGTGAACAAAGAGCTGTGGAGGCTTGGCGTATCGGCAAAGACGCAGCACAATGAAGTGGCTCCTGCGCAGCACGAGCTGGCGCCGATCTATGCGGAATGCAATATCGCGGTAGATGATAACCATTTAATTATGGAAACGCTGAAAAAAGTAGCGGGACGGCACGGGCTGCAATGCCTGCTGCATGAGAAGCCGTTTGCCGGCGTTAACGGCTCAGGCAAGCATAATAACTGGTCGCTTGTTACAAATGACGGCATCAACCTGTTGGAGCCGGGCGTGACACCGCATGAAAATATCCAGTTTTTGCTTGTGCTGACCTGTATTTTAAAAGCGGTTGACAAACATGCCGCGCTGCTGCGCGCATCGGCGGCGGATGTAGGCAACGATCACAGATTAGGCGCAAACGAAGCGCCGCCTGCGATTTTATCCGTATTTTTAGGCGAGCAGCTAGAAGATGTGATCTCCCAGCTCATCAGCACCGGTATGGCGACGCATTCGATCAAGCGCCAGATGCTTGAGACAGGCGTGAAGACGCTGCCGGATTTTCGAAAAGACGCGACAGACAGAAACCGCACCTCGCCGTTTGCGTTTACCGGCAACAAGTTTGAGTTCCGTATGGTAGGCTCCCAGGATTCGGTGGCACAGTCTAACGTCGTGCTCAATACAATCGTTGCCGAAGCGTTTTCCGAAGCGTGCGACGTGCTGGAAAAGGCGGAGGACTTTAACGAAGCGGTACATGATCTGATCAAAGAATACGCAGTAGAGCATGAGAGAATTATATTTAACGGCAACGGCTATTCCGACGAATGGGTAGAGGAGGCGCAAAGGCGCGGCTTGGCGAACATCAAGTCGATGGTAGACGCGATCCCGGCATATACCGCAGAAGCATCGGTTGCCGTATTTGAAAAATTCAGCGTATTTACAAAAGCAGAGCTGGAATCCCGCGTAGAAATCGAATACGAGACCTATGCAAAGACGATTAATATCGAAGCAAAGGCAATGATCGATATCGCAGGCAAGCAGATCATCCCGTCCGTAATCCGCTATACAACCGCACTTGCCACATCGATTAACGCGGTAAAAGCTGCGTGTGACGCAGACGTAAGCGCTCAGACCGGGCTGCTGAAAGAAGTATCCGCGCTGCTTGCGCAGACAAAGGAAGCGTTAAACCGCCTGGTAGAAGCCGATGCCGTCGGATCTGCAATGGAAGAAGGCAGAGAGCGCGCCGTATATTACCGGGACGTAATCAAGACAGCGATGGAAGCGCTGCGCACGCCGGTTGACCGCCTGGAGATGATGGTAGATAAGGATATGTGGCCGATGCCGTCTTATGGGGATCTGATTTTTGAGGTGTAGCTGGTGTTTAGAAAACTACATAGTTCATTATTGTTTATCAAATAGAGGTTGCACAAAAAGAGCGCTGTTGTTTAGGCAGGCTCTTTTTGTGCTTTTTCTTTAGTAATTTCTATTGATCTGGCAATGATTTAGAAGTAACAAGTCAGAGTTGATGATGAACTAAAGGCAAAATCGGACAGTTTGTTTAAAGATTTAGGGACAGACACAACATCTGCAATTCGTATGTTTTTAACACAGGCAGTAGCGTATCATGGATTTCCATTTGAAGGGGATCAGGCTGTTATAGATAACATTTTTCATGAGTTGTAGGATTATGAGAATCGGCTGAGCTGATAATAATTTTATATTAATTTAAAATACTTCTTCATAAAACGAGAAAAAATGCCGATACATAAATTATTAACATACATAAATGGTAAACGGATTTACCACGACAGAAACAGACACACTCTGGAATCAGGGAGGATAAGCGTATGGGTATGATGGTCGGATCGAATACAAAGAATCGGGTGATTCAGATAAAAAATCTGGATGGCTCCGTGGCTGGAACAATCAGCGTATCGAAATCAGCTCCAAAAAAGAAGAAACGGCTGAATTATAATTTCAAGTCGATTTCATCTCAGATCCTGCTTTCTAAAACATCAAACAGTGCGGGCAAAGCGGTTACAAAGGCGCGCGGTACGATTGCGATGCTGCTGCGCAAAGTGCGGTCAGGGGATTACGATGACCAGGATTTGGAACATGCGATTATTCATGCGCGCAAGATGGAGCGCATAGCGAAAAAGCGGATGCGGCATTTAAAGCAGGAAGAGGAGATCGAGCAGAAAGGAAAATCAGCGGAGTTTGAGGATGAGGTGCTGGAAGGGCTGGAGGAGTCGTCTGAGGACGAAGCGGTACTGGAGCTGAGCGAAGAGGAATTACAGCGGCTGATGGAAGAATATGAAGAGCTGATGCAGGAGTCTATGGAGGAAATGATGCAGGAATCTATGCAGGAGCTGCTGGAGGAAGCGTCGTTAGAAGAGCTGTCCGAGGAATTTTGCGGTGCGGTATATGAGATGGAACCGGAAGATTTAGAGCAGCTAAAGAAAAAACACCGTTCGGACGAAATGCGAGAGATTATGGATGCGGATATGAAATATCTGCGCGCGGTCTTTCAAAAGCTGGAAAAAGAGCGCCAGTCGCTTTCTAGTGGGATCAAAAACTTTGCCGCTGAGATTCCAAGCGGTGTTTCGCTGGAGATTTCAGGGCTGGAAATGCCTGTGGAGGTACAGCCAGTGCCTGTAGAAACTGCGGGCGCGAGCATTGACGTGATGGCATAGGATTTTTTGTATCAGATTTTTAAGTTAGCACTTTACAAATATGTCGTTTTTTGATAGAATAACTGCATATGGAAATTATATTCATTAAAACCTGTTCCCTGCATTCTATTGAAACAGAAATAGGAGTGCCAGTGGCAGGAGTGGATTTTTCAAGATGAATGGATATCTTTTTTCGCCACATGACTGTATGGAAGATGCAGATTCCGAAAGGAATTTTGCTTTTCCGGTTTGCAGCCATGTGGTTTTTTATGTTTATTTTTATTAAGAAAATTTAAGATGGAGGAAAAGACATGGAACAGACATTTATGAAAGAGAAAAAAATACTGCCGCTCGTACTGTCGATGGCACTGCCAATGGTGCTGTCGATGGCGGTCAATTCGCTGTACAATATTGTGGACAGCTATTTTGTCGCACGCTACAGTGAAGACGCGATGACGGCGCTGGCGCTGGTATATCCGATGCAAAATTTAATCACTGCGGTAACGGTTGGGTTTGGCATCGGCGTCAATGCGGTAACTGCGTATTATCTGGGAGCGCAGCAGAAGGAAAAGGCAAACCGTGCCACGACGCAGGGCGTTTTTTGGAATTTTGTACATGGCGTGGCGTTAGCTGTGCTTTGTATTGCCGCAATGCCTGCGTTTCTGCGTGCGTTTACGTCGGTGGAGCCGATTATCGAACAGGCGCTTATCTATTCCAACCGTGCGTTTTTATTTGCGCCGATGATCGGGATCAGCATTTCGTTTGAAAAAATATTCCAGTCGGTCGGAAATATGAAGGAAACGATGTTTTGTATGATGTGCGGGTTTGTGACAAATATTATTTTAGATCCGCTTATGATCTTCGGCGTCGGGTTTTTCCCTGAGATGGGAACGGCAGGGGCAGCGTATGCCACAGGAATCGGACAGTGCGTTACGGTAGTGGTCTATGTGGCGCTGTATGTGATGCGCCCTATCCCGGTAAAGATTTCAAAGGAATATTTGTGCTTGGATAAAGAAATTACGAAAAAACTCTATGCGATCGGCATTCCGGCAATGCTGAACATGGCGCTGCCGTCCTTTTTGATCTCCTCTTTGAATGGGATACTGGCTGCATTTTCGGAAAAATATGTGCTTGTACTTGGCGTTTATTATAAATTGCAGACGTTTATTTATCTGACAGCAAATGGGATTATCCAGGGAATCCGCCCGCTGGTCGGCTATAATTACGGCGCGGGAGAGCACAAGCGCGTGGACGGGATCTTTCAGACGACGCTAAAGCTGTCTATGGGCGTTATGCTGGTAGGAATGATTTTATCATGGCTGATTCCCGCGCAGCTTGTCGGGCTGTTTACTTCCAGTCAGGAAACGATCGATATGGGGGTAACGGCGCTGCACATTATAAGCCTTGGCTTTGTGATATCGGCAGTATCGGTTACTTGTTCCGGTGTGCTCGAAGGGCTTGGCAAAGGGACGCCTTCTTTGTATATTTCACTTGCGCGGTGCGTCGTCGTCATTATTCCGGCTGCGTTTTTGTTCAGCCGCTTTGTTGGGGCTGACGGGGTATGGTATGCGTTTTTCTTTACAGAAATCGTGACGGCGGTGTTTTCTTATTTTGTGTACCGCAAAATTTATAATCAGATAACGGGTGCATAAGAATCCAAAAAATGCACATACTGGCTGGGAGAATATGTTTGACAAAAAGGAATGACAGCGTATGAAAGAAAAGGAACATATACAAACAGCCAAAGCGCGGCCGCGGGTGAACCGGCAGGAGAAGCTTACGACACAGGAAGAGGTGCATCCGGTTTTTGCGCATGTAAGTGAAAATAAACAGTTTTTGCAGCAGCTTTTCGGAGGCAGCGCGGATATTAAAATGCGTGAAATGCTGCTTGGAAAAGACCGGGTGCGCTGCCTTGCTGCCTATATCGAGATTACGGCGGGATCGTTGGCGTTTGAAAATTCGCTGGTCGGGCGACTGTTAAATGACCTGGCGTATTTGCCGGCACAGCAGATCTACCAGTCGTTGGCGGACAACGGGCAGGGGCTTTGTGATGTGACGCCGTTTGACAATATCGAGGACGCGGTGCAGTTTGGGCTGCTGACCGGGGATGTGATCTTGTTTATAGACGGGTTTGCAAGCGCACTGAAAATCCCGGACAAGGGATATCCGAATATGGGCGTGACAAAGCCGGATTCCGAAAAAGTGATCCGCGGCTCGCAGGAAGGGTTTGCCGACTCGGTTAAGGTCAATACCGCTTTAATTCGCAAAAGAGTCCGCTCGACTAAGGTGCGCGTTAAGGAGGTCAGGGCAGGGCTTTACTCCCATACGAACATTGACCTCGTCTATATGGAAGGGCTCGTTTATCCCAGCTTGCTGGAAGAGATTGAACGGCGGCTGGATTCGTATACGATTGACGGCGTGCTGGACAGCGGGACGATCGAACAGCTTGCAGAGGATGAATGGTATTCTCCGTTTCCGCAGTTTCAGACGACGCAGCGGCCTGACCGCGCGGCGATCGCGGTGATGGAAGGACGGGTTGTGCTGCTGTGCGACAATTCGCCGACGGCGCTGATCTTGCCGACCGATTTTAACGCGATGCTCAAAACGAGCGATGATTATTACAACCGGTTCCAGATCGCATCGCTGGAACGGCTGATCCGGTATGCATCGGCGGTTATGGCACTGGCGCTTCCGGCGTTTTATCTGGCGGTCACCAATTTCCACACGCAGATCCTGCCGACATCGCTGCTGCTGTCGTTTGCGGCGGCAAGACAGGGCGTGCCGTTTCCGGCGGTCGTGGAAGTGCTGCTGATGGAGCTTTCCTTTGAGCTGCTGCGGGAGGCAGGCGTGCGCCTGCCGGGTGCGATGGGCAATACGATCGGCATTGTAGGCGGCTTGATTATCGGGCAGGCAGCGGTCGAAGCGAACCTGGTCAGCCCGATCGTTGTAATTGTCGTTGCGTTTACGGCGCTTAGTTCCTTTGCGATCCCAAATGAAGAGCTGGCGACCTCGTTTCGGATCTTAAAGTTTTATATGATCGCACTGTCCGCATGGCTTGGGCTGTTTGGATTTTTAGCGTCGGCGTTAAGCATTCTTATTCACCTTGCAAAACTCCGCAGTTTTGGCATTCCTTATTTAATGCCGTATGTAGGCGCAGAGTTAAACGGGTATGAGGATGAGCGTGACAGCATGGTGCGCTACCCGCTGTTTTGGATGCGCACGCGCCCGATTTATGCAAGGCGCTTTGCGCGGCTTCGGCTGACATTTGGAAGCAAAAAGAATAAAGGGAAGGAACGATAGGCGTGTTTTCCAGTAATGATAAAATATCGTCACGACAGATAAAAAGGCTGCTTGTGTTTGACGTGTTCGGCGCCGCCTCGCTGCTGCTGCCTTCACAGCTTGCAAAGTCCGGCAACGGGATCGGCTTATGGAGCATTCTTGCCGGCACGGTGTTTGCGGGGGTTTATTTATGGCTGCTGCACTCATGCTGCTGCCGTATGCCGTCGGATTATATGGCATATTTAAAAACGGGCTGGGGAAGCTTTCTGTCTAGGCTTTTCTATGTCTGCTACGCGATTCTCAGCATTGTGACATGCGCCTGGGCAGCAAAGCTGCTGGCGGAGCTTATGTGCGGGACGCTGCTTGACAGCACACAGTTTGCGTCCGCACTGCTTGTGATCCTGCTGTTGGCGCTGTACGGCGCGGCTGCCGGGATGGAAGCGCGTGCCAGGGTATATGAGCTGCTGTTTTGGGTGCTTGTGCTTCCGCTTGTGGTTTTGCTGCTTTTGTGTGTCCGCCAGGTGCAGGTGATCCAGTGGTTTCCGATGCTTGGGGAAAGCGACGCGATTAGCTGGAGCTGGTTTTGGAGCGGGACATGGCAGTGCTTTGCCGCGTTTTTGCCGCTGACGTTTGTCGTGTTTTTGGTTCCGCATGTGCAGGACTTAAAAAAAGCAGGGCGTGCCGCGGCAGGCGCTGTGATTTTAAACGGCGCGGCGCTTGCGCTGCTTTACCTGATCCTTCTTGGCATCTTTGGGAGCGGGGCGTTAGCAAAAGAACAGTATCCGGTCATTACGCTGATGGGAATGGTAAAGATCCCGGGAGATTTTATCAAAAGGCTGGATGCGGTAATGGTCGGCGGGTGGTTTTTTACACTGTACGCATTGATTGGGACGACGCTTTACTATGGCGTCGTCATTATGCGCAGGGCGCTGACAAACCGGGAAGCGGACAGCAGCCAGGGCATTTCCAAGCACGTATGGTTTTTTGCGCTGGCAGCAGTGGCATATGCAGCCGGATTTTGGTTCCACTTATCTCCTAATGCCGAAGTGCTGGCGATGAAGCTGTTTTATGTTGCCGGCGTACCGTTTGCGGTAGTAGTCCCGGTTGTTTCCTTATTTATATGCAGAGGGGAAGGGTGAATATGGAGTACGTACGGCAGAATAGAAACAGGATCAAAGCAGCAGCCTGCCTTTTGCTGCTGGCGCTTTTTTGCACCGGGTGCGCAGGGACGGAGCTGGAAAATAAATCGTTTCCGCTGGCGGTCATTATTGCGCAAAAGGATGGGCAGCACGAGGTATGCTATCTTGCGCAGCAGTTGTCGGAGGTGGCGAACGAGCGCGCCGACGGCGGAAATATGACGGCGGCAAGTGCGTCTGGCAGTACGTATTATGAGACGCACCAGTCGTTTGAAAAAAGTAACCGCTGCAAGCTGGACATGACGCATACAAAAGCTGTGATTTTTCAAAAAGGATTTTTGGAAAGCCGCGCGTTTACGGTTTTTTTAGACACGGTACGCAGCGAAAATACGTATGCCAGAAATACGCTCGTCTATCTTTCGGATGCGAAGACGGAGGATTTAGCAGAGCTGAACAATACGCTGGAAGTGCCGCTTGGCAGCTATTTGGAGCAGATGACGGAAAATGAACGCGAGGTAAAGGAGCAGGCGTTTGTGACGCTGGGCACGCTGTTAAACGAGCAGGCAAACGCCAGCCGTACGCTGCTGATCCCGGTGCTGGAAGTCGAGCATGGGCTTCCGGTTATTAAGTCCTATGAAGTCATGCAGGGCTTTGAGACAAAAGGAAGCGTCGGCGTTAAGGAAGCACAGATCTATTATCTGCTTGCCGGGCAGATGCAGCAGATGGACTTGTTTTTGGACAAGGAGGAGCAGGCAAGGCTTGTCCGGTTAAAATGTAAGCGGAAATTTTATATGCAGGACGGAAAAGTGACAGAGCGGTTGCTGTTAAAAGCCGATGCAGAGCGCATAACCGGAAAAGCCGCAAGGGGACGCATGGAACGGGTGCTGGCAGAGCGTATCAAAGACAGTTGCCAGGAACAGCTTTTGCAAAATGACATTGACTTAACGGACAGCAGCCGCGACCTGGCGCTTTATGCACCGGATATTTACCGGATGTATGGAAAGCGGGTGCAAAAATACAGGGACAACCTTGTGTACGACGTACAGGTGCAGGTGCGGATGATGCATTAAAACAGGGGAAACGGCACAGATACGATGGACAGGCAGCAAACCTGCGAAAGCAGCGGACTTGCCTGTCTTTCGTTTTTACTTGCCAAACAGGAGAAAAAACATTAAAATAAAGCTATATATCCGCAAATTGCGGCTGGCAGAGAGGAAAAGGAGAGAAAAACATGACAAAGGACATATTAGTAAAGATCAGCGGTATGCAGTTTACAGCGGACAATGAGGATCCCAATGAACCAGAACCTGTCGAGATCATCGCTCCAGGGGAGTATTATTTTAAAAACGGCAAGCACTATATTATTTACGACGAATTTATGGAAGGCTTTGACAGTGTGACGAAAAATGTGTTAAAGCTAAAGAACGATTCGCTGGAGATTACAAAGCGCGGCAGCTCCAATGTACATATGATCTTTGAAAAAGATAAGAAAAATCTGACCTGCTATACGACGCCGTTCGGAAACCTGATGATGGGGATTGACGCGCGCCGCATCTTAATCGAGGAGTCCGAAGAGGAGATCTATGCACAGGTGGAGTATGCGCTGGATATTAATTATGAGCACCTTGCGGACTGTACGATCCAACTGCGCGTGCAGCCGAAAAGGCAGCAGTAGTCTTATTTTAAGCCTGTGGTGCCGTTCTTGGCTATATCTTAACAGGTGCTTTTGGACAAAAAAATAAGAGCGTATCGGGAAATGTTGATTTGCATCATCTGTTTTCCGAAAGCTCTTTTTTTGATTCGAATTATTTTTAGATCATTTCTTTTTGTTTTTTCCAGAAGCTGCGCCAGTCTGCTGCGCCTGCAAGCTTTTTGCCTTCTCCTGAAGTTTTTGCGAAAATTTCTTTTTCTTTTTTTCTGCTGGTTTTT
Source organism: Eubacteriaceae bacterium (assembly GCA_910574915.1). Classification (GTDB taxonomy): domain Bacteria; phylum Bacillota; class Clostridia; order Lachnospirales; family Lachnospiraceae; genus Eubacterium_J. Next base: position 71,152 of record CAJTCR010000018.1, read on the forward strand.
CCAGCGGTTTGCGCAGTCCTTTGACGCCTGTGATGTACAGTCCGCTGACAATGACCCGGACTTCTTTTTTCAGCGGAATGTCGTCAAATACGGCGGCATCGCACATAAAGGTCTGGATCTTTGGGCCGACTTTTGCTTTTACAACCGGTACTTTCTGGCGTCGGAGGAGCTTTGGCGTCTGCTCATATACAACCGAGGGAAGCCCGGCTTCTTTCAGCTTCATTTTTTTCTTATCGATAATGAGCATGGGGATTGTCTGCGAAGCAGCCTCAAGCTGCCGGTCAGATTCGTCTTTTTTCTTTTGAAGCTTTTTTCCTACAAAGTAAAGGACAACCAATGCCACCAGCAATAAGGCAGTAATGACAAGTAAAACGATTTGCCACGTTCTCACGTTGTTTCCTCCTCTAATCCAATATTCTATACGTAAAAATCTCAGCCAGAACATACACTGGCAGCCATTGCGGGGAAGCCTGTTCAAGGAATGAACTGTAAGAGATTATAGCATTTTTTTTCCTATAAAGCAATAAAAATTTTCATCAAAAACTTTAATTTTTCACAATTATATGTTATTGTAGAAAAGAACGGTTGCTTTTCGCAGCGACGGGCAGGAAAAGATGGAATTATATTTTATAGAAGGGACAGGTTATGCAATGAGAAAGAAAATTTTTATGGTTTTACTGACGGCTGTTATGGCAGTGTCAGCCAGCGCATGTGGCGATGCGGCGCAAAAAGGCGGCAAAGCGGATACGCAGGCGGACGGCGAAGGGACAGACGGGGCAAAGACAGAAAGTACGGCGGAGGCAGATAAGATCGATTATCAGGCGCAGGAGTGTGTAAAGCTGGGCGACTATCTGGGCATGGAAATATCGCTGCCAAACGACTATAAGGTTACCAAGACGCAGATCGAAGACTATGCGAACAGTATGGCGCAGTATTCGGCACAGCCTTCGTATAAGGATACGAATAAGAAGGAAGTAGAAGAAGGCGATATTGTAAATATTGACTACGAAGGGAAAAAAGACGGTACAGCGTTTGAAGGCGGTACGGATACAGGCTATCATCTAAAGATTGGCTCTAACACGTTTATCGACGGATTTGAAGAGGGGCTGATTGGAAAGAAAGTCGGACAGACGGTAGAACTTGACCTGACATTCCCGGAAGGTTACCCGAGTGAGGATCTGGCGGGGCAGGCGGTCGTTTTTACGGTCAAGATCAACAAGATCGTAAAAGAAGATGCAGACGCGGAATTTAAGCTGACCGACGAGTATGTAAAGAAAAATTTTAATGTAGCGACGGTTGAGGACTATCGAAAACAGGTCAAGGATTATCTGGAAGAGCTGAACAAAAACAATAAGACGACAGATACCAGGCAGGCGGTCGTTGCGAAGCTGCAAGAGGTGTGCGAGGTGAACCTGCCGGATGAGCTGCTTGGAGCACGTACTTCGGATTATGTCGTGCAGTTTACAAACAATAACTGCACCGACGGCACGACGCTGGCGGACTTTTTGTCAAAAAACTATAACGGGATGACCGAAGAAGATTTTCGTGCCGACATTACCAATGAGATGCGTACGAACCTGACGACGGAGCTGATTTTGGAAGCAATCGCGCAAAAAGAAGAGATTGAACTGGATGAAGAGGCGTTCAAGGAGTATGTAAAGCAGCAGATGGAAGTCTATGCCTATGAAAAAGAAGAGGATTTTTATAAGGCAAACGGTGTAGACGCGGCGGCAGGCGAAGCCTATGAGCGCAAAATCTACGTATGCAACAAGGCGCTGGACAAGGTAGTGGAAAGTGCGAAGATCACGTATGGCGTGTCAGAAGAAGACGCACAGGAATAAAAATCAAAGCAAACGATAGTTTTATTACACAGAGAGGGAAATGAGATATGGAATTGACAAATATCAGAGAGTTGTTCCGCGCACAGCAGCAGTTTGCGGATCAAGAGGTTACGATTGGCGGATGGGTAAGGAGCAACCGCAAGTCTAAAGCGTTTGGCTTTCTTATGGTAAATGACGGTACTTTTTTTGAGGCGGTGCAGGTCGTCTATGCGGACGGGCTGGAAAACTTTGAAGAAATCGGAAAAGTCAATGTCGGGGCGGCACTAATTGTAACGGGCACGTTTGTGCCGACACCGGATGCAAAGCAGCCGTTTGAGATCCAGGCAAAAAGCATTGAGATAGAAGGTGCTTCTTCGCCGGATTATCCGTTGCAAAAAAAGCGCCATACGTTTGAGTTTCTGCGCACGATCTCGCATCTGCGGCCGCGGACAAATACGTTTGAGGCAGTCTTTCGCGTACGTTCGCTGACCGCGTATGCGATACACAAGTTTTTCCAGGAGCGGGATTTTGTGTACGTGCATACGCCGATTATTACAGGCAGCGACTGTGAAGGCGCCGGAGAGATGTTCCAGGTGACATCGATGGATCTAAATAACCTGCCGAAAAACGCCGACGGCAGCATTGACTATACGCAGGACTTTTTCGGCAAGCCGACGAATCTGACCGTCAGCGGACAGCTAAACGGGGAGACGTATGCGATGGCATTTAAAAATATTTATACGTTTGGCCCGACGTTTCGGGCGGAAAACTCCAATACGACAAGACATGCGGCGGAGTTTTGGATGATCGAGCCAGAGATTGCCTTTGCAGACCTAAACGATGATATGATGCTGGCGGAGAGCATGTTAAAGTATATTATCCGTTATGTACTAGAACATGCGCCGGAAGAAATGGCGTTTTTCAACCAGTTTGTAGATAAGGGGCTGATTGAGCGCTTAGAGCATGTGATGAACTCGGATTTTGCACGGGTATCTTATACAGAAGCGATCCGGCTTTTGGAAAAAAACAACAGCAAATTTGACTATAAGGTGTCCTGGGGAGCAGATTTGCAGACAGAGCATGAGCGCTATTTAACAGAACAGGTATTTAAGCGCCCGGTATTTGTCTATGACTATCCAAAGGAGATCAAAGCATTTTATATGAAACTAAACGATGACGGAAAGACCGTTGCGGCAGTGGACTGCCTAGTGCCTGGCATTGGCGAGATTATCGGTGGCAGCCAGCGTGAAGATGACTATGACAAGCTGTTAACGAGAATTCAGGAGCTTGGGCTTCGTGAAGAAGACTACGCGTTTTATCTGGATCTGCGCAAATTCGGGTCAGCAAGACATGCGGGATTTGGGCTTGGCTTCGAACGCTGTGTCATGTATCTGACTGGTATGTCCAATATCCGGGATGTCGTTCCGTTCCCAAGGACAGTGAATAATTGTGAATTATAATAAGAAAATAAAAAGATTCTGCGCCGCTTGGTGCCTGGCTTTGCTAACGGCTGCCTGCACCTGCGGCTGCGGGGATAAAAAGCAGGTCGAGAGCGAACAGGCATACAGACAGCAAGGGCTTGCGCTGTTAGACCAGGGCGACTATGAAGGGGCAGTGGATGCTTTTAACAAAGCCTTGCAGGAGCGGGTCGGCATTGTGTCGAATCTGGAAGAAGACATTAATTTCTATAAGGCACATGCGCAGATGGAGGCAGGCAGCGTAAAGGACGCGATAGCGACCTATTCAGCGATTATCGATTATGATAAGAAAAATGCGGACGCTTATTATCTGCGCGGCTGCGCCTATATCAGCGCAGGACAGGCAAAAGAAGCCGCAGCGGATTTTCAAAAGGCGGCTGACAACGATAAGAAAAACGGGCAGATGTACGCAGGCATTTATGAGCAGCTCGTACTTGCCGGGATGCTGGACGAAGCGTCAGCCTATCTCGACCAGGGGCTTAAAATCAAAGGAGACGGCGCGGCAGCCTGTCTGTCCAGAGGCAGGCTGTATTATGTAAGCGGCAATTATGAAAAAGCGGAGGCGGAATTAAACGCTGCCCTGGACAAGAAAGAAACAACGGCAAACCTGTATCTTGGCAGGGTGCTAAAGGCGCAGGGACAGCAGGAAGAAGCGACGGCTTACTACGAAGCGTACCTGGAAGAAAACCCCAACGATTCCAAAGTGCTCTACGAGCTGGGGCAGATTTCGTTTCAGGAGGAAAACTACGAACAGGCGGTGTCTTGGTTTGAGGAAGGCATGGCATGTAAAAACGTAATGAACAAACGGGAGCTTTGGGCAGGCAAGATCGCCGCTTTGGAACATATGGGAAACTTTGAAGCTGCAAAGCAGGAAATGCAGGTGTATCTGGAAAGCTATCCAAATGACGGGGCGGCACAGAGGGAATTTGTGTTTTTAAAAACAAGGTGATGTACCAAGAAAAAAAGACAATGTAAAATCCCGCAGGAGTTTGTGGTTGGACTGCGGGATTTTACTGAGTTTCATGTCAGAGCAGGTAATGGGAGTCGAACCCACCCTACCAGCTTGGGAAGCTGGTGTACTACCGATATACGATACCTGCAAAATATTTATTGTTTTCTTAACGCCGATAAATATATTATAACTGATATCCATATAGATTGCAAGTAAAAAATATCAAAATTTGAAATTTGTACCATACAATTTTTTCCAGCGGCAAAATTTGTCTTTTCCATCCAAATTCAGATTGAGTCTGGGCAGAATGTATGGTATGATAAAAAAATATGAAAAAGCAGCAGAATAGGAGAATAGCATTATGCCGATTAAGATTCAGGATGCGCTGCCGGCGCGCGAGATTTTGGAAAATGAAAATATATTTGTAATGACGGAGTACCGTGCGATGCACCAGGATATCCGACCGCTGAACGTATTAATGCTGAATCTGATGCCGACAAAGATTGTCACAGAGACGCAGTTTCTGCGTAAGCTGTCCAATTCACCGTTACAGGTGGAAGTAGAATTTCTACATATGGCGAGCCACGTATCTACGCATGTAGACCAGACGCATTTGAATACGTTTTATGAAGTGTTTGACCAGATCAAGCACAAAAAGTATGACGGGATGATTATTACCGGGGCACCGCTAGACTTTGTGGCATTTGAGGACGTGGATTATTGGGAGGAATTAAAGCAGATTATGGAGTGGACAAAGACGCATGTGCACTGCACGCTGCACTCCTGCTGGGGATCTTTTGCGGGACTGTATTACCATTACGGGATCAAAAAGCGTGACCGGGTGCCAAAGCTCTCGGGCATTTACTCCCACCAGGTTGTCAAGAAAAATTCACCGCTGTTTCGCGGGTTTGACGATATTTTTTATGCGCCGCATTCGAGAGCAACGGAGATTGCCGCGTCACAGATCGAGGCAATACCGGATCTGGAAATTATGGCAGTATCCAAAGACGCCGGTGTTGCGATTGCAAAGAGCACAGACAGCCGCCAGTTTTTTATTACCTGCCATCCAGAATACGATTCCGACACGTTAAAGCTGGAGTATGAACGTGACCTGGACAAAGGGATGGAGCCGCTGATGCCAGAAAACTATTTCCCGGACGATGATCCGTCAAAGGCGCCGATTGTCAACTGGCGTTCGACAGGGCAGCTTTTGATTTCGAATTGGCTGAACTATTATGTGTATCAGAGTACGCCGTATGAGCTGTAAAAACACTTGATTTTCCGTCAATATGTATAAAAAAATAGAGATTTGGCATTAACTCTTAGTGCCAAATCTCTTTTTCTATTGCTTGAAACATACGATCTTTGCAACGTATAATAGACGCAGCAGGAAAGCAAATGGAAAAAGGAGAAAGAGGTGTGATTATGAAAGAGAGAGTACAGACATTTGGAAGATTTCTAAGCGGCATGGTAATGCCGAATATCGGGGCATTTATTGCCTGGGGGCTGATTGCGGCGCTGTTTATTGAGAAAGGGTGGATTCCAAATGCCTCGTTTGCGCGTCTGGTTGGCCCGATGTCGCAGGTAATGCTGCCTTTGCTAATTGCGTATACCGGGGGCAGAGTCGTGGCTGGCGACAGAGGGGCGCTGACAGGCGCGATCGCGGCGATGGGCGTGATCGTAGCTTCTGAAAATCCGATGTTTTTAGGGGCGATGATTGTAGGGCCTGTATCGGCGCTTGTCATTAAAAAATTTGACCAAATTATGGAAGGCAATATTCCGGCTGGTTTTGAGATGCTGATTAATAACTTTTCGATCGGGATTATCGGTGGGATATTGGCGTTGCTGTCGATGGTCGGGATTACGCCGCTTGTAAACGGACTGACTGACGCGATGAGCGCAGGAGTGGGATTTTTGGTGGAGCACAGCCTGCTGCCGCTTGTCAGCATTTTAATCGAGCCGGCAAAAGTATTGTTTTTAAACAATGCCATTAATCAGGGTATTTTTTCTCCACTGGGCATTCAGCAGGTACAGGAAGCAGGAAAATCGATTTTCTTTCTGCTGGAAGCAAATCCGGGGCCGGGGCTTGGCATTTTGCTGGCTTACTGCATCGCGGGAAAGGGAAGTGCGAAAAGCTCTGCTCCTGGCGCAGTGATTATCCACTTTTTCGGAGGTATCCACGAGATTTATTTTCCGTACATATTGATGAATCCATTTTTACTGCTGTCGGCGATTGCGGGCGGCATGACAGGAGTATTGTGCTTTAGCCTGTTTGATGTAGGGCTTGTATCGACTGCATCTCCGGGCAGTATTATCGCAATTACAATGATGGCAGAAAGACACTGCTATCTGGGGCTTTTTGCAGGCGTGCTGCTCTCGGCAGCAGTATCGTTTTTGATCTCTGTGCCGCTGTTAAAGTTTATGGGCAAGGATACTTCACTCGAAGAAGCGCAGGCGAAGAAAGATGCTATGAAACGCCAGTCCAAAGGGCTTGCGCAGGCACCGTCTCAGGCAGGCAAAGCAGACGGCAGGATCAGCAAGATTGCGTTTGCGTGTGACGCAGGCATGGGCTCCAGTGCGATGGGCGCTACCGTATTGAAAAAGAAGATTACAGCCGCGGGCATTTCCGGTATTGAAGTGATCCATACGCCGGTTTCGTCGATTCCAAAAGACGTGCAGATTGTTGTTACGCACCAGGAGCTTAGAGAACGCGCAGCGAACAGCAATCCGAACGCGGAGCTGGTACTGATTACCAATTTCCTCGCGGCGCCGGAATATGAGACGCTTGTGGAAGATTTGAAGAAACGGAATTTATAAAAAAGGGGTGCAAGGTTATGGAAATAACATCCAGGATGAAACAGATTTTACAGGTCTTGCTGCGGGAATCCGCTGCTGTTTCCGTAAAGTATCTTGCAGAACAGATCGGGGTCAGCAAACGGACGGCGCAGCGGGAACTGGAATCGGTAAATACAGCATTAAAAGATTATAGCCTTGCGTTTGTTTCCAAAACAGGCGTGGGCATCTGGGTCGAAGGCAGCGAAGAGGAAAAGAAACGGCTGCTTGCGGTATTAAGCGCGGGGGACGATTATGATGCCAGCAATCGCGAAGAGCGCAGAAAGCGCCTGATTTTGGAAATATTAAAAGAAAAAGAGCTGCGCAAGCTGTACTATTATTCCAGCTTGTTTGATGTCAGTGAAGCGACGGTCAGCGCGGACTTAGAAGCGGTTGAGGGGTGGCTTGCCCATTACGGGCTGTTCGTCAGCCGCAAGCCCGGCTGCGGTATTTCGATCCAGGGCAGTGAAGAAAATTACCGGAGGGCAATCCGCGGGTTTATTGATGAAAATATCGATACGAAGATGATGAGGGAAGTGTACGGGGAAGAAGCGTACGATTTGTCTGCATACCAGGTGCTCAAAAAGAACAGCTTTGACAGGATCTTAAATAACGATATCGTAAAGCGTGTGATGGGCTGCATTACAAAGCTTGGGAATGACCGGGTGCTGACCCTGACGGAAAACTCTTATGTCGGCATGATTATCCATATTTCCATCGCGATTCACCGGATTCAGAAAAACGAAGTGATCGAGTATACAGATACCTGGCAGCAGGAGATAGCAGAGGATGAGGACTATGCGCTTGCAAAAGTGATTGTCGAAGAGCTTGAACGGGAATTTCAGATCGCGATTCCGGGCGTGGAGATTTCTTATATCTGCCTGCATTTAAAGGGTGCGAAGCATGAGAAGATCCAGTGGAACGAAGGCGAGCAGCTTAAAATTGAAAACAAACAGCTCCAGCAGCTTATCAACGATATGATAGATGCCTATGATAACCGCCAGGCATATTTGATGAAGCAGGACGACGGCTTTATCCAGGGGCTGCTGGCACATTTACAGCCGACGCTGATCCGCCTTGTGTATGATATGCAGATCCAGAATCCGGTGCTTGAGGATATCAAGGTCAGCTATCCTGATATTTATAAGAGGTGTGAAAAGGTAGCGCAAGTACTAAAGGAATTTACGGGAAAGGAAGTGCCGGAGCAGGAAATCGGCTTTTTGACCGTTCATTTTGGAGCGGCGATGGTACGGTTAGAAGGCAGAAAAGAAAAAATACGCAAAGTACATGCAGGCGTTGTCTGTTCCAGCGGGATCGGCATTTCGCGTCTGATGTCTTCCAAGCTGGAAAAGATGTTTCACGGCAGGATCAAGCTTGCGGCATACGGCAAGCACGATTTGACGCCGTATACAATGAGCAAAACGGACTTTCTGATTTCGAGTATCCCGCTGGAACAGACGGATATCCCTGTGGTATTTGTCAATCCGCTGTTAAGTGACGAGGATATCGAAAATATCCGGCATATGGTCAGCAAGTACGAACGCCTTCCGAAAAAGCAAAAGGAAGCAGACGAGTTTTCTATGCAGTTGGAGGAAATCAACCTAGTCGCTTCCCAGATCAATACGGTGATTAAATATATGGATTTTTTCAGGGTCGACAACCGGATCAGCTTTGGGGAGCTTTTGATTGCGATCGGAGAGAAAATGTCGCCTTATTCGGACTGCCAGGAGATGATCCGCGATGACCTGCTGCGGCGGGAGCAGATTGCCAGCCAGGTATTTGCAGAATTTGGCTTTGCACTGTTTCATGCCCGTACAAAAGGGGTGACAAGGCCGGCATTTTCGATCTGTATGACGAAAAACCTGGAGCCGTTTTCCGATCCGTATTTTAAAGGCATCCGCATCGTATTTATTATGCTGGCTCCAGTAGACGACAATGCAAAAATCAATGGGGACATTATGGGATATATCAGCAGTATGCTGATTGAAGAATATGAGTTTTTAGATATCGTGCAAAAGGGAGAGCAGGAAGAGATCAAAAACGCGCTGTCCAGAAATTTAAAAAAATATTTTAACAGGTATATCGGGGGATTTTCTTAAAAGAATGGCACTATCTGATTGTGCCAAATCCGGGTTTCTTTTCTTTGAAATAGAAGCTGTGCCGGGCTTATAATAAAGACAGAAAGAAACAGGAATTGTTTGTGAATGGGAAAAAGGAGGAGCAAGATGTTTTTTAAAAAGAAAAAAGAAGAAAAGACAGAAAAAAAAGAGCTGCTTTACCGTGAAAATATCCGTGTAAACTGCGCATCGGCAGACAAAGAGCAGGTGATCCGTTCCGTTGGGCAGATGCTGGCGGACAGCGGCTATGTAGACCAGCCGTATGTAGACGCAATGGTAGAAAGGGAAAAGACATTTTCTACGTTTATGGGAAGCGGGCTGGCGCTTCCGCACGGCGTGGAAGAAGCGAAAAAGGAAGTCAAGGCGTCCGGCATCGCAGTAATGACGTTTCCACAGGGCGTTGACTGGGACGGCAACGAAGTACATGTCGTAATCGGCATTGCGGGCGTTGGTGACGAGCATCTTGACATCCTTTCCACGATAGCGGAAAAGATGCTGGATGAGACGGCGGCAGACAGGCTGGCGACGGGAGATGTGGACACGGTATACCAGATTTTGACAGGAAAGGAGTAACCGGCATGATAGTAACAGTTACGATGAATCCGGCGATTGACAAGACGGTTGATATTGACGCTCTGGAACGGGGCGGGCTGAACCGTATCCAAAAAGTAGAATACGATGCGGGCGGAAAAGGGATTAATGTATCCAAGACGATCCGCGAGCTGGGCGGAACGAGTATTGCCGCAGGATTTTTGGGCGGCAACGCGGGACGCACAATCGAAGCGGTTTTAAATGAAAAAGGCATCCAGAACGATTTTATCTGGGTGGACGGAGAGACACGCACGAATACAAAGGTATTTGAAAAAAGCGGGGAAGTGACCGAGCTGAATGAGCCAGGGCCTCAGATTTTAGAAGAGCAGGTTGAGCAGCTCATCAAAAAGCTGGAAGGCTATGCGGATGAGCATACGCTGTTTATCTTTGCCGGGAGCATTCCAAACGGGGTAGAAAAAGATATTTACGGAAAGATGATTGCGCGTGTGCACGCCCGCGGAGCAAAGGCACTGCTGGATGCCGACGGCGAGCTGTTCCGCAGGTCGCTGGATGCGGCGCCTGATATTATTAAGCCAAACCGTGTGGAGCTGGAAGAGTATGCCGGGTATGACTACCGGGCGTCGGTGGAAGAGCTGCTTACGACAGCAAGAGCGCTGAAAAGCAAAGGAATTGGCACCGTTGCGGTATCTATGGGGAAAAGCGGCGCGATGCTTGTGCGTGACGGCTATGAGGTAAAATGCCCGGCACTGTCCGTAAAGGCACATTCCACGGTCGGCGCGGGCGATGCAATGGTTGCGGCGCTTGCCTATGCATGGGATCAAAAGCTGGATCACGAGCAGACGGTACGGCTGTGCATTGCTACCTCGGCAGGCGCAGTGACAACGATTGGAACAAAACCGCCGGCAAGAGAGCTGGTGGATGAACTGATGAAGCAGGTTGTGATTGAAAAAATTTGAGAAAATAAGGAGAAGAAAACGATGAAAACGAAAGCAGTCAGAATGTATGGAACAAGAGATTTAAGGCTGGAGGAGTTCGAGCTTCCTGCGATCAAGGACGATGAAATCCTCGTAAAGGTAATGAGCGACAGCATCTGCATGTCTACGTATAAGCTGGTAGAGCAGGGGAAGAAACATAAACGCGCGCCGCAGAATATCGATACCAATCCGATTATTATCGGGCATGAATTTGCGGGAGTGATCGTAGAAGTTGGTGAAAAGTGGAAGGATCAGTTTCATCCAGGCATGAAGTTTGCACAGCAGCCTGCGCTGAACTACAAAGGGAGCCTGGCTTCTCCGGGATATTCCTATGAATTTTTCGGCGGCGCCTGCACGTACTGCATTTTCCCGCATGAAGTGATGGAGCTGGGATGCCTGATGCCGTATGAGGGCGAGAGCTTTTTTGAGGCGTCGTTAGGCGAGCCTATGAGCTGCATTATCGGCGGCTATCATGGCAACTATCATACAAATAAGCGAAACCATGACCTTGCGGGCGGCACAAAGGAAGGCGGCGATATTATTATCCTTGGCGGCTGCGGGCCGATGGGGCTTGGCGCGGTCAGCTACGGCATCCAGTTTGAAAACAAGCCGAAACGCATCGTAGTAACGGATATCGACGACGCAAAGCTTGCACGTGCAAGAGAAGTGATACCAGAGTCTTATGCAGAGAAAAACGGCGTAGAGCTTTTATATGTAAATACGGCGAAAATGGCGGATCCGGTCAAAGAGCTGAAAGACATTACCGGAGGCAAAGGCTACGATGATGTATTTGTATATATTCCAAACCGCGCGGTTGCGGAACTGGGCGATCAGCTCCTTGCGTTTGACGGCTGCATGAACTTCTTCGCGGGGCCGACGGACAATCAGTTCAAGGCGGAGATCAACTTATATGATGTACATTATACAAGCCAGCATATCGTAGGAACAACAGGCGGCAATAACGACGACCTGATCGAAGCAAACGACCTGGCAGCAAAAGGAAAGATCGAGCCAGCCGTTATGGTAACACATGTCGGCGGTATTGACAGCATCGCGGACGCAACGCTGAACCTGCCAAATATTCCAGGCGGCAAGAAGCTGACCTATACACAGTTTGATATGCCGCTGACAGCCATTGAGGATTTTGCACAAAAAGGAAAAACAGACCCGCTGTTTGCAAAGCTCGACGAAGCCTGCAAAAAGAACCGGGGACTGTGGAGCGCTGAGGCAGAGCGGATCTTGTTTGAACATTTTGGAGTAGAAGTATAAACTAAAATTTTTGTTGACGAAACAGCCACAAAACGCTATGATAAATACCGGATCATTTGGGGAAACAGGTGTGATTCCTGTGCGAGCCCGTCGCCGTAACGCACGCAAAACACTGCGGGTCTGACCAGACAACGGCTGTTGCAGCCAGTGCCACGGTCTGGAAGAAAAGCCATTGGAGAGATCTGAGAAGGCGGATCTGTAGAAGGTGCGAAGCCGGAATATCCAGGTAATCCAGTCCTGACTGCAAAGCCGCGGGCGCCGGCAGGCAGAGGAAATAAAAACAAAGGAGAGTTACATTATGCAAAAAAAATGCAGCAAACAAATTTTGTCATGCATCCTTTGTATCGTGCTGATTGTGGCTATGGCACTGTTTACAACTGGCTGTAATGGCAGTAGCGGATCACAGGCGAATGTGCCGACAGAGGCATCTGACGGAGATGGCGAAATAGCAGGAACAGATACGGCGGGGGATGAACCAGCCGGAGCGGACGCGGCAGGCGATGAAACAACTGGAGCGGATACAGGTACGGATGCGGACAGCAGCGTGCTTGGGGAAGGCAGCAAGGTATTTACATTTACGGTTGTGGATGAAGCGGGTGCACAGACACAGTTTGAAATTCACACAGACCAGGAAACAGTCGGAGCAGCTTTGGCGGAGCTTGGACTGATTGACGGTGACGAGGGTGAATACGGGCTTTATGTAAAGACAGTAAACGGCATTACAGCGGACTATGATACCGATGGTAAATACTGGTCTTTTTATATCAATGATGAATATGCGCAGACTGGCGTAGATGCGACTGACATTACTGAGGGAGACAGCTATTCCTTTAAGATCGAAAAGGCATGAAGCTGACGACAAGGGAGCTGACCGTATTTGCGATGCTTGGAGCGGTTATGTATGCGTCCAAGGTCATATTGGAATTTGCTCCGAATATCCATCTGCTTGGAGTGTTTACGATTGCGTTTACGATCGTATACCGGAAAAAAGCGTTGTACCCGATCTACATTTATGTGCTGTTAAACGGGATGTTTTCAGGATTTTCGGCATGGTGGGTGCCTTATTTATATCTGTGGACGGTACTTTGGGGCTTTGTGATGCTGCTTCCAAAAAAAATGCCGCGCCTGATCCAGCCGATTGTATATATGGCGGTGTGCGCGGTGCACGGATTTTTATTCGGGACGCTGTATGCTCCGGTACAGGCGGTTTTGTTCGGGCTGAGCCTGGAAGGTATGGCTGCATGGATTGTGGCAGGGCTGCCGTGGGATTTTCTGCATGGAGTCAGTAATTTTTTCTGCGGCGTATTGATAATGCCGATTGTTTCCGTACTGCGCCTTGCAGAACGGTATGCGCAAACAAGCGAATAGCGGATAAAATAGACCGACAGGCTTGCAGTCACAGCCTGCCGGTTTTATTTTATTTGGTTTTCTTTATTTGGTTTTGATTCGGAAAATATTTTTTGTATGTAAACAGAAGTACCACTGACAGTGCAGTCGTCAGGTAGTCCGTGATCGGCTGTGCCGCTGCAAGCATTGTGGCAGAGTCAAAGACGCGGCGCAGCAAAAACAGTACCGGGAGGTAAATAAGCCCCTGGCGGCTGATCGAGAGAATCAGTGCCGGCAGTGCCGCCCCTGTGGACTGTATGGCGTTGATAAATACAAACATTATGCCGATTACCGGGCCGGAATAAATATAAATACGGGCAAAAGACATGCCGTATGTAAATGCGTCTGCGTCTTCCAAAAACGCATGTACGAGTGGGTCGGCGCCGCAGTAGCAGACAACGGTCATAACAGCGCTGATTGCAAAAGCAAGAATCATCGAAAATTTCATCACGGCAAGATAGCGGTCTTTGCTGCCAGCGCCGAAGCAGTATCCAAGGATCGGCTGGATACCAGTACCAAGCCCGATCAGGAGCATAACGACGATCATATTTACTTTCATGGCGACGCCAAGCCCGGCGACTGCCATATCCCCATAGTCAGACATAATGTTGTTGACAATAATATTGGACAGGCTCATCAGGATGCTGTTGAGCGATGCAGGAATGCCGATGGCAAAGACGCCTGCGGCAATGCCGTTTCCCGCAAGGTAATATTTCGGATGGATAGACAGCGTTGCTTTTTTGGAAAGCAGGTGCCAGATATAAAATCCAGCCGCAAATACATTGCCAAGTACGGTTGCGATCGCAGCGCCCGCGACATCCCAGCCAAACCCAAGGATCATTACAGGGTCAAGGATAATATTAATCAGGTTGCCGACGATCATTCCCATCATGGCGACCTGCGCGTTTCCTTCTGCACGGATAATGTTGCTAAAGCTGTTGCTGATAATCAGAAACGGAATTGCGGTAGATACGATGCGCAGGTACTGTGAAGCATAGCCGACCGTTTCTTGGCTTGCCCCGATTGCCATGCTGACTGGCGAAGCAAAGATAAAGATGACTACCATAGCGATCAAGCCGATGCAAAGCCCTGTCCAAAAACAGAACGAAGAAGCGTTTTTTGCCCTGTCCATCTTGCCTTCCCCAAGTGTCCTTGAGATCAGCGAGGTGCCGCCGATGCCAAAGAGCATACCGACAGCCATAAACAGTAAAAACGCCGGAGTCGCTACGGAAACAGCGGCGACCATATAGGCATCTTTTGTCTGGCCGATAAAAAATGTGTCAGCCAGGTTGTAGACCAGTACCATAATCATACTGATAATCGATGGAATAACATTGCTGATGACCGCTTTTGGCACGGGGGCGTCCCGGAATATTTCTGTTGTTTTGTCCTTCATATAAAAATCTCCTTTCGTATTAAATGTATTTAAAAGTTCTGGAATGTTTCGGATTCCAGGTTGGCGTAGACTTGTGCAAGCATCCGTTCCAGGCTGTGCAGGTCTGACTTTGACAATCCGGCAAATAGGATCGCGTCCAACAGCGGGCGGCTTTCATTTAGTTCTGCCAGTACCTGCCGCGCGCGCCCGGTTATATGGATCGTTTTGGAACGGCCGTCACCAGAGGGTGCTTTATAAATAAATCCATTTTTTTCCAGTATTTTCAGCACATGGATCGCGCTCGTATGTTTGACGCCAAAGTGCGCGGAAATATCGGTCAGCGTATGGGCATGATCCGGCTCTTTTGACAGGTATGCCAGCATATCAAACTGGGTACAGGTCAGCCCGTAGCTGCGCAATTTGTGGGTAAAGCTGGATTCAAGCTGGTTGTGGATTTTTTTTAAATAGTATTTGATTTTGTCCATAGGGGTGTCCTCGCTGGTGGTGCTTGAATGTAGTTTGATTGTGTGTGGCTTTTTTTAAACATGCTCAAGGAAGGGACGCCAGGAAAGGGGATGGGCACGCCCTGGCTTCTTACCATTCTTCCAAAGCCGCAGCCAGGGCGTGCCCATCCCCTCTCCTGGCTGTTCTTTGTAAGTGCTACTAAAATAAGCCGATATGGTTGTCATTTACATATGACATTATTCAACCATGTGTTTTGCATTTACTATGAGCTCCATACGAATCTCTGGTGATATAAACAGCCGGAGGAGTGCTAATCCCCTCTCTTGGTTGATGTAGAGCATTTTTCAGTCACGCTGTAGTACTGGATATGTAGCAAGCTACATAATAAGGCAAAAGTTTGGAAATGTCAACCACAAAGATTTTGATATGTTTTTTACTTTTCTATACAATTTTACCAAAAAGTGCAGATTGTATTGACAGAGCGTTAGAGATGGTATATGATAGCCTCATTACAGAAAAAGATTTAAGAAAATGGAGATCACACATATGTTACGAAGTACAGTAATGGAGAATGGTGCAAACTAAATAGTTGCAGAAGGATCATAGAGCCTTGGTCTTCTGCATTGGATGCAGGGCTTTTTCGTGGTTCTTTTGCCGGCAGTGTTTTGCCGGCGCATTTGCCTTACAAAGTGCTTACATATGTTTTCCTATATTTTGCGGGTATTTTGCAGTTATTGCAGAAAATCTTTGTTTGAGATTTTTAAGCTTATTTAGCTTAATTAAAATCAGACAGATCCCGCATAGTGAAAAGCATGACAGTATGTCATGTTTTTTATTTTCGAACGAAACCGGATTCTGATACATTGAACGATCAGAAATGCGGCAGATATAGCGTATCGTATTTAAGGAGGAAATCATGCAGATGCTTTTAAGGCAGGGTGCATGATTTTTTGCATTGTTTTTTAAGATTCTTAGTCAAGCTTTAGTACTACAGCAAACCAACCCATATCAAACTTGCTTTGGCAACACTTGCGAAGAGCAGCCGGGAGAGAGGATTGGCATCCCCTGGCTGCGGCTTCTTACCATTCTGGAACGGACGCAGCCAGGGGATGCCAATCCTCTCTCCCAGCGTCCCTTCCTGTAAAAAATCCCCAAAGCAATTTAAACTTGCTCGTTGCACTAGAGAACAATACAAAAGTGCGATCTTAGAAAAGGAGGATGAACAATGAGAAGAATACGTGTTTACATTGGAAAAAACTGGTATTTGTATCTGCTTGCAGTAGCGTGCATGGTCAGTGCGATTATGCTGGACATGCGCTATCCGGTCATTACAAAAAGCATTGTCGACGACGTGATTATGGACGGACGGCAGGATCTGCTTACAAGGCTGCTGGTCGGTATCGTAGTCGTCGGTATCGGGCGCAGTGTGTGCGGGTATATAAAAGAATATTTGTTCGATGTGCTGGCGTCAAAAATAGGTTCGCAGCTTCGCAAAGATTTGTTTGGGCATATCCAGACGCTGTCGATTTCGTTTTTTGACAAAACCAATACTGGTGAGCTGATGGCGCGGGTGAAGGACGATGTGGACAAGATCTGGAACGCGCTTGGCTTTGTCGGTATGCTGACGATTGAGGTAGCCGTCCATGTGACGTTTGTATTGGTGTGCATGTTCCGCTTAAGCGTCCGGCTGGCGTTTGTCCCGCTTTTGGCGATGCTTGTATGCGGGGCGGCTGCCATTTTGCTGGAACGCAGGCTGGATACGGTATATGAGCAGATCAGTGAAGAAAACGCCGAGCTTACGACTGTAGCGGAAGAAAATCTGGCTGGCGTGCGTACCGTAAAGGCATTTGCGAGGGAAAAATTTGAGATTCAAAAGTTTTTGTCGCACAATGAGAGATATTATGAGCTGAATATTACACAGTCGAAGATTATGGTACGCTATTATCCGTATTTTCAGTTGATTGGGAAAGCGCTGCCTGTGTGCATAGCTGTGCTTGGCGGCAGCCTGGTTATGCGCGGGGAGCTGACGCTGGGGGCGCTTGTGGCGTTTATCGAATACAGCCGCAACTGTACCTGGCCGATGGAAATGATGGGATGGCTGACCAATGACCTGTCTGCGGCAGTGGCGTCTTATAAAAAGCTGCAAAACATATTTGACGAGAAAGCGGAGATTACAGACGGCACGGATGCGCATGTATTGGAGCAGGTCAAAGGAGAGGTTTCGTTTGCGCATGTTTCGTTTGGGATGGATGGGAAGCAGATTTTAACAGATATTGATTTTCATATTCCGGCGGGGCATACGCTTGGAATTATGGGGGCGACCGGTTCGGGCAAGTCTTCCCTGATCTATCTGTTGCAGCGGTTTTATGATGCGGATCAGGGTACGGTGCGGCTTGACGGCACCGATGTGCGCACGCTGACACTGCGGCAGCTTCGCGGCAGCATCAATGTAGTATTGCAGGATGTATTTTTGTTTTCCGATACGATTGAGGAAAATATTAAGATGGGAAAACGCAGGCAGCTTGCGATGAAAGACGTGCGAAAGGCGGCACGGGACGCGCAGGCGAGCGGCTTTATCGAAAAAATGGAGGAGCAGTACCAGACGGTAATCGGAGAGCGCGGCGTCGGGCTGTCCGGCGGGCAGAAGCAGCGTATCAGCATTGCAAGGGCACTGTCGAAAAAAAGCCCGGTTCTTGTGATGGATGACTCGACTTCCGCGCTTGATATGGAAACGGAGCATGAGATTCAAAAGATGCTCGATCAGCTTGGCAATACGACGAAAATCATTATTGCGCACCGGATTTCTGCGGTCTGCCATGCGGATGAGATTCTTTACCTGGAAAACGGCTGTATTGCGGAGCGTGGGACGCACCGCGAGCTGATGGAAAAGAAGGGCTTGTACTATCAGACGTTCCAGGCGCAGTATGGGCAGCTTCCTGAAAAAAACGGAGCGTAGAAAGGAGATTATTATGGCTGTAAATTCATATCGGGATGATGAGCAGATGGACAATACGAGCAGAAAAAAGATCCTGCGGCGCCTGCTGCGGTATCTTGGCGCGTATAAAGGGGCAGTCCTTTGTGTAATGGTATTTATGGCAGGGGCGATCGGCATTTCGCTTATCAACCCGCTGATTATCGAAGAAGCGCTTGACCATTATATAGCAATGCGGGATTTTGACGGGCTGGTCAGGCTGGGCTTTTTTGCGCTGGCGCTCAACCTTGTCTATGTCGTGCTTGTAAAGCTGCGGATGTATGTGATGTCTGTCGTATCCAACAAAATCCTGCTGGAAATCCGCCAGGATCTGTACGAGCATATTCAGACGCTGTCGTTTTCCTTTTTTGACAGCCGGCCGACAGGCAAGATTTTAGCGCGCATTATCGGTGACGTCAATTCGCTAAAAGACGTGTTTGTCAATTCGGTAACGACGCTGATCCCGGAGTTTGTTACGGTTGCGGGCGTAGTCGTAATTATGGCGGTCAAAGACTGGCGGCTGGCGGCAGCGTCGCTTAGTACGATTCCGCTGATGGCGGCGGGGGTCTGGATGGTACAGAAGGCGTCGCACAAGAGATGGCGGGTGTTTCGCAAAAAAGCGTCCAACTTAAATGCCTATGTCCATGAGGATATAGCGGGGATGCGTGTCGTACAGAGCTTTCGCGCGCAGGATGAGACAAACGAGATTTTTGGAACGCTTACGGACGAGCACCGCGATTCGTTTCAGGATGCGTGCAGGTATGCCGACTTGTTTGGGCCGGTCGTTGACTTTTGCTGGGGCTTTGGGGCAATGATGCTCTACCTTGTCGCCATTTCGGTGATCGGGATCGGGCAGGCGTCGGTCGGGCTTTTGGTTGCGTTTGGCACCTATATCAATATGTTCTGGAACCCGATTTTAAATCTGAGCAATTTTTATAACAGCCTGGTCACAAACCTGACAGCCGCAGAACGGATTTTTGATATTTTGGATACCGAGCCGGATATTACGGACGGCGCGCATGTTACAGAGCTGCCGCCGATCAAAGGCAGCGTAGAGTTTTCGAATGTCAGCTTTACCTATGACAAAGGCACGCCTGCGGAGACTAAGGTGCTGTCTGACGTCAGCTTTCAGGTGCGCCCGGGCGAGACGATCGCCCTTGTAGGGCCGACCGGAGCTGGAAAGACGACGATCGTAAACTTAATCAGCCGTTTTTATGATATCGAAGAAGGCGTGATTTCGGTAGATGGATACGACCTGAAAAAAGTGTCGATTGAGAGCTTCCGCAGGCAGATGGGCGTAATGACGCAGGATAATTTTATTTTTCACGGGACGATCCGCGACAATATTTTATACGGAAAGCTGGATGCCACAGAAGAAGAAATGATCGCGGCGGCGAAGGCTGTCCATGCGCATGAATTTATTGTCAAAATGGAACATGGCTACGATACCGAGCTGAAAGAGCAGGGCGCCGGGCTCTCGATCGGCCAAAGACAGCTTATCGCTTTTGCGCGCACGATGGTTTCAATGCCAAAGATCCTGATCCTGGACGAGGCGACTTCAAGCATCGACACCCATACAGAGCTGCTCGTGCAGGAAGGAATCGAAGCGCTGCTAAAAGGGCGCACCAGCTTTGTAATCGCCCACAGGCTGTCCACGATCCAGAATGCAGACCGGATTTTTGTAATTGACAAGGGCGGTATTTTGGAGCAGGGCAGCGCGAAGGAGCTGATGGAGAAGAAAGGGGCTTATTATCAGTTGTATATGGCGCAGTTTGATATGGGGCTGGTGTAGTGTTCGCTGATAATAGTTAACAAACAAAAATAAAGGGATATTGTTTTGAACTATAAGCAGGAGGTGCTTAAATGCCTAGAAAAGTAGCAATCGGAGAGCAGGACTTTGGAAAAATTCTGGAAAAGAATTGCTTTTATGTTGATAAAACGTCGTTTATAAAAGAATGGTGGGAAAATGAGGATACAGTGACATTGCTTACCAGACCGCGAAGATTCGGGAAAACCCTGATGATGAATATGTTAAATGCTGCATTTAAGTCTAATTTATATCTGGAACGCGGTATTATGACAGGCATTACGAGGGTGAGCAAGGAATCGGTATTTTCAGACTTAAATCATCTTACGGTTGTAACCACAACCTCCAGAATGTATGAGACGTGCTTTGGATTTACGGAGGAAGAAGTAGCTGCGGCATTGGAGGAGTTTTCCATGCAGGAGCAGCTTTCGGATGTGAAACGCTGGTACGATGGATTTCAATTTGGCAGAAGTGACAGTATTTACAATCCGTGGTCTATTACAAATTATTTGAAATAAGGCTACCGCAATCCCACTGGCTTTAGACGGTGGGTCAAGGTAGCCAAAAGTAACGGTTTATGATATACTTATGACATGGGAACATGGAAAGCAAAAAACAGACGCAAACACTTTTGGAAGGGACGCACTTTCTGGACAGGCGGATATTTTGCATGTAGTGTGGGGGATGTTTCAGGAGAAATGCTGCGTAAATATATAGAAAACCAAGGATAGGAAGGCGGTGGCAGAAAATGTTAAAAGCATATAAGTATAGGATATATCCAAATAAGGAGCAAAAAATACAGATTGCAAAAACATTTGGCTGCTGCCGTTTTGTTTATAACCAGACACTTGCATACAGAAAAGAAAAATACGGGAATAGTAAAGAATCCGTTACTAAAACAGGCTGTAATAATTACTGCAACAGGGAATTAAAGAAAAAGCATGAATGGCTGAAAGAAGCGGACAAATTTGCTCTGACAAATGCCATTTACAATATGGATGCGGCATACCAGAAATTTTTTAAAGGACATGCAGGATATCCAAAGTTCAAAAGCAAACATGATAACTATAAATCCTATACGACAAATTTTACAAATCGAAATATAGCAGCAGATTTTGAGCATGGGAAAATAAAACTTCCAAAATTAAAGACAGTAAAAGCAAAACTGCACAGGAAATTTACAGGAAAAATAAAATCAGCCACAATATCCCAAGTACCAAG
>CAJTCR010000019.1 GCA_910574915.1 Eubacteriaceae bacterium
CACTCTGGCGGCGTCCGTTCCAGAATGTTAAGAATTGCTAGGTATCCTGCTGCTACGCCCTGGCTGTGTCCGGTCGCGGCACCTAGTTCGCTGCCTGCTGGCAGCTAAAGGTGCCGCTTGGCTGCGCCCCTAGTTGTTTTGCAGAATACCAAGCAATTCTAAACATTCTTCCAAAGCCACCGCCAGAGTGTACCCATGCTCTCTCCCGGCTGTTCTTCGCAAGTGCTGCCAAACGAGCCCGATATAGTTTGTTCGCTGTAGTACTAGAGCGTATTTGAAAAATCATTCCCGTGATCTGCACTCCCCATTTTGCGGAGAATTTATCCCAAATTTAGTCAACATAGCCCGCTATGACTCCTAAATTTGGGATAAATTCACCACAAACTGTGAAGCACATCTCACAGAAAGCATTTTTCAAACACGCTCTAGGTCTTCGCGCAGAGATTTGACTTTTTCAGGGGAAAGGCTTGTTACAGCTATTATTGTTGCATCATCTATATCAAGCGAAATCATCTTTAATGCAATAGAAACAGCTTCGAGTTCCCTGCCCTCTTCCCTGCCACGCTGTTCTGCTTCAAGCATAGACTGGTTATGATCCAGGATGGCTTTTTGACGGGCTTCATATTCCAACCGCTTTTGCTTATTCTGGCTGATTTCCTGTAACTGGTCATAGGCGCTTTGGATATAAGGGTCTTTTTCAGCGATCATGGCAAATTCCTCCTGTTTTTCAGCGTTGATAAATTTTGCCCATAATTCTAGGCTACCAGAGTCATCTCGCAAGACTTTCGGAAGCTTTGGAAGCTCGATGACGTGGAATTCCATTTTGTCGGTGTAGATGAAATGGCGGGTGTCTTCTAAGATGTGGAAGCGGGAATTCCTCCGTTCACTTTTATTATCTGATTGTCTTTCTGACCGCATTATCCTGAAAACGAAAATAATCTGGGCGGTGTCTGGACTGGGTATATTCAAACATAATGCCGTCGCTGTTATAGGTCTGGCTGCTGACGACAGCAAGGCAGTTATAGTTGCCTAAATGCAGGTATTTTTCGTCGATCTCGGTCATTTTTTCAACGGTCATTACACGCTTGCTTGTTACAATCGATACATGCAGGGTTTGTTCTAGGTATTCGTAAATAGAGTTTTGGGCAATTTCTGGGGTTAGATTCGCTGCGATATCTTTTAAAAAATAGTTGTGGTTTAAGATCAGTGCTTTTTCATTCAGATAGTGCAGCCGCTGTATATAGTACAGATCCGTGCCGATAGCAAAGCCTGTGCGGGAGGCTATTTTTGGGTCTGCGTTTATTTCGGTAAAACATAGCACTTCTGTGCGGGGAACCTGGTTGTTGCGCATGGCGGATTCTTTAAAAGATTCAATGCCGCCCATTGTAAAGGAGGTTTGCAAAGCTGGCTGGAAGATATTGCGGATTCCTTTGCCTTGCATTGTCTGTACGTAGCCGTCTGTGACAAGGGCGCTGACGGCGCGCCTTATCGTATTGCGGGAACAGTCGTAGGTAAGGATCAGTTGGTTTTCCGATGGCAGCAGTTCCTGAAATGCATATTCTCCGGTCTCTATTTTTGTTTTTAGGCTGTGGTAGATTTTATCATATTTTGATTTTGGCATCTGTAATCTCTCCTGCTTGTTTAAACATCTATATTTATTATAGAACAGAATATGAAAAAGTCAAGTGCAATACATACTTGTTTAAACAAATTTTAAAATTGCGCTTGACATGTTTAAACAAGTATGCTATAAAATAAATAACAACTTGTTTAAACAAGAATAAAAGGAGGGAAAACATGGGTAAGTATGCGGAAGATGCAAAAGAGCTGCTGCGGCTGGTGGGCGGCAAAGAAAATATTGCTGCGGTGTCGCATTGCATGACACGGATGAGATTCGTACTCGGCGTGTTCTTTGTTGCTCTTAACTGTATTTGTTTAAGTTTTGTGCAAATACACGCCCTTTTTTACTTCAATTACATCATTTATTATGGCTTGCTGATTTTCTGTTGCCATTTTGTAGCCACGCCATCTAATTTCATGTTCAAATGGCTTAAATCGGCTTATTTCCGCCTTTTCTCGATACTTTTTCAATCGCTGCTCAGTCCACATTAGTCCACCAAGCAGCATTAGTTTGATGTAAATTTGATGTACTCAAGGTATGTGTCAGGAACGAATCCACTCACGGACTTTTTCCTAAAAAAACACGTTATTGTTTTGTAAAGTTTCAAATGTTTCCTGTTTCTTTTTTTCCGTCGTTTCTGCGTAAATATCCATCGTTGTCTTAATGCTGGTATGCCCCATGATACTTTGAATTAATTTCAGATTCGTTTCATGCTCACAGAGCCTTGTACAGAACGTGTGCCTGATATAATGACAGGTAAAATACGGAAGTAACACAGCAACTCTTTCCTCCTGTTCTGCACGGACAGTTTCATAAGCGTTATAAGCCTTTGAAATTCTCTTGATTGCTTTGTTAATATCCTGATAACAGGAAATCTTTCCATTTTTATCAACAAAGACGAACCCGCTAAAACCGTCAATCGTGCATGAAGTAATATTATTCTGCTGCTGTTTCAGGCGCTCGTTCTTAAGCATTTTTTCCACAGCATCTACCATTGGTAGGATACGCTTGCCAGCCTCCGTTTTGGGTGATGAAAGGAACACTTCACGGCTTCCATTATGCTGCACATACCCCAGTGAATGGATTATAGTAATGGTCTTATTCTCAAAGTCCAAATCCTCCCAACGCAGTCCGAGTGCTTCTCCGATCCGGCATCCGGTTCCAAAAAGGAACGTAAATAAGGGCATCCATCTTTTCCATGTATAACTCTTTTCTGTAAAACTTAGGAATGCGCGCTGCTGTTCAATAGTCAATGGGTGTCTTACTACGGCATCATTTCCATGTTTTTTCCTAACCTCTGCCATTACCCCGTCTGTCGGGTTATTGCGTATCAAATCATCCCTGACCGCCATTTGAAATGCAGGGTGCAGGACGGAATGAATAGAATCAACAGTTCCTATCTTGATATTTCTCTCACGCAGCAGCGTATAATAAAAGAACCGTATATCGGAATATTTAATATCGTTAATCAGTCTTTTCCCGATATTATCCATTGCGTATGCCTCATATGTACGCTCGTATCTCAATCTGGTGCTTATTTTCAAGTCATATTTCGTTGCTAAATATTTCTCCACAAGCTGATTGAGTGTCATTTTTCCTCTGGCATATCCCTTTATTCCCTCCAGCCGTTCACGCTCCAGCTCATCTTCCTTCGCCCTCAGTTCGGGCAGATCGTTTGCATATAAAACGTGCCTTTTCCCATTCGGGTCTGTGTACTGATAGATATAACGTTTGTCTTTTCTCTGTCCCTCCCCTTTCCTAAGTATTCTGCCTTTTGAATCTTTTCGTGATTTTGACATAATGCACCACCTTCCTTTACCGCAGGAAGAAGCCACAATGCCATTTACCCGTTCTGTTCCTCATTCTCCTGCTCACGCAGCTTTTTGAAGCCCTGAACGAATATCTGTGTTATGGTAAGATTATGGTTGGCAGCATACTCTCTTACATCTGTATGCTCATCTTTCGTGAGGCGGATAAAAATACGCTCACTTCTCGGATTTTCCAATCTTGGTCTGCCCATTTTTGCCATCCGCTGTCAGCCTCCCTTCACAATCCTATCATTACAATACTACTTGTGCGCCATAAAGTCAATACTTTTTGGCGCACAAAAAAAATTGACTTCATCCTGCTTACTTGTCTACACCCGAAAAGATTCCAAATACTCCTCAAAGATTGGAACGCTTACAAGAGTAATTCTGTTGATTTTATACACGGCATGAGCTTCCTGCGCAAGTTTCATAAAACTATGCTTACTCATCGAATACCGTTCCGCCCCCTCGTCATATCTTATAAACTCTTTCTTCTTTATTTTTGCCTCCATTCTCCACCTCTTTCCTAAAGATTGTTCCTTTTCTCTTGCTATGGTTTTGGCATATCTGCCAATAAAAACACAGCCAATAATTAGGATATGCTTTTATTGGAAGATATTAAAAAACACATACGGGTGACAGCTCATTACACTGTCCACATCGGTATCGCACCGTCATTCTATATTGACCGAATAATCGGAAGTATCATTATCAAAGATATGCCTCATTGCCCCATGTACCTGCTACACTTTTTGCCAGACATTCATCGCTCACTACCTTAACTTCAATACCAGATTTCAGTATTCCTTCGTATACACTTCCACACAAAAATGAAAGCAGGCAGCTCTTGGCGTGTCCGCATAGCGGCTCCGCATATCCCACACGTCCCGTATGTATTTGCATATTCAATTTTCAAGGTACACATGGACAGGATTTTCTGTCCGTTTTGGATAAAATCATTTCTGGACTTATCAGCCCAAAAAGCACACAAGCACTCTCCGTCTGCTATGAACGGTTCTGTAAAAATTATGTGCTTTAGCGGAATGACAATGTTAAATCTCCAGCTTATCGGGTCCGTATTTATGTAAAATCTGCAATAAAATTTTCTTATGTACGCCCTCTGCCTGTCTGTAAATCTCACACAATGTATTTAACTCGTCAGCAGAAAGGGTATTCACATATGGCTTGTAATCATCCCCTATATAAATTCCTCCGTCCCCGCCCTGCCTTGTATAAACCGGAAAGCCAGGGGATAAAGCCTGAATATCTCTCTGTATCGTGCGGGTAGTGACACCAAGTTCATCTGCCAGTTCCCTCGCCGTTGTATGCCGTCGGAGAATCAAAATGTTCATAATTTCCGTTCTGCGGTTAGTCGTATTCATGCTTCACCCCCTTCTTCCAAATTTTAAATTCTATTGTAAAAGACGAACCCGACAAAACCTGTCTTATTCAAAAAAATAATTTTAAAAAATTTTTCAGTGCTGTTTTGCTTCACTGTTTTGACAGCCTCCATACCCTGTTTTTCGTTTTTCCTGCTATCTTTTGTTGACTTTCCTCCCACTGGCTGATAAAATTTTTAATGGATAAAATCATAAATTCTTAAAACTACACTCAAACTGCTATGAGCCTGAACAGGGTAATTCTGTCCTGTCCCGGTTATGGCATTTTTTTATTTGCCAAAGCAATCCTCTTACAGTCCAAACACCGAAAGGCTTTACAAAAGATGGGCGGTAACGCCCTTATGTGTTGTATAACGCTCGCCTAAGCTCGCACAACACGCAAACTCCCTGCGGGCAGTTTGCACAAGAAAAGCAAGCACTGCCTGCGTATATACGCAGGCGGGCAAACCCTCATCTTTCCCCATGTGGGAATCTGAGTGTTTTTGCTTGCAGAGGGCATATCCCCCTGACCCCCTAATTTGCAAAAATGCAGTATCCCACGCTGCGGCAGGGCTTCCCATTTTTGCTTTAAAAACCTTGCCGGAAACGGCATTATAAATATCAAAATCATCATTATATCCAGAAAGGACGAACAAATGGACAAACACAGAAACAAAAACCGTTCCCGAAAATATGGGATTGTAATCCATCTCAGCGAAGATGAAAAATATATCCTTGATGAAAAAACAAAATGCTCCAATATGACAAGCCGTGCCGCCTTTATCCGGCATCTGATTTTGTATGGCTATGTCTATGACATTGATTACACGGAGCTGCGGGAATACAACGCTGCGCTTGCCAAAATCGGGAACAATTTAAACCAGATAGCAAAGCGCATGAACGCCACAGGCAATGTATATGAAGCCGATGTAAAAGAAGTAAAGGAGCTGATGAAACAGGTATGGCATACACAAAAATCCATGCTATCACGGCAACCGTCAATAAAGCAGTAGACTACATCTGCAACCCTGCAAAAACTGACGAGGGCATACTGATTTCTTCTTACGGGTGCAGCCCTGAAACAGCCGCCTATGATTTCAAATTTGCCCTGTCAAAAACCAGCCAGTCTGATAAAAACAAAGCCTATCATTTGATACAGTCTTTTCTTCCCGGCGAGGTTTCTTATAAAGAAGCCCACCAGATAGGCGTGGAGCTTGCAGACAAACTTTTAGAGGGAAAATACTCCTATGTTGTCAGCACCCATATAGATAAAGGACACGTCCACAACCACATCATTTTTTGCGCTGCCGATAACGTCAATCATGAGAAGTACCATGACTGCAAAAAGACTTACTACAACATCCGTAATCTGAGTGATAACCTCTGCCGGGAACATGAACTGTCCGTCATCACTCCGGGTGAAAAACCGTTGTCTGCAAAAAGCGCATCCAAGGGAAAAACCTATAAGGAATGGCAAGCTGGCAGAAGCGGTTCTTCATGGAAAGAACAGTTAAAAGCTGATATTGACGAAGCCATAAAAACTGTCACAACTTATGAGGACTGCATTGAACTAATCCAAGCAAAAGGCTATGAAGTCAAAGGCTCAGACTTCGGAGAAAAAGCACATAAATTTATTTCATTCCGTCCTCTGGACAGGGAGCGTTTTGTCCGTGGCAGCGTAAAGTCTTTAGGTGCTGAATACACCAAAGAACGGATTAAGGAACGCATCACAGAAAAGGCTCTTACAAAGGATAAAAAGCGTGTCCCGTTCCCCATCAGGAAGAAGCCCATTGTTAAAGATTATTCAAAGAAAAATCTCATTGACATCACAGGAGCTAAGTTTGCGGAAAGCCCCGGTCTGAAACATTGGGCTGACATTCAAAACCTGAAAATTGCCGCCGCAAGTTACAGTCAGGCAGGCTCCATTTCCGAGCTTGAAAAGCAAATTGCCGCCAAGTCTGCACTTGTAAAAACCGCACGAGAAAGCCTTGTGGAAACGGAACATCAGCTCAAGGATTTAGGGCAGGTGCTAAAGTATGCAGAGCAGTATAAAACCAACCGTATCTACCATATCCACTATCAAAAATCAAAGGATAAGGACAGATATTTGCGCCAGCACGAAACAGAGCTTATCCTCCATGATGGTGCGGAAAATATGCTGAAACGTCTTGGCATTGACACGAAAAGCCTTGATGTTGAAAAGCTACGCAACGACTATAATGCCCTATATTCCAAAAAAGAAACCTTGCGAAAAACCTACCAGTCTGCCGAGAAAGAAATCATAACCCTTACTCAGAAATGGGATAACCTTAACCGATATCTTGACCGCACTCCGATACAACAGGAAACAACCGACCAAAAACATGATAAAAACCAACCAACATTCTAAATTCGACATCAAAAAAGAGGGTGTGCCGCAGCGAAGTCTTTTTACTTCATTACGGTACACCCTCTTTTATAAGGCAGACCTTATATTTTAACCATTTTAATATTTTAATCCTATGTATCTTCCTATATTGTTTTTTCATGTATTGCACTCCATATCTATGTTATACTTTACTATATATAAAGATTCCATTATATTGGAATCTCCTGTCTGCATTTTCACTGGTTCTGTCTGCTCTGTATTATTGAAATTATGCTAAAACCTAATGCATATAAATATTTTTTCGGTAAATTTGATGTTACTTAACTCACTCGTATTATACCTTTTTTTCACTAACCACACTATATGATGTAATAATTACGAGGTTATATGTAACTTTTACCCAATTTTAAAAATATATAACCTTTTAATCATTTAATCCTAATTAATTTAAATATCATCTTGCCTTAGAAGAACCTTAAATATTTAAAAAGAATATACACAAATTTTAACTCATATGATATAATAAAAAACAATAATTGCTTACTAAAAAGAAAGAGGGTAAAAGTCAAATGAAACTTCGTAAAATCGCAATCATATTTTCTTTTTCTTTGTTCTTATCAGCTTGTGCCAATAACAGTTCCACATCTAACGAGCAAACCAAATTTCCGGTTACAAGTGAATCCACTTTGGAATCCAATAGCACTTCTTCCAAAGCAGAACAATCATCAAGTACCGATTCTATTACTATAGGAAATGTATCGCTTTCGTTACATGAGAGTAAACAGAGCATACTTGAAAAACTAGATGCGGCTGGTCTGAATTATGGTGAAGCAAAACCGGATAATCCAGCAGAAAGCCGATATGATTTTTACTATAACGTTGATGCATGGCTACAGGTATACTTTCTAAATGATGAATGCGTTCGCCTAAGAATAATTAATGTTGATTTTGAAGATTCTGATGAGCTTCCCTACACAGTTCAGGGTCTACGCCCCGGAAGTACATATTCCCAGATGGAAACACTATATGGGGATTCTTTTGAAACACACTCATATTCCAACCGAATAATATATACAATATATCGTTATTCTATTAATGATTGCATTTATGAGTTTGGTATACAGGAAGATTCAGATTCTATTTATAATATAGATATATATCTTCCAAATCAAGCCCCTATCTATGAGTATGGCGAGGAAATACCAAAAGCAAATTGAAAGTTAACAAGTATTTTTATATAGAAAGCAGGACAGAACTCATGTAAGTTCTGTCCTGCTTTCTATATGGAGAACATATATTACCATATTATTATTGTTTCATTCTATAACAAATACTTATAAATTATTCACGAATGCAACTACAAATTAATAAAGCAAAGAAAGGCTGTAGTTTTTAACTACTCCCTCTCTTTGCTTTGTCATTAATAATCTGTTAATCTTCTCAACTTATTGGAAAATCTGCTTTGCCTTCTCATAGTATGTCAATCTTGTTTTGTATCCAGAAGTAGTGCCTCTTACTACATCCGTTACTTTTTTCACAGTTTCCTCAGCCGATAAAGATGCCCATGAAACAATTTTTGTGTTAAGATCCTTATAAACGTTCCAAAACCATCCTGCACTTTCAAAAGGATAAGTATTAGCTACATATTGCGTAGCATATAATGGCGGTGTCACGATCTTTGGATCGTTTATCTTTTTGACATCTTTCATATATGTCTGAAAGTCTTTATATTCATAGTCCCATGTCAACTGCAAAAATCCTGCACCATAGTACGGTGCATAATCTGCAGTGCCTGCTACTCCAGGTTTATACCCGTATTCCATAAAGGTTGCACCTTTGTCTGTTTCTGCCATTCCCTGAGCCAAGAAATGTCTAACCTTTGTTTTAGAATTAAGCGCATATGCATTACATGCTTCATTAAGTTTAGCAACATTTGCTGGTTTTAACACCATCTTTCCAAAGCCCATTCGTGCCAACTTTCCGGCTGTAATACTTACAGTACCATTTGAAAACCAGCCCGTTGCACTTTGAGTATCTTCAAGCACTGCTAAGGTTGCTTGTCCAAGTGCGCCATCACTTGTAAGTCCCATAGCTGCCTGAAATTTTTTAACAACATCACGCAAGGTTGCATCGTAAGTTGTACTTGTTGTGTTGCAGGAATACCCTTTACTATTCAAAAGTTTTCTACAGGTCACAACTGAATTCCCTACATCTCCAACTTTAAGGTATCCATTTCCTTCCCTGATTGTTGCCAATGACGGTGCTGCTGCTTTAGCAGCATTTTCAGCACTATTTTCAGCAACATTTTCAACAGCATTTTCATGTTCTGTATTCATATTGTACCTTTATGATACTTCAGAAGCAAAAGTACCATTCTCCTTCCTTTTACTTTTCAAGCTATGGTTTTCATATAGATACATTTAACCATTTTCATGTATTTAATTGGATTTTCCATAGCAGCTCCTATTTACTATAAATCAATAATACTATAGATAACACAATATCCTATATCTCATAAACCATTCACTTGTTAAAATATATAATACTATAAATCTAACGTTTTATTATTTCCTCGTCATAATTACGATGTTATATGTAATTTTTTATTTCTAAAACCACATTTATCATTCTACTGTATTAAAGCAACACCATATATTCACTTAAAATGGTGATAAAATAATATTCTTCAAATATAATTATCAAATGCTAGACTAACAATGCAAAATTACTCCTCCATTTATTATATCTTTACATCTTTCACAAAAAAAGAATAGATTTATCATCTATCCTTTTTTCTATCTTTAAGAATTATCTTTATTCAGTAAAATTATCCAGTCGAACTTAATTAACAAACTCAGATTGTTTACTTAACAATAATTTTAACCTACAAGAATAAAATTTTGGTTTTGGCTCTCCAGAACTAAAGACCAGGTTATTTCAGATCATTTTTGTATTTTATTTTTTATTAATTCGGCTTTTTTAGAAAACATAATACTCAAAAAAGCATATGCACTTAACGTCAATAAGGAATGAAGTCGAAAAATAATCAATACAATAAAAACAATAACCCAACCACATAAAATAATATTCATTTTATTTCTATAAAAATTTCGTTCCTCTTTGGAAACATAATCATTAAATTGGCAACTATATTCCAAATAGTATATTATGCTAATCGAAGCCAAAATCAATAAGAAAGCATTCATATCACTCATTATAAAATACTTAGTCAAATAAAGTACAAATGTAAAAACACCACATGAAATAGTAAAACAATGCCAATAGTTTTTCATATGTATTCCACCAATATACGATCTCGTAGAAATGAAAATGCCAAAGAACAGTATACATTCTTTTAGCATTTTCATTTTGAGCGCTATAACAAAACACACTAAAAAACAAAACATCATTTCTAAACACGCTTGTAATCCATATTGATAAATTTTATAATCTTCCTTAGACAAATCCTTGTTTTTACATATAAAACCCATCAATGCAGTTACTAAAAAATCCATGTTAAAACTTCCTTAAGCGTTTTAATTCTTCTGGCTTCTCCAAGTCATGATAAATACACATACAACGAGAGTTTGCAGCCATCACGCTAAACATCATTGCAATTAAACACATAACGTTTTGAAGATTATTTTTTATCCATTTCATATTAGTCCCTCCCTAGATATATTTTATTATTATTTTTTTAGTAATCATACACTCATTTTTATCATTAATTTTTTTCCATGTAACTTTTACGAGGTTATATGTAACTTTTACCTATCTTTTGTTATCAATCAATATAAATATAATTTTAAATTCCTCTTGGGTATTTTCTATTACTACCGATCCATGATATTTATGTACAATTTTTTCAATAGATCTTAATCCAAATCCATGAGTAGACTTATCTGGTTTCCGAGTTAGAATCCTTCCAGTTTTATCTTTTATTAACTCACCATCATATGAATTTATGACTGTAGTGATTAAGATGTTTTTGTCATATGCCATATATATTTTTATATACTTATTCTTCATTTCAGCATTGTTTGCCTCAATGGCATTGTCTAAGACATTGCCAATTAATACACTGAGATCAGCCATTTCAAACGGAAGCCATACAGGTATATGTACATCAACAAAACACTCAATTCCAAGTGTTTTCATCAAAGAATACTTAGCATTAATAATCGCATCAACAATCAAGTTTTCCGTTCTGGATATATTCCAGTTTTTCCTATTATCCTCAACTAGATTATCTAAATATTCTTCCGCCATTTCATACTGTTGTTTTTGTAACATACATAATAATGAAATAAAATGTTGTTTTATATCATGTTTCGCATTATGATATTCTGCCATCGCAATTTTATTTTCTTGAATATTCTTGCTATATATTTCTAACTGTTGTGTATATACAGCATTATATCTCCTCAGAACTAGCTCATCAGCTAATAACAAACATAATCTAAAAACCAGAAAATTAATGAACAACATTATTATTACACATATTGCTGATTCTTTTATTGCTAATCCCTGTTCCAGTAAACTTCCATACATAAAGATTTTGTAAACAATAAACAGACTACCAATGGGTAAAAATAAAAGCATAAGATAACATTTCATAGGTAAATTTTTTATATTCTCAATTTGAAAATATCTACTCAAACAGTATATCAAAATTAAAACAATAATTTCTGAAATCAATGCTCCTACTGCTTGAGGATATTGATAATCCATACCCAACGCTATAAAAAAATAACCAACTAAAAATTCTGATAGCGTCCACAAAATACTTAGTATACCGGACAATGCAACTTTTTGAATAGCACTTCCCTTAAAGCAAATTAGCGAAACCAAACTATTCAAAATCAATCCAACGGCCAAATTTATGTAGGAAGGAAAGTTAGACTCTGTAAATAAAAACATCTGCCATGCCATATATACAAAATATATGATCCAGTTAGCCACTCTTTTTCGCTTTTGAAAAAATCCTGAAAAGTAAACGTTTAAAATAATAATGCAAATAAAAGTTGCTATAATATATAACAGTAAATTTGTCTTATAACTAAACAATTATCGAATCTCCTTTTATCTTACAGTATAATTCATTAACAGTTTTTCTTCGATTTTCACTAATACTTAACACTGTCCCATCATGTAATTGCATTGTATCATACATATATACTTCAACGTATTTGGGATTAACTAAAAAAGATTGATGTGTTCTAAAAAAATAAATCCCCTTTTGCTTCAAATTTTGCTCAATCGAATTTAATTTTTCATAGCACTTTCTAATTTCCGTTCCAATATTAATATATGTTACTCTCTTATCACTTTGAAAATATATTATTTGATTGAGTGGCAATCTGTAATGTACTTTATTGTATTGAAACTGAAAAAAATGTGGTGTCTGTCTAATTTTATCTATTGCACTTATGAAATACTTTTCAAATATTTCATTTGAAATAGGTTTTGTAATAAAGCGAAATGCAGATACTTCAAATACTTCTTTTGCAAAACTTTCATGATTTGTCACATAAATCAATAATACATCTTTGTCAAACAGTCTGATTTTTCTGGCAGCATCTACCCCATTTTCACTTTTCATCTCTATATCAATATAGATAATATCATACTTTGCTTTCGGATTTATAATATAATCCGTCAATGTTAATCCATCAAAGAACACATCTATATTTATTGATACACATAATTTTTTACTAATTGCTCTTATACGTTCTTCTATATCAGAAGTTATTACTTTTTCATCATCACAAATAGCTATTTCGATCATTTTCATCATTCCTTTAAGCAAATTAAGCTCAGGTATTCTCCATTAAATTTAAAGCATGTTTTATGATCTGCTCTAAATCGTGCCGTTTTCTTATTGGACATTCAGCTAAAATTTGACCCATAGATAATGTATTGTTGTCTTTACCAGTAATCAGATATGTTATATCTATACCCAATTTAACATTTAAGGTGTGTAGCCTTTTTATCGAAAGACTATTAACACCTCTTTCTATTTTCCCATAATATGCAGTACTAATACCAAGCATCTCTGCCATTTGCTCCTGCGTATAATCTTTTTCACGCCTTATCCTACGCAATCTCAGCCCTATTTCTACATACAAATTACCTTCGTCTGTATTTAATTCTCTTACTTTGCTACTTTCTCTTTTACCCGCACTATGACTTTCATTGGAATCTTGTATCATAAAAATCTCCTTTTAAAATGTATAGATTAATAATACATTTACTTATAAGACTTTTTAATACATATATACTTCCTATTTAAAGTCATATTTATACATTTTGAAATACTATTTCTGCCAATTAATTATACATGATTTTTTACCACATTCTTTTTTCAAGTAATAATTACGATTTTATATGTAATTTTCACAATTCCATTACTGTCAATCAGGCAGGGAAGATCTATCTTGCCCTATTCGCCGCGCCCATAACCGCTTCTGCGGCATACTTCCTCTACGTAGAGCTACGCATAAAAAAAGTGGCTGAATTCAGCCACTCCATTCATAACAATTCCCATTTATTTATAACTACTTTTTTACCAATCCAAACAATTTTATCAATCACAGGACTGCTCAAGTTTTCTTTCTATTACATGCATTGGTTGTGAAACAACCGTGCAACCATCGGAAATGTCTGTACTAACCACGGCACCTGCTCCAATTTTTACGTTGTCACCGATCTTTATACCTCCAACGATAATTGCACCTGCTCCAATCAAACAATTATTCCCTATTATAGGTGCTTTTTTATTTACTTCTCCAATAGTTACATTCTGATAAATCCAACATTCTTCACCTATTACTGCATAACGAGAAATAAAAATCCCATGTAATCCATGAGGAAGCACTGGCACACTATTGAATATTGTGTCGGGACCAATATATCCTCCATGACGATGTGCATACCTACTCATCACAAATGTCAAAATATCTCTATATAATCCATTCTTCGCTTTTTTTTGCAACCGATATAATCTCCAAAAATTACTTAAATTATTGCCTCTTGAATAATCAATAATCTTTCTCCTTAAACTCATACTCATCTCCTTACAACTGTTAAACTAAAATTCATTTTTTATTATTCTTGGAAGTCTATTTCCCATTCTGCTTAAAATTTCGTTTGAAATAGTATCACAATTAAAAGAAAAATCTTCTACAGATATTTCTTCATTACCAGACTTTCCAATCAATACTGCCTCATCCCCTATTTCCATATCACAATTTTCTTCCAACTCTACCATTAATTGATCCATACATATTCTGCCAATTATTCTAAATCGCTTCCCACGAATTAAAACATCAGCATAGTTAATATTTCTAGGAACGCCATCAGCATATCCTATTGCAATAACCGCAACCTGTTTCTTCCCCTCTATTTTATATGCTCTACCGTATCCAACAGACTGTCCGTTGTCTACGCTCCTAATCTCTATAACTCTTGATTTTAAACTCAAAACTGGTTTCAGCTCCATGCTGCCCTTTGTATTATCACTATAACATCCATATAAAATAATTCCTGGTCTTACATAATCACATTCTAAATGACTATAATTAATAATTCCATAACTACTTTGTATATGAATTGGTACATTATACCCATTTGCTTTCAGCCAAGAATTTAACTGCATAAACTTTGAGATTTGAAACTTCGTAAATTCAACATCATCTGAACTAAAACTATCTGCAACACATAAATGACTATATATTCCTGTCACATTTAAACATTTAGACTTGACTATTTTCATAATCTGACCTTTTTCGTTGCAATTAATACCTATACGATTCATTCCAGTATTTATTGCAATATGCACATCAATTGACATCTTCTGCAATTCCAGCTTTTGTGCATAATGAAAATCAATTATTGATTGTGTCAATTTGAACTTTTCCAATAAGTATGCTTTTTCTGGTAATGTATAACCCAAGATAAGTATTGTTCCTTCTGCCATTAATTTTCTTAATTCTATTGCCTCCGAAAGAGTTGCAACTGCAAAATCATGAATACCCACTTTTATTAATTCTGGAATTACCACTCGAATCCCATGTCCATATGCATTAGCTTTGACAACAGCCATTATTTTAGTATTTTGATGAAGTATTTTTTTTATTTGTAAAACATTCCATTTCAAATTATCTAAATCAACTTCAATCCATGCTCTTTCTTTTAAACACATTTTAATTTCCTCTTTCTAATGATAAAACTACAAACTGTAGCTACTGCTACAGATAGCAGAATCACACATATATACTGAATAAATGTATTCTTTATCAATACCGTCGTGCTTCTTGTATATTTTGCTATTCCTCTCAGTAATATAATGATTGCCGGGTGAATCACATAAATCATTCCTGAAAAATCTCGCATCCATACAGCAGCTTTTGTTTGAACTAACAATAAAAGGTGGAACAAAAAATACATTGTTGGAAGCAAGAAAATGTACATGCTATTGTGTTTCTGCCACCCAATCGAATACGTTATATATCCTTCTAGTAACATAAATAATACTGATACTGAAACTCCGACTACACAATCTTTAATTCGATAATGGCCCTTCTGCAAAGCAATAAATGTTCCAAGAACTAAAAATGCAGGGGCAAAAAAGACACCATTTCTTGTATAACTGCTTATTGAAAACACTACATTAAAAATTGCCACTAATATAGGCACCTTACTTGTAAATCCGTAATAACTGTCCCCTAACAGTCCAATAACATACATTGCCATTGAAAACAATGCTGCCCCTGCTACACTTTTTTTGCACAATCCTATTATAATAATGCAACCGATTATCATTGCAGGAAAGTACCATAAATGATAAAATGTACCGTCCATAATTAACATTTTAATTATATCCCAAAAATCTATTCGGAAATTACCCGCATATAAATTTATAGGCATGTACAAAATGGTTGCCCCTAAATACATCACTCCATTCTTAATTAAATATCTATATATTTTTCTTTTTGTCGCAAATCCGTTTTTAATATATGGTGCTATTACAAAATATCCTGTTATCATAAAGAAAAAAGGAACTGCTACTCTGCCTAAACAATAAGTAATTAAATAATCTATATTTTCATTCCAATATGATAGCGGCGCTATATGGATAGCTACCACCAAAAATGCAGCTATCATACGAAAATGATCTATCCCTCCATACCTTTTAAATTTCATCGTTCTCTCCATAAACTTACTATCACACCACCTTCATTTGTACCTGAGATTAAGTAAGGAACTCTTTGTGGAATATCTAATTCCAAACTTTCCGAAGCTTCTATTTGCATATAGGAAATTTCTATGTCTGTTCCACTGTAATGATAAATATATGGTGCATTAAAGCTTGTTGACTTTTTTAGAAACTCAATGTATTCCTCCAATACCAAGTTCAGCTTAGAGATAATCATAGAATGCGGAAATCCCACATAACGAAAATGCCACGGTTCTTCACCAATTCCTGTAATACGTTCTTTTCCAGCTATATATCTCTCTATGAAACCATATTTAGGAGCAATTTGTCTGAATTTATCACAAAAACCTGTTCTGGGAAAATCTGGGCAAACATTGTCTATTTGTTTTTGCGCTTTTGCTAAATCAACCGCTAAACCTGTCTGATGTTCACTATGCCCCGGAACTGCAACAAACTTATTCGTATATTCTATTCCTTCCTTTTGAATTGACATATTCCATATTTCTTCTTGTTCTTCCTGTGACCTAAAACCACTCACTGCAACAATCTCTCCTTTGTAATGCAAACTTTCCAGTAATTGTTCAAGAATCGTTGCCGCTTGATGATTCAATAATATCTCTCTATCACCAATCAATATTGTTGTCATACTTTTCTCCATTGGAAAATGTGTCAAGGGATAATTGGAATTAACAAGAATTAAATTTCCTTTTTTAGTATCCTCTTTTGATATTTTAACTTTCACAAATTTCTCCTCCTAATTCTAATAACCGTTCTACTATTTGCTTAAAAGTAATGCCCGCTGCTTTCATCATATTGGGATATCTACTGTGGGAAGTAAAACCAGGAATAGTATTTACCTCATTAAATACTATTTCCTCATTACTTGTCAGAAACATGTCTACTCTTGCAAAATCTTTACAGTCCAAACACTTGTATATTAATTTCGCCGTTTCTTTGATTCTTTTTGCTGTTTCATCACTAATTCTCGCTGGAACATGAATTGAAGAAGTTTTTAATGAATATTTTTCATCAAAGTCAAAAAATCCTTTTGATAATTCTATTTCATCAATCTCACCGACAATTAATTTTTCATTACCCAATACAGCACACCCTACTTCAAACCCTTCTATAAATTCCTCAATAATGATGTTTTCATCATAAGTAAATGCTCTTTCACAAGCTACTATAAATTCATTACAATCAGATATTTTCGTAATCCCAAAAGACGAACCAGCTCTTATAGGTTTTACAAACAGCGGGTAACCCATTTCATTCGCTTTATTCATAAATCCTTTTACATCCATTGATTTATTTATCGTAAATGATTTTGGAACTGACACACCGACTGTTGAAACCATTTTATGGGCTCTATCCTTATCCATACATAATGCAGATGCTAAAACACCACAACCTATTATGGGTATGCCTGCCAATTCAAACACTCCTTGAACCGTTCCATCCTCTCCATTTTTGCCATGCATTATAGGAAGCGCCACATCAATATGCTTTTTCTCTAATTTTTCATTTCTAAAAATCACAACACACCTCTCTGTCCGATTTTGTGATACATAGACAGGTACACAATACTTTTTATTGCACCAACTGTCATCTTCTATTATTTGAGGATCTCCCTCAAACAAAAACCATTCCCCTTTCTTTGAAATTCCAATTAAAACCAAATCATATCTAGTCTGATCAATTTGTTGAATCACAGCACTGGCTGACTGCAAAGATACACTATATTCTGGAGAACATCCGCCAAATAGAACCGCTACTGTTTTTATTGATTTCGATTTTTCTTCGTACATTCTCTGATCTATCTTCTCTTTTACCTCCTTTGCATTCGGTATATTTTTTGCGACTGATAAATTCATAATTTCCTCCTAAAATGTTTAATTTCTTTTTTCCACTTCTATATTCTCAGAAAGCTCATAACCTATTTCACAGCAATTTCTATAAATCTTTTTTTCTTCAACCTTTATTTGTGTTTCATTTAATATTTTATTCTGAACAATATCTACCTCCTGAAAAATTTTATCATTGCTTCGATAATATACAATGTTTTGATTTGTTATTTCATATCTGTACTTCAATTTTTCACTTGCAAAAATTTCACCATATATATTATTTTCATCAAAAGAAATAACAATTTGAAAACTAATATCTGTATCATTCCTAACTTTTAAATCTAACCACCCCTCCGAAATAGCAGCATCTACACCTATTGGTGCATCACTCGGAGGCTCTGGAAAGTCTTTTTTTCTATGCCCATGTCTTTCAACAATCGTAAGTGGTGTATGCAAAAACAACCAAAAAAGCAAATTGCTCATTTGACATAATCCACCACCCAATTCAGCCGTTAAAACACCATTTGTTACAGTCAACCCCTCTCTAAATTGTTCCTTATCATCCGCTTTCCTTACTATTTTCCAAAAAGAAAAAGTTTCTTGTGGTTCGATAACCAAGTAACTTAATGTCATAGCAGCCAATTTGAGATTGAAAACTTTATTTTCCTGATAAACCATATCAAATCCGGTTTTTTCATTGTACATAGGGCAGCTTGACTTAAATACATGATAAGGCAATTGCTTCATTGATATATTGTTGGCATACTTATTTTTATCCAATGTCATACCAAGATAAAAAACCAATTTTCTTTCTTGTTTTCTAATTGGCAGTAACCATGGAAAAATTTGAGTAATTCTTTTCCTTTCCATATTGCATTCCTTTCAAAAAGCCTGTCTATTTTGGTACTTATCTTACCAAAAACAAACAGGCTTTATTTTAATATTAAATTATTTAATTCCTAATAAAATCCTAAGATTGTGTTCTGCACTGCTTAAAGAATTATGGGAGTACAACACAAAATATAGTCACTTCATTATTGCTCTCTGCTATAATTTCTCCTTTATGTAAAAGAACAATCTCTTTTGCTATGGCAAGACCTAAACCCGCTCCACCAGTTTTTTCTCCTCTAGCATCATCCAGACGGAAAAATTTTTCAAAAATAGAATCTAGTTTTTTTGCTGGTATAGTTCTTCCAGAATTTTTAAAATATATTCTCGTTTTTGCACTTTCAACCTCTATCCAAATTTGTATTTCTGTATCTCGGTAACTATATGCAATGGCATTCTTTAAAATATTATTAAATACTCTAGCAAGTTTATCAGGATCACCTAAGATCATTACATTTTCTGGAACATTTAGTTTTATTGTGTTTCCATGCTCTTGCAACAGTGGATAAAATTCATCTGCCATTTGATATAGCATATAAGAAAGATCTAAGTTTTCTTTTTCTAAATCAATATTTTGAAGATTATAACGAGTGATTTCAAAAAACTCATTAATTAGTATTTCCAAACGATGAGATTTTTTTAAAGTAATATCTACATATTTTATCCTCTGTTCTATCGGCATATCCGGCACTTCTCTTAATAAGCTCAAATAACCTATAATTGATGTCAATGGTGTTTTTAAGTCATGTGCTAAATATGCAATTAAATCATTTTTTCGTTCCGACTCTTCTTTCAATATCTGCTCATGTCTTTGCATTTCACTCTTTATCTCTGCCATTTGTGTAGAAATCTCTGCATATTCCTTTGGAAATATTTCTATCGCCTGTTTCTCCTGTGTCATGTACTTGTAAATCATATCACTCGCTATTGTCACAGTTTTTTGCAGACTG
Organism: Eubacteriaceae bacterium; assembly: GCA_910574915.1. GTDB lineage: Bacteria > Bacillota > Clostridia > Lachnospirales > Lachnospiraceae > Eubacterium_J. Next base: position 20,079 of record CAJTCR010000019.1, read on the forward strand.
GACTTTGCAGATAGTCGAATAGTTACAAAAACAGTTATAATCCATGCCAAACAAATTAAAATAAAGACTCCTAACAAAAGGTATTTCAATTTATACCATTGAGGTCTGTGTATGATTCCATCTTGACCAGATTCTGGTATATAATTGAATTCTGTAATCATATAGTTATGTTCAAACCAATCTACAAAGCTGCCATTCCAAATGTAATCAACCAGATAGAAAATCATTATGCAAGCACATATAGTTATTATACATATAAAAGCAATCTTTATGATCTTAGGTCTTTTATTTTTCAATTTTATATCCGCACCCCCATACTGTTTTTATATACTTAGGCTCTTCAAAGGAATCCTGCATCTTTTCTCTCAAATGACGTATGTGTACTGTAATTGTATTATTGTTTTTACAATAATACTCATCACCCCATATTTCATGAAACAATTCCTCTGAACTTACCACTTCTCCCTTTCTCTGGCATAGAATTCGTAAAATAGAAAACTCTGTAGGTGTTAGTTCCAATTTTTTTTCATTTAAAATACATTCATGTGTTTTTATATTAATCAGAAGCCCAGAATGCGATATAACCTCTTCTTCTTTTTCTGTACTGGTATTATACTTCTTATATCTTCGTAGCTGTGCCTTTACACGTGCAACTAATTCTAATGGTAAAAATGGTTTTGTTATATAATCATCTGCACCTAACGTTAATCCTGTTATTTTATCTATTTCTTGCGATTTTGCTGTCAACATAATAACAGGAAAACAATATCGTTCTCTTATTTTCTGACAAATCTGCAAGCCGCTTATATTTGGAAGCATAATATCCAAAATTGCAAGATCAAATGTTTCAGTTTTAATGTATTTCAATGCATCTTCGGCCGTATAATATTTATATACCTCAAAATTTTCATTTTCCAAATATAAGGCAACTAAATCAGCAATTTCTTGTTCATCATCAACAATAAGAATCTTCTCACTCATGAATCCATCTCCTCACTTAAATAAGTATATATACAGCTTATTATATAGATAAATACTTCTCTTTTCAAGTATTTTACAACATCTTGCTTAACTCATTCACTAATCTTATGACTTCTTCATAAACTGATTGATACTTAATCTGAGTAATGATATCAATATACAATTGCTTTTCAAATATTTCTGTTTCAAACAAAAAATTTTTTTCTATTTCACCTATATACTGTTCTGACGTAATGCAACTGATTTTTTCTATACATAAAGAATACTCCTGTTTTATCTTTTCAAATAATTCTTCACTTAAAATTTCAATAGCTTGTTTATGCAGTTTTTCCCCTATGTTATGCCAATTTTCCAACTCTATTTTTGCATTATCCTCGCTCTTTAACTGTATACAAACATATTGTCTTTCACTATCATAAAAAATTCGCTTACAATGCACATCACATTTTTTATCTAAGATAGTAAAATAAACTCTCTCTAATATATCTTCACAAAAAATAAATGATAAATCATCAACAACACGCTTTTTTAAACTGCAATTGTTCATATTTCTTTTTATCATAAAGATTTTTTCAGTATTATATGCAAGGGTACAATACTCTTTACATTGAACTTCCGGAAATATTTCACTTGAAGGTCTTTCCCCAAAATTAACGGAACCAAATATTTCTGCAATTAAACTTTCTACATACTGATATGTAATATTTCCTGTTACAACCAGTGCGATTGGGCTATTAGAATAGAATCTATTAAAAAAACTTAAAACTTTTCCATAATCCAAAGCATATAAATATTCTTTTTCACCAATTGGAAAGTAAGCCTTTCCATAAGATAGCTCCTGCAACAATGCAGATTCTTTTTTATCAAATGAAAATCTATGAAATTCATCTATAACATCATTTAAAATCATTCCAAAAAGACTCTCATCTAATGTTTTACCCAAACAAATATCCCGCAAAATTTTTAAGCTATTCTTTAAGCTATTTTCTTGCCCTCTTTTTAATTGAATCTTAAAACTTGTTGAAGTAAAACTTGTATTCCCCCATATATACTCATAATTTTCACGTGCAGTCTTTGATACTCGATCAAATCCCAATAGCATATGTTCCAAGAAATGAGCCACCCCTCTATTATTACCATCCTGTTCTGATCCTACTTTCACCAATAGCTCAACATACGTTTCCTCTGAACTATCTACTGGATAAATATAATGTCTAACTCGTTTATTTAATGCTATTCCTTGCATTATAATCTTCACCTTTTTCCTTTACCATATACTTTTCAGCCTGTAAATTATACAACTTCTGGAACGCTCCATGACTGTTTATAAGTTGCGCAAAATCTCCGCTTTCGACTAAATTACCATTATCCATTACATATATCCAATCTACCACTTGTGCTGTCGTTAACCTGTGTGATATCATTATGCAAGTTTTTTTATTTATCATTTCTAATATTTTTCTATATAGAACATCTTCTGCCGCAGCATCTAATGCAGCCGCTGGCTCATCCATAACAATAAGAGCTGCATTAGAAAAATATGCCCTACTTAATGCTATTTTTTGCCACTGTCCTCCTGACAAATCAACACTATCCTTCCAACCTCTTTGTAATATAGTATTGTATCCATTAGGTAACTTACATATAAATTCATCCGCATCAGCTTTTTTAGATGCTTTTTTAATATCTTTCTCATCCATAATGGCACCAATGTTCCCTATTTGAATGTTTTCGTTTACACTTAATGGCAATTTTAAAAAATCCTGAAACACTGCACTGATAAGTTTTCTATATTGTTGAACATCATATTTTTTAATATCTTGGCCATTAACTAATATAGTCCCCGAAGTTGGTTTGTATATTCCAATTAATAGCTTAATTAACGTTGTTTTACCAGACCCATTGAACCCGACTATCAAATATGATTTTCCTGCTTGAATACGCATATTTATATTTCTCAATACCATTTTGTCACAGCCAGGATATTTAAAACTAACATCTATAAACTCTAAAGTTTCAATATGATCAATAGAAATCTTCTGTTCAGAAACATCCAGTTCGTTCTTACTCAAAAATTCAAATAGTGTTTGAATGTATAAGTTATCGTTATAGATCGTAGAAAGAGTATTTAAAATACTTCCTGCATATTCTTGAAGTATATCAATGGAATTGATATACATTGTAATATCTCCCACTGTGTTCCCTTTCCTTAACGTATCAATTATGACATATAACTTCATAACATATGTTGCTATATATTGAATACTCCTAGCCAAAGACGATTGACACAAATTCTGTTTTCTTACTGACTTGTTTTGTTTTATATATCTATCAAGTATAGAAGTAACTTTATTTTTCAAAAATTCTTCTATACCATATAGCCTTATTTCCTTGATGTTTTCATACTTTGTATATATTTCCTTCAACACCTCTATCAATCGCAGCTTTTCTATTCTTGCATTGTATATATTGTGCAGCCTATCATATATTTTATTATTAACACAAAATACTGGTAGATATGCAAGTAATACGGCAAATACTAAGACTTTATTATAACTATATAAAATCCCTATCACTCCAAAAAGAACTACTAGATTTCTTACTAGTAATATTACGTTTTCACTTACACTAATAGAGCGAGACAATGCCTCATTATTTATTTTTGACATTTTATTATATACAATAGTATCATCAAACTGCTCCATTTCCATTTCATCAACCTGATTTAAAACCCTAGCTGTAATATATTTATTAACATAATCGGATTGCATATCTTTTAGATAAGTACAACAAGAATATAATACATCTGTAATTATTTGTAGTAATCCATGAAAACACAGCCATATAATTACCATGTCTAATTTATCTGTTTTTAGATTTATTAAAGAATTAATAAATTCCTTCCACACTAATAAACCACATGGTACTGCTAAACCGCTTAATATATTACAAATGAGAAGTAACGTAAAATTCTTTTTTGATGCATTCCATAAAAATTCTATTGTATTTTTTGTGGAAATAAAATTTTTTATATACTTATGTTTAAACATAAAATCCTCCTCATTAAAAATGGGGGGATATACCCCCCACCACCTAAGTAGTAATTTTCTTGCCAAGAGAAAAACTACTACTTGGGTGGAATTGCACTGCCCTAAAACAGCTTCTGACATTAGCCGATAGAAATACGGTTAGTGCCAACTGCATCTGAACTATTGTATGAATAGTTTCCATTGCAATTGCAGCCACAATGTCCACAAGCGTCAACAGTCCCTCTTGCTGATGAGAATCCGCTGGAACACATACAAGCTCTCATCTCTCCATACTTAGCATCTACACCAGTTGCAACAGTTCTTCCTACAGGATTAACTAACTTCATACCACACACCTCCCTTCATAGCAAATTTATATTAAAGTGCAGTTTTACACTATAATATACGGTTTATCTAATTTCCAAACGGTTGATATAGTCTAACGATTCCGGATCATGTTCTAATATTTCATGATACTGTATCAATCCTCTTTCCATGTTAAAACGTTGTGAATTACATAATGCATGTTTATTTTCAATTTCTATTCCATTCTCATTGTAACACTCTGAATAACATACACTACACAGATGAACTGCCCAACAATTATTACAATATTTCACAGATTCATTCATAAAATCTTGTATATAATGTTTTTTAACAATATTAATATCTACACCATTATCAACATCTCCTATATATGGGGAAAGTCCAATTCTTTCGCAAATTTTAAATTTACCATCAGCAGTTATATAAATTCTCCTGCTGCCTGGTATACAGCAACCATTGAATGAAAATGTATCCATTGGCTTATCATGCAATCTCCTTAAATGGATTCTAATCAAAGTATCCTCTATTTTTTTTGCAGTAAAAATTCCTCCTTGCTCAAGTTCTTTTCCACCATTAATATGCTTTTCTGACCATACTCCAATCGGATCAATTTCTTCAACTGTTAATTTCCGATATTCATCCTCATTTTCCCCTTTAATTTTTCCATATTGGACATAGGCTACATTCTTAACTGTATTTTTAGGCAACCATTCTAATGAATTGAAAAAATTCTGTATTACATCAAACTTTTCAACCCCATAGGGCGGAGTCATTACCATACTAAAGTTTAATCGTGTAGCGGCTTCTTTGCCTAATGCCATTGTAATATTCTTTAAACCTTGCATGACAATATCAAAACTGCCTTTTCCATTAGGAAATTTTCGATAACGATTTTGTATTTCTTCTGGACCATCCAGGCTGCATGTCACTACAAAATCTGGTATACTAGCTATATACTTAGCCTTTTCTTCATCCATAAGAACCAAATTTGATGTTATGGCAAAGTTTATTTTTTTATTTTTTATTCCCTGACAATACTCAACACACTGCTTTAATAAATCAAACATGAGAAGTGGCTCTCCCCCATAAAATGTAACTGCCAATTCATCGCCCGAATGTGCCACTCCATAATCAATCGCTTTTTTTGCAGTTTCAAAAGACATATCTTGATTGCCAAAATTTCTAAATACGTCATTCTCTGCCCCATAAATACAATATTCACATCTTAAATTGCATCTCTCTGTTAATTCAAGTGTAATCTGTCCCAAGTCTTCATTTATACATTCTTCAAGCGACTCTATATGGTTTCCATGAAAGCCTTTTACTTCTGGTGCCTGTAAGATATTTTCTTTCTCTACCGCTTCTTTAATTTCTGATAAAGCTGCCAGCAAATCTCTGTTATTAATTCCACACTCTTCCAGCCTCTCAAAACTCTTACCAGAAAATAAGTGTAACAAAATCTTATATACATTTTCCTTGCACTGAAGGACTTTTCCAGTGCCTGTATCATAATAATAACAATTCTGTTTTGTCCTAAAAGGTTTTCCGAGCCTTGCATAATTATCATGTGTCAAATTTGCAAAGAAAGCACCATATTCTCTTATATTTTCCATAAAATATTGCTCCTTCCATCTACTCACTAGCGACAATGTCATTATATGACAAATTTTTTATTTTCTTCGTTCCATGTAAAAAAACAGAGGTTTTGTGTAACTTTTACGATATTAAATTTTCTGCAAAAAAATAATTCTCCTGAACCAAACTTTAGTTCAATTCAGGAGAATTTCATTTCTATCGGCTTTTCCACTTTTACAGACACATTCTTTAATGTTTTATTCTTTGCCGCTTCTTTTGCTGTTTCCTTCTAGTGAAATTCAAACGCATCTGCTCCATACTGCTGCTCTGCCACCATTTCAAGTTAAGTCGGATTTACAGCTTCCATGTTGCCAATGCCCGTTACCTCTCGTTCTACTTTATCTATCTTGTACTGTTTCACATCTGTGGAAAGCTACTCTGTTTTCGCTATGGCGGCATCTACAAATTTCAGTATACCAGACAGCACTTTCCCTTTGTCTGAAATTTAATTCTTTATCTTTCAGATCTATATTCCCCTCTGCTGATTCTTTACAATTTCATCACCCCCCTGTTCTGCAACCTGTACCTTTTTCTCCGCAAGGCGGGCTTTTAAGGACGGTTTTGCATTCTTGTCCTGTGCCTTTTTATTTTCCTCTTTTTGTGCTTTTTCCCCGGCACCATTGTTTAAGATATTATCAATCATGTTGTAATTCTGTTCTTCCATTTCCTCAATCTTAGCAAGAGGCTTGTACTCCGCCAGCTTTTCGAGCAGTTCATTCGCCCGCTGTGTTTTCTCTAGTACATTTTCCACAGAAATGACTTCATTCAGCCATTCTGTCAAGTATTCCACATCTCTCTGTCCGATCATTTCTGAAATTTCCGATACATTTTCAGTCATGCTCTGGTGATTGTCATGATAGGCATTCGTATCATAGCTATAAATAAAACGGTCTATCTCCACCGCAAGCTGTTCTGCAGGTGTCAAATCCGGCATACGTTTTTCCCATAATTTCGCTTCCAAATCCTCACTGATATTGCCCTCAATTTTCATATCCGGCAGTTTTGCTATCAGTTCCGCTATCATTTCCATTGCCTGCGGACTGCCTTTTATTTCAGGGATATAATCCAAAACATCAAGTTCAAATTGATTTCCGCTTAAAATATCTGTTATAACATCATTATATGTTTCTGTTCCAGGCGTATGGATATTGATGCCGATTGCAGGAATACCGTTCATGCGCTCTGGTGGTATCTGTTTCCATTTCGCAACGGCTTCATCTACTGTCACAATTTTTTCATGAAATTCCCCGAAATTATGAAACTCACCACACTCTGCCACGGTTAGCGTAACTTCCGATGCTGCTTGTTCTGGGAATAATGTTTCCCGTAATCCCTTATATTCAAAGTTATCCCCGTTAAATACGATAATCTGATCCGTTTCCTCATTGAACTCTATAGAAAAGTCCAGCCTTTTGCCCTGCTCGATATAGGCATGGTCTGCTGCTTCTATCCGTTCCCCGTATTTCCCCATTTCAACAAAAGGCTTGTCACAGTCCGCATAGGCTTTGCACAGCCCTTCCGCATCCAGCCCGCTGGTGTTCTTAAACCACCGTTCCTCGTCATTCATGCGGATATTGAAAATACTTACTGGCTCCTTCTCCCTAGCTTCACGAACCCCCTCCAGATAATCCTCCACCTGCGGAAGATAAGTTTCAAGCGTTCCCGTCCTTTGTGCAGTAATCGGGTTAATATCCACTTTTACCCGTCCGATATGGAGTGCATCTCCATTAAATGCATCAAACAGAACATCTTCACGCTCACTTGTGGAAAGCTCCACAACCACGTCAAGGTCAGAGCCATCACGCTCCAAGCCCCGACAACGGCTCCCTGCTACTGCCACATCCACAATCTCCGCATCAATGCCAGCTTCATCTAACTGCGCCTGCACATGGCATTTTACGGTATCCTCAATCTCTGATGGGTTCATTTCGCATATTTCATGGAAAAATTCGTTTGTCTTTTCTTTAAAATTTTCTACAATATTTCCCTGCAAAATATCTGGCACAATATGCTCAGCTTCCTTCTTGTGGATTGTGTCCACATCTTGAACTGCATTTGCAATGCTTTCTGTCAGTTCGTCAAAATCAATTGGTATTATCTCATCATCATCGCTAATGCTGCCCCCTGCACCATTTTCAAACCGATCTTCTCTTAAATCATCTACGATATCATCAGCAATCACCTGAATATCCACACCGGTATTTTCATACACACCGCCTTCAACCTCCTTATAATCCATATCCATAATGGAATAATCATAGCCACTCTCTGTTTCCTGTATACTGACAAAGCGGTCTGCAATCTGAAATGCAAACTTTGTTTCTTTCGCTTTCTTCGGCTCTGTCTGCTCTCGCTTTTGGTCAGTGTGTCCTAAAGTGTTTTTACTATCATTTAAGATTTTTTTCATATCTGCAAGAACCTGTTCCGTTTCATCTCCGAGGTCAATAATTTCGTCACCGTCCTCCATATCTGTTAATTTCGGTGTTTCTGTTGACTCGTCCTGCTCTGCCTGTGTTTCTGGCTGCTCTGCTTGTATTTGTTCCGAAGCTGGCTGTTCTATGACAGTCTGCTCTGCTTCTAACTTCAAATCATTCTGTAATGCAGAATGATTGACATCATGTTCAGAAGTGGCATTCCCCACAATTTCTTCCTCCTGCTCATCGGCAGCTCTTGCCTGTTCAATGTCTTTATACTCACTTTCTATCAGACTGAGAAAAGCCGTCCCCATTTCTTCATAAGAAACCTGCTTCTCGGCATTCTCAAAAGTAACTGTCACAGCATCTTTACCAAATACTGCAACGGCATCATTTTCACCTACTCCGATTACCCGTTCATACCCGCCTATGAAAGCTTTTGCAAGCTCCTCACGGATATCCTCGCCACCCTGCATACGGTGGGCTATATCATGTATTGTATCATCTGATACTAAGCCATTCCCAAACAATGCTTTTTCAACCGGCTTAAATTTATCAATATACCCGTCTTCAAAAAAGCGGTATCCCAGATCTTCCATCTCGTCCCATGCAAGAAACTTTTTTGCAATCAAAGACGCATTGTCTGTTTCAAGGAATTGTTTTTCTTCGTCGGTAAACCCATTTTCCGCCTTATCTGCCTCCTGCTCTTTTATACCTGTCAGTTCATGCATAAAATTAGGAAGTTCCGTAAAGCCGAAAGAATCTACAAAATGTGCACTGTTCTTCCCATTCTCATGCAGCACCACAATATCACTGACGGAAAGGGAATGCCCCTTATAATCTGCTGGGTGGTCTATATTGAATTTCTCAAATAGCGCATTGAGTTTCTCCCCCTGTAACTGTCCTTGTATGTCTGAAAACTGCCCTGTATAGACAAGGTTATAATTTTCCGGCTGTATTTCCCTGAAATCATCCGACAGAATACCCCTTTTCAAAAGTTCCGCTGTGCCTGCAAAACGTAAATCACGAAGCTCTGGATTGTCTTTTAACTGGTAAATGCCGTATTGACTGGTATCACCATATAAGAGCTGTACCTCCTTGTCAGCCTGTTTATCCAAAGAACGTGAAACTTTTTTATCAGCCTGTAGTTCCTGCAACTGTGCGTCAATTCCCATGATAAGCTCTGATGCTGTCCTGCGGATTGTATCAAGGGAAGATTTCAGCCCCTCCAGCCTGTCCGCAATTTCCTCCATTGTTAGTTTTTCCACTTTTTTTCTTGAATTTCCATTTATATCTGCCATATAATTTCCTCCTTAAAAACAGGAAACAGACAGGTTTCCCCATATGTTTCTGCTGTCGGTATTCTGATTTGCTGCCTATAAACATACTTCTTTCTTTTTCGCCGCTGCCTTATCCGGTTCTGGTGCTTTTTTCTGCTGTTCCATTTTTGCCTTCATCTGCGACAGCTTATCCTTTACCGATGAACGCCCGCCTTTTTCTGCTTCTTTTTTGACCGTAAAGCGGTCTGAGAGCTGATCCAGTTTTTCCAGCGCACGGTCAACTGTATCCATATTTTTCTGCAAATGCGCCGCTCTACTTTTAATGGGTCTGTTCATAAGCCTTGTCAGTGCAACCCCCTGTTTTTCATCCGAAACTTCCTTTGTGCCTTTTCCCACGATCAGCCTGCCTACGTTGGAAACGCTGTTCCCGATCTGCTTTAATTCGTCCCCGATACTATCAATCTGGTTAGCTGTTTTATCGTAATCCATTTTAACCTCCTGTATCTTTTCCTGATAGTCTGTAAGCACTGGCCTGATGCCGGACAATCCTTTCTGTACTGCTATACACATTGCCGCTTTTCCCTTTTCCTTAAAAGCATGAACCGCCTGCGCCGCTGTTTCCATCAGACGTTCTTTTACTGATGAAAGCCGTTCCGACAGTCCCGTCGCTTTCTCCTGAAGCTGTGCCACTTTGTCCATAAGACGCTCTGTGACCGTTTTGGGCTGGCTTTCCTGCAATTTTGCAAGCTGCTCCCTCATGCCCTGCAATTCATCTGCCACGATGCTAAGCTGCATCTGCATCCCTGCCAAATACCCGAACATCTCCATAAACCCCTGCGATTGTTCTCCCATATCCTGCTGGCTTAAAAGCTGCATGAACTGCTTTATCACGTCACTTTCCTCCATCCCCTGTTTTGTGTTCTGTTCTGCTGTATTCATATTTCTTTACCTCCAATTTTTATTTTTTACCATATATTTGCTCTATTTAATAATCAATGACTTCCTTATCAGGAAATCATCTGATTCACCCATTTACCGTTTCCTGCACCTGCGGATCTCCACAAAATTCCGACATAAGGCTGACAATTCTTATGTCTATTCCATCGCAAAAAAATGTCAGCCTGTAAGTCCTCCCGTTTGTCCGTCCCTTATTTTTATGCTGCAAGTCCATGCAGGTTTATCCACTCTATGACAAACCAGAATCCAAGTCCCCGATTATCCGGTTTCCATATATCTTTTTCATTAAATGCGCCGCCACGCATCATATAGTCGATAATTTCAGGATTAGAAAGTTTTTCTGCAAGCTCCCAACGGTTCGGCGATTTCTCCCTGTGGCACCCAAAACCGCAGGAAACGCACCCCGTCCTGCCGCACCCTGTAGTGCCGAATATGGGTTTTCCGATATCAAATATTCCCATTTCCATTGTGTTCCCCTGCGGCAGTGCTTTTCCGTAGTCTGCTGTTACTTCGCCGTATACGTCTGCAATCGGGATATGGTTGTGGAAAATATATTCCAATACGTCCTGTTCCGTCCAGAATGACATCGGATTGCTGATCGGGCTTTTCATGTCAAAACCGTTGTAACCGTTTTTGAGCCAATTTGTTGTCCGCAGCCTGCTTTCACTTGCCATCTGTGCTGTCATGGGCATTTTTCCCGTCCTTTTTGCGTAGCTATGCATAGGGGATTTTTTCATAATGGAACAGCAGCGATCCGCTATTTCAAAGGGCGCTTCCAAAAAGAATTTGTAACGCTCCTTGTTATACATCTTTGAATATTCCGATGTTTTCACACCGTTTTCTTTATGCGGATATTTCCCCATAAGCATCAAGTAACGGACAGGTGTCTTTATATCCGTGCTTGGTATCTCCCCACGGATAAGACTCTGGTAGGCGGCATTTTCTCTGTCCTCACGGCGGTCTATACCTACTAAATCCGCCATATAACTGTGATTTGGGATTTCTCCCATACGTTCTGCATTTTTCTCCCGTTCCAGAAGCTTCTCCATGTACCGCCTTGCGCCGTATACGCAACCTGCTACTTCCTTACCAATCATGGGATAGCCATATTTTATGATGACCTGCCGAAAGTTTATCTCCGGTCTGATAATCTCTACATTTTCCTGCTGTCTTACAAACTCCCTGACTTCCGGATATTCCAGACTGGTATCAACGTAGACTGCACTAATTTTCGGGTACATTTCCCTTGCGATATGTAACAGTACTGAACTGTCTTTTCCACCGCTAAACGCGATATATACGCCGTCCGTACCGTAATAATCCACCCATTCCCGTATACGGTACTGTGTCATCCGTATTTTTATGGAGAGCGAGAGGGACTGCATCTGATATAAGTCGCTCATTGTATGTTTGTTCATGTTTCCTCCTGAACAGAAAAGTACCGTCCTGTATGATTTACAAGACGGTACTTCCAAAATAAAAAGGTGTATGATATTGATTTTCCATTTATCATACACCTAAAGTTACTGTTACTATGTATTTTTATTATGAAATTTTTCAGCTAAAGCAGTCTTAGTAACTGTATCAGCTCATGCTGGTTTTCCGGATCAGATGCTGTTAATCGGGTATCAAATTGTACAAACCGATTTGTATTATAAAATGACAGCAGCTTTTCCTCATTATTTGCTTCAAGAAATACTACCAGACCTCCGCCCAGATACTGCATTCTCTCAATGATACCCCAAGCCAGTTCAAGCAGTTCCGCTCCTGTAATTTTTTTCTCCATGCCTCCTGCATAATTTTTTCCAAGCTGTGCTATCAAATATGCTGCCATCGTATAGGTATCAGATTTTTCATCCAGTTCACTGATCCGCAGCAGTTTTCTTTTCGTGGTCTTACTTACTGTTTCACCTCTGACAGTTAAAGCTTTCAACGCTATCGTAAAATACCCAAGCAATGCTCCGTTTTCCTTAGAAAAAACAAGATATGTAACAGACTGGTTTTTCTTTGTAAATTCTATGGAGCTGTTTTTCAAAAAAAGCTCCAAATCAGGATTCTTAGGGCAGGAAAAACCGGAGAGGACTTGAAGCAGTCTGTCCTCTCCAATTTTGGGATTGTCATTTTTAAGATAACGACGAATGTTAATGACTGAATATTTACTTGTTAATGACATTTGATTTCTCCCATTTATCCATTAGTTCTATCAGCTCCGCATCGTCCTCAACGTAATTTGCTGCCACCGGAATACGGACAGGACGGTTTTTAGCAGATTCTTCAATTGCATTAACAAACATCTCCACCTGTTTCTGACCAGATATAACAAAATTTTTCGTAATACTTGAAGTTGCCATAGAAACACACCTCCTTTATCAGTATGGCTCATTTTTTACTGCTTACTCTGTTTCAGCACAAGCTGCATACTTTCCTACTCATATTTTATGATTTTACCAGCAATTTTGCAATCAAATTTTTGTGAATTCTATATGACTGCCTCTTTTCCCTTTGTTTTATCAGTTCCGGCGTTTCCCATGCCTGCCACCTGCTCCTTGTACGTTTCCAGTTTTTCTTTCAGCGATGCCTTCGCAGTTTTGTCAGTGTTTCCGGCTGCCAGCTTTAACCCGTGCTGACTGCCATTTTCCGTTGCCTGTTTCTGCCTCTGGTCATTATGTTCTAAAGTGTCGGCTGTCGGCTGCTTTGGCATTTCATTGCCAACCTGTGCATCATTGCCATTTTCGTCCATGTTGAGCAGGGCATTGAGGGCGGAAAGGCGGTCTAGTTTCTCTTTCAGTTCCGCTTCCTGTGCAAAAGGTTTTGTCACTTCTGATTTTGCAGTTTCAAGCTGCCGCTCCACATTTTCCAGTTTTACCTTTGCATTATCAAGATCTTTTGGCATGGACTCCAGCGCATGGTTGATACGGGCAATGTTGCCGAACGGGTCAGAGCCGATCTCAAGGTTATGGGAAAGCTGCCCTTTTAAGTTCATCACAAATTTGTGGTTGAACGAATCAAAGGACACCGCCATCTTAAACCCGGCATATTCCCCTACCGTTGCAGGCACATTGACCGTTTTCATCTCCTTGCACATCTCCACAAGTGCGGCTCCGGCTTCTTTTTTATCCGTATAAGCCTTATCCCCGACTTTCATAAAAAACTGCTCTTTATCTGCCGGCAGGTTTGCCTTTGCGGTCTGAATGTCCGCTGTCATGCCGCTGATTCTCTCTTTCAGAATGGCTATCTGCTGTGGGTAATGCTTGGCGATATTGTCCTCAAGGCGGTATTTCTGGCTGGTATGGTTGGCTTTCATCAGTTTCAGCTTGGATACCTGAATATCGAGATCCATTTTTTGCTTTATATACGGATTTCCGGTAGCCAGTGCTTTCACCTCCGCATAAGTGAGTGCCGCCTCGTCCACGTCCTCACAGCTTCGTACCGGGGATTTGCTCGTCATGATCTGGGAAATGAATTTCTGCTTGTTTTCGATCACCTGCCATGAATAGCTGTCGAATGTATTTTCAGTTACATACCGGAATATCTTGACTTTAGGATTTAGGTTGCCCTGCCTTAAAATACGCCCCTCCTGCTGTTCTATGTCGGAAGGACGCCAAGGCACATCAAGGTGGTGTAAGGCTATCAGTCTGTCCTGTACGTTTGTCCCTGCGCCCATTTTCTGCGTAGAACCCAATAAAAAACGAACCTGCCCGCTTCTTACCTTGCCAAACAGCTCCGCTTTCCTTGTTTCTGTATTCGCCTCATGTATGAACGCTATTTCTTCCGGCGGCACTCCTTTCCCGACCAGCTTGTTTTTTATATCCTCATAAACATTAAATGTGCCGTCCCCTTTCGGTGTCGAGAGGTCACAAAAAAGTAATTGTGTGGACTTCTGTTCCTTTGTCTGCTCCCATATCGCAAATGCCTTTTCGACACAGGTTGCCGCTTTGGAAGTTTCATTGTCCGGCAGCATATCGTTGATAAGGCGCTGGTCTAATGCCAGTTTCCGCCCGTCATTTGTGATTTTCAGCATATTATCCTGATGTGGCTCAACAAGCCTGTTGCGTACTGCTTCCGCCCTTTCTGCAAGGGAGGATACCATGTCTTGCTGGTACTCGCTCGGCTTTAACACCACGTTTTCATATTCCGCTTCCGGTACGGGCAGCTTCAACATATCCGGTGTCTGAATGTCTGCGCTCTCCTTAAAAAGCGCAATCAGCTCCGGCAGGTTGAAAAACTTTGCGAACCTTGTCTTTGCCCTGTATCCGGTTCCCTCCGGGGCTAATTCTATCGCTGTCTGCGTTTCCCCGAACGATGCCGCCCAACTGTCAAAATGCCCCAGCCCCAGCTTTTGGAGTGTGCCATACTGGAGGTAGCGCATATTGGTGTAAAGCTCTGTCATGCTGTTGGAAATTGGCGTTCCTGTGGCAAAAGTAACCCCCTTGCCGCCAGTTATTTCATCAAGGTACTGGCACTTTGCAAACATATCCGAGGACTTCTGCGCCTCCGTCTGTGCAATGCCCGCCACGTTCCGCATCTTTGTGTATAAAAAAAGGTTTTTGTAATTATGCGACTCGTCCACAAAAAGCCTGTCAACGCCAAGCTGTTCAAAGGTCACTACGTTGTCTTTCCTTGATGTGTCATTCAGCTTCTCAAGCCTTGCCGAAAGGGATTTCCTTGTTTTTTCCATCTGCTTGATGGTATAGCGTTCCCCGTTGTCGGCTTTCGCCTGCTCTATGGCAAGCTCAATCTCACTGATCTGACGCTCGATCATGGCTTCCTGACGCTCGATTGACAGCGGGATTTTCTCGAATTGGGAATGCCCGATAATCACCGCATCATAATCACCTGTCGCTATCCTCGAACAGAACTTTTTCCGGTTGGCAGGCTCAAAATCCTTTTTCGTTGCGGCTAAGATATTTGCGCCGGGATATAACCGGAGAAAATCGCTCGCCCACTGCTCCGTCAAATGGTTCGGCACTACAAACAGGCTCTTTTGGCACAATCCTAACCGTTTACTCTCCATTGCCGCCGCTGTCATTTCAAAGGTCTTGCCCGCACCGACACAGTGCGCCAGCAGGGTATTGTCCCCATATAAAACGTGTGCGACTGCGTTCTTCTGGTGGGGCTTCAATTCAATGTCCGGTGTCATGCCGGGGAATTTCAAGTGCGCCCCGTCATATTCCCTCGGTCTTGTGGAGTTGAACAATTTATTGTATTTTGCCACTAAATCCTGCCGCCTGTCCGGGTCACGGAAAATCCAGTCCTTAAAGGCTTCCCTTATGGTGTCCTGTTTCTGTGCCGCAAGTGTGGTTTCTTTTTTATTGAGGACTCTCTTTTCCTTCCCGTCCTCCGTGATTGTGTCATATACACGGCTGTCCTTTAAGTTCAGCGAATCCTCTAAAATCTGGTAGGCGTTCCTGCGGCCTGTCCCGTAAGTCATGTTCACAAGGGCATTTCCAACATCCGCATTTTTGCCCTTTACGTTCCACTGCCCGGTCACATCCGAAAACTGTATGCCCATGACATTCCTATCAAACAGGTGCTGCGGCGTTTCAAAGGTGTCACGCATGAAATCCTCAAGGTACTCCGGCTTCACCCATGTTGCGCCGATACGAACCTCAATCTCGCTTGCGTCAAGCTCTTTTGGCTGCACCTGCGTGAGCGCCTGCACGTTTACGGTATATTCCGGGTGGCTCTCCGCATAGATTTTCGCCGTTTCCAGCTTGTCACGGACGTTTCCGCTTAAATACTCGTCCGCTGTTTCCCACTTATCCGTTACGGGATTCTGGAAAATAACCCCGGACAGTTCCTCTTTTATCGTATCAGTATCTTTCCCGGACAGTTCCGCCATATAGCCAAGGTCAACTTTTGCTTTCTCCGACAGGGACACCGCAAGGGCTTCGGCTGCCGTGTCAACGCTTGTGACAGCCTCCGCTTTTTTAATGGTGCGCTTTGTGAACATATCCGCTTTGCCGGTAAATTTCCCTTCCTCGTCCGTCTTTTCAAGGGAACACAGCAGACAGTAGCTGCTGTCCTGATTAAACGCCCTCTTGTTGCTCTGTGAATTGATACGCCCGTATTTTTTGGAAAAAGCATCATACAGGGAATTTAATTGCGCCTGCTTTTCCTGAATGACGGTATCCGAGTATTCCTGAAGCTGCACGCCTATCAACTCCTGTGTGCAGTCCCTTATTTCCACCATACCCTTAATGCGCTCCAGCATGGAGTCTTTCATATCCACAGGCTTCATAATAGAGTTTTCACGGTAATAAACTTTATCGTCCACAAGCGTATAACTGTAATTCTTTACGTCTGGGTCTGCCGGAATGGTCTGGTCTGCAAGTTCTCCCTCAAGCTCATCAAGCTCTGCTTCCTCAATCTCCCCGTCAATGCGGCTGACGGCTTCCCTTAACTGCTCCGCAAAGGGTCTTGTGGTGTCGGGCTGGCAGGTGCTTTCCATGCCGTAGGGACCGGAAACCATTTCCATCTTCCCCACAATCATTTCCGGGTGTCCGGCAAAATAGCTGTTCATGGCAATGCCGTTTTCATCTTCTGAAAGGTGTACCCATTCCGGCTCCAAATCCATAACCCTGTCACGTTTCTTTAAAAATAAAATATCAGAAGTGACTTCCGTCCCTGCATTTTCCTTAAAAGCAGTATTCGGCAGTCTGACCGCCCCTAAAAGCTCCGCCCTCTGTGCAAGGTACTTCCGCACTTCGGGGCTTTTCTTGTCCATCGTACCCTTGCTTGTCACAAAAGCAACCACGCCGCCCGGACGCACTTTGTCCAGCGTCTTTGCAAAAAAGTAATCGTGGATCAGGAAATTATTTTTGTCATACTGCCTGTCTGCCACCTTATACTGACCAAAAGGCACATTGCCCACCGCTACGTCAAAGAAATCGTTCGGATAGTCCGTTTTTTCAAAGCCGGAGATTTTAATATCCGCTTTTGGATAAAGCTGTTTTGCAATCCGCCCGGTAATCCCGTCCAGTTCCACGCCGTACAGTCTGCTCTCCTGCATCTTCCCCGGCAGCATACCGAAGAAATTCCCGATGCCCATTGCAGGCTCTAACACATTCCCTTTTTCAAAACCCATATTTTCTAAGGCTTCATAAATGCTGCGGATAATGACGGGGCTTGTGTAGTGGGCATTTAAGGTACTCTCCCTTGCGGAAGCGTATTCTGTATCGGACAGCAGGCTTTTTAATTCCTGATATTCCCCCGCCCATGCGCTTTTGCTTTCGTCAAAGGCATCGGCAAGACCGCCCCAGCCGACATACTGTGATAATATCTTCTGTTCCTCTGGTGTGGCAATACGGTTTTCGCCCTCAATCTTCTCAAGGGTGCGGATTGCTTCAATATTCCTTTTGAATTTTTCTTTTGCACCGCCAATACCGAGGGTATCGTCTGTAATGTGGAAATTGACAGCATTTGATTTATCAATCTCCGCTGCTTTCTCCGGCTCTGCGTGTTCCTGTTCCCCAAAGTGCATTTTTTCTATGACAATATCATAGGGAAGCCCGTTTTTATCCCCCGGATATACGGTTGATTCTGTGGTAACAGGCGGCTCCGTCAGGGTATTTTCTGTTTCCTGCGCTAACAGCCGTTCAAAATTCTCCCTGCTTTCTGCCCTGAAAATCGGATAAAGCAGCTTCGGGTCACGGAGCTGCACTTCCATGTCAGAAATATTTTCAATGATAAACTCCGTCCCCTCAATGGTCACGGTATCGCCAATCTTGTAATCTGGTTCAGCGTCTAACTTCTGGACATTATGTCCAGAAGTTTCCTGCTCCGGGACTGACAGCTCTTGCTCTTTCTGTGAGAATGCTTCCCAAACCCTCTCCGAAACAGCAGAAAAATAAGGAGATTCATCTTCCATGATTTCATACTCAATCTCCTTCAAATTTTCAAGGCTTTCTGCCCTTGTTATCTTTTCATGGTATTTAAAATACAATGCTTCCCTGCCAAGAATACCTTCCAGACGCTCCAGCTCCGGCTCTGACATCCGTTCCCATATATCGTCCTTTTCCGTATGAATGGTAAAGCCTTCGCCGTCATCATGGTATTCAAGAGTATATTGCAGGGAATCATGCTCCCCACGAATGTCACATTCAAAGTCATATACCGTAGTCCGGGAACCTGCAAAATATTCCCTTCCAGTCATAACCAGATTCTGTATATCGTCTGCGGTCAGCGGCTTTTCTGCATGATCCTTTTTTATCTGCCCGTCGGAAACTGCCTTTGCACGTTCCACATATGCCCACTCTGCCGCTTCCTGCCTGTCGGTTTCCTTTTCAACCTGTTCCAGATATTCCCCGGCTTCTTCTCTTGTTGCAAACGTGTGTACCGTTCCGTCACTGTCATGGTAATATTCATCACGGATATCGTCCCAAATGGCAAAAAGTTTTAACTTTTTATCTTCTCCTGATGCAAAGGCATCGCTCGTTTCCGTGACAGAAAATTTTTTGTATGGTTCAACCTCGTTTTCTTTTGCCACCTGCTCCGCAAAGGCAAGCATGGCATCCACTTCTTTAGCTGCTTCTCCATTCTCCAGCTTTTCACGGACTGCGGCGGCATCAATGTCTGAAAAATCATCACTGCCCTCAAAACGTGAAAATACCTCCGCTTCGTGGCGGTCAATATCCCGCATGGCTTCTATGTTTATGAAATCATCTTCTATTTCCGCCCTGTCCGGCTTATGGTCATACTCAAAGCGTGTATTTCCGTTTACCTCTGCATAGAAGAAAGCACTGTCCTCTATGGAATTGCCAAGCACATATACATCATCACCGGACTTCCATTCATCTGTTTTTATGCACTCCTGCCCGTCAATAAAAATGGTATCGCTTAACTTTTGGACATCATGTCCAGAAGTTTCTTTCTGTGCCTGTTCCTTTTTGTATTCGCTCTGTTTCTGCATGGAGCTGAATACCATCTCATCATATCCGGTTACATCAATCAGGTCAGCATGGGTATCCATGTATTCCTGTGCCAGCTCACGGTTGAGAAAAAATCGGTTGTGTTCCGGATAAGGTATCAGAAGCCCGTCCTCTGCCGTTGTAACAAGGCGGTAACGCATACCCTCCCTGCCATCGGCATATTGGTGTGTGTAAAAACCTATCGACGGCTCTGAAAAATCTTCTGACGATTCCAGTGCAACCGTGGTTTTTTCCACGATTTCTACATCAACAGCAGCAAGTTCAGAAGCGTAATCTTCCCCGCTTTCCTTTGCCTCATCCAGTGTTTCCGATACGGAAACCGGGTCTGCATCTGTATTGTGGGTGTCATAAAGGGCATAACCACCTGTTTCCCTGTCAATCCAGAGAAACTCCCCATTAGGCAGCTTTGCGCTCCATTCCGTGGGCTGTCCGTTATCATCGTCCATGTCATGTACGATATGCCAGTCTAATTCCCCCTCGGAAGTATCTGAAATATCATTTTGCGCCTGTGCTGCAAGCTCTTTTTCATGTTCGATATATCTTCTTGCCTGGTTGATAAAGCCATTCAGTACCGCCGGGTGGGTATCCACTATCATATCCCTGTTTTCCCACATGGCATACGGCTCGATCTCCTTTGCCCATTCCTTATTTTCATCAGACAGGCGTGCATCCTGCTGTTTATGGGCTACAGTATTTGCAAGTACATAGCTTACACGGTCTATGCCATATTCCTTAATGACTTCCTCTGCGGTATCTTTCGGGAGCCGTCTGCCGTCAAACTTTTCAGCAATCTTCCTCTCTATGGCATCCTTACAGGCAGTCTTTGTGTCACGCTCTATCTTTGCCTGCGCCTTTTCAAGCTCTTTCTGCGCCTGTTCCTCTTTATATTCCGCATAGGCTTCTTTTCCTTTGGGGGATAAATATTTATCTTCCTGAATGAGTTTGCGGATACGCTTTTCCACAGCTTTCCACGGTAACAGCACAACCGCATAAGGTTTTGATAAATTTCCCTTTTCCAGACTGATGCCCTTGAAATCATGATCCTCCCAACTGTGGTCAGCCCCGGCAAGCGCATGGGAACAGCCGCCCGTGCCATATTCATGCTTTAAGAAATCAGCCGCTTCTTTGCTGTCATGCCCCTCCATGAAATAATCATAAATACGGAATGAGCCATGATGAAAGCCGCTCCCGCCGCCGAGCCTGTGGTCTATCTCGTCCTGTGTAATAAAATCTTCTTTCTTCACTTCCACATGGTCAGATACCGGGAATGTTTTCTTCTGTAAAAGCAGGTTGTCAAGCTCTGCCCGCAGTTCCTCTTTGGACATAATGGAACGGAAACGCAGCTTTTTCTCTCCGCTTTCAATCTGTGCCAGTGCCTTATCCATATGGGAAGCTGCCATATCCACACCCTCCGGCGTTGACAGGATATCCACTAACCTTGCATGGGAATCCGGATAATTTGCAGCTTTCATTTCCAGTTCTTCGGGCATTTCCCCCATGCCGTCACGGAAAAAGAAATACAGATGGTTTGCAATACGGCTGCGCTCCACCTCGTCTACAAGGTAGGCTTCATTTGCGCCCATATAAACGCCGTTTTCCACCTGTGAACGTATCTCCTTTTCAATCTCCTGCCAGCCCATTGTAAGCACCGGGCGTTCCAATGCGGACGTACCATGTCCGATGCTCATACCCTGTTCATCAAACCACACGGATACCTGTTTTCCCTCAAATTCAAATCCCTTTCCGGTAGTGCCATATTCCTTTTTCAGAAATTCCGCCATTTCCTCCGGTGTCTTGCCCTGCTGATACTTGGCATAGATGCGCTTGCGGCTGTTTTCCCTGCCGCCCCCGCTTCTTAGTATTGTGTCAATCTGCTCTTTAGGCATGGCTTCTTTTTTCGGTTCGTGGACTGGTTTTTCTGTTGAAACAATGCCCTGCTCTGCCTCTTTCATGGCGATACTGCCTACCTGCTCCGTAAACATGGAAAACAGGTCAAGCTGCTGGTACATCCCGTTTGTGTCAATCTGCTCCGCTTTTTCCCCCGGAAGCAGGTATACATCATCTTCGATATAGGAATTGACAAAGAAACGGGCATCCTCCCATGACAAAAGGGTTTCGTTTTCTGCCCCTGCCTTTCCGGTCATGTTGATATGAAGCCCCTCGTCGTCAGCATGGAATCCTATGGAAGCGCCCGCCACCTCCAGCCCGTAATATGTTCCGGAATGGAAACAGTTCTTAAAATATTCCGTTTGCAGTGCTGCATCCTGCTCCATTGCAAAATAGCCTGCAATCTCCGGTCTTTTATGGATTAGGAAATGATCAGAGCATAAAAGCCCTTTCTGAATCTCCATCGCTTTTTCTGCAAAGTCCAGATTCTCCAAAAAAGAGCCGGATAATGAATTTTCCCCGCTGGTGCGGTCATTATCCGGCTTTTCCGTTTCCATATTCAGTTGTGTTTCACCGCTTACAGGCTGTATACCAGCTCCGTCAGTACGGTTTCCTCCGCCGAGTGTCTGATTGCGTTCATCTTCGCCACCCATTTCATCTGGTCGGACGCTTTCAGCGCCTCGTCCACTCCCTCGGCTTTTGCCATCTGCTCCGTCAGGAAGTCCATTCTCTCCTCCGCCTGCTCCTGTATTTTCAGACAGTGCGCTTTCAGTCTGCCCGTCAGCAGAAGCCCGCTGTAAATCCCCCTCCGGTGTTCCTCCAGATAATTCCTGTGCATCAGCCCGTACTTGGTCAGCGGCTCCTCCGGCTCGCTGTCCGGTATCAGGTTGGGTATCAGATAGTCCCCGTTCTTCTCGTATGTCAGTTCCATGTGCAATGCCCTCCGTTTCTATATTTTTAACAGTCTGTTCCCCTGTCACATATATGGGTATATCCGTTCTTGTCTGCAAATCGCTTTCATGCTTTAAAGCATTATAGCGTGGCTCTGGCGTATTTGCAAGCACTTTTTCAGGATTTTTTTCAGTATTGTCGGTCTGTACCCCGTTCGCCTTTTCTTTTGCCTTATTTCGGGCAATATGGCGGTCATAAGCTGCGACCGTTTTTTCTATTTCTATCAGGAGGGGCTTGCATATATCCGTAGTGGCATTGCCAATCACGGATAACGCATTTGTCGTGTTAAACTCGCTGATATAGTCAAAATTCAGTTCGTCCTTCCACAAGTCCATGTCAGCGCCGCACCGGGACAGCAGGGTATAGGCAATGCTTGCGGAAAGTGTTTCCCTAAGCCGCAGCCCCACGTTCAATTCGTCAAGTTCCTCTAAGAAACTGCCCTCCTTTGCATAGGACATATCCTGCATCAGTTCCCCGTAATAATCTTCCGCAATCCTTTCTGCAATCTCTATGAGCCTGCTTTCAAAGGAATTACTGCTGTCTGTTGCACCATAGGTCTTTTCAAGCTGTGCCAGCACAGTGTCCTTATGTTCCTCCCGCATTTCCCATAAATACGGGTCTTTGCCTATCCTCCTTGCCTTATGCACGTCTGACACGTCAAAAACGTATTTCAGCCTTGGGCGTTCACTTTTCCTGTCAAAAAGCGCAATCCCCTTTGCCCCACGGTTTACCCAGCAGTACATTTTTTCATTCCATAGCTGCATCGTGGCACAGGCATTGGCATCCGGTCTCTGCGCATAGATAAGCATCTGGTCCTCAAACGGATAACGGTACAGCCTTGCGGCAGTGGTCAGGTATTTTGCCCATTCTTCCCCGTTCTTTGACATCTGCCCTGCGGTTTCCTCTGCAAGCATGGAGATTTCATGGTACTTCTTTGAAACATAATATTGTTCAGCCATCCGCACCCTCCTTAATCATAAAACCCGTTTTCCTCAATGCCTTTTTCCAGAATGGACGCTACCAGCGTATCCAGCTCCACGCCGTTTATTTCGCTGACCACGATCAGCTTTGCAAGGGTATTTTTTTCCACCGGGATCGTATAGCGTTCCTGATCCGGACACAGTTCACGCACACAGACACCGAGCGCATCCGCAATCTGGCAGAGCGTGGTTATGTCTGCCTCACGGATGCCCGCCATGATGTCCAGCAGTGTATCCTCACGGACACCGGACAATGCCGCCAAACCCGGTATGCCCATATCCATGTCTTTCATGGTATATAAAATCTTATCGCCTGTACTTAAAACTCCTGTTCCCATTGCCAATCCCCCTATTCTGCCTTGTTCCCGAAAGAAAAAGCCGTGTTTTCTTTCGCTTTTGTTGCTGTAAACTTCGCTTTCACTTCCGCAACCTTAGACTCCAGAACCGAGAACATGGCTTCCACCTGTTCCGGTGTATAGCCATAAGCCGACCTGTTGGCAAGGTTCTCAATCCTGCCGATGGCATCAATCGCCTTGTTCATGCGGTACTCCCCAAGACGGATAAATTTCTCCGCTTTTGTTTCTTCTGCCTTTTCCGCAGATACGTTTACTGTTGCATTTTCCATAATTTCACTCATTGTCATATCCTCCATTTTTCATAAAATCTAAGGGCATACAGATTTTCTCGTATGCCCCGTGGTTCCTGTATGCTTTTATCATGCTTATGATAAGTCCGCATCACTGCCAGCCGTCCGGCTGCTGTTGATATATTCAACAAGATCGTTCGGGAATCCGCCTTCCAGTACCTCCCG
Organism: Eubacteriaceae bacterium; assembly: GCA_910574915.1. Classification (GTDB taxonomy): domain Bacteria; phylum Bacillota; class Clostridia; order Lachnospirales; family Lachnospiraceae; genus Eubacterium_J. The sequence continues at coordinate 44,261 of CAJTCR010000019.1, forward strand.
GATGTCATTGATACACTGCTGAAGAAGCTCCCCGTCGCTGTTCCACCCTTCACAGGCATTTTTGATTTCCCTGATACGGTCTGCATTTGATATTTTTCTTTTCCTTGTAAGTTTTTCAACCCCTGCAATCCGGCTGTCCGTAATAATCCCGATATTTTCAATCCCTTCAAGGATATATCTGAGGAATCCGGCTTCGTTCGCAGTCAGGTATATCCCCCGTACCGCAGTATTTTCTTCCCCGTCCACGTCAGCAGAACCGGGTCCGTCACTTCCGGAAGGAACGCTTTCCTCCTGACCGGGAAAATATTCTTCCCAAAATCCGTCATCTGGTTCCATGTCTGGTACAGGCTTCCCGCATCTGTCATTATACTTTTTTACGGCAAATGCCGCAGCGGAAATGACAGCCCCCACCGCAGCCATGCTGAATAAAATTTTTCCTGTTTTTTTCATTTTCAATGTTCTCCTTTCTTTTTCCGTTCCGGAAATTCCAGCTTTATCTTATACTGGAAGCCTTTGGCTTCTTTCCCGTCTTTGGTATAGGAATAATCCTCCACGCCCTCCGGGATAAGGTACGCATCATAGCTGCCTTTCTTCCCCTTCAAGCCTTTTACAAGGGTCTTTTTCCCCTCCAGCATACTTTTTATCTGGCTGTCGGTAAGTACTGCCCCCATTGCCCGTGATACGTTCATACCGCATTTGTTTTTACAGTAAGCGCCAAATTTTCCTTTTACCACATCACCGCCGCACTTCGGGCATTTTCCCAACGCTGCCTTTGCGTTTCGTTCCTGTGCGCCGCCCCCAAACATGGTTTTCTGTTCGTCACTGACGCTGTGGTAAGTCTGCACAAGCCCTTTTACCATATCTTCTATGCCGTCCATAAACTCCTGCATGGAATACCCGCCCTTTGCAATGAGCGTCAGCGCATTTTCCCAATCGGCGGTAAGTTTTGGCGATTTTACCACATCAGGAAGCACGGCAATGAGTTTTACGCCGTCCTCCGTTGGTATCATTTGTTTTTTCTCCCGCTTCACAAAACCGTCCTTCACCAGCTTTTCAATAATATCCGCCCTTGTTGCCGGTGTTCCAAGCCCCCTGCGCTCTGCGTCTGCCCCGATATCCTCTGATCCGGCACGTTCCATAGCAGACAACAGGGAATCTTCCATAAAATGTTTTGGCGGCTGTGTGAAATGCTCTGATACCTTTGCCTGCACTCCGTCAAATGCCTGTCCCTCTGACAGTTCCGGCAGCTTTTTCTCCTCTTTTTCCTTATCCTCCACTGTCTTATAGGAACGCCTGAAAGCCGCTTCAAAGTCTTTCCAGCCATTTCTTGTTACGGATTTCCCGGAAACCATAAAAACAGAACCGTTACAGTCAAACTCCGCCTTAACCGTTTCATACTCATGCTTTTCCCCTGTGGCACAGAGTAAGCGGTTGGCAGCAAGGGATAGGATTTTCATTTCCCCCTCCGGCACAGCGGAAAGGTCAGCGGATGCAATCTCCATTGTTGGAATAATTGCATGGTGGTCAGTTACCTTTTTACTGTCCATTACCCTCTTAATGTCCGGTTTCGCCCCTGTCTGCTCCTCAAAGAGAACCGCTTTGTAGACCGCCCCGATCACAGCCTTTGCCATATCTTCCATATCGTCCGATAAATACTGGCTGTCAGTGCGGGGATATGTAACCAGCTTTTTCTCATAAAGGCTCTGCGTGTACTCTAAGGTCTGCTTTGCGGTAAAGCCGAATAAACGGTTCGCATCCCTCTGTAACGTGGTAAGGTCATAGAGCTTCGGCGGCTGTACGGTTTTCGTTTCCTTTGTGACGGATACAACTGTTGCGGCTCTGCTTTCACACGCTGCAGCGATGCTCTCTGCCTGTGCCTTGTCATCTATCCTTTCCGTTGCCGCATCAATCCCGTCCATCAGGATATGCGCCGTATAATAGGGTTCTTTTTTGAAATTCCTGATTTTTTCCTCACGCTCCACTAACATTGCAAGCGTCGGTGTCTGCACCCTGCCAACCTTCAACACCTTTCCGCCATACAGGACGGTAAAAAGCCTTGTGCCGTTCAGTCCCACAAGCCAGTCTGCCCTCTGCCTGCACAGTGCGGAATAGTAGAGGTTATCATAATCGCTTCCCGGACGCAGGTTCTCAAAACCCTCACGGATTGCGCTTTCCTCCATAGAGGAAATCCAGAGCCGCTTTATGGGCTTATTACACCCTGCCTGTTCATACACAAGGCGGAAGATAAGCTCCCCCTCACGCCCTGCGTCAGTTCCGCAAATCACAGCCGAAACATCTTCCCTGTGCATAAGCCCCTTTAACACCTTATACTGCGCCGCTGTGCCGCTTTTTACTTCTGTCTGCCATTCCTCCGGTATCATGGGCAGGCTCTCATAATTCCATTTTTTCCATGCGTCAGAATAGGCATCTGGCTGTGCAAGCTCCACCAGATGCCCGATGCACCATGAAACAACGAAACCGTTCCCCTCCATGTACCCGTCTTTTCTTTCATCTGCGCCGATCACATGGGAAACTGCCTGTGCCACGCTCGGCTTCTCGGTTATCACTAACTGCATTTTATTTTCCTCCTGTCAATTCAATATCACATTCCACTTCGTTTCCCCATACGTCAAACCCGTCTGTCTTTCTCCGGGCAAAAAGCTCTATCTTTGGTACACTGCCCATAAGCCGGTTAATCCTTTGATGCACCTCTGCCGGTTTCCTGCTGTGTTCTTCAATATGTGACATGACTACCTGATGCACCCCTGCATCCACACGCTTCGGTGCGCCTTTTGTTGCCAGAATACAAAGCTCCGCATTGCTGCGTGTCCAGTATCCCATGCCCCAAAAGAGCGATTCTTTCTTTTTATTCTGCTTTACCCATACAAACGCCACTGTTTTATAGGTAAAGCCCCATGCCTTTATTACTTCAAGCCCTTCCAAAAGGCAGGGGAATGTTACCCATAGAAATAAGGCACAGTCCTTGTCTGCAATGTCAGCAACCGGAAGTGCCTTTATATCTTCTATGTCCATAGTGGGATAGTGGCTCTCTGCGCTTCTTCCCATGCCTTTTTTAGAATACACCCTGTAGTGCCAGGGCGGGTCCGCCAGAATAACGGAATACTTCTTTTCTCCCATGCTGCCGGTTACTCCTCCCCATTTTCAAAAAAATCATCTCCGGAACCGTCCTCCGGTTCTTCATCTTCATTCTCGTAGTCCTCCTGATCTTCCTCGTCCTCATCTTCGTCCTCAATGAAGTCCTCTTTTTTCTTACGGACTACCTTAAAATAATAAGCTCCTCCGATAAATGCTGCCGCAAGTGCGCCCATGAGGATATAGGAAATGACCGGGTTTGGTTCCGCTGCTTTTTCCTCCGGTTCGGTTTCCTCTGTGCTTTCTTCATCTTCCGTATTTTCTGTTTCTCCGGTATTTTCCTCTGTCTGCTGTTCATCTTTCGGCTTTTCCCCGTTATTGTTTGGCAGTGCGCTTTCCCCTGCTGGGATTGCCGATTCCAAAGCTGCGGAATTTTTCGGCAAAGTATCACTGTTGCCGGAAGTGGCGTTTAACAGGTCATTTTCCGTAATCTCCGTAAGGAAATACACCATTTCCTCCTCCCCGTCACGGTCAATGATAAGGTAGAAAACCTTGTCCGATGCCGTCTGGATTGTGTAAAATTCTTTCCCCTGTTCTGACTGTTTCTTTTCCGTATCCCCGCTTTCTGCTGTTTCTTCCTTTTCTGCGGCATCCGCTTTGGCAAATTCCTGTTTCTTCTGTTCCTCCGGTGTCTGCGAAACGGTGTTCCCGTCACCGTCTGTTTTGGTATGTTCCGTTACGGTGGCTGTTGCGTTCCCTGGCTTGGTGGCTTCGGCATTGACAGGGAGTTGCTCTGCCGGATTCTCATCACTCTCATCTGCCGGGTCTTTATAATAAGGGTTTTTCGTCTTATAGACTTCCGACATATTTCCGGCATTGTCCATTGCGGAAATGGTAAAATACTCATACCCTGCGTCAAACTGCTGTAAACGGATATTCAATGTGCCGTTTGTGAACTCTGTAAATTCATACCCGTTCACATAAACCGCTTTTGCGCCGGAGTCCGTGTCATGTACCTGGACGCTTAACAGCCCGTCACTGACTGCCGCATTGAGCGTGGGCTTTGTGGTATCGAAACATTTGACTGACCTGTTTCTTTCATATGTATTGCCTTTCTGGTCTGTGACCTGAACATAGACGGTACAGTTTTCGGAAATTTCCAGCTTCTTATCTTCCGTCACGTCCGTCCAGCTCCCGTTCTGCCCGACCTTTGCCTGAATTTTTGCAATCTCAAAATTTCCCGTATGCGCCACGTCCGCCACCTTGAATGTGACAGTTACGGTATCATGAAACCAGCCGTCCGGCTTGTTGATGCTGATTGACACATTCGGTTTTTTGTAGGCACAGAGCCTGTAATCCTCCACGCACACCTTACAGTTACGGTCATATTCATAAGCGCCGCATTTATCCTCACAGGTACATTCCGGTTCCGGCGCTTCATTTCCTGAAACGCTTTCCCCCTCTGTTTCCTGTTCCGTTGATCCCGGCTCTGATGTTTCCTGCTCCGTGGCGCTTTCCTCCGTACTGCTATCCGTTTCTTTCTCTGTGCTGCTTTCCCCGCTGTCCTCTGCCCTTACAGCAATGGCATTGTTCCCGTTCATGGAAAATGCTGCTGCGGGCATACAGAATAATACTGCTGATAAGATGAGCGATAACACCGCCCTATAACGTAACTTCATTTTTTTGTTCATGGCTTTCTGCCTCCCTTTCTGTTTGCTGTTTCTGTCCTGACTGTTCCTCCTGCTCTTTTTTCTTCAGCAGGCTTAAAATTTCTTCCTCACTGACTTTGTTGAGCAGGATTAGACGCTCCAGAGAAATTTTATTTTTCTCAATAAATTTCATCTTCTCCGCATCCTCCGCCATCTGTAACTGGCTTTCCAAATCCTTCTGCTTTCCCTGCAGGTCTGCAAGCTGCCCCCGTACTTTGGAAAGCTCCTTTTCAATCCTTTCCTTTGTCACACTATACCCTTCCTTTCTGCACCGGATAAGGTGCTTTTTATGTCCGTTTACAATTAAAACTGATAATTTCCCGCACGATTTTTACAATTATGATTGATAAAATGCCTTTTGATTTTATCCGGCATAAAAGCAAGGCTGCACCCAAACGTACTCACTCTAAAATACCTGTCGCAAGCAGATATACGTTTCAGAAACAGCCCCGCATTATCAAACATAATTGTCTTTTTCATACTGTTTTTATCAAACTATTTGTCACTTTTTTTGTTGAAACAGCTTTTATCATTTTTAATTGTAAATTATCAATCTTTTTTGTAACTTTATCAGTTATAATTGTCACTCAACATTTTAATGTCCTTTCATAAAAAAGTCTTACATTCACAAGTGCCTTTGTGATAAAATAGTTTGACAATAGAAAAGCCTGAAATGCTCTGCACTCCAAGCTGGTCAGCGTGACGGTTCCACTTTCCGATTTATGACATTGCCACATATGATATTTTTCCTGCTATTGTCAGGCTTTTTTATGATTTTTCCGTTGTGGTTGTCATACTTTTTTATCAATCATTTACTGTAACAGATATTGTCACGCTTTTTTATGAAAATGTCTTACTTTATTCTCATATTGTCAAACTTAATTATCATCAGACATTTAATTTCCTGATAAGCGACCGAACGCATAAAAATGACTCTGCCAGTAAGACGTATTGATACTGGCGTATTTAATCGGATCACCGCAGTGTATCATTGTCCCATTGCCGCAATATATCCCCACATGGCTCACAGGCCCCGCCGAGTTGTAAGTGCCTGTAAAAAAGATAATATCCCCCGCTTTTGCATCTGCCGCCGAAACCGGTGTACACTGGTCATAAATACCCTGTGCGGTAGTCCGTGGCAGGTTATGCACCCCGCTGTTGGTAAATACCCAGCAGACAAAACCGGAACAGTCAAAGCTGGTGGACGGGCTTGAACCGCCCCATACATACGGATAGCCTAAATACTTTGCGGCTTCCTCCATAAGCGCCTGCACTGCCGCATCATCGTAGGAATCAGGCGGTATGGCATTTCCCCCGCCGCTTCCAGACGCTGGCGTTTCCCCGTAGAGCGTCCCTTCCCCTGCTTCAAAATAAAATAACGGGTTATAATATTTCCCGTTATACAGACATTCGATATGCAAATGGCTTCCGGTGCTGCTCCCCGTGTTCCCTGTTGTCCCTATGCTGTCCCCATGCTTTACGGTCTGCCCCGCACTGACGCTTAACGTGTCCATGTGGGCATACTTGGTACAGTAACCGTTGCTGTCCTCAATCACAATATAATTCCCGTAATAACTGTCGTAAGCAGCCGTTGTGACTGTGCCATCCATTGCCGCAAGGACGGTTGTTCCTGTCGGAACTGCAATGTCAACGCCCCTGTGGAGCTGTTCCGCCCCCGTCACCGGATTGATGCGGTAGCCGTAATAGCTGCTCACATAGTTGTACCAGTACAGGTTCAGCGGCGTATAAAACTGCTGTGTCAGCCCATGCGTTTCATTATAAAGCGCATAGATTTCTTTCTGCTCACTGTCCATGTGTCCGGCAACCACCACATTTAAGTCTTTGGCGGTCAGCGTGACTTCCAGTATGGTTACGGTATATTCTTCTTCCTCCTCATAAGTGTAGGTTTCCGTGCTTGTTGTACCGTCAGCATTGGTTATGGTGCGTGTGCCTGTCTTTGTAACTGTCCTTGTCCTTGTTTCCGTTGTAGGGTTTAAGGTTAGCTCATACATCTCGTCAAAAAGGCTCTCGATCTCGCCCTGCACGTCTGCCGCCGTAAATTCCGTATGGACTGCGGAAAGGTAGCTGATGAGCGCAAACGGGTCATGACCGATTGCATCAAGGTTGTAGCGGTATTCGTCATAGTCCGGGTAATCCGTTTCTATGGAATCAATCTCTTTCTGCAATTCCATTTCAAGCTCTGAAAAAGCCAAATCCGCAGCGTCAATCTCTGCCGGGACGCTCATGTAGCTCCCTGCCAACGTGGTACTCATGCCCTCCGAGAACATCGCCCCGCAGGACGATATGGAAGTCATTATCATAATAAGAAGAACCCCAAAAGCCGCAACTGTTACAAGGAGTGAAGCGTGTTTTGCCGCTATCTCCTGTATTTTTTTTGCTACCGTCGTAGTGAAATTGGCGGACTTCACAGCCGCTTCCTTTGTATTCTTCGCCGCCTGCCCCGCCCGCCTTGCTTTTGCATATTCACGCTTGATGCGCTGTTTCTGCATCCTTTTCTGCAACTGTTTCTTTAAGGTCTTTTCCTGCATTTCCGGATTTTCTTCCAAAAACTTCTGGTAGCGGAAACTGACCTCCTTTTTAAACTGTTTTTTCTCCAGCTTCACCACTTTCTTACGCTGCCGCTGTTCTTTGTTCTTATAATGCCGCTTTACAAATCGGTAGGTATCTTCGGCTTTCTGTTCCGTCTTGTGTGCACCCTCCACGCCGGAGTTTTCCTTTTCCACTTCGGCAACCTTGCCATGCGCAAAGTTTGTAAACTCCGATCCGGTTCTGCCCGCCATCTTCCTTACCGGGTTATCCTCCTTAAAAGGCTTTTCCTTTACCACTGCGACAAGCACATATTTCGCCCTGCCCGTCTTTTCATCAAAGACACGCTCTAAGGAATATTCCTTTTTCTTTGGCAGCTTCTTCCTTGCGGCTTCGGTCTTTTTCCCGGCTTTCTCCGCTTTCTTTTGCAGCCTTTCTAATTTCCTGCTTCCCTGAAATTCCGGTTCTGCGCCATCGGTGAAGGTATTTTTTTCAGCAAAAGTATTATCCTTTGCCTGATAGTCACGCTGAAAGTCAGAGGTTTTTGTGCGTTCCCTGTCCTGACGTTCACGCCTGCGGTATCTGCCTTTTTTTTCGCTTTGGTGGTAAGTGTCCCTGCGGCGGTAATCGTTCTTAAACTCTTTTGTTTCTTCGGTCTGTTCCCCTCCGCCCTCCTCCACAAAAGCATTCTGCTCCTTTGAAAAACCGTCCTGTACTTTGCTTCCCGCATTATCACTGTCCGTCTTTTCTTTAGTTCCCGTAAAGCTGTTTTCCTTTTGGGACTGACTTTGCTGTCTGCGCTTTCTTCGGCTACGCTCTGTTTCCTGCCCTGCTGTTTTCTTCTTGCTTCTCTGAAAACTGCCCTGTCTGTCCAATTTCCCGCCACTGTTCGGTTTATATTCCAACCTCTGGACATCATGTCCAGAAGTTTCTTTTTGAAACTGTTTTTGCTGCCTGCGTTTTTTCTGGCTATGCGCTGTTTCATGCCCTGTGGTTTTCCTTGTATCATTCTGAAAATTGCTGTGGTTATCCTGAAAGATTTCTTTATCAGGCTTATTCAGTGATTCCATATGATTCTGTTTTACAGAATGGCTGGCATCGTGTCCAAAAGTCTTTGACTGCCCTGACTTCTGGACATTATGTCCAGAAGTTGTATCTGCATCCCTCGGCTGGTGTGCGCCGGACTGTTTCTGCTTCATTTTCTGGACAGTGCTTTTCCCCTTTGTGGGACTGCCGCCCGCAAAAGCATTTTTATCCTTTGCAAATTCAGCCGTCTGCTTTTTCTTTCTTTCTGCCATTTAAACTCCTCCATTTTATCTGCTATCTAATGACTGGCACTTTCTGTACCCTTTTGGGTCATAATCCTTAAAATCTTTTACGGAATGGAACAGCCATTTATTGTTTACCCATCTCTGCATCTTCCGGGTTTCCTCCGGCGCAGTTGGCTTTTCATACACCATCACATACGGGTCATACCCCATGTCACGAAGCGTATAAATACGGTATAAATCCTGTTCATGGGTGCTTCCGTAGTTGGTAAGGACGTAGACACGCCTTTTCCTCTTATCCCTGACTGTCGTAAGTTCTGAAAATTTCTTAAAATACGGTGTCAGGTCATCTTCCGGGTTATCCCATGCAAAATGCAGCATTTTTGTACTGATTTTATTGAGTGCCGCCACTTTTTCCGGCGTAACCAGCCGCACGTCAAGCCCCTGTGTAAAGTCCACGTCCGCCCCGCTGTCCGCAAGCTGTCCTAAGAGCCTCTCCCAATCCGGGCAGGCTAAGATGTTTGCATCAAGGAGCTTGATTTCTTTTTCCCCGCCCCAAAATTCGGACAGGTCAGCCACCGCTTCCGTCTTTCTTCCCTCCTTCTCCCCGACAATGCAGAATCCGCATCCACGGGGGCATCCTCTGGAAAGGAAACCGTAGGCTGTGCCTGCAAACTGCGGGTACAGCCCATAATCCGGGTGTGTATGCTCTATGGCATCGGGCAGCTTATTGTCAAGACCGTAGCCTGTGCCGCCTTTTATGACATGGTAAGCCTTTACGCTCCCTGCATAATCTTTAGAGTAAGTGTCCGTGAATACCCTGCTCATATAAACAAGGTCATACCATTTCGTACTGTCGTACCATTCCACCATATCGCCCCTTGCCTTATGGTAAGCGGACAGCTTCATCAGGCAGAGGTTGGGGAAACGGTGTCCGTCCACGTCAATCAGCCCGGTTTTCAAGTTATCCTGTCTCCTTCTATATTTTTTTCTTTTAACCTTAATGCTCTTTTGGTGTCAGGATACATCTGTCATTCCATACACACCGTTCTGCACATTCCCCGTTTTCCATATCTGCAATATATTTCAAGACCGGGTAAACCTGTGCCGGTACAACTGCATTTCCCAAACATTTAAGGCGTTTTGCCCTGTCCTTAACGTCCTGGCACAGACGTGGGATTCCGGGCGGTTCTATGCACCAAAGGAGATGTCCGTCCATCCCTGCGGGAATCCCATCAGCCATTCCACCCACTCCGGGTTGAAACGGTATGACGGGGGCGCTTCCGGCTCCAGAAAGTAAATTATCTCCGACAATGCTGCCGCCCAGTATCCCCCGTCCTTCCGTTTCCTGCGGAATGAGCCTGTCGGGGTAATGCATATCCTTTGTGTTTTGGGCTTCGTGCCTGTGTCGGACGCAAGGGGAGTAGGAAACATCAATCCCGATGATGAATGTCCGTTTGCGTTCATGCCACGCGCCGACGGCACAAGCAGGAAGTACGAATGTCCAGACGGCATATCCCGCCTGTTCCAGGTCAGAGAGCGTTTTGTGCAGCCCCATATTGACGAAGTTAGCAACATTTTCGCCAAGCACGAAATGGGGGCGCAGCTCGTTAATGATGCGGCACATTTCCGGCCAGAGGTAACGGGTGTCTGTGAAGCCCTTTCTGTATCCGATAGAGGAAAAGGGCTGGCAGGGGAATCCCCCTGATAATAGCGTAAGTTCTGTCTGTCCTGTCCTTTCATAAAAAGCCTCCTTTGTCAGTGACTGGATATTTCTAAAACGTGGTACGTCCGGCCAGTGCTTTTCCAGGACGGCTGTGGGATAATCCGCCCATTCGCACTGGCAGACAGTTATAAAGCCCGCAGCTTCAGCGGCAAGGTCAATACCGCCTATCCCACTGAACAGGCTTAAATGCGTCAATGTTTTTATATTTCATTCCCCCTCTTTCTGTACGCTTTCTTCTGGTCTTGTGTTCATGATCGCATAGGTCTTTGTATCTGTCGGGTACTTGTCGATAAACGGGATAACCACATTATCAAACAGGATAAGCCCGCTTCCCGGCTCGGAATTGGTCACATGGGCAAGCTGTTTCTCTGACAGCCCTAACTTGTCGGCAAGTATCGCCTGGTCCTTTGCGTTCTGGTTCAAGAGATACACAAAATCGGAGTTGCCGAGTATGCCCTCGATTTCCTCCGATTTCAAAAAATCACCCACATTCTGCGTCAAGCCTGTCGGTATGCCGCCCCATTTTCTGAACCTTTTCCAGATTTCCACTGAATAGATTGCTGTCTGCCTTTCTTTTAAAAGCAGGTGGAACTCATCACAGTAGTACCGTGTGGCAATCTTACGCTCCCTGTTCTGCGAAACACGGTTCCAGACCGCATCCTGCACAATCAGCATTCCAAGCTCCTTGAGCTGGTTTCCCAAATCCCTGATGTCAAAGCACATGATGCGGTTCTGTGAATCCACGTTTGTACGGTGGTTAAAATAATTCTGCGAACCATGCACATACAAAACAAGGCTGTTTGCGATACGCACCGCTTTCTGCTTCGCCTCCTTCTGCATTTCCGGGGCTACGTCTTTCGGCTCATACTTTAACAGCGCATTATACAAGTCCTCTAAAATGGGCATATTCTCCGGTTTCGGCTCTGCAAAATACCTGTCATAAATATGCTTGATGCAGGTGTCGATAATGCCTTTTTCGTCATTCTCAAGACCGTTTTTCCCTCCTGCAATCAAATCACACAGCGTAATGATAAAGTCTGATTTCAGCTTTAACGCTTCCCTGTCGTTCTTATGGGAAAGCTGAATGTCCATCGGGTTTAAGAAGTCCTTTGAATTGGTGGCAAGTCTTACCACCTGTCCATTGAGCGCACCCACAAGGGCAAAATATTCTCCCTCCGGGTCACAGACGATCACATCGTCCCCTGTCATAAGGAAACAGGATAAAATCTCCCTCTTTGCGGAGAAAGACTTCCCGGAGCCGGGTGTGCCGAGGATTACCCCGTTTGGCGTCCTTAACTTTTTCCTGTCCGCCATAATCATGTTGTTGGAAAGTGCGTTCAGACCGTAATATATCGCCGGGGCAGGCATGAAAAGCTCCTGTGTGCAGAAAGGCACTAAGATAGCCGTACTCTTTGTGGTAAGCACACGCTCAATCCCCGTATCGTTGCAGCCAATCGGCGCACTCGCCATCAGCCCCTGCTCCTGTAAATACTGCATACACCTTAAATTGCAGTTTGCCTGCTGGATAATGCCCGACACCCTCTGCGTGATGTTCTCTAACTCCCTCTTGCTCCTGCCGTAGCAGGTGATGAGGAAAGTCATCTTGATAATCTTCTGGTTGCTGGTGTTCAGATCGTCAAGCAGCTCCAAGGTATCCTTTTCATAAGTGATGATGTCCGTGGGCAGAATGTCCATGTCATAGCCGGAGCGCACTGCCTTCTTCTGTTCCTCAATCTTCATTTTCTGAATGTTCGTGAGTGCGCCCTTCAACATCTTGATCGCCTTTACCGGGTCCATCGTCTGCATATGCAGCGTAACTGTCAGATTGTCATCAATGTCAAGCAGCTTTTTTAACAGCTCGTCATTGAACCTCGGCGCAATGATGTCAAGGTAGTGGACGCTCCCGTACATTTTCCCGGTCTTGAAGCGGCTCGGATAACGGAAATCAAACCCCGGCGGCGCTATGTAGTCCTTTACGCTCTTTCCCGACTCTGACAGTTCCTTAAAGGAAAAACGGAAAGGCTCCATTGTATCCTGATTAAAATACTCATGCAGGACACGCAGGCGCTCCTTCCCGTCAAGGCTTCTGGCATGGGTGCCGAGGTTCAGGAAATTCTTAATTACATCGGCTTCTATGCTGCCCATTTTCGCCTTCGCCTCCTTGTAGCCTTTGCACTCAATGCCGAAAATAAGGTATTTTGATTTAATAATTCCGTTGTTCCCTTTCGCCGCCTGTTTCTTTAACATTTCCGTGTATTCTTCACGAATATCGTCAAATTCATCGCCCTGCAGGGGTATGTCAAACTGCTCCATCAGCGTCTGTTCGTTTACCTGCCTGTTGAATAAGAACAGCTCGAACCGTATGGACGGGTCAAAGTAATTGATAAGCCTGCTGTACTCCTCTAAAATCTCACCCTGATCCTCTATCTCCAAAAGGTCATAATTGATGTCAAAAAACTCAACCATTTTTGTATAGTAACCGGAAGATACCTGGCAGATGCCGTCACGGTACATTTTTTTGAATGTAATCGTTTTCTGTGCGGTATCTGGCTTTTCCTGTTTTTTGTCATTTCCGGCAAGGGCGCTTTTTAACTCCCTGAGCCGCTTCTTTTCTGAAAAGTTAAGCCCCGCTTTTGGCTTGGCTTTGCTGCCCTGCGGCTTTTTCTTCAAGATAACGCACCTCCTTCTTTAATTTTTCCCTTTCCTCCAGCTTCTTGTAGAGGTTTTCCGATTTATAGGGACGTATCCCCGGCGTGAGCAGCTTCTGCCTAAGCATGAAGTATAATATTTTCTCTGCCGGAAAGCCGTCTTTTTCATACATTGCCAGAAAGAAAAACGGCAGCATGAGGGCTACCATGATAAGCGCCGAAGCCTGTGTACCCAAAACGCCCTTTGTCACAAGGTAAAAGGGTATCCCCACCGCCGCTGCGCTCCCAAAGCAGATAAGCTGGCGTCTGGTAAGGTTCATTGCCACCTTTGTCTTGATGCCGCTTAAATCTTTTGGCACTGCTACTGATATTGCCATAAGCATTTCAGACCGGAAATTTTTACATTCCGGTGTTTCCTCCTTTCCGATGATGATATTAAAACCATTGTCTGGCTAATGGGCATTCATAGCTTTAGACCGATATCGGTCTAACATTTTTCATGCCGCTTAATTTTTTATACCGACAATCTGGAAATACTGTTGATTTTCCTTGTTTCCAGACTCAAAGTATCGGTCTAATCTTAATTTGGCTAAATAAAAATCCAGTTGTTTCAAGTGTGTTTTAGGCAGTATTTTCATTACAAAACGCCAAAATATGGATTGATAACATAATTTTTTACACCTTGAAATTTTTAGATTATGCCGATTGTTTATAGCTAAAACAACGGAATATCAACAAATTCAGTGAAATATCGGTCTTATATTTTAAGCGGCATGAAGCACACTTTTGGCGAGCGAACCTGTCTTGAATAAGCTGAAGCACAGGATAACGGTATAAGCCGCCACTGACCAGAGCGCCGTGTGCAGATTGCTCGCTACCGCAACGCTGGCAACGAGTACCGAATAGATGCCGACACAGACCATGATAAAAAATCCCTGAAATGCAAGGGCGCAAAGCCCCTTGATATAGTTGTTCCCGATGCTGCCCCATTCCCGGTTGCTCAAAGTGGCAAACGGAACCGGAGCCACTGAAATATAAAGGTATATCTCTATCATGCGCCCATATAAAATGACGGTGATGAGGACGGACATGATTTTCATACATAAGCTGACGATCATGGTTTCTATCCCAAGCCCGATCAGTTCCCCAATCCCCATAGTGGAAAGCTGGTTATTGAACATGGTTGTAAGCGTTGCTTCCACGTCAAGGCTTGTCGAGCCTGATATGGAAGCCGCCGCACTGGTCACGATATGGTTTCCCACATCGAAAATAGCCATCGTGATGTCAAAGGTCTTGCTTAATAACATCACTGCGACACACGCTTTCACGAGGTAGCGGAAGAAAAACTCACTCCCTACCTCGTGCATATTGTTTTTGTCCATTACCATCGTTATCAGCTCATAACAAAGGATTGCGCTGATAATCAGTCCGGCTATGGGTATCATGACATTCTCTGACAGGCTGCGTATCATGGAAAAAATACTCCCGTTCCATGTGCTGGGCGTCTGCCCGACTTCCCCGGCGATTGTCCCGACCTTATCATTTACGTCCGTGAACATCGTGCCGAGGTTGTCAAGCACCCACCCTTGCAGCATTTCCTTTATAAATTCAGTGATTTTGTCAATGATCGCCCCCATGAATTATGAGAACAGGCTTGTAAGCTGTGGAATCACCGTCTGCGCCACGATTACAATGCCACCGCCCGCCATGAGTTGCTTGATGCCCTGGCTTTTTGCGCCAGGGTTATCATTGCCGTAACCTTCCAGCAGGTTGATGACGCCCCATACTGCCACGCCTGCGCCGATTGCTGTCACTACTGTCTTTAATCCTGTTACTGCTGTTGTAAAAAATGTCATTTTGATTACCTCTTTCTTTCTTAAAATTTGATTTTTTGATAAAGAAAGAGCTTTGATATGTAAATTCCCCACCCTTTGTGGTAAAATAAGGGCAGGGAAATCCTTTGGGAGAACCCTGTGCGGGCATCCGGTACATTCTGTTTGGCGATAGGCTGTGCCGGCTGTCCTGTTTCTGTCCGTTCCAAAGTACATACAAAACTCCTGTTTTCTGGCTTTATGCCAAAAGTTTACAAGCTCCATATTCAGTTGTTGTTTTGCACTTCAAATCCTTCTGTATTGCAGAAAGATTGACATTGTGTCCAGAAGCCGCTATTCAGTTGTATTTGGGGAATGATCTTCCTGCCCGCTGACTTCCCCGCAGTCAAACGCTTCATCCACCTCTGTATTTGGAGTAACTTTCATGTGCTGCAAATGCTTTACATAGTCCTCAATGTCAAAGGTGTTTTTCTGGTCATAATCGAACAGCTCCCTGTATCTGTCATGCTTCGTTATATCGAATTTATCCGAGAAGAATGGTCTGACACCTCTAAGCTGCATGATACATTTCCCGCCGTCCATGACCGCAATCTCGTCCTGCGACATAAGCTCCTTTCCGGTCTTTTGGTAATTAATCCCGTAGGACTGTGACGTACCCCGTGTGTCCGAGGTGTTATAAAGGTCTATCGTTTCCTTCCCTAAAACTTCTGCCAGCTCTTTGAGCGTGGTCTTTTCCTTTCCTCCGAGGAACAGGGTGGTGTCGCAATTCCCTTCAATCGTGTCAGCGTTGTCCTTGTAAATTGCCTTTAGCTGGGACTTTGACTGCAAAATAATAGAAGCTGATATTTCACGGCTACGAATTGTAGCAATCAGCTTCTCAAACTGTGGTATCTGTCCGATATTTGCAAACTCGTCCAACAGCATCCTCACATGAACTGGGAGCCTGCCGTTATAGACATCATCTGCCTTATCACAAAGTAGATTAAAGAGCTGTGAATACATGATTGACACCACGAAATTAAATGTCGAATCTGTATCTGAAATAATGACGAATAAAGCTGTTTTTTTCTCTCCAAGAGTGTCAAGCTCCAGATCGTCATACTCCATAAGGTCACGCAGCTCCTTGATGTCAAATGGTGCTAACCTTGCGCCGCAGCTAATAAGTATGCTTTTCGCCGTTTTGCCCGCCGCCAGTTTGTACTTCTTATATTGGCGGACAGCAAAGTGATTAGGGTCTTTTCCCTCCAGTTCCTCAAACAGCAGGTCAACGGCGTTTTTGAAATTCTCGTCATCTTCCCTTGCTTCGCTTGCGTCAATCATATCAATCAGCATGGCGAAATTCTGTTCTTCCTCCGGGGCTTCGTACCAGATATAGGCGATAAGCGCTGTGTAATACAGCTTTTCGGCTTTCACCCAAAAATCTTCCCCAGATTGCTGCCCTTCCCCTTTGGTATTGACAATAATCGTGTTTACAAGTTTCAGAATGTCCTTTTCACTCCGTAAATAGGCGAAAGGATTGTAGTGCATGGACTTTGCAAAGTTTATGGTATTGAGGACTTTTATCTTATATCCGCCCTTTTTGAGCATCTTTCCGCACTCGATCAGGACAGTGCCTTTTGGGTCTGTGACAACATAGCTGCTGTGCATCTGCATCAGGTTTGGCTTAACAAAAAAGCGTGTCTTGCCGGAACCGGAACCGCCAATGACAAGGATATTTTTATTCCTTGCGTACTTTGGCTGTTTTGGTCTGCCAGACATCATCAGCCTCTCCGTCTGCGTCAACAGGATATTGTTCTCAAATTCAGCGTCCATGTAAGGCTCTATGTCCTTTGCATTGCCCCACCTTGCGGAACCGTACTCCATGCCGTGCCGGAACTTCTTGGCGTTTTTTGCTTTGAAATACACCACAAGGCGGAGCGCAATGCCGCACCCTGCGCCTATCAGCAGATCCTTTGGGTAGAAACTCGGTAACGGGTTGGAAAATAAGCCCTCCATCCCCGCCATGACCGCCATCATCTTTGCGGAAGCGTCCTGCCCCGGCGATACCCGCCACAGACACGCTATCTTATCACAGAAATATCCGGAAAGCACATAGGGCAGATTCATCAGGACAAGTTTCTTTTTGTCAATATTCCCGGTTTTTGCCTTGAGTTTTTCAGGGATTGATTTTAAATCTTTGGCTATGCCGTTTATAATCTTGCTCATAGGCTCTGCCCCCTGTCCTTTTTCTTCTCCCGGCTGCGTTCCCGGTTCTTGTCCTGCGATACTGCGTCCTTGAAATGCTTCAGCTTCTCCCGCAGGGAAACCCTGCCTTTCTTTTTCTCGTTGCCATAAACAAATTCCTTGAATGCCTGTGCCACCGCATCGGCATCCCTGCCCTTGAAAAAGACTAGATATTTCGGCGGTTCGGTTGTCTTGTCCTTCTTTATGGCAAAATCAACATTGTACTTTTTTGCGACACGCTCAAAAGATTTGATGTTGCCGTCCGTGACTTCAATCGACGATACCCCCACGCCATTGCCAATGAGCTTTTTCACAGAGGTTTTCCCATGCGTTTTCTGTGCCTTCTGCTTATGGTGGTTTAAGTACATCCTCATTGCAGCTTTCAGCACACCGGCATCTAATTTTGCGGTCTTAACCACAAGGGCGATTGTTTTCTGTGTGACTTCCTCCTGCATTAAGCACCTCCCTGTTATGTTCCTGTGAAAGTCCATGCACTAAGGCGGAATCCCCCGACAGATAATGTAATAAATAATTTTCTCCTTTAAATACACTTATTTCTCCTTTCCACTTCTGGACATTGTGTCCAGAAGCAGTCTAAAATTTTTTAATCCTCTTTTTTTCCTTCATTTCTGTTCCCATAAGAACCCCGCCGTACTGTTTCATCGTTGCCGCTGTCATTGCGGTTCCTGTACCCTCCATCATCATTTTTATGCCCCCAGCATTTCCCTCCATCATTTCCACATATCCGCTTATGAAAGTAAAAATACCCCGCACGGACATAAGGCTGCATAAAATACGCCAGAATATCCCCTGCCTGTTTTCCGTACTCTCTGCCCGTAGCCTGTTCATTTTCCGAAGCATAAAGTAAAACCGGGCAGACACCCATACTGCCTCAAAATAACTTCTCAATCCGCTTATCTTTTTATGAACCTGCATATATTCCCTTTCCACTTCAAATCCTTCTGCAACGCAGAAGGATTGACATTATGTCCAGAAGTTCATCCTTTTTCATTTAAACAGTAGATTGTGTGGAGATTGGCAGACAGTCCGCTGCCGCTGTATTCCACATCATCAAGCAGTAGCGCCTGAAACAGTACATCCCACACTCCGTCAAGCAGCACAATTTTCTGTTCCGGTTCTGCAAGGTGTCCATATTCCACCCCGTCCGCAGAAGCCGATTTCCTTGCTGCTTCACAATAAGTAAACAGACCGAGGATATATTTGTTTGACATGATAAAGGCATAGGTTTCCTGCCCGTTGTGGGTCAGCTGGTATTTCTCCGCCTCCCCCTCCGGGAGCGTGAAGATGCACCGCACTGTTTCCAGACAAAGCCCCCTGTCATAATCCGGCTGTAACCGCTTTTTATACCGCTGTACCCTTGCATAAATCCCCTCCCTGTCCATGACGGAACGGGTACGCTTAAACTGCGGTTTTTTGCAGAGCATATCCAAGTCCATATATACGTTGTTGATTATGGTCTTTTCCGCATACTGCCGGAAAGTCTTTATCCTTAACATCCATGCAAGCACTTCGTCCAGCTTTTCCTCTGACGTAATCGGCTGGAAAGGCTTGCTGCCAAACTCCAGCCTGTCAAACATAAGCGGACAGCTCCCTTTCTTTGCCTCACGCTCCATTGCCCTCTTTACATCCCGTAATGATTCCAATACAATCCCTCACTTCCCGTTTCCTGATATACTGCCCGGAAACAATAAAAAGGACGGCTACAAATCTGCTGACTCATAACCGCCCTTACGCTGTTCCCAATTTATCATTTTTTTAAGACAGAGGGCTTCACCCTCCGTACCTCCTGAAACCTTGCAGGAAGTGTGATTGAAAAGATAATCACACTTCCTGCAAGGCTTGAAAATGCCACCCGCCGCACTTTGGCAGGCTCATACTGTTTCTATTCCCACTGTTTTTATGAAACACTGCTTCCCACCCACAGGTTCAGCCTGCTTTTTCTCCGTCTGCCAGTACGCCAATCCTTGAAAGCCTTTCCATAAGGGCATCTTCCGGCTCAAACTCCTGTAGCTGGGAACTGTCAGCTAAAATAAACCTCTCTTTATAACGGTTCATCATATCCATCAGCATCAGGTAACATTCCTGATGATAGAGGAAACTGGCAAGGCAGAGCAGCTCGCTGTCGCTTAATTCGCCTATCTTGAAGTAATTTTCAAAATCATAATTGTCAGCAAATTTGCAGAAAGCCAGCTTTTCCAATAACAGCTCCCTGCCCATGCCGTCCTGTTCCTCATACTTTTTTTGCAGTTCTTTTTTGTCCATATCCCTTTACTCCTTTTCTTTTAATCTCCGATTTTGGTAACTATAGCCATCTCCATTATAGGAGCATAATTATACATATTCAAAGACAAACAGAAAGGAAATACCGCATATTATGATTAAATTCGACAAACTTTTCCAGACCTTAAAGGAGAACGGAATCAGCCAGTACAGCCTCTATACCCATTACGGTGTGAGCCGTTCACAGATACAGCGGCTGAAAACCAACCAGTCCGTCACCACCCACACGCTGAACATGATACTGAATATCTTAGGCGAAGGCTTTTCCCTGAATGACATCGCCGAATTTTCACCGGACACAGGGCAGAAAAAAGATTGAACTGCCCTGTTTTTTGTTAAGTAATCCCTTTCTCTGCCCACCCTCCGCCATACATATCATGCTGCACCTCCTGCTGGTAATAATGGCTCATGGTTGAGGGGGCATTGTAAAGCGCAGTGATCAGGTATGCCCTGATATTTGTTATCTTCGTAACCGTTCCCTTCATACAGCCCATCACATATCCCACATGGCTGCTGTTCAGCTTCAGGAAACGGGATTTTACAAGCTCATAAGGGTAATCCTCCCCGTTGATGCGGATTGTTTTCCGCTTCACGCATACCACGTCACAGACAGTTTCGTAGATTTCTTCATACATCTCCTTATCGCCGTACTGGTCATATTTCATGTGGTGTTCATATTCCAGATTTTTACGGATCAGTGCCATATATGCGTCTGTTTCATCTATCGCATCAATCTCATCAATCCTGTTATCTTTTTCCTGTGTGCCTTTGCTATCCATGCTTCCCACAGATTGATTGATAGGATTGGTATCACTCATATCAGTATAATTATTGTTAGTCTGACTATTTTCAGTCTGGCTATAATCAGTATAATTATAATCAGTATAATTAGGGGAAACTTCTTTTACCTCTTGAAGTTCAACCTCTTTACTTGCAGAAGTAAAATCTTTTTCCCTCTGCAAGTCAGTTTCTTTTACTTCTTGAGGTAAAATTTCTTTACTTCTTGAAGTAAAAAGATTTTCTTCCTTTACCTCTTGAAGTTCATTTTCTTTACTTCCAGAAGTCAAATTCTTTTCCTCCTTGAAGTAAAAATTTTTTACTTCTGTGGAATTATCAGTGTTCCCACTTTCTTTTTCCTCTGCCGAAGCAAAATTTTTGACATAAATAATATCCGGTTTTCCAAGCCCCCTGCGTTTTTTCTCCATCAATCCGATGCCGTTCTCACTGTCCAGTTCCCTCATAATCTTAATGCACGTTGGCTTTGAACATCCTAAATCTTCCATGACGTTATCAACCGAGTAAATAATGTATGCCCTGTTTTCTTCATCAATCCAGCCATTCTTCATGGATAATGCCATACGGTCAAGCATCAATCCATACAGGAGCTTGGCATCGCTGCTAAGCCCCTTGAAACGCTCGTCCTTAATCAGCAGGCGGGGAACACGGTAAAAAGAAAACTGCTCTGCTTCTACGCCATAGTAATAATCAAACTTCAATGGCTCGCCCATTTTTACCGCCTCCTTTACTGCTTACTCACGCCATTCATGGCGTTCCATTCCTCCAAAAGCTGGATAATGATGCCCTCTATGTCATCATTGGAATAGTCCTCCGAAAAATATCTGCTAATCTTATCGCCCTTAATTGTTACCTTTCTCTCTTTTGGCTTTTCCTCTGCCAGTATCAGCCTGACCATTGCCAGCGTCAGCTCGCCGCTTTTTCCATATTCTTTCAGCTTCGCCGCCTGTGCGTTGGAAACCGATGCACCCGTTTCCTGAAGAATGACTGTTACATACTGCTGCTGTTCTTCCGACAGGAAAGAAATGTCCACTCCCTGCGCTATCCCTATCTTTTTTGCGTCCACCATGCCAAGCAGCTCGTCCGAGAGCCTTGCAAGCCACACATACCTCTGTACCGTCTTTCCGCTTTCCCCGGCAGCTTCCCCCACTTCGTCAAGGGTGCTGCCGCCCTTGCTGCCCTGGTGCTTCATCGCTTCATACTTCATGGCATAAGCCCTTGCCTTCTCGCTGGGCAGAATATCCTCACGCTGGATATTGGAATCCACCATGATAATTGTTGCTTCATCGTCCGTATAATTCCTTACGATTACGGGCATTGTGTCTAACCCTGCCCTTTCAGAACCCCGTTTCCTGCGGTGTCCGGCTATGATCTCATAGCCGCCGCCCGCTCTTGGTCTGACAATTCCGGGTACTAACACCCCATACTTCCCAATGCTCTCCGTGGTTTCCTCCATTTTTTCATCATCAAGGACACGGAACGGGTGTCCCTTGAATGTATGCAGCTCCTCCAGCTTCGCATGGATAATCTGCTCCCCTGATGCGCTCTCTGCACCGCCAAATAAATCATCAAAGCTGTTCAGCCTGACTTTTGATGCGCTCCCTGCCTTACTGCCCATTGCCAAGCACCTCCTTTGTCAAAGACTGGTACGCCCCCGCAACCTTGCCTTTGGGGTCATGCTCATAGATGCTTATGCCCTCTGCGGACGTTTCCGCCGCCCTCACCGACATCGGTATGCTGTTCTCAAATATCCGCACCCTGCTTCCGTAAGTTTCGATAAGCAACGCCGTAATGTCCCTTGCATAGTTGGTACGGTTATCCACCATTGTCAGCAGAATGCCCTCAATCTCCAGTTTTGGGTTAATCTGCCGTTTTACCTTGCCTATGGTCTTAATAAGCTGTTCCAGTCCTTTTACGGGCAGGTATGCCGCCTGAACGGGAATGAGTATGCTGTCCGCACAGGCAAAGGCATTTATGGTAACCATGCCCAAAGATGGCATACAGTCAATCAGTATATAACTGTATCTGTCCCTCACCTGCTCTATGTAGGAACGAAGCACCAGCTCACGGCTCATGACATTCACAAGGGATACTTCCAAGCCTGACAGTTCAATGTTTCCCGGCATCAGGTCAATGCCCTCCCCATGCTTTAAGATACCGTAGCCCGGTTCCATTTCTTCATCGTTGATTACCTTCTCCAGTACATTTGCAAGGGTGACTTCCAGCTTGTCCGGTTCTGTGAATCCTAAACTTGCGGTCAGGCTTCCCTGTGCGTCCGCATCAATCACTAAGACTTTCTTTCCCTGTTTTGCCAGCCCAATCCCTAAGCTGCTTGTTGTGGTGGTCTTGCCCACTCCGCCCTTTTGGTTTGCTATTGCTATCACTTTACACATGGTCTTATTCCTCCGGTTTGTTTATTTTTCTTTTACATTCGCTTTCTGCACTTCCACATAAGCCCTGTAAAACCTGTTAGTCCCTTTGTTCCTGTATAGTTCGGAAAATTCCGTCACGACAACTTTCGGCTGTCTTTTCAGGATTTTCTCGAACCACTTAATATCATTCCTTGTTCCCATCAGTCGAATTTTCAGCACGTTTCCTCTCCATTTCTGCAAGGATTTCCTCTACAGACCTTTGTTGCCGGCAGTATTCCGGATAACGGAGCCGGATGCCCTGCCAGAAGTACAAGGCATAGCCGCAACAGAAAATACCGCTTACGGAATACCTCCTGCACTCGTCAGTCTGCTCGTCCCTGCGTTTATAGTCATCAACGCTTGGCGTACCGTCCGTGTAAAGGTTAAATGCAAGCCTTACCACCCTGACACTTCCGCTTGTCTGCCAGCCCTGATGCAGACACTCTGTTTTGATGTACCCGGACTTAATATCATAAATCTGGCTGAAATGATTCCTTGTATCCTCTGATATACCAAGAATGTAAATCAAAGCCTTGTGATAGCAGTCCTGATGCCTTGCCTGTTCCAATTTCTCATAATAAAACTTCTCATGTTCCTCGTTTGCAAAAACCATGTGTGTGTTGTTGGCGCTCTGCGCCCCTGCTCTTAACGCTGTGCTGTTCATGTGTGAACCTCCTTAATTTAATTTCTGATTTTTTAACCATAACAACAGAAAAAGGACACTCTCCGTATAATTGGAAAATGTCCCTTTAATAGCATTAACTATTAAGTTGTGAGTATACATCTATTCTCTGTTCACACCATATAAGTCCAAATATATCCACCAAAGACTATCAGTTTTGATGTCAAACTGATGTAAATTGAAATAAATATCTAAAATATAAGGCTGTAACCGTTGATTTTACGGCATTTCATATTTTGTCGGCAACAACCGTTGCCAAAATGTTGCCACGCATTTATTATAGCAAAACCCCACAAATTAGCAAGCCATTTTTCAAATGTTACGCAGTAAAAACCTATTTTTGAGGGTAAAGGTATAAAATATCGTTCTGCATTTATTTACGTCCTATCAAGCACCCGGCAAGAAGCAGCATTATACGCAAACGGTTCTGCATAAATACGGAGAATATCGCTTTTGCAAAAAACATATTCACAAATCTGCTTTACTGCTTCGGTCATAATACCCCTGCCCCAATATTCTTCCGCAACATAATATCCTAATTCAGCAGTCTGCCTATGTATGTTTTCCTGCCGGAAAACTCCGATACTTCCAACCACTTTGTTATCTACTGTAATTGCAAATGCAAAAGTATCATTTTCATTTGCAGAGAGCATAGAAGAAATATAGTCTGCTCCATCTTGTTCTGTATAAGGATATGGTAATCCGTCCCGAAGATTATTTTGTATCTTTCTATTGGAAAGAGCCACTGCTAAATCTTTTGCATCTGACAATTTCCATTTTCTTATATTGCATTTCATTTTATACCGCCTTTTATGTACGTTGACACCAACTAATTTTTAAGTTTTTTTCCATAACTTCATAGACCAGCTTCACATCATTTTCTAACTCATAAATTCCATGCCCTACAGTTTTATAACCTCTATGCTCATATAAAAACACTGCTGGAAGTGAAGCGTCTAAAACAGCAACATCAAATTTTTTTGAAATTTCCATTTCCAAACAATCCATAATATACGATCCGAAGCCTTGCTTCTGATAAGTAGGCAGCACATATAATCCCGTAATATGATTATCATCAAAGCAGCCCGTTCCAACAATCGCACCATTCTCAAATAATACGCCCATATTTCCAGACGCTATACCATCTAAAATATGTTCTTTACTATGATGTTGGCAAAAGAAATCCACTACCTCTTTGGGATAATACTTTGCATATACCGCTTTAATCGTTGTATGTAAAACATTATAAATCGCACTCGCCATGTCAGAAGTCGCCGTTACATATTCCATACTTTCCTCCCAAAATATCTAAATACAAATTTTTCTCTAACCACCTATATTACATAATACCATCATGTTAAAATCATTACTAAAAAATTTATTCTATCTTTCTCGCAATATAGGAATTTATCTGCCTCTCAAATCCTTTGCCATACACAATGATTCTGGCATATTCACATATGGAGCATAATTGGGAATAATATCAAACCCCAATTTTTTATATACAGCACAAGATTCAGCTAATAACTCTCCTGTTTCAAGAATCATCCTTTTATAGCCCAATTCCATAGCCCACTCTATCAACAAGGCAACAAGTTTACTCCCTATCCCCCGTCCTTGATATTCAGTATGCACAAACACTCTCTTTAGTTCTATATTTTCTTCATCATACTTTCTTATAGCACCACCGCCAACCACCTTATCATTTTCATAAACAACGATTGCTTCTTTTATTTCATCTAGCTGGTTATATTTCTTGTATTTATCTCTCTTTATCTTTTTTCCCACACGCCTGTCCAAATCAATATCAAGAAGTCGGCAGTTTTCTATAAAATCTTTATTCCTGCCGTCTGTTCTAATAAAATCCATTAAAATCACCTCCATAGCTCAAATTGATAAGTTAGATTATACCACGTTCATTCTCCATTTGCCATAAAAATGTGGAGCATAGCAACCGCCACGCCCCACATTTTTTATCGCTCCAATGCTCTCTCTATCCTCTGTTTCTGCCCTTTCAAATCGTTCTGTTTCTCATACAGACTATTGCGCTCTTTGCAGAGTTCTTTCATGCGCTCCAATTGCGCCCGCACTCCCTCCCGGCAATCCGGCTCTATCTTTTTATATTCCCCGGTCAGATTGCGAATTGTATTATTGTTTTCTTTTATCTGCTCTGACAGGCACACCCAATCTATCAGATTTTGTACTTCCTTGTCCGTTTCGTAAAGGTCTGTTTCCGCCACAATTTTAGCACACAGTCGTATCATAACTTTCTTTTCCATATCCGTCATATCAAATCAATCCTCTCTTTCCTATCGGCTCATTTCAAAGGCACGTTTCGGGCGTTTCTTTGACCGTTCTGCCTGCTCTAATGCTTTTGACTGCTCTACTATCGACTGTACCTGTTCCCTGCCTAAATGACGCTCCAAACGCCCCAAATCAGACGCTTTTTCCTGCAATCGGTCTATGGTGTTGCTCTGCTCCATGACCTTATCCGTCAAGCGGCTAATCTGCTTTTGTTGCCCGTCCATTTTGGCGGTCAGCTTCTGGCTTTGCTCCGTAAGCTGTACGCATTTGATAGTCAGATTTTTAACGACCTCTTTCAATTTCTCTACAAGCGGGAGTGCCTTTTTATCCCGATAATTCTTTGCGCTCATCAATACCCCCCCGGCTCTGCCAACTGCCATTTCACATCTTCATCATAGGCGTGTATATTGCGCTCCATGACTTTCTTTGACTGTACCATTTTATTTATTTCCTGCTGTAACTTTTTCTGCTGTTTCTCCAACTTCTCATTTTCGGATAACAGCTTTTCTTTATCCTCTGTCAGCGTTTCCGTCTGCTCTTTCAGCAGATGATTTGTTGCGGTAAGTTCCGACACTTCCTGCCGGATTGCTTCGCCTTCTTTCCGTATCTGCTCCGTTTCCTGCCCTGCCGCTATCTGCTGATGAAGAATATCGGCTAATTCCTTTTTACTGTCGGAGATTGTCTGTTCCAGTTCTGCAACTTCTTTCTGCCGCTCCTGCTTCTCAAAATCAAGTACCGACAAATGCTTGTTATGTGTGCCTAACTGTTTCCACTGTATACCATGCCGCCCCATGACTTTTGAAAGTTCCTGCTTCTCCGCTTCAATCCATTCATTCCATTCCGTCATTCCCCTTGTGCCACCTTTGAAGCCCTGTTCCGACAATGCACCTTTGAGGGAAACTCTCGTATCAAGCCCACGCTTGCTATTACGGATAAAGGGAACAAAATCAATGTGAATGTGCGGTGTCTGCTCGTCCATGTGTAAATGACTTGAAAAAACATATAAGTTCGGATTTCTTTTCTGAAACTGCTCCATAAACTCGCATAAAATATCTTTTGCCAACTGCCCCTCACTACTCTGTACGTTCATATCGTCTTTGTTGCCGATTTGGAAGATTACTTCATAAAATAATTTCTCCTGCTTGCCCCGACGTATCTTCTCATAGTAATCGTCAATCTTTCGGTCACTCCGTTTCTGCTTTGCGTTGTAGCGTTCCAGTGCTTCATCAAAAAGATTGTGATAGACCTCTTTTATATCCGAGTGGCAAAACTCCACGTTATCCCGGCTTCGTTCCTTATCTACATTCTTTGCGCTAAAGGCTCTCGTATTGTGATTGACTGAACCTTTCCCAACCATGCCGCTAATTGTCCTTTCCA
This sequence comes from Eubacteriaceae bacterium, assembly GCA_910574915.1. Taxonomy (GTDB): domain Bacteria; phylum Bacillota; class Clostridia; order Lachnospirales; family Lachnospiraceae; genus Eubacterium_J. The sequence goes on from CAJTCR010000019.1 coordinate 71,177, forward strand.
ATAGGCATATCCTCCACATTCTATATACTGATTTTACTGCGCCGACAGGCGCAAGGCTTTGTTACTTTCCCGAAAGTAACGCAAAAGCACTTTCGACAGGCTACGCTCTATCAAAAGTGCCTTTGTGCCCTGCCGGGGGCTTTCCGTCCTAACGGACGGGGCGGCTTTTCGCCGCTTTACTGTTCCCCCATGCGTCGGTTTGCGTCGATAGCGTCGGTATTTTCTATACCGCCCCGCTATCAAAAATACCGTCGCAACCGACGCATATCGTCGCACCTTACTCTTTTTGCTCTAGCCGTTTCAGAATGATTTTCCTCTCATGCCCCCGCTTGTTGTCATAGAAGATACCGTAGTCATTAAGCAACTGGCTGTTCACTACATTTAATCTCCGGGAAAGCACGTTTGCCGATAACTGCATATCCGGCAACTGTTTCAGAAGTTCCGTTGCCGTCCCCTCCCACTCCTGCATTTCCTCTGTCAGAAATTCGTTGATTGCTTCAAGTAATGGATTGGGCGGCTGTTTCCACAATTCCGTTTCCGCTTTCTGAAATTTCCAAATACATTGTTCCCGGTCAAATTCGATTGTTAATTCTTGATCGGGCTGGTCACGACCCACAATGTCCATGACCGCCGTATTGTCCGTGCGCTTTTTCTTGTGCATGATAAACGCCCCGTCTGCCGCACCGAGAAGCCCGTTTGTGCCGGAAATCATATCAAAACTGTCCTCGGACTCCAACTTGCGGGTATGATGAACCACCAGCAGACAGACACCATATTTATCACTGAATGATTTCAGTTTTGTCACAATCTCATAATCACTGGAATAGCTGTACCTGTCCCCGCCGACCTCACGCACTTTTTGGAGCGTGTCAATGATAATCAGCCTTGCGTCCTTATGCTCTTTTAGAAAGCCCTCTAACTCCCCGTCCAATCCCTCATTCAGTGTCTTTGCCTGCGTTGCAAAATATAAATTGTCTGCACATTCTACACCAAACATGACGGACAGCCGCCGCTGAAGCCTTGCATAATCATCTTCCAGTGCAAGGTACAGCACCGTCCCTTTTCGGACAGGATAATTCCACAGCGGAATCCCCATTGCCACATGATAAGCAAGCTGCCCCATGAAGAACGATTTACCCACTTTCGGCGCACCTACAAAGAGATAAGTGCCGCCATACAGAAAACCGTCCACAACAGGCGTTCTCGGCGGGTAGACCGTATCATACAGTTCTGTCATGGAAACGGTTTGAAGCCCGCCGCCCTGCCCGGATTTCTCCGGGCAATTTGTGTCAAATCCACAAAAAACAGTGGCTTGCAGATTGTTTTTTGCATTTTCATTTGCTATAATTTCATTGATGTTTTTAACATTCGGCTGTTTCCCATCTGCGCCAACAGATGATACGGGAGCAGTCGTTTTTCTTTTTTCTGTCATTCTCAATCCTCCTTGTTTTCCGTAGGAAAATGCGACTGCCCTTGCAGGAGCAGAGGATTTTCCCTATTCAGACCGTCTAACGTGATTGCGATTACCTGTAACGTGTAGAGCAGTTCGTCATTGTCCGGGCTTATGCTTTCCATGCGCTTCAATTCCTCATGGATTGCCGCCATCTGATTTTTCAGTGCCTTATACACCCTCGGATTGCCCTGCACCACAACGTCCCGGCATAAGAGCCGCCTTGTGATGTAGTCCTGCTTTGTCAGTCCCGACAATGCCACCAAATCATTTAATAACTTTGCTTCTTCGTCCGATACCCGGAACGCCACCGTATGATTGCGCCATCTTCCCTTGTAATCCAGTGATTTTTCCATTCTCCCTAATCCTCCTTTGTCATTCTCTCCATTTCCAATTTCTCCGCCATTTCCGTCTGCACCGTAGGGAACAAGTGGGCATAACGGTAAGTGATTTTCTCCGCTTCATGCCCCATGTGCTCCCCAATCGCCAGTACCGAAAATCCCATATTGATTAAGAGTGAAACCGCACTATGGCGAATATCGTGGACACGGATTTTCTTAACGCCCGCCTGCTTCGCCCCTCGCTCCATTTCGTGATTGAGGTAGGATTTTGTAACCGTAAATAAACGTTCGTCCGGCTTGATGTCATAAAGCATTTTGATGTACTCCTGCATTTCCTCACAGAGAAAAGGCGGCATTTTGATTGTGCGGTTACTTTTCTTCGTTTTTGGGCTTGTAATAATGTCCCGCCCTTTGGAACGGTGGAAAGTCTTGCTGATTGTGACCGTCTGTTTCTCAAAATCAATATCAGCAGGCGTGAGCGCAAGCAGTTCGCCGGAACGTATACCGCACCAGTAAAGCATTTCAAACGCATAATACGAACGGGGCTTATCCATCATGGCTTCGGAAAATTTCAGATATTCCTCTTTCGTCCAAAAGTCCATTTCCTTAACGGCTTCGCTCCCAATCGTCCCCGCCCGCCTTGCCGGACTGTAGGGCAGGTTGTAAAAGTTTACCGCATGGTTGAATATCGCCGTCAGTTGTGCGTGTATCGTCCTCAAATAATCTGCGGAATAGGGCTTGCCTTTCTCGTCCCGGTAAGCCATTAACTCATTCTGCCACGCTATCACGTCCTTTGCTTCTATCTCTGCGATTTTGCGGTTCTCAAAGTACGGTAAAATCTTTGTCCGTATCACATGGCTTTTGGACTCCCATGTGCTTTCCTTGACACGCTGTTTCTTGTCGGCTTCATACACTTCAAAGAAACTGCTGAACGTCATATCCAGTTTTGCGCCCTGCTTTAACATGGCTTCATGCTCCCACGCCTGAGCTTCCCTTTTGGTTGCAAATCCTCTCTTTTGTGTCTGTTTCCTCTCCCCTTTCCAGTTGGTAAAGCGGTAGATAACCCGCCACGTTCCCGTAGCATTGTCCTTGTATACAGCCATTTCATCATCTCCCTTCTAATCGCTGTAACATACTTTTTTATGAAAAAATGTAGCGTTCACACGTTCTGCCACCGTCAGATAGCCCTGTTTCTGCATTTCTGCGTTGAGTTCCCTTACAATCTGATAGGCTTTTGACTTTGACACACGCAGTTCCGCTGCCACTTCCTCCACTGTCATAAAAGATTTTTCTGTCATTCAGATATCCTCTCCTTTCAATGTTTAACTGTTTTTGTTTAAGTGTTGCATACAGGATACTAAATAAATTCCGTTAAGTCAAGTGGTTTTCAAGAAAATCCTAACTTTTTTTATTTAAGTTATTCTTGCTATTCCTATTGCACCATGTTATACTAACTTCAACAGATTTGTTTAAGTAAAGTCATGCATGACTTTACCTCACTTCACAATAACGGAGGTTTTATTATGGCAATCGGCAAACGTATCCGCTTTTTCCGCAACCGAAAAGGCATGACACAGAAACAGCTAGGCGAAGTCCTCGGTTTTCTCGGAAAGACCTCTGATGTCCGTATGGCGCAGTATGAAACCGAAGCGAGGACACCGAAGCACGACCTTGTAAAAGAAATGGCGAATATCTTTGATGTAAGCACCCACGCCCTCACAGTGCCGGATATTGATACCTATACCGGGCTTATGCACACACTCTTTGCGTTGGAAGATATGTACGGGCTGAAAATCGGGGAGATTGACGGGGAAATCTGTCTGCGCCTTGATAAGTCCGACTGTTCCACCTATTCGTCCATGTTTGATATGTTCCACGCATGGCAGGAGCAAGCCGCCAAACTGGAACAGGGCGAAATAAGCAAAGAAGAATACGACCAGTGGCGGTACAAGTACCCCGAACTGGACACTTCAACGCATTGGGCAAAAGTTCCCTCACAGGCGGTCAGCGATATGCTTATGGAGGAATTTCAGAAAATTGAGAAAGAAGAAAAGAAAACAGCTAAAAAGAAAAAGCAGAAATAAGCATAAAAAGACCTTGCCGATATTCAGTTTCCATATCTGAAAATCAGCAAGGTTTTCTTATGCTAATGATGTAATTATTTAGTGCGTGATGTTGAAAATGTTGCCAAATCGTTGCCGGTTCCTAAACAAATTTGCTTGTAACCCGCATAAATACTAGGTTCTTAAAGCCTATTTCATCACTCGAACTCAATGATCCAAAGAAGGCGGATATTGAGAAGATCGAGGCGATGAAGGCGGTCAAAGGCAGCTTTACACAGGCGGGACAGTTTCAGGTAATTATCGGAAATACGGTGGCGGATTTTTACAATGATTTTATTGCAGTATCGGGCATCGAAGGGGTTTCAAAGGATGCGGTGAAACATGCGGCAAAGCAGAACCAAAATGTGCTGCAACGGGTGATTGCGGCTCTGGCGGAAATATTTGCACCGCTGATCCCGGCGATTATTACAGGCGGTTTGATTCTTGGTTTTCGAAATTGTATTGACAGTTTATATTTATTTGAGGACGGAACAAAAACGCTGTGTCAGATCAGCCAGTTTTGGGCTGGCATTGACAGCTTTTTATGGCTGATCGGGGAAGCGGTGTTTGATATGCTGCCGGTAGGAATCTGCTGGTCTGTAACAAAGAAAATGGGCACGACGCAGATGCTTGGGATTGTTTTGGGGCTGACGCTTGTATCTGGACAGCTTTTAAACGCGTATGCGGTTGCAGGGACTGCGGCAGCGGATATTCCGGTATGGGATTTTGGACGGTTTCAGGTCAATATGATCGGCTATCAGGCACAGGTGCTGCCTGCGGTTTTGGCAGCATTTACACTCGTATATCTGGAAAAGTTTTTCCGTAAAATTACACCGCAGGTAGTGTCGATGATCGTTGTTCCATTTTGCAGTCTGCTGCTGGCTGTGATGGCTTCTCATTTTGTGCTTGGGCCGGTCGGCTGGAAGATCGGTTCTGCGATATCATCGGTTGTATATGCGGGAATTGCGGGATCGTTTAAAATCGTATTTGGCGCTGTGTTTGGATTTGTCTATGCGCCGCTTGTGATTACAGGGCTTCATCATATGTCCAATGCGATTGATTTGCAGTTGGTCGCAGATTACGGCGGGACGATGCTGTGGCCGATGATTGCGCTGTCCAACATTGCGCAGGGTTCAGCGGTGCTTGGCATGACGGCGCTTCAAAGAAAAGATGCACAGGCGCAGGAAGTAAATGTGCCAGCCTGTGTCTCCTGTTATCTGGGTGTAACGGAGCCTGCGATATTTGGTGTGAATTTAAAATATGGATTTCCGTTTGTATGCGGGATGATCGGCTCGACATGTGCGGCAGTTGTCTGCGTGGCAACGGGTACAACGGCAAATGCCATCGGGGTCGGCGGACTGCCGGGCATTCTTTCCATTCAGACGGATTCAATGGCAGGATTTGCAGTATGCATGGTGATTGCGGCTGTCATACCTTTCGTACTGACGACTGCGGCAGGGAAAAAACGGTTGACCACGCAGGATAATAAACAGAGCGCACAGGCTGCGGCGGGATCTGTGCCAGAGGAAACAAAACAAACAGACGCCGCAGGCAGCCAGTGGAAGGCATTTTTAACCGGGCAGGTGATTACGCTGAAAGAAGTGGGAGACGGTGTTTTCTCAGAAGGCATTATGGGAGATGGTTTTGCGATTATTCCTGAGACAGATATTTTATACGCACCTGCGGATGCTGAGGTAAGCGTATTGATGCAGGAATCCAGACATGCCTGCGGGCTGACGCTTGACGGCGGCGTAGAAATCCTGCTCCATGTGGGAATTGATACGGTGGATATGCAGGGAGACGGGTTTCAGTATCTCGTTTCGCAGGGAGAGAAGGTAAAGGCGGGCACGCCGCTGCTGCGGTTTGACAGAGAAAAAATCCGTGCCGCACATCATCCTGATACGACGGTATGTATGATTACAGAAACGGCAGATGTAAATAATGTCCGGTTCGTGACAGGCGTAAGAGCAGAGGCAAATGTGACAGTTGTGGCAGAGCTGCAATAAAAGACAAGGAAGAGCGAGAGAAAAAAAGAGAGAAAAAAGAAAAATATAAAAATGAAAATATGGCAGGAGGAAGGGAATGGATTTTAAAGGCAGTACGGTCTATCAGATTTATCCAAAGTCATTTTATGATAGCAATGGAGACGGAATCGGGGATATACGGGGGATAATTGAAAAGTTGGATTATATACAGAGCCTTGGGGCGGACTATATCTGGAGCACGCCGTTTTTTGCCTCTCCAATGCAGGATAACGGCTATGATGTAGAGGATTACCGAAGCATTCATCCGCTGTTTGGGACAATGGAGGATGTGGAGGAGCTGATTGAAAAGGCACGGGAACGCGGGATTGGGCTGATGTTTGATATGGTATTTAACCATACGTCTACGCGGCATGAGTGGTTTCAAAAAGCGCTGGCGGGTGACCCGAAATATATGGACTATTATATTTTTAAAGACGGGGAGCCGGGAGTGCCGCCGACGAACTGGCAGTCCAAATTTGGCGGCACGGCATGGGAGTATGTGCCATATTTAAAAAAGTGGTATCTGCATTTGTTTGATGTGACGCAGGCGGATTTAAACTGGAGCAATGCAGCGGTAAGAGAAGAGTTAAAAAATGTGATTCGGTTTTGGAAAGAAAAAGGTGTAAAAGGATTTCGGTTTGATGTGGTAAACCTGATTTCCAAGCCGGAGGTATTTACGGATGATGATCAAGGTGACGGCAGGAGATTTTATTCTGATGGGCCGCGTGTCCATGAATATCTGAAAGAGCTGACTGCGGATACACAGATCGGAAATATGATTACGGTCGGGGAAATGTCGTCTACTAGCGTAGAACACTGCATCCGGTATTCAGACCCTGGTGAAAAGGAACTTTCGATGTGCTTTAATTTTCACCATTTAAAGGTGGACTATTTCAACGGAAATAAGTGGGAGCTGGCAAAGCCGGATTATTGCAGACTAAAAACATTGCTGGAGACGTGGCAGCTACAGATGCAGCAGCATCATGGCTGGAATGCCCTGTTTTGGAGCAATCACGACCAGCCAAGGATCGTGTCGCGGCTTGGAGAGGATAAAAAATACTGGAAACAATCTGCAAAAATGCTTGCCGCCTGCATGTATTTGCTCAGAGGAACGCCGTATATTTATCAGGGGGAAGAGCTTGGCATGACCAATCCCGGATATCAGTCTATTGATGAATACCGTGACGTGGAGAGCATTCATTACTATCAGATCCTGATCCAAAGCGGAAAAACGTCTAAGGAAGCACTGGAAATACTCGGCGCGCGCTCCAGGGACAACGGCAGGACGCCGATGCAGTGGAATAGCAAAAAATATGCGGGATTTTCAAAAAAGCAGCCTTGGATCGGAATACCGGAAAACTATAAATATGTGAACGTGGAAGCACAGGAGCAGGATACGGATTCGATCTTGCATTATTACCGAAAGCTGATTGCGCTCAGAAAGCGATATAAGGTGATACAGGACGGAAGCATACAGTTTTTGTATCAAAAGCAGGAGGAAGTGTTTGCTTATCAAAGAATATGGGAAGGGCAAAAGCTGCTGGTGCTGAATAACCTTAGCGGCAGGGAGGTGGTATTGCAGGAAGGGGTAGCTGTCGCTGGATGCAGGTGTTTGCTGAGCAATTACGTTCAGGGAGAATCGGAACGCATATGGGCTTTGCGTGCATATGAAAGTATGGTATGGCTGAAAGAAGGATAAATGCTGCGATGTGAAAAATAAGAGGGATATCGGACAGAAACCGTAGGGGATAGAAATGTTACCCTGCGGTTTTTGTGTTGTGTTTTTAGGATGATAGAGAGCGAGCTAGTACAGCGAACAAATTTGGGTTGCTTTGGTAAATTTTTACGGGAAGGGACGCCGGGAAAGAGGATGTGCCTCCGCTGGCTGCGTCCGTTCCAGAATACTAAGAATCCCTAAGTATCCTGCTGTTACGCTGTGGCTGCGCACGGTCGCGACACCTAGTTCGCTGCCTGCTGGCAGCTAAAGGTGCCGCTTGGCTGCGCCCCTGGTTGTCCCGCAGAATACTAAGGGCTTCTAAGCATTCTTCCAAAGCCGCAGCCAGAGGAGGCACATCCTCTCTCCCGGCTGCTCTTCGTAAATGCTACGAAACAAGCTCAATATGGTTTGGTTTGTCTACCATGAACAAAATCAACCCTATGATAGAACAGATTCTAGGAGAACCTGTACAAAATAGTTCCTTGGAAAATGCAAATCAGAAAAATTTGCTGTACTACAGCAAACAAACCATATAGGGCTCGTTTGGCAGCACTTGCGAAGAACAGCCGGGAGAGAGGAGGGGTACACTCTGGCGGCGGCTTTGGAAGAATGTTTAGAATTGCTTGGTATTCTGCAAAATAACTAGGGGCGCAGCCAAGCGGCACCTTTAGCTGCCAGCAGGCAGCGAACTAGGTGCCGCGACCGTCCACTGCCACAACGCAGCAGCAGGATACCTAGCAATTCTTAACATTCTGGAACGGACGCCGCCAGAGTGTACCCATCATCTGTCCTGGCGTCCCTTCTTGTAAAAATTTACCAAAGCAACTCAAACACGCTCTAGTACTATTTTGCTGGATTTTAAGGTTGACAAACAAACCATTTGCGTATATACTGTACTTATTGAATAAGTACACAAAGTACAATCAATACGATGAGGGGAGGAATGAGAAAAACAGGATGGAAATACTGATTAGCAACAGCAGTGACAAGCCCATTTATGAGCAGATCTGCATTCAGGTCAAGAGCCTGATTATGAACGGCACCTTAACCGCTGGCGAAGCGCTGCCTTCGATGCGGGCGCTGGCGAGAGATCTCCATATCAGTGTGATTACTGTACAGAGGGCTTATGAAGACTTAACGCGTGACGGGTTTATTGAGACCGTATCCGGCAAAGGCAGCTTTGTAGCTGCACAGAATAAAGAATTTATTCAGGAAGAACAACTGCGGATTGCAGAAGAATTGCTGCTTAAGGCAGCGCAGATCGGCAGGGCGCATGGGATTGCCTATGAGAAGATGGCTGAGATTTTAAAGCTGTTTTATGAAGAATAACGAGGAGGTAGCATATGGAAGAATACAGTATTTTAGTAGAGGATCTAAGTAAAAGCTTTGGGGGCTTTACGCTTGACCATATTTCATTTAAGGTTCCAAAGGGCAGGATTGTTGGATTTATCGGTGAAAACGGTGCGGGGAAAAGCACTACGATACATCTGATTTTAAATGAGCTGAAAAAGGACAGCGGAGAAATAAAGATTTTCGGGACAGACCATACAGACTGTTCGGTAAAGGAACAGATCGGGGTTGTATTTGATGAATGCAATTTTCACGATGTATTTACAGCAAAAAATATGGAAAAAATATTGTCGGGTGTTTACCGTTCGTGGGACAGCAGCCTGTATCGCCAGTATTTAAAAAGGTTTGGGCTGCCGTCTGACCAGCCGGTCGGCACCTTTTCCAAAGGAATGAAAATGAAGCTGTCGTTGATAAGCGCCCTGGCGCATAAGCCGAAGCTTTTGATACTGGATGAGGCGACATCCGGGCTTGATCCGGTTGTGCGGGATGAAATGCTGGATTTGTTTCTGGAATTTATACAAGAGGAAGACCATTCGGTATTTTTGTCTTCGCATATTACGTCGGATATTCAAAAGGTCGCGGATGAGGTTATTTTGATCCGCAAGGGAAAAATTATTTTTCAACAGCTTAAAGATGACCTGATCTATCAGTACGGCATTTTAAAGTGCGGCAAAGAAAAATTTGCAGCAGTTTCACCACAGGATTATCTGATTCACAGGTCGACCAACATATGTGAAGAATGTCTGGTAAATGATAAGGAAGCGGCAAAACAAAAATATCCAGACGCAGTCGTTGACAATGCAGCATTGGAAGATATTATGCTTTTTTACAGCAAAGGAGGAGAATCATGCGTGGATTAATCTATAAGGAAGTCTCTGTTTTTTATAAGAGTGTTGACAAAAAAATGTTTGTGATAGCATCTGGGTTTACGCTGCTGCTTTTTTACCAAGCAGGGGCTTATGGTGGTATGATGGCGTCGGTAATGCTTGCCATGATGATCGGGGCGCAAAATGTGATGAGCTTTATCAGTGATGACAAGGCGCGCTGGCAAAGGTATCAGATGGCAATGCCGGTCAGCAGTTTTTCTGTCGTGGCGAGCAAGTATCTCTCGGTGCTGTGTACCTTGGGATTTGGCATTGCAGGCAGTATTGTGCTGAACCTGATCTCCAGCATATGCTATAGAAGCTTTAACGCCTCTGTGTGGGGGATTTCTGTCTTTATTGTTGTATGGATACCGCTGATATGGACGGGGATCTGCCTGCCGTGTACGTACTGGTTTGGCGTGCAGTCTGCACAGGTGATGGGATTGGTTTTTGTGATTCCGCTCTTTTATCTGGTAAAATATTTTGAGGATGGAATCGGGGTATCGATGATGGCGGATTCTCTGGCGCCGTATGGTTTGGCGGCAGGCGCGGCGGCTGTAGTGCTGTTTGCGGTTTCCCTTGCTGTAAGTGTGGCGGGATATGCACGCAGAAAATAGGAAATTTGCCGGCGGCTGCCAGCAGATGTGTCCGGGAAAGGAAATGAAAGAATGAAGATTTTATTAGTAGAAGATGATATGGAAATCAGCGAGATGCTCAAAAGCTTCTTAGTAACAGAAAACTTTGAGGTTGTCACTGCCTATGACGGGGAAAGTGCCTGTGACTGTTTTTTTGCGGATGAATACAGTCTTGTGCTGCTTGATCTGATGATTCCAAAGCGGAGCGGCATGGAAGTAATGAAGCTGATCCGTGAAAAAAGTACGGTGCCGATTATGATTTTATCTGCCAAGGATACGGATTCGGATAAGACGCTTGGGCTGGGGCTTGGGGCGGATGATTATGTGACAAAGCCGTTTTCTGTTACGGAAGTACTGGCGAGGATTAAGGCAAATATCAGGAGAAACACACAGTATACCGCACAGACAGCAAAGGAAGAAACAGAAGCGTCCGTATTTCGGATCGGGCAGCTTGTTTTAAATACGGAGGATTTTACATTATACAAAAATGGACAGAGGGTGGAAGTTACAGCAAAAGAATTTGAGATCCTGCTGCTTTTTATGAAGCATCCAAAAAAAGTCTATACCAAAGAGCAGCTCTATACTTTAGTCTGGAAGGATGCGTATATTGGCGATGAAAATGCGGTCAATGTACATATCAGCAGGCTGCGGAACAAAATCGAGGATCATCCCCGCAAACCGCAGTATATAGTTACGGTCTGGGGGATTGGTTATAAGCTTGGGGATGCAATGTAAAATGAACGATCAACTGCTTATATTTTTATTGTCAGGCGTACTTGTACTGTTAATGTTAACGATTTTGTACCAGAGGTTTGCTTTTACAAAGGGCATTCATGCCGAGCTAAAGAAAATCAGCGAAACATTGTCGGCGATTTTAGAAACCGACAGTGAGGAAAAAGTAATGGTTTTTACAGACGATCAGATGGTTCAGAGCCTGTGCGCGCAGATAAACCGTCTGCTTGAAGACCGCCAGAAAATCCGTGTGGACTACCGGAAGCAGGAGCTGTCATCCAAAAAAATGCTGTCAAATATTTCACACGATATTAAGACGCCCCTTACTGTCATCCTGGGCTATTTAGAAATCCTGCGCCTGAAAGACCCGGAAAATGCAGCGCTGCAAAAGACGGAGGTCAAGGCAAAGCAGGTGATGGAGCTGATCGACCAGTTTTTTACATTGGCAAAGCTGGAGGCGGGAGACCGGAACCTGGAAATTACAAAAGTAAATATCACTGAGATATGCAGGGAAAATGTGCTTGAATTTTACGAGATCTTGCAGCAGCGGGAGTTTACCGTAGAGCTTATGATTCCAGAAAAAAGCATCTATGTGCAGGGGGAGAAAAAATCGGTGGAACGCATTTTAAACAATCTGATATCCAATGTGCTGCGTTATGGAAGTGACGGAAATTATATCGGCGTGTTTCTGCGAGAAGATATGGAGGACGTTTCTATTGATGTCGCAGACCGCGGAAAAGGCATTGAAAAGGAATTTGCGGACAGTGTATTTGAACGTCTGTATACGATGGAGGATTCGCGCAACCGCAAGATACAGGGCAACGGTCTTGGGCTGACGATCGCAAGAAACCTTGCCAGACAGATGGGCGGGGATATCCTTTTGGAGAGCGAACCGGGCAGAAGGACGGTATTTACGGTTGTATTAAAAAAATAAAGTTTTCCGGCGAAAGAAATTTGTAAGAATTGCGCAAGGCTTTTGCAAAACAGGAGTGTTATCATGTCTTTCAGAAGGGAGGCAGACAGGATGACAAATCTATTACAGACAAATGAATTAACAAAAATGATCGATGGGAAAACTTTGGTAAAGGGTGTCAATATGCACGTAAAAAAAGGGGAAATTTACGGGTTTTTAGGGCCGAACGGAGCTGGGAAGACGACGGTGATGAAGATGGTGACAAACCTCTGGAAGCCGACGGCAGGGACGGTTGAACTGTTTGGCGAGACACTTACGCCAACGTCCTATGGGCTGTTAAAACGGATTGGCAGCATGATTGAGTTTCCATGCTTTTACGATCATATGAGCGGGAAAGAAAACCTGCGGCTGCACTGTGAATATATGGGGTATTATGCGGGCGGCAGCGTGGAACATGCATTGCAGGCACTGGAGCTTTCAGACGCCGCAGATAAGCCCGTAAAAAGCTATTCCCTGGGGATGAAGCAGCGGCTTGGCATTGCGCGTGCGGTCATAAGCAAGCCGGAGCTGCTCGTTTTGGATGAGCCGACAAACGGGCTTGACCCTGCCGGGATGAAAAAGATCCGGGAGCTTTTGCGAAGGCTTTGTACAGAATACGGCATTACGATTTTACTGTCCAGCCATATCCTGTCCGAAGTGGAGAGCATTGCGGATACGATCGGCGTCATTGCGCATGGAGATATGAAAAAGGAAATATCGATGCAGGAGATCTCACAGATGAATACCGCGTATATTGAGGTTGAAATTGCACATGCGAAAAAAGCTGCGTACGTGCTGGATGACAAGATGGGATTAACGAATTTTAAGCTTATAGACGATTATAAGATCCGCATTTATGATCCGAATATCACACCAGAAGAAGTGGCAAAGACGCTGGCACTGCATGAGATTGCGATTTATTCGATCGGCAGGAAAACAGCGAACCTGGAGGATTATTTTTTGAAAATCACCGGAGAAGGCAAGGAGGGCAAAAGTGTTTAAGTTAATCAGGTTGGAATGGAAAAAAATAATGCAGGAAAATACATGCGCAGCGCTTGTATTCTGGCGGCGGTGCTCTGCCTGTTTATATACGCGCTGGCGTTTTTAGGCATTGCCAATGACCCGGACGGGACACTGGACGCAGCCGAAGGGATGGACACCATATCGTCCCCGGTTGAACTGTTTACAAGCATGTCATTTTTAGTGTTTACTGGCGTAATGTTAGCTTCCTTTATTGTAAATGCGTATAAAAATAAGACGATGGATCTGATGTTTTCTTACCCAATCAGGCGGCAGAAGATTCTGGCATCTCAGATGGCTGCTGTATGGATCTTTAATTTTCTGGCACTTGTTTTGACGAAGCTGCTTATTTACGGCTGCATCGCGCTTGGGGCAAGGAACATGGAGTCATCTTTTGGAATTGATTTTTCAATGGGAAGCGTTGGGTTTTATATCCAGCTTGTTACAAAGTCAGCCGTGATTGTCAGCATGGGCTTTATCGCGTTGTTTGTGGGGCTTAAAATGCGTTCGCAGGCGGCAGTGATCGTTGCGTCATTTGTATTGATATTGCTGACGCAGGCAAATATCGGGGATTATTCCCTGGCTGGCAATGCGGTAGTTCCACTGCTTTTGGTAGCGGCATCGGCGGTATTTGCGGTACTGTCTGTCTGGAATGTGGAAAAGAGGGATTTGCTGTAAAATGTAAACCTTTGGCTGACAGTACTTGCAAAAACAGCGTTTCTAGCGTGCTGGATTTTTCGTTGCAGTTTTGTTATGATTTTAGTACTACGATTATGCTGTGATTACAGTCTATGATCCGTTTGCAGCCGTTGACCGTATACGAAAAGCCTATATAAAAATTATGGAGAGTTTTCAGACAGCCGGATTATGTGAAAAGCCAAAGGAAGGGATCTTAACCTGCTTTGAGCATGTGTATGACAAGGAAGGGATTACTTGTATGGATGTTTATATCCATGTGGACAGCATGTCAAAGGCTTAACAGGCATCGTTTAAAATGGAAGCAGGAAAGGAGAAATGCAATGTCGGCAGCAGTGAATATCGTGTTGGGAAAATATGTGGAAAAGGTAAGTAAAATATATGGAGAACATTTAAAATCCGTGATCTTATACGGTTCTTATGCACGAGGGGATTATACGTCAGAATCAGACATTGATATTATGATTCTTGTTGATTTGACAGACATTGAAGTAGAAAAATATGGGCAACAGTTGTCATGGGAGACGTATGATTTTAACGAGGAATACGACACAGAAATCAAGCCTATTGCAAAGAGTGACACACATTTCAAAAAGTGGTTGGGAGTTTATCCTTTTTATACGAATGTTCAAAAAGAAGGGGTGGAGTTATATGGAGTTGTCGGAAAGAGGAACTATTAGTGATTTGGTACACTATCGAATTGAAACAGCAAAAAGCGATTTGAAGTCAGCTAATATATTGATGAATGAGGGAGAGTTTAGAGGAGCAAATAATCGGGCATATTATGCGATTTATCATATAATAGCGGCTGTTCATGCATTAGATGGTAAATCTTACAAACGACATAAGGATACATTGGCAAATTTTAATAAAGAGTATATTAAAAAGGAAATATTTCCAAGGGAATATGGGCGGAAAATTGCCAGAGCAGAAGAAATTCGTCATTCCAGTGATTATGATGATTTTTATATTGCTACGAAAGAAAAAGCAGAGGAACAGATTCTGACAGCAAAAGAATTGATTGAATTGGTTGAGGCTTATTGTATAAAGAAACTTAAGGAGTAAGTAGTTAGCTGCATTGGATGTGTTGCCCCCTCTATCATTAAGTAATATCCAGTGAATACAATAGCATAATTTGGCGAGAAATAGTATAGAAATATGTAAGATCTTCCCCTCAATCTATAGTAAATAAGTAAAGAGGAAAGGAAGGTGGCTAAATTGGACGACAGCAGGATTATCGAATTGTTTTTCGCGCGCAGTGAACAGGCGGTCAAAGAGCTGTCCGCAAAATACGGGGCGGTATGCAGCAAGGTTGCGGGCAATATTTTGCGTCATCCGTGTGATGTGGAGGAGTGCTTAAACGATGCGTATCTGGGCGTATGGAACACGATTCCGCCGCAAAAACCGGAACGTCTGCTGGCATATGTTTGCAGGATTGTCCGCAATATTTCGATTGCAAAATATCATGCGCTGACGGCTGCAAAGCGCAACAGCCAGTATGATACTGCATTGGCGGAGCTGGAAGACTGTTTTGCGTCAGTGGATACGGTGGAATCCGAAGTGGCAGCAAAGGAGCTGACAAATGCGGTCAATGGTTTTCTGGCAACGCTGGATCAGGAGAGCCGGGTCATGTTTGTCCGGCGTTACTGGTATGCGGATTCAGTTACTGCGATTGCAGCAAGACTAAAGCGGAGTGAGAACAGTGTATCTGTCCGGCTGTTCCGTATGCGGGAAAAGCTGAAAAACTACTTAAAGAAAGAAGGTTATGAGTTATGAAGAGGGAAAAGATTTCAAGAGTGATCGGCGGAATTGACGAGCAGTATATTCAGGAAGCAGAATATGCTCAGGCAGGCAGCAGGGGGATTGGAGATTGGGGTGGTATCCGCAAAAAAATAATTGCAGCAGCAGCCGTCTTTGTATGTGTATTTGCGGCGTGTATGCCGTCCGCGGCGCGGTCTTTCAAGGGGTATTTTCAGGATATCCTGCGCTGGGACGGGGCAGTGACAGGAGCTACGTATCAGGCGGCAGAGCAGGAGGTTAAAATCCATGTATCGGGAAACATGCGGCAAAAAGAGAAGAAACTGCTTGTGCAGATAACATTTTTGGATCCGGCAAAAGCGCCGTACAGCGAGCTTGCCACAGGAGCGATAGCGCTGGGGGATTACCAGGTGATTGATCTGTCAGATGATGCAACAGAGCATGTGATTGCTTCGGCAGAAGGATTGCAGGAGGAGATAACGGGAACGATAGCAGATGCAGGCGCAACGGTCGAGCTGCCATTACAGGCAGAAGGGCTTGCGGCAGGGAAAGAGTATTGTCTGGTGATCAAATGCCTGTATGGGATAAAGAAAGCAGAACAGCCGCTGCGGATCAATGGCGACTGGGAATGCAGGTTTACGGTTCAGGAGTAGGTTTGCATTTATTTGCCTTGCAGGATGTTCCAATGCGCGCTATAATGAAGCAGACAATCACGATAGAAGGAACAGGTGGAAGGGACAGTAAAGCAAAGGAGAAGAACTATGGAGAACAAAAACCAGCCGATTTCGCTGCGCCAGTTTCAGGCGGCAGACGGATTTTGGAAAGAGAAAATGGAGCTTGTGCGCACGCAGGTCATTCCCTATCAGTGGGAGATCTTAAATGACCGTGTAGAGGGCGCCAGTCCCAGCTTTTGTATGCGCAATTTTAAAGTTGCGGGCAGGCTGATGCAGCAGAAAAGGGAAAAAGGGGCGGCGTTTGAAGAGCCGGTATATACGTTTCGGGGATTTGAAGCGCTGCCGGAGGATATGGAGCATTTGGAAGAGCGTTTTTACGGCTTTGTGTTTCAGGACAGTGATTTTTCGAAATGGATTGAAGCAGTCGCTTATTCCCTTGCCAGCCACCCGGACGTGGAACTGGAACGGACGGCGGATGAAGCGATTGACATCGTATGTGCGGCGCAGATGGAAAATGGGTATTTGGATACGTACTATATTATTAACGGTATGGACAGAAGCTTTTCGAATCTGAAAGACCATCATGAGCTGTACTGTCTGGGACATTTGGTGGAAGGAGCGGTTGCCTATGCGCAGGCGACGGGAAAGGACAAGCTGTTAAAGGCGGCGATGAAATTTGCCGACTATGTGGAAAGCCGTTTTGGGACGCAAGAGGGCAAATGCAAGGGCTATCCGGGGCATGAGATTGCGGAGATGGCATTGGTGCGCCTGTATGAACAGACTGGAGAGGAACGCTATTTAAAGCTGGCGCGTTATTTTATCGAGGAAAGAGGCAGCCTGCCATATTACTGGGACGGCGAAGAGGAAGGAAAACAGCTTAAAGCAGAACAGAAAGAAAAAGAACACTACCAGTATTACCAGGCACACCGTCCGGTGCGTGAACAGGACGAAGCCGTAGGACATGCGGTCAGGGCGGTTTATCTGTATTCCGGCATGGCGGATGTGGCGAGGGTTACCGGTGATGCGCAACTGAAACAGGCGTGCCGGCGGCTGTGGGACAGCATTGTGCAGGAAAAAATGTACATTACCGGAGCAATCGGCGGGACGCATATCGGAGAGTCGTTTTCGTTTCCGTTTGACCTGCCGAACGATACCGCATATGCGGAAACCTGTGCTTCGATCGGGCTGATCTTTTTTGCAAGGAGAATGCTTGCGATGGAGCCGGATGCGTCTTATGGCGACGTGATGGAGCTGGCGCTGTATAATTCGGTATTAAGCGGCATGGCATTGGACGGCAAGAGCTTTTTTTATGTCAATCCGCTGGAAGTGCTGCCAGAGGCGTGCCATAAGGACGAGCGAAAATTTCACGTAAAGCCGGTGCGGCAAAAATGGTTTGGCTGTGCCTGCTGTCCGCCGAACCTGGCAAGGCTTGTAAGTTCGATTCCGGCGTATGCGTATACCGAAAATGAAGACACGCTGTTTATGCATCTGCATCTGTCCGGCGAGGTGAAAAAGCAGCTTGGCAGCCAGACGGTTTCTTTTGCCGTACAGTCCGGGATGCCTTGGGACGGTAAGGTAAAGGTGACGTATACAGGGCAGGAAACGGCGTTGGTAAAGCTTGCTGTGCGAATTCCCGGCTGGTGTGAGAACTGGAAGGCACAGGTGCCTGACAGCTACGAATGCACAGAAGAAAAAGGGTATTATTATATCAAAGGGAACTGGGAGCCTGGCAGCCAGGTTGAACTGGACTTTGCGATGGAGGTACGTTTTTACCAGGCAGACGACCGTGTGCGGGAGGATCTTGGCAAGGCAGCGGTTATGCGCGGGCCGGTAGTATACTGTGCAGAAGAGGCGGATAATGGAAAAAGCCTGCATTTGTACCAGCTTCTTCCTTCACAGCCAGTACAGGCGAATGAGATCATGATCGAAGGCTGCAAATATCCTTCGTTACGCGTATCTGCGCGAAAGAAAAGAAAGCCGGAACAAACAGGCAGGCTTTATGTAAAATATCAAACACCGGAATATGAGCCGGTACAGCTTCATATGATCCCTTATTTTGCCTGGGCAAACAGAGGGGAAAATGAAATGGCTGTCTGGTTTACGGCTGCGGATTAGCCGTCTGCTACAGTGTACGGTAGTACGGACAGATATCGGCATAGCTTTCGTCTTTCATACGAAAACCACCTGGAATCGTCCCAAGCTGGACGAATCCAAGGCGCTCATACAGGCGGCGTGCATAGGTATTTGACGCTACAACAGCGTTGAATTGCAAAATCTGAAATCCGTGCCGCTTTGCCTGTATCAGACAGTCGGTGACCAGTTTTTCACCGATATGCAGCCCGCGCGTTTGCGAATGAACGGCAAAGCTGGCGTTGCAGATGTGGCTGCACCGTCCCACGTTGTTGGGATGCAGAATATACAAACCGCAGACCTTTCCGGTATCTGAGTGGACGGCAATCGCGGTGTACGTTTGTGAATCAAAAAATTGTTTTCCCGTCTGGAGTGTCAAAATTTCTTCCTGCGGGAAAGCAATGCCTGTTTCTACGATTTCATTCCAAATCTGAATCATTGCAGGCAGTTCTTTTTCCTCATAAGCTCTTATTTCAATCTCCATAAATGAGTCTCCTTTTCTGGGAGCATATTCCATTAACGTAAAGTGACTTTCAAATATGCTATAGTATTGTAGCATCTTCTTTGTAGAAATGCAATCTGTATTTTGCAGCAATGTATGTAGTATTAATTTATAATCATCTTGACAAAAAGGTAAAATAGTGTATAATGATTTTAAAAAATAAAATCATTTAAAAAAATAATATCTTTTATTTTAATATTCTGTTTTAGATATTACTAAAGTATATCAATGAAGTTTAGGGAGAGATTTGAAATGAGAAAAAATCATAAAAGGGTGTTTGCCGGAGTGTCTATCTCAATGATTGTGATAATAGTAAGTGTAATTTTCTTTATTAGATTTAATAGCGGGAAATCAGATAAAATGCAGACAGAGGGGCAGAAAGAGGGTTTTCAGTTGAATGATAATGGAACAGTTACATTAGGGAATGGCTATGTGGCGCATGGTTTTTACACAAAAGATGGAAAACTGATTAATTCAGGAGATGATGTTATATGTGAAGATGGCTATATCAGAGGATGGATTGAATTTCAGCAAAATATAACGGAGACTATGGAATATGGTCTTATTATTATGACAGATTTTGTACAGAAAAAATTTGCAGTTGAAGGTAAACAGTATAATTGTTACCGTTTTTCTTTGCCAGGAAATGGTAATGTTAGAATTGCGGTGGAGATTCCGGTTGAGGATAAAGCATATGAAATGGAATATTTGATTGTGCCAGAGCCTGATGCAAAAAATTATTCCATGAATAGTGAATCTGAATGGAATAATTTTAATGTAACAAAGGACGTTCGTACCAGCAGCTATCGGATTATAGATGGTGGAACTGAAAGCAAACGCGTTCCGCCAGTGTTTGAAAAGATCGAGACAAAAAAGCTAGAGGAATTGGCATTTGAGGGAAATACAGGATTTGAACTAGTTAAAAGTAGCAAAGATTTGAGGGTGTTTGACTCTGCAAAGTGCGGGAGTCGTGCGTGTCTGTGTTTAGGCGGCATGAGGAAAGAAGTAGAGGCGTATGCAGTTGTGGCTTTTTGTGATTGGAAACAAACAGAGTTTTCAAAGGGAGAGTTCGTGCGCTGTTATACTTCGGTTCCTGACGGAAATTACTATGAAGAAATCAATTTTCCAAATATAAAAAAAGATTGTGTTTATCAAATGTTTGCGTTCGAAATGCCGTTTGAATCCAGAATGGGAATTCTGCTTCATCAGACATTTCGTATAAAATTAGAAAGGAGATAAGTAAACGGTAGATAGTACGTACCTCGACTATGAGGGCAAAGTGTGTGACAATAGGCTATATTTCTATCATAAGTATTAAAAGTTAAGCCTTAACTTTTGATACCGTTATACGGAGGTAAGTCTATGAACTCAGCAACAACAGCAGTGGCTGTACAATACCGTTTAAAAGAGTGG
>CAJTCR010000020.1 GCA_910574915.1 Eubacteriaceae bacterium
GGATGACCTGCTCCCCTGGTCACCAAGCCTGCCGGAGAACTGCCGGAAGACTGGTAAGAATGAATTGAAATAAGACTGGAGCAAATCTGTTTCTATCTTACAGGTTTGCTCCAGTTTTGTATAGGTACGCACTATCTACCGTTTACGGAGATAAAGGTATGAAAAAGCATTTGCTATATTTTTAATGATGTTAGTTTGGATTGGGAATATACACACTGTATATGCAGGAAGTATAGATGATGCATTGCCACGAAATATGGAAGATCTGGTTCTTGATGAAGTACTGTACTATAATGAAGAGTTTATGCAAAAGACAGATACAACTGAAGATATTGTTCTTCATACAGATCGTATCAGATGCGAATATTCGCTATTAGCATATAATGATTATACCTATATTTGGGCATCTTCGACTGCATATGGAGGTCTTATGGATACAATATCTACCATATGTAGGGCATATTATGAGAGCGGCAAATTGATAGATGAAGTTGTTAGATCGATTTCAGGAAATGTACAAAATTGTTCTGCAATCGTTGAGGTTCCAGAGAGCCCTTTTAATCTTAAGGCGGCTTATGCGATGTCAACACATATAAAATAGTATATTTGGAAAATGATTTTGAAATTGCAAGGTTTTATCTAACAGATAAAGCCTTGCAATTTTATTATAGTTTATGTTATTAGTTTGCATTGGGTAACTATTTGAGTTATAGTGGAATCCATTTTGGATCTTCCCAGCGATTATAAGTATAAGACCATAGCCTTTTCCAGACCTTTCCATTTTCTGTCTTATATTTATATCCTGTGATATTACTTAAAGGTTGTATATAATGATTTGTGGATGTCTTCGAATATGTAATTTTTGTGTTAGCAAATGTATTAATAGGTGCAGATATCAATAATAAAAAGAGTATAGGGATCAGTAATTTTTTTTCCATTTTCGTTTCATATCCTCCATATTTTTATAAATTTGCAACCAAGGCAAACAATCTTTTTTTGCATCAATATGATCCAGAAAACGGTTTGGATATTCATATAAATCGAAACCATTCTCAGCTTTAATATAATAGAAATTTTGGTTAGTTGATGTATCTATATACCCATAGTCGGTAGTTCTTGGTTCGCTGTATGGCTGCGGGATAAAGGAGTAGGACAGCATAAAAATGCAAAAAGCCAGAACAGCGATGCCTGACAGTGAATTGTTCTTTGAGTGGTAATGATCTTCAAGTATCATTTGAAAACGTTGTTTCAGAGCTATACTGTCTGCGTGCTCTAAAAAACTACACGTAAAAACAGACGAAAAGTCTTTCTGATCTCTATGCATAAAGATTTTGATTATAACATGGAGATATTTTCTTTGTTGTTCCTGATTCAGTTTTTTACATACAGTCTGATCAGCGTGCATTTCTAAAGCATATGCCGTTTCTGAAAATAGATCCTTAAAAAAAGGATTCCACCAGAAGCAGATGCAGATAAGCTCTATGAAAAGTTTGACCAGGTGGTGGTTCAATTGGATGTGTGCAGCTTCATGGATAAAAATGCCCAATAGTTCATCGTCTTCGAAATATATATCTGGCATAAGGATGATAGGGTGGATACATCCGATAGATGCAGGGGTAGTGATGGATTTGTGAACAATAATTTTCACATTTTTTTTCGGTCTCTGTAGTCCTGCTTTTGTAAGCAGGTGGTATAAGTGCTTATTATTAGAAACAGGAAACATAAACAGTACGTGTTTTAAAGTTTGGTATTCCCATATTCGTCGTATCAAAAGGACAGCAGCTCCTGTGATCCATGCAGTGGTTAAGAGGTGTGCTGGAGCTATATGCACATGATCAGAGAGAAAAAGCGGTTTCTGAAAAAAATTCTGAAATGCTGGCATGATCTTTTTAGAGTTGAGGATCACTGTATAAGGTAGTTCTAACGGAAATAGAAGCCTCAGCACACATAATAGTAATAAAAAGAGCAATGTGTCAAGTGAAAAATGCTGCAAATACAGCATACGTTTTCTTAGTAGAGATATGATCTTTATAAAAACAGTTACACACAGGATAGCTGTGAATATGGAATAAAAACTAAGAAACATGAGCTATGACTCCTTTTTTTTATATTCTTCTAAGAGTGTCAGGAGAGATTCTATTATTTCATCGCTTTTTGCGGAAGTATTTCCTAAAAGGGATGAAATCATGGAATAGCACCCTGACCGATCATTTTGATAGAACCTTCTAAACTGCATAATGGCATATTCATTTGAGGATAAAGTGGGGCGGAAAAGTCTTCCATATGACTTGCCGAGCTTTGTGATTGTAGCTACTTTTACAGCATTTTTCTTTTCCAGATTACGTAATATACTTTGTATGGAAGATGCGGGCCAATTTCGATTAGGAATTCTTTCTGCGATTTCAGAGGCACTTAAAGCAGCTTCAGTCTGCCATAATACTTTCATGGTTTGCTCTTCTTTGGGAAGTAAGTAAAAATATCTATTATCTTGTTCTAACATTATTCAGAGTGTCCTTTCGGATGAGTTATTATTATTATATATGTTTTTGAAATTCATGTCAAATAATCGAAAAAATATATTTGCGGATATTCTGATTATTTCAAAATATTTTAACGAACTCTTTGCCAAACACCTCTTATAGAAAAAGGGGTAGATCAGATGCAGTATATCGAAATCGAAAATATCAAAAATTCTTACACTGTCGGCAGCGAGACGATAGAGGTGCTTGCTGGCATTTCTTTTGCGGGCGGACAAGGAGAGTTTGTCGTGGTTACGGGGACTTCCGGCTGCGGAAAATCTACGTTGCTGCATAATGCCGGATCTGTACATGCAGAGACGAAAACGGGGCAGAAAGTAAAAATTAGGGCGATTTATTATGGAACAGAGGAAGTGTGCAGGCTGCTGTGGAAAGAATAAGCAGAAAAAGGC
Source organism: Eubacteriaceae bacterium (assembly GCA_910574915.1). Lineage (GTDB taxonomy): Bacteria > Bacillota > Clostridia > Lachnospirales > Lachnospiraceae > Eubacterium_J. Next base: position 2,930 of record CAJTCR010000020.1, read on the forward strand.
GCTGTTTTATAAACACAGCGCCTTTTTTATTATGCGTTATTATATGGTATCTTCCTCTTTTACAGTGCTATTATCTTCTGTACTTGTGCCAGGATCTTCCGTCTGGGCGGCTTGTATTTTATTTCTGATGCTCTTGTGTTTTTTTACAAGGAATAAAACGATGGCAATTACAATTACTACAAGCGGCAGCAGTACTGGCAGGGAGCCGATCAGCCAGATCACAGCAGAACGCAGCCATTGTCCGACGCCGTACAGGTTATCGGAAAACAGATTGCTGACTTCCTCAAAAAACGTAGTTTTTGAAGAGGCAACCGTAGTCTCGCGCTGTACTTCTGAAATATCCAGATACAGCGTGCTGTATTCGATCTGGTTATCATACATCCGTAGCTGCGATTCGTAAGATTCGATTTCATAGCGGATCTGGGTCAACTGGCTGTGTAGTTTAATCACGTCTTTGAGCTTTTCTGCCTTTTCCAGAAGTTGCAGCAGTGTTTCCTGCTCGATACGCAGCGCCTTGAGATGGCTTTCCATATCGACGTAGCGAAGCGTGACATTTTCGCTGCTGCGGCTTTGATAGGTAACGTTTGAATCGCTGTCCAAAAGGGACAGCATCTGGTTCATTTGATCGGCAGGAATGCGCAGAACCAAAGAGGCAGAACGGTTGACGCCGTCGGCTGCACTGCCGTATGTCTCAGAGCTTTCCACATATCCGCCGATTTGCTCGGTTTTTTTGCTGATCTTTTCATAAAAGGTATCAAATTCCTTCGTCTCTACGGAATAGGTGTATGTAAAGATCAGCTTTTGATTTTGGCTTTTTACGGTGCTTGCCGCAGTACCACCCAGAGAAGCATCTGTGTCCGTAGAAGCTTCCCCGCTGTCGTCTCTTGCAGCGCTGTCTTGGATCTTTTCGTCTGGTGCTGCGGCATCTGCGTCTCCAAGCTCTTCCGTAAGCATTTCGCTGGATTCAGATTGAACGGCGCTGTTGGAATCTGCACTGGTGCTGGCGGAATTGCCGCAGCCTCCGGTAATCAGGCTGGCACCTAAGATGCCGGCACATAAGATTGCTGTTAGTTTTCTTTTCATAATCGTATCCTCCTGTCTGTGTTCCTTTGCTTATAAAAACGCAAAAAGACAGAAGGAGGTCGCGTTAGATCGAAATTTTTCCGAAAACAATGGCGGAGATCTCCAAAGCGGTCATAGATACGGGATGTGCATCTGTGTATGCCGTAAGCAGGCGGACGGTGCCGGCATCGGACGGCAGGGCGTGTGCGCCTGCTGGTATCGGCAGCTTTTCGATAAAGCGGTTGAGCTGCTTCATCTGGGACAGCAGCTCGTCAAAAGACATGCCGCGGGAAAGCATGGTCGGTTCTCCACGCTGCGCTTCGTATTCGCATGTCGAGATAATCTGCATACACAGCTTTAATTCTCCGAGGATATCCGAAGCTTCCATCAGTACATCCGGGCGTTTTTCTAGCTGCTGTAAAAAATACTGCTTTGCGCCTGCAAGGTCTTGTCTGGCAAAATAGCCGGACATCGCCTGCTTGATGTCTGCGGTCTCGCGCTTTTCACAGCTCATGCCCACGCCGCTTTCGTATACGTGCAGCCCATTGTGCACGATCCATACGGTCAGCAGAAATTCGGATAAAAAGCCATAGACCCGCTTGCGGTAATTGTCATATCCGGTCGTGTCGATGCGCCGCTGCACTTCGAATAAAATGTCAAACAGCCAGGCACAGTACGCGTCATACAGATCCTTGCGGCAGATCATCATATTTGCAAAATACGTTTCTTTTTTGTGCACCATTTCGTGAAACAAAGGGGCATATGCCGGATATTTTTCCGCTACGACACGTTCGGTTTCGATCAGGTCTTTTTCATCGTGTGTGGAAGCAAAGCCGTCATAATACGGCATACGCAGCTCCAGCTTTTTTGTAACGATCATATCATAATCATCCAGCAGACGCGTGATATCCGCATGGCTGTACAGCAGCCCTTTTTCGGAGATAAAATATCTGCGGTAGTGACAGATCCCGATGATATCCGCATTCCGATAGTTTTTCCACAGCCAGTATACACCGGTTAATTCGCTGAAATAAGCATTCTGCTCCGAGATCTGGTCGCCGGTATCGTCTCCGATAAAGCCAAGCGGTTCGTGACATGCCCTGCCGACCTGCAACGGTACGTACAGCGGATCTGGCGGCGGAGTGAACGCTTTGTGCGTCATTGCAAAAATCTTTATGTTTGGATGTTCCATAGCAGCCCTCCACAGGATGATTAGTAAGAAAGCACCTCGGCACCGTCTTCGGTTACAAGTACCATAATTTCCCACTGCGCAGAAGGCTTGCCGTCTTCGGTATATACCGTCCAGTTATTGACATCGTCGACAAAGATATCTGCTTTGCCCATATTGACCATTGGCTCGATCGTAAAGATCATCCCCGGCACCATCAGCATTTCTTCGCCGCGTTTGCTGTTGTAGCTGACCCAGGGATCTTCATGAAATTCCAGCCCGACGCCGTGGCCGCCGATCTCGCGTACGACGGTATAGCCGTTTGCAAAAGCATGGTCGTGTACTGCCTGTCCCATATCACCCAGAAAGCCCCACGGCTTGACCGCTTCCAGCCCGCGTGTAACGCATTCTTTTGCGACTTCCACAAGCTTTTTCTTTTCCGGGCTGACCTCTCCGATACAGAACATGCGCGACGAATCGGAAAAATAGCCGTTTAAAATGGTCGATGCGTCTACGTTTATAATATCGCCTTCCTGCAAAATGACATCCTTGGAAGGAATGCCGTGGCATACCTGGTCGTTTACAGAAGTGCAGACACTCTTTGGATAACCGTCGTAATGCAATGGAGCCGGAATGCCGCCCATCTTGGTTGTAAGGTCATAGACGATGTGGTCTATCTCTTCCGTATTCATGCCTGCATGGATCGTTTCTGCGATATAGTCCAAGACTGCGATATTGATCTTGGCGCTTTGGCGGATGCCCGCGATCTGGTGTGCATTTTTAATCATTTCCCGTGTAGGAACCGGATGTCCCTGGTCGGCGATGCGTGCGATTTTGTCGTCAAATGACTGGTGGCACTGTTTGTATTTTCTTCCGCTTGCGCACCAGCACTTATCATTTCTGCCTAACTTTATATGCATGTTTTTGTCCTCATCTCAATTTTGTCTTATTTTTGATCATCGTACCATGTATCATTATAAACATGTTTTTATTTTTCGCAAGGGATGTAGAAGAATTTTTTTCAGGATCAGCATAAAAAATGTCAGAAAACAGGATTTAAGAAATCCTGTTTCCTGACGACCATAAAAATGGGTATGTATAAATTTACAAAAGAAGGCTTAGTTAATAATTCTGCGAACGGAAAGAATTGTCCGGTAAGTTGCATTCTGTGTGGTAATGCCCGTCCGCGAGCTCTGTGCGCCGACGATTCTGCCGCCGCCCATATACAACGCTACATGACCGCTGTAGTAAATAATATCGCCTGGCTGTGCTTCTGCGTAGCTGACACCTCTGCCGCAGCCAGCCTGTGCTGCTGAAGTACGCGGAAGTGAGTAGCCAAAGTGTGCATAAACACTCTGTACAAATCCAGAACAGTCTGCACCGTTTGTCAGGCTCGTGCCGCCCCATACGTAAGGATTGCCAATAAACTGTGTCGCATAGTTAATGACATCGCTGCCGGTAACACCTGAAGGGCTGACTGCCGGAGCGCTGCTTGCACCTGAGCTGCTGCCAGAAGAACTTCCTGCCGAAGAACCTCCAGAAGATGAAGTGCTGCCGGAAGAACTTCCAGAAGACGGACTGCTTCCTGAAGACGCCTGCTGCTGTGCTTGTGCAGCCTGCTGCGCAGCGCGTTCCGCCGCTTCTCTTTGCGCGGCATCTGCCGCTTCTCTTGCAGCGCGTTCTGCTGCTTCCGCCGCTTCTCTTGCGGCACGTTCTGCTGCTTCCCTGGCAATACGTTCCTTTTCTTCTTCATCGCGGATAATCTGGTTTTGCTGCTGGATCGTTTCCTGATAGGCTGCGGCTAATACTTTCGCCTGTTCCAACTGGGAATCGAAATCGTCCATCGTAGCTTCCTTTTGGGAAACCATGCTTTTGAGTTCCGTTTCCTGTACCTTGTAGTTATCCTGCATTTCTTCCATTTGGGACTGCTCTTCTAAGAGCTGTGTCTTTAAGTCCATGACCTGCTGCTTGGTTTCTTTATATACATCAAGCTGGTCTCTGTCGTATTCGTGTACGGCATTAAAATAATTGACGCGATTTAAAAAGTCATCCATGCTGGTTGCGCCAAGAAGTGCCTCCAGCAAAGAACTGTCGCCGCGTTCATACATATATTGTATCCGTTTTTTCATGCGCTCATACTGGTCGCGCTCTTCTTTTTTTGCGGCGGATAAATCTTCGTTCGCCTGTTTGATCTTTACTTCCTGCTGATCCAGTTCGTCAGAGAGGATGTTCATATCCACCAGTAAGCTTACCAGTTCGGCATCCAGTGCGTTAATCTCTTTTTGAAGCTGCTGCTGTTTATTTGAAATGCTGTTAATGTTATTGTTTACCGTATTCAAATTGCTTTCTGCTGCTTTTTTAGCATCCTGTGCCTGAGATTTGCGGGTAGCAAATACCGGCTGTAAGGAGGTAATGCTGACGGTGGTTACCAAAAGCAAACAAGCTAGTTTTCTGGACGTGTTTTTCAGATAAATATTCTTTTTTCTCAACTTGATACTCCTTTTGTGCTTTAATCTATGTGTCCAGGGATTAGTATAGCATGGCTTTTACAAAATTTCAACCGGACTTGCACAATCTATATGTAAAATAATGTGAATTTTTTTTGAACTTTTATGAAGAATTGTCCAAAACATTTGTTTGGCAGATCGCGGGGCATAGAAAACAGCCGCCACGCGCTAGATGTGACGGCTGAAATAAAGCTTCTGTCAGCTTCCTGCAGGAACTCCCATCTGTTTGACAATTAACAGCTTGTCACCGCGGCTTACATGTTCGCTGGAAAGCTGGTTCATCTGCATAACGTCGGCGACAGTCGTATGATGCTCTTTGGCGATATCCCAGAGGCGGTCGCCGGATTTTACGATATACCCGGCGATGCCTGGCTGTTTTTCATATTGTTCGAGATCTACCGGCTGCTGTGCGATACCGGTAATCAAGGAACTGTCCTGCCTGCGGAAAACAATCGCGTCTAACCCGATCACGGCTTTGATATCCGCCTGGCTGTTATCGGCAAGGATCACGGTTAACTGGTCGATGCCTGCGGAGAGTTCGAACGTGTCGTCTGGATGGATGCCTTCTGCTTCGATTTGGCGGCTGAACGGAACGACGCCTTCCGCAATGCCGATCGGCATATCGTCGCTTGCCGTAATATAGAGCATACGGACTTTTAAAATACCCTCGGTTTCGATGCCGTCAGGAACAATACGGCTGTCTTCAATAAAGATCTCGCCGACGCTGGCGCATAGTTGCAGGATTTCGGCTGGCTGGTTTTCAATCTGGAGCTGGTCGGCAACCTTAAATTTGGAATCGTTTTTTACGAGAAGGCTTTGCAGGTTCACGGACTCGCGTTCCAGTACAAGCTCATCCATTAACGAATAGGCGTCTTCTAAGATTTGCAGGTTTTCCTCGCGCCATACCCGAAGGTAGAAGTCCAGCGTGCCTTCCAGCATAAGGACACGGTTTTCGCCGTCTTCATCTGCCGTGGGCGTTACTTCAAGCTGTACCTGAACAGGGACGAGCTTAAAGATCGTTTCGGGATCGCATTCGCTGCATGAAATACGCTCGTGCAGTGCGACGGTTGTTTCCATACACTGGATCTGCTTTTCATCCTCTTCGCTGCGGTATAAAATATTGACCAATAGCTCGCCGGACAGTTCGATTTCGCCCGAACGGATACGGCTGTCCAGCCCGCGAAGCTGTACGCACTGCCAGAGCAGCTTGCTGATATTGGGGCGGTTGGACGGCAGCAGGATTTCGCTGTGGATGCGGCAGATATCTTTTTTTTGCGTCAGTAATTGCAGCATTTTCTGCTGCTGGTACAGTGCCTGCACGGAGTTGTTTTCGATGCCGGTCGGCAGCTCGATCTGCTGTTCCATCTGGTCTGCCACATGCAGCTCGATCAGCGCGCGCACGTTTAGCTTGCGTGAATTAATCATGCCTAAGGCCAGGTCATCCATGCTGCTTTGCAGGATCAACTGGTCGGTCTCCTGAACGCCTTCCATATGTATGGTCTCCGTAAACGGGACGTCTCCTTGCAGGCTGCAAATATTGCCGGATTCCGTACATTTATATAACGCCTGGAACAGCAGCGCGCCGTTGACAACGACCTGGTCTGGCTCGACCCTTGTCTCATGGATACGGGTGCTGCCTTTGCGGTCGATCAGCTTTATCATATCCGGTTCGTAATCCGGCAGGTTAAAGTCGTTTTCGACTGTGATCTGGATGGATGCCCGTCCTCTCTCCTGGTTTGTCTGCAACAGTTTCTTTATAAAATCCAATGAAAAAATCCTCCGATACTGAACGTTTTTTATATCCTATTCAGTACAGGGGGATTTTATGAATTTGATTAACATAATTTCATTCGTATATCACGTGTAATAATATCTGAATAGCTGAAAGACAGAAGCTGCGGAGGATTTTTTTCATCCTTGTCGTCGACTAGAACGGTAAATACACTCGGGTAAGCTCCCTGTATTACGCCGCTTTGAATGTCTACTTTATTCCTGCCTCTATCAAGTTGAATCATTACTTTGCTTCCACATTGCTGATGCACCGAAGCACGTACTTTATCAATATCTGTCCGCTGCATATCTTCTCGTCCTCCTCTTATAGCATTTCCAAAACACTAGATATAGTATAGCACTCTGCCTGGCAAAAGTCAATGTCTTTCCCTATTCGAATACTATATTTTGTTTGTACTTTTTCGTTTTGACCACTATATATGGATAACTGGGCTTTTTTTGCGGGTTTGAACCGTTTTCCGGGCCGAGCAGTTCCGTATCAAAATATAGTGCGTTTTCCGTCAGATACAGGTCATGCACCACGATGCTGTAGCCTCCGGTTTCCTGTTCTCCATAGCCGTGGACAAGGTACAGGTCGCCGTCTGTTTCAAACGATATTTTAAATTCTGCTTCTTTTTTCTGATCGATCGTTTCCGCCAGTTTTTCCGGGATATCCCGGTCATTGAGAATCGTGAAATCGACATCCTTTATTTTTTTTCGCTCCTGCTTCATCGGCGCACAGCCGGACAAAAGAGCCAGCGCAAGTGCGGCTGTGACGACGGCAAGCAGGACAAAACAGGCAGAATGTCTGGTTTTGACGCGTGGAGTGATATTCATGTTTTTGACTGCCGCAGTTTTCTTATTTCTAGTTTATGTGCGGGACTTATCCACTATACGAATTATGAAAAAGATATTGCAAGTATGGAAAATATTGCATATAATGAGAGCGTGAAAAAATGCTAAGCAGCAGCGAATAGGGGGAAGGCGATGATTCGTACCATTTTGATCCTTGTTTTTTTGGTTCTGTTTTTTCTGATTGGTATTTTGATCTGGGGGGTGACCTGGATCATCGGACGATTTGATCCTTATAAACAGGACTTGATCTGCCTGCGTGCCGTTCAGTTTGCATTTCGCGTCGTACTGCTGATCTCAGGCGTAACCGTAGACGTCTATGGGGAAGAGCATGTGCCAAAAGACGAGGCAGTATTGTATATCGGCAACCACAGGGGGCTTTATGACACAGTTATCACATATGCCAGATGTCCGCGGCTGACCGGGTATGTGGCAAAAGACAGTATGCGAAAGATCCCGTTTCTGCGGATCTGGATGAAACGGCTGCACTGTCTGTTTTTAGACCGTACCGACATTAAAGCGGGAATGAAGACGATACTCATCGGAATTGACCAGATGAAAAACGGCATTTCCATGTGTATCTTCCCCGAAGGAACCAGAAGCCTTTCGGAGCGTGAGACGCAGATGCTTCCGTTTAAGGAGGGGAGCTTTAAAATGGCGGAAAAAACAGGCTGTGCCATTATCCCGATGGCGATGGTGCATACTGCGGATATTTTTGAAAAGCATGTGCCATTTGTAAAACGTACCCGTGTAACCTTGACATACGGGGAGCCGATTTATGTAAAACAGCTTGACAAAGAGCAGCGAAAGCATCTTGGCAGCTATGTGCAGGATGTGATACGCGGGATGCTGGAGGAACAATTAAAAGAAGAACTGTAAAGACAAAAAGATGCCGGCGCATCAAGCAGTGCTGCTTTGCGCGCCGGTTCTTTTTATACACGGATAAGCGCTACATTGTAATAATGGCTTCTACCACGTCCGCATATTCCATAAAATGAGAAGCCTTGACAAGTACAGAGTCGCCTTCCTGTAAAAATGGAAGCAGTTCTTTTACCATATCGTCCCGTTTGTCATATTCATAGACGGTGCAGCCTGAATTGTGTTCCCGTACTGCACGTGCGGTCTCATGGGAAAGCGTTCCGGCACAAAATAAAATATCGATGCCTTTTTCGGCAAGATGCCTGCCGACTTCATAATGCAGGCTGCGTTCGTCCTGCCCAAGATCGCCCATATCGCCCAGCACGGCAATCGTGCGCCCAAGCGCTGTCGCAAGTACGTCGATCGAAGCCTTCATAGAGAGCGGATTGGCATTGTAGCAGTCGTCAATCACGGTCATATTTCTCGTTTCGATCAGGTTGGTGCGGCCGTCGATCGTTCTTGCGTTTTCAATCCCGTCTTTGATTTCCTCATTGGTAAGCCCAAGCTGCCTGCCTACAGCGGCTGCCGCCAGCGCGTTGTATACGTTGTGCTCGCCTGGGATGGGAATGCGCACACGGATTGCCTCGTCTGCAAGATGGATCGTCAGGCGGATGCCCCGAAGCCCCAGATTTTCGATATCGGAGGCATAAGCTTGTTTATGGCGGGAGGCGCCGATTCCGTAAAATACAGGTGGCTTTCCGTTTACCTGCGTGAGTGTGCACAGCAGGTCGTCGTCTCCGTTTAATATAACACAGGCGTCGCCGCGGAGGTGGTCAAACATTTCTGTTTTTGCCTTTAAAATGCCGTCTCTGGAACCAAGCGTTTTTAAATGGGACATGCCGATATTGGTCAGTACGGCAATATCTGGCTGCGCTACGGCAGCGAGACGGTGCATTTCACCAAAGTCAGAGATGCCCATTTCCAGTACGGCTGCCTGATGGGTTTCCTCCAGCTTAAAGATCGTAAGAGGAAGCCCGATTTCATTATTGAAGTTGCCTTTGGTCTTATGTACCTGGTATTTTCTGGACAGCACAGAGGCAATCATCTCTTTTGTACTCGTCTTGCCTACGCTTCCGCTGATGCCTACGACTTTTACGTCCAGGCGGCTTAAGTAAAAAGCGGCGAGGTCTTTTAACGCCTGTCTCGTAGAGTCTACCAGAATATAAGGCTTGGAAATCGTTAACGGCTGCTCGGTAACGACGGCAAGCGCTCCGTCCGCAAATACCTGTTCGATGTAGCGATGCCCGTCAGTCCGTTCTCCTTTGATCGCTACAAATACATAATCATCCTGTACCATACGGCTGTCAATTACGATGCCCCTTGCGTTTAGAAACTGCATGGTATTGGCGCCGCATAACTGTCCGCGGCAGGCTTTTGCCATAGCGTCTAACGTCATATCTTTCATTTCCGTCCACCTCTTATCTCTGGATTTTCAGCCGGATCGCCGTTTAACGAAATCTGTATCAGATGTTCGCACAAATCGTCAAAGCCTACGCCGACGGCATGTGCTTCCTGCGGCAGCAGGCTGGTAGGTGTCATGCCAGGCAGGGTATTGACTTCCAGGCAGTAGATCTGGCTGTTTGCATCCAGCATAAAATCAACGCGCGCGTACGTGCCGATGCCAAGCGCACGGATTGCGGACAGCGCATAATCCTGGATCTGTGCGGCGATATCGCCTGGAAGGTCGGCAGGGCATGTTTCTATGGTACTGCCTGCTTTGTATTTGTTTTTATAGTCATAAAACCCTTCCAGCGGAGCGATCTCGATGACAGGGAGTGCCTTGGAATCTATGACTGCTACGGAAAATTCACGTCCCTGGATGTAGGCTTCTAAAAGCACCTCGTCTTCGCACCGGAACGCTTCGTCCAATGCCGCGTCGTATTCTGCTGGCGTATGGATGACGGAAATGCCGACACTGGAACCTCCGTGGCAGGGCTTTATAATACATGGCAGCGGCAGCCCTGTCCTGACAAAATCGTCGATGCGCGCAGCGCGCTTCATGGAGATGCCGTAAGGCGTCGGGATACCTGCCGCGGCAAAAAACTGCTTGCTGAGTTTTTTATCCATAGCGATCGCGCTGCTTAAATAATTGCTGCCCGTATAGCGGATGCCGAACAGGTCAAACGCTGCCTGTATCCGTCCGTCTTCGCCGTTTTCTCCATGCAGCGCCAAAAATACAATATCCGCAAAGCGGCAAAGCTCTATGACATTCGGCCCGAAAAAACAATTCGATTTGTCTTCCCGCATTGCTTTTACCTGCGCAAGGTCTGCTGCTTTTTCCGGGACGCTGTTTACCTCGATCTCGGAGCCTGCCGCGGTTTCAAAAAGCGTTGTAACATCGTCTCCGGCTTTGCCGCAGCCTAAAAATACGTCCAGCAAAATTACCTGATGGCATTTGCGCCGCAGCGCCTTGCTTACCATGCTGCCGGTTGAAAGGGATACGTCCCGCTCTGTACTTAAACCGCCAGCTAATACGACAATTTTCATATTCGTTTCCTTTCTTCAATCGTAGATTCTGTTTGTATTATAGTAAACCATTTATCCTGCCATGACAATAAAGAATCGAAAATAATTATTTTGTAAATTCAGCCAGCAGGTATTTGGGATACAAAAAAGCAGCTACGTACATGCGCCGCGCTGCTTTTTGCCGAAGTGCCATTTCATCCTATGTATGATTATTCAAATATGCTGATATCCATTATAAATCCTGCTTTTCAAAATATAATATAAAATTCTGTTCTGTCAGATTATTAAGGGGCAGGCAGAGAGGTTCTTTCTGCCCTGATTTTATCCAAAGGATGAATAACTGCGTAATCAGCTCCGGCATTGCATAAGTGCAGCCGGAACCGAAACAGCCTTTCAGCCCCTTCGTTAAGACGTTGTATGCTTCTTTGTCATCACCTGCCTGGCGGAGCATATTGCCCATATTGCAGCTTATGACAGGCAGAAGGCGGCTGCTGGATGCCGCATGGTACTCAAGCTTTTGGTATAAGTTGTCCCAGATTTGGTAGGACAGGTCTTTCAGCCCTAATGCAAAGTATTCGGCAGCTACATCGTTTAGTGTCCTGATATTTGGCTCATTATCTGCGGGTATCAATAAATTGTGTTGTAACATGGTTCCCCTTTCTCGGCACATCATCAATATTTTAGTACATTTGTCATTTTACCAATCTGTCAATCTGGCAGCTTTTATGACGGAATGTACAGCAAGTGCGGGATACATAAGAGAACTCATACAACAGGTGCCGCTTAATTTTCTGCTTCGATCAGGCCGTAATTGCCGTCTTTTCTTTTGTAAACCACATTTACTTCATCCGTCTCAGCGTTGCGGAATACAAAGAAGGTATGTCCAAGCAGTTCCATCTGTACACAGGCATCTTCTGGAAACATTGGTTTCATTCCAAATTTTTTGGAACGGATAATTTTGACTTCTTCTTCTGCTGGCGACTCGGAATCGATAAATTCCTGCTTGAAGCTTCCTGCGCTTTGCTGCTGGCTTACAAGCTTTTGACGGTATTTTTTAAGCTGTGCTTCGATTACTTCTTCTACCAGGTCAATGGTTACATACATATCGTCGCTTTCCTGCTCGGCGCGGATAATATGCCCTTTTACCGGTATCGTTACTTCCATTTTCTGATGGCGTTTTTTGGTAACGCTGAGTGTCACATTCACGATTGTGTCAGGTGTAAAATATTTCTCCAGCCGGGATAGTTTTTCCTCCACTGCAGAGCGCAGACCCTCTGTGATGTCAAGATTTTTGCCGCTGATTGTTGTGCGCATATAATCACCCCTCCATTCTTTTACTAAAAGTTACGAATAACTTTGTAATGATTGTAGCACAAATTGAATGAATTTCCTAGCGAAATATGTGAAAAATTGTGAAAAAGTTACAGTGAGGGGATTGCACAATCAGAATGCAGTATAGTAGAATGTGATTTATAGTTAGGAGTATGAGAGGGGGCGTGGAGGTTATGAAAACGGCGTTTCTATCCGGCGCTTCACATGGGATCGGAAAAGCAATCGCAAAAAAGCTTGCGTCGCAGGGATACAATCTGGCATTAAACTGCAAAAACAGCAAGGATGATCTGGAAAACCTGAGCAAAGAGCTGCAAAAAACATATGGAGTGACGGTACTGCCGCTTGTCGGCGATGTCGCGGACTATACAGATGTCAGCCGGATGTTTGCACAAGTGCAGGCATGTTTGGGTGACATAAATATATTAATCAACAATGCGGGGATTTCGCAGATCGGATTACTGACGGAATTGTCCGTGCAGGACTGGCATACCATAATCGATACAAACCTTTCCTCCGTCTTTTACTGCTGCAAGCTGGCGGTTCCTGGCATGGTTTCAAGGAAATCGGGCAAGATCTTAAATATCTCTTCTGTCTGGGGCGAGGTTGGCGCATCCTGCGAAGCGGCGTATTCTGCGTCAAAAGGAGGGGTAAATGCCCTTACAAAAGCACTGGCAAAAGAGCTTGCACCAAGTGGGATACAGGTCAACGCCATTGCGTGCGGCTGTATCGATACGAGGATGAACGCCTGCTTTAGTCCGCAGGAGAGAGCACAACTGGAACAGGAGATACCAGCAGGCAGATACGGTACGCCTGAGGAGACAGCGGAGCTTGCATGGATGCTGTTATCAGGCAATGATTACCTTACGGGGCAGATTATACGTTTCGATGGGGGATGGATCTGATGTTTTGACTTTGGAAAGTATGTAGGGCAGATAAGGCAAAATTATAAATAAGTATATCATGCCCTGCGGGTACAAACTATGAAGCACATCTCACAAAAAGCATTTTTCAAACGTAAATATGTTCATCCTCGTATGAGGCACGATGGTATCGACTGGTATCTTACGGTTGGGATTGCATAGGAAGGTTTTGCTGCTTTATCATCAAAGGAAGGGATTGGGATAGACTTAGGAATGAAAGATTTTGCAGTATGTTCGGATGGAATTAAATATCGGAATATAAATAAAACGCAAAAGGTCAGGAAGTTAGAGGAAAGGAAACGTAGGTTGCAGCGTTCCATATCAAGAAGATATGAGAAAAATAAGAAAGGAGAATGTTACTGTAAAACGAGCAACATTATACAAAAGGAAAAGCTTTTATTAAAGATAAATCATAGACTAACTAACTAGAAGACAGATGAAATACAAATGCGAATGGAATCATATACAAGTAATAATTGCAGACAGGTTTTTTCCGAGTTCTAAATTATGTAGTTGTTGTGGAAATATCAAAAAAGATTTGAAATTGTCATGCCGTATTTACGTGTGTGAATGTGGGAATGCAATGGTACTGATTCGTTAGTCAGGAATTTACGCCTATGGAGTGTACAAGAATTACAAATCAAAAGCATATACGATGAAGTAGGAATGGAACATAAAAGTTTATAGCTTTTTATAAGTTTTCAGTAACGGAAAGTGATAAAATGACAATGGCAGAAAGAATTCGATCTCTTGTAAAAAGACATCCGAAAAGCCGTCAGCAGATCGCCAATGATTTGTTTATTACTTCGGAATGCCTTGGAAACTATATTAACGGCAGGCGCTCGCCGGATGTACATATGGTACGGAATATGGCAGACTATTTTCAGGTGTCTGCGGATTATATTATCTGTGCGGCGGCAAATGCGGAAAAAAATGCTGCATTGCCTACGATCGAACAGGAAAAAAACCTGCTCAGCCTGTTTCGGACAATGACGCCGCCGCAGAGGGAGGTTTTTTTGCACAGTGGTTATGGGATTACAAATTATGAGGAGTGCTGTCGGCCGGTCTTAAAGAAGGAGAATCGATAGAGATATAGGGGAAAATTAAATAAATAAGAAGAAGCGCACAGCATAAATATGGAGATATTGTAAGGCTGTGCGCTTTGCTTTTTATTACAGGAAGGGACGCCGCCAAAGTGCGCTGGTCCCCTCTCCTGGCGTCCCTTCCTATAAAGAAAAAGTTACACATCCGTTTTTATCTTATAAGATAAAAAACTTCCTGCGGCGTATCTGCGATGACAGCAGCACCGCATTCCCGTAAAAACGATGCATCACGAAATCCCCAGGATACACAGATGCAGGCAAGCCCTGCGTTGGCAGCAGTCTGAATATCCACATCGGAATCACCGATATAGACGGTGTCTTTTTTTTCACACTGTAATTCCAAAAGTGCCTGTTCCACCATGTCTGGCGCTGGTTTTTTGCGTACGCCTTCTTTATCGCCGATGGCAGTTTGTACATAGTCTTTAAAATATGACTGGTTCAGATCTTTTACAGCACTGTCGAGTTTATTAGATACGATTGCCATTTTTAATCCGGCGGCTTTTAGCTGTTCCATCAGATCTATCACGCCGTCGTATGCATGGGTTTTATCTTCACAATGCGCAGTATAATAGGTGCGGAATGTCCCTAGGAGCAATTCAAACTGTGGATTGTCAGCGCCGTCCGGCAGGGCGCGCTCCATCAGTTTGCGTACGCCGTTGCCGACAAACGCACGGATCTCGGACAGCGTACGTGCAGGATAGCCGTATTTTGTCAGTGCATAATTTACGGCATCCATCAGGTCTTCTAATGTGTTCAGTAACGTTCCGTCAAGGTCAAAGATTACGGCTTTATATTTCATATGTAGTTCCTGCTTTCTTTTTATTTCAGTCACAGACGATGGCATGGTGCAGCAGATAGTCTACCCAGAGCGCATAATGGTCAGGCTTTACATGCAGCCCGTCTCTTGTGTAGAGGGAGGCAAGGTTGCCGTATGCGTCGGCGTAGACCTGGCTGATATCCAGATAAAAAACGGTTTTGGAATCCGCCAGCGTGCTGGAAGCTTCATTGCGCAGCGCCAGGTTCCGGTTGTTCAGTGTGCCGTTTAAATCCTGCTTGCCGTAGCTCATCGGGATATTTGCCTGAATGTAAACAATGGCGTTCGGCTGCGTGCGTGTGACGGTATCCAGAATCTTTTGGTATTGTTCCAAAAACCAGTCCACGTCTCCGCGGGAAATATCATTAATACCGATCATAATATACACTTTGCCAAAAGAATGCCTGCTCAGTGCGTCCGCAACAGAGGTCATATAGCCGCCTTCGTTTACGATCCGTTCGGATAAGATATCCCCGATGCCGATGCCGGTTTTGGCATAGTAACAAGACGCAGGCAGCAGTTGGCTTTGCTGCATTCCAATCGTCCTGGAATCCCCGATAAACAGCGCGTCTGAAAAATAGTCTTCGGTCACCGTCTGGAACGACAGGGTTTTTTTGTCGGAAGCATGTCCGTTTTTCGAAGACGGTTTGTCAGTCTGCTTTTTTGTATTTTTTTGTTTGTCTGCCTGTTTCGTTGAATCAGAGCTGTTTTGTTTGTCCGCTTGTGTTTCTGCCTTGGACTGCGGATTGCTGTCAGATGGTTTTAGGCTATTCGCCTGCAACTGATTGTCAGATGCATTTGTGACACCTGATGCATGGCTGCTGCCAGATGCATTCGCATCTCCCTGGGAAAGGGAATTGCCTGTTTGATCTGACTGAGAGGATGACGGCTGATAGAGCATATGGCGCTCACTGGAACCGATCGAAAGGTGTTCCTCTGGATCATCTTGGCCAGCAGCGTCTGCATATTGCTGCGTTGCCTGGTTGGAAGCTGCCTGGCGTGCAAGGTAAGCATCCAGGGCAGACAAAATGAAAGATGTCAATGCAATGGAGCCTACAATACCTGCTGCAAGTCTTTTTATGATCTTCATCTGTTTCATTCTTCTTATTCCACCCTTTCTTAATATTGATGAATTATGGATATATTAACATAAAAGGGCTGGCAGTAAAAGACCTGGGGAAAATTATGAAAAAATTGACAGGCTTGTTGACAAATTTCCCATAATCAATTCCACGGTAATGATTGCCAATATAAGGTATTTTTCGGCAAAATGAAAAAGAATCGTTAGTCTCAGTTGCTAATTTCTTGCATTTTTGTGAATATTGTTACAAAAATATATATTTTTCGTTTCGGATTTTCTACAATACCACACTGCTGCCTGCGGCAGGCAGCGGTTCAGCTACGACATTTTCATAGCGGTAAATACTTAAAAGAATCCCAAGCAGGACACAGGTTTGCAGCATATTGCTGCCGCCAAACGAGATCAGCGGCAGGTACAGGCTGCTTGCAGGCAGCAGCGCCAGATTGACCAGGATATATTCTGCCGACTGGATCACAAATTCATGCCAAGCTGGTTTTTCTGAAGGACAGACAGCCGCAGCAGCTTTACACCGAGCAGCACGACGATAAAAATAAGCAGGGCAGCGGCAAGGAAGCCAAACGTGCTGATCGTATACGATACAATATAATCTGTCGTATAACCCGGCAGATCATAGGCAGGAAGCCCAGACGTATTTTTCCCAATTAGCTGGCTGTGCCTGAGCAGATGGCGGATCATGCCATGCAGATATCCTTCGCTGCCTTCAAACGAAGCGGGACGCAGCCATGCCTGTATCCGTATGCGCTGGTAACCGCTGGAGCAGACGGTAAGCAGGGTCAAAATACCGGCGATCCCTGTGAAAAGCAGGTATTTGGCTTTTATGGAAGGCAGAGGAAACCAGCCTTTTTTCACGGCTGTCCCAAGCATCAAAAACATAATCACAGCAAGATTCATCCGTACAGAAGCATGGGTAAGCCGCGATGACAGAAAAATAGGCATTGCCGTGTAGAGAAAAATAGGTAAAAGCTTTTTTGTGCTGCACTTACGGTAGGAATACAGCACAGCGCCATACAGCGGCAGGTACAGGTAAAAAAAGACATTCAGGGCAATCAGGCGTCCTGCGTCCAGGTGCATAAGCTCCAATAACGTATTTAGAATATCCGGGAACAGCAAGTCCTTGAAAAAACCGATATTTAAGGAAGCCTGCGGGTAGGGCCTTGGGAATAACGTGGTATCGCTGACGGCTGCGAGGCTTAGCAGCACGAGGATACCAGTACACAAATACCTGCTGTATTTTGCGATTTTTGTATAATCCACAAGGTAAATGCTGCACAAAAGGAAAAATCCGCATACGGCGTACAGAAGCTGGCTTTGATAAAAGTAGCGCCCCATCTGCGCGTCAGGATCGTTTACATAAGCCGCAAACTGCAACAGCACGCCTGCTGCGCATAATACGGCGATAGCTGCCAACATGCCCCATGCAGGCTTTGGCCTGTGTATCTCATCGAGTGCAATGCCCGTTTCCACAGGGTCGCCCATATCGGCAACCGCCTGTGCCTCAGCCTGTTCGTCTGACATGCCGCAGGCGATATAACAGGCTTTCTGGTCCAAAATGTGCCCTGCGACTTCCGTGCGGATGCATTCTCTGGCGCGTTTTTCACGGATCTGGGCAAGCAGTGTTTCTATATATTGTTTTTCCATAACGATCATCTCCTGACTTTTGTAGCGATAAAGCGGCTTGCAGCAGCCTGCATTCCGGTATTGAGCACATTCGCAACTGCCTGTGCGTATGTCTGCCATTCTTCTTTTTGTTCTCTAAGAAAACGGCGTCCAGATTTTGTAATCTGGTAATATTTGCGCATTTTTCCGTTTGCTTCGGACTCATAAGAGGTTAAAAAACCTTTTACTTCCAAAGAATGCAGCAGCGGATAGAGTGTGCCAGCTTTTAGCTCAAACACATTTTTCGAACGCTGCCGCAGCAGTTCGATCATTTCATAGCCATACAGGTCTTTTTCTTCCAGCAGCCGCAGAATCAAAAGCGTCGTGCTGCCGGAGATCAGATTTTTATTTAGTGCCATTAGGTACCTCCTTTCAGTTTTGCGGGTTGTTATATAGACTATCGATATATATTACATTGCTATTATATATCGATAGTCTATATATGTCAAGAAAAAATAAAAAAATGGACGATTATACTTCCATAATCGTCCATCTGCAATTTTCTTTCGTATAGATCAGCTTTACAAAACCGACTCTTCCACGCAGCAGGATCTTGCACAGATGCTCTACGGTCTGGATACCGCAATAGGTCTTTTCTTCGGTAGTCAGGAGCTGGATATTGCGGATCGTATGCAGCATACCATCTTCATCCATTACTTTAATCAGCTTTGGAATGCTTTTTCCGCTGCTTGTAAACCAGCATTCACACGCAATCTCCCGCTGGATGCCGTGCAGGACGCCGTGTTCTCTTATTTCGGCAATATTGCCCAACTGAAATGCCATTTGCCCGCCTTTCCGATACGCTTATCATTTCTTTTTATAGGAATTTCCGGTTTCATTAATGTTTAGCTGGCTGTAATCTACATTTCGTTTTTCTCTTGAAATACCGCCGTTCATATGGTCGATTTGATCCTGCTTTAAAAAGGAAGCGCGCAGTATGGCGTCCGCGCCAAATTTTTCGCGTATGCGGTCTACGGCGCTGTCCAGCTTTTCCAGGCGGTCATAATCGGTATGGTCGAACAGCGAAAGCTGGCGGCTTGCGCCTTCTTTTGAGACGCGCCCGGTGTGTACGCCAAGATGCCTGATCGGCGTGCCGTCCCAAAGCTCGTCAAACAGACGGCAGGCAGCGGCATGGATCTCCTTTGTAATATTCGTCGCGGTTTCCAGTACGCTTTGGTGCGAGACAGAATTTAAGTCATGGAAACGAATGCTGACAGACACCGTCTCGATACGTACCTGGTCGCGGCGCAGGCGCCTGCCGATCGTTTCACACAGGGAAAGCAGCACCATGCGGGCTGTCGGGGCATCTGTGACGTCAAAGGCGATCGTTGTGGAATTGCCGTAGCCTTTGTTTTCCGCAGGCGCAGGCTCTACATAGGATACGTCCCTGCCGTTGGCAAAATTCCAGATCACTTCCCCGTGCTTTTTCAGCAGTGATTTTAATACCGCGACATCAGTGCTTGCCAGGTCGCCAATGGTGCGTACGCCGATCGAATGCAGCTTTTTTTCCGAGGCGCCGCCGACAAAAAACAGATCCCGCACAGGCAGATGCCACATTTTTTCCTGAATATCCTCAGAAAATAACGTATGCACCAGGTTGGGCTTCTCAAAGTCACTTGCCATTTTTGCAAGCAGTTTTTTGTCAGAGATGCCGACGTTTACGGTAAAGCCAAGCGTATGAAAGATCTCGTCTTTGATTGCTGTGGCAGCCACAACAGGAGCGCCGAACAAAAGCTCTGTCCCAGTCATATCCATAAAAGCTTCGTCAATGCTGTATGGTTCCACTTTGTCGGAATATTTTTTCAGTATTTCCATAAAAGCTTTGGAATTTTTCTCGTATAATTCATAATTTGGCGGCACAAGCGTCAGATCCGGGCACTTGCGCAGCGCGTCGACGATCGGCTCCCCGGTCTGGATCTTGTATTTTTTTGCCGGAACGGATTTTGCCAGAATAATGCCGCGGCGTTTGGACATATCTCCGCCGACAGCAGAGGGAATCGTGCGCAGGTCAAGCGTCCCGCCCAGATGCCTGATCCGGTAAGCCGCCTCCCAGGATAAAAATGCACTGTTTACGTCAATATGAAAGATTAAGGGTCTGCGCATTGCCTTCTGCCTCCTGTAAATAATAGTTTATCCGAATCGATCGTATCTATGCAGGGCGGTGAAATAAAAAGTGTAAAGCTTACGAAGCATATCATAGGCTTTACACTTTGGTATCTAGGTAATTTATGCGTTGATTTTGTCGATGCCTGTGATGTTGACATTCAGGCTTGCAAGGATGACTTTTAGCTCGTCATATCTTTTTTTCATGCTGATATAAACCTCAGAATCTTTTGGTGTCAGGATCATCCAATCCTGTAGCCTTGAAAATTCCTCTACTGATATTTTCATTAATTCTTCTTTTGACATATCCATGACCTCCATATTTTCACCGCCTTTATTTATGATACAGTTGGTAAATTGCGATTCATTTGGTGTGGTTTTGCTCGTAGTATACCATATTGGAAGGATAAAGTCTATGGGTTTGTCAAAGCAAATGCGCGGCTGTGTTGTTTTGAAACTGAGAAAGACGGCAAAAAATTTTCATGTCCAGCAAAAATCCACTTGCAGAAACAAGTCCGATGGGGTATAATCATTCACAGAATAAAATAAAATCTTCAGGGCAGGGTGCAATTCCCTACCGGTGGTAAAGCCCACGAGCCGCAAGGCATGATTCGGTGAGATTCCGAAGCCGACAGTAAAGTCTGGATGGAAGAAGATGGTATAAGACTGTGGTTTTGGCAATATTTGCGGCAGTCTTTCAAACCGTTTGACTTTATCTGCCCTGGACATGGTTGTTCAGGGTAATTTTATATTTGGAGGTGCCTGCATGAATGATATGGAATATATGAGCCTTGCCCTGCGTCTTGCGGAAAAAGGGTGTGGATGGACGTCGCCGAATCCTATGGTGGGAGCCGTGATTGTAAAAGACGGGCAGATCATCGGGCAGGGATGGCATGAAAAATACGGCGAACCTCATGCGGAGCGCAATGCCCTGGCTGCATGTACGCAGCCGCCGGAGGGGGCGACGATGTATGTCACGCTGGAGCCGTGCTGCCATCATGGAAAGCAGCCGCCCTGCGTGGATGCTGTGCTGGAGGCAGGGATCAGGCGGGTAGTCGTGGGCTCTGCCGACCCGAATCCGCTGGTTGGTGGCAGGGGGATTCAGATTCTGCGCGAACACTGTGTGCATGTGACGGAAAATGTGCTGCGTGAGCAGTGCGATAAGCTGAATGAAGTGTTTTTGCATTTTATAAAGACCAGGAAGCCGTTTGTTGTGATGAAATATGCGATGACGATGGATGGAAAGATCGCGGCTTATACTGGGGCGTCAAAGTGGATTACCTCGGAAGCCGCGAGAAGCCACGTCCAGCAGCAGCGGCACCGTTATACGGCGATTATGGCAGGAGTGGGCACAGTGCTTGCCGACGATCCGCTGCTGACATGCAGGCTTCCAAACGGGAAAAATCCGGTTCGGATTATTTGCGATACACGGCTGCAAACGCCGCTTACATCGCAGATTGTGACGACGGCAGGGCAGGTGCCGACGATTTTTGCGGCATGTGCAGGCGGCGGGGATCAGGAAGCATATAAACAGAAAAAGCTTGCATTGCAGGAAGCAGGCTGCCAGGTTTTGGAAGTAGGAGAAAAAAACGGGCATGTGGATTTGCAGCAGCTTATGACAAAGCTTGGCGAAAAGCAGATTGACAGTATTTTGCTGGAAGGCGGCGGCACGCTGCATTGGGCGGCACTCGAAAGCGGCATTGTACACAGGGTGCAGGCGTATCTTGCACCAAAGCTGTTTGGCGGGCGCGACGCAAAGACGCCCGTAGAGGGACAGGGCATTGCCCAGCCGTCAGAAGCATACCTTTTGAAAGACAGCAAAATTACCAGGCTTGGTGAAGATTTTCTGATAGAAAGCGAGCTGGGTTTATTAGACCATTCACAGGGGGTAGTTTCGTAGCATGTTTACAGGAATTGTAGAAGAGATGGGGATGTTAGAGCAGGTGCAGCGCGGGCAGCATTCCGCGGTGCTGACGATTCGGGCGGATAAAGTGCTGGAACATACAAAAATCGGCGACAGCATTGCGGTCAACGGGATCTGCCTGACGGTAACGGCGCTGTCGGACGGACATTTTTGCGCGGATGTGATGCATGAGACATTAAACCGCTCCGCGCTGAGCGGGATCAAGCGTGGGACGCATGTCAATCTGGAACGTGCGATGGCGGCGGACGGACGGTTTGGCGGGCATATTGTGGCAGGCCACGTAGACGGGGTAGGAAAGATTCTTAGTACCCGCCGGGATGATACGGCGGTCTGGTATACGATCGAAGCGAAGCCGCATGTGCTGCGCTATATTGTGGAAAAAGGTTCGATAACGATAGACGGCATCAGCCTGACAGTAGCCACCGTGCAGGAAACAAGCTTTGCGGTGTCGATTATTCCGCACACACAGGAGCATACGGTGCTAAAAGAACGCAGAGAAGGGGATCTGGTGAATCTGGAGACAGATATCATAGGCAAATATGTGGAAAAGCTGATGCAGCCTGCGCCGCAGACAGAAGGCAAAGAGCAAAAGAGCAGGATTACAAAGGAATTTTTGGAACAATATGGATTTTAACAGGAGGATGCGATTATGTTTCAGTTTCATACGGTAGAAGAAGCACTTGCCGATTTGAAAAACGGAAAGATTATTTTGGTGACAGACGATCCAGACCGCGAAAATGAAGGCGATTTTATCTGTGCAGCAGAGTTTGCCACAACGGAAAACGTGAATTTTATGGCGACCCACGGCAAAGGGCTGATCTGTATGCCGATGGCAAAAGAATTTGTGCAGCGGCTGCAAATCCCGCAGATGGTGCAGCAGAATACGGATAATCATGAAACCGCGTTTACGGTTTCCATCGACCATGTAAAGACGACGACGGGGATTTCCGCCGCAGAGCGGTCGGTTACGGCGATGAGCTGTGTGGCAGACGATGCAAAGCCGGAGGATTTTCGAAGGCCGGGGCATATGTTTCCGCTTTTGGCAAAAGAAAACGGTGTCTTGGAGCGGCCGGGCCATACGGAAGCGACGGTAGACTTGTGCCGTCTTGCCGGGCTAAAGGAATGCGGGCTGTGCTGCGAGATTATGCGGGACGACGGCACGATGATGCGCAAGCAGGAGCTGATTGCGTTAGCAGAAAAATGGAATCTGACATTTATTACGATCAAAGACCTGCAAAATTACCGCAAATGCCATGAAAAGCTGGTAGAGCGGGTGACTGTGACAAAGATGCCTACAAAATACGGGGAATTTCTGGCATACGGCTTTATAAACCAGCTAAACGGAGAACATCATGTAGCGCTTGTCAAAGGAGAAATTGCAGACGGAACGGATGTGCTATGCCGGGTGCACTCAGAATGCCTGACTGGAGATACATTTGGCTCCCTGCGCTGTGACTGTGGACAGCAGTTTGCAGCCGCCATGACCCAGATTGAAAAAGAAGGGCGCGGCATCTTGTTATATATGCGCCAGGAAGGGCGCGGCATAGGCTTGATTAACAAGCTGCGTGCATACGAATTGCAGGAACAGGGAATGGACACGCTGGAAGCCAATCTTGCCCTTGGTTTTGAAGGAGATGAGAGGGAATACTATATCGGTGCACAGATCCTGCGCGATCTGGGAGTAAAAAGTATGCGGCTTTTGACGAATAATCCAGATAAGGTATACCAGCTCTCTGAGTTTGGTATGGAGATCACCGCACGCGTGCCGATTCAGATGGATGCAACGGCACATGACCTGTTTTATTTAAAGACGAAACAGGAACGGATGGGGCATATTTTAAGATATTAACAGTGCTTAAAAGCTTTAAATAAAAAGGAACACAGAAAGGAAAAGAAATTATGAAAACATTAGAAGGGAAACTTGTATCAAAAGGGATCAAAGTCGGCATCGTAGCGGCACGTTTTAATGAGTTTATCACATCGAAGCTGATCGGCGGCGCTATGGACGGGCTGATCCGCCACGATGTACGTGACGAGGACGTGGAAGTGGCATGGGTGCCGGGAGCGTTTGAAATCCCTCTGATTGCGTCCAAAATGGCAAAAAGCGGAAAGTATGATGCTCTGATCTGCCTGGGTGCGGTAATCCGCGGGTCAACAAGCCATTATGATTATGTGTGCAACGAAGTGTCAAAGGGCATTGCGGCAGTTTCGCTGGAAAGCGGGATACCTGTGATGTTTGGCATATTAACGACCGAAAATATCGAGCAGGCGATCGAAAGAGCGGGAACAAAAGCGGGAAATAAAGGATATGACTGTGCACTTGGGGCGATTGAGATGGTGAACTTGATTCGGGAAATTGAGGGCTGATCGGTATGGCAGTAATTCAGATGGAAATGCCAGAGGAAATGGCATCTTTTGTTCTGTCTTCTGATAAAGAGGAACAGCTTAAAAGAAATGCAATGATGCTTTATCCATATGTGCATGATGGGATTATTTCACATGGGCGTGCCGCAGAAATATTGGGGATTTATAAAATGGATCTGATTGTACTATATGGAAGTCTGGGAATCCCATATATAGAAATGACAGACGAAGAAATAGAAGAAGAATTATCGGTTGTTCATGCACTAAAGGAAGCGATGGCATGATTGTGATTTCAGATACAACTCCAATTATTTCTTTACTGAAAGCAAATCATTTGGAACTGCTTGAAAAACTGTACGGAAATGTGCTTATACCAGAAGCAGTGTATCAGGAGCTGACAAGTAATCCGGCTTATGAAAAGGAAGCGGAAATCGTTAAAATGGCTAAATTTCTTTCTTCTGTAACAGTAGAAAATAAAAAAACTGTTAGGGCTTTAAGAAATGTTACAGGGCTTGATATCGGAGAGAGTGAAGCGCTTATTTTGTATGACGAGCAGAAGGAAGATCTGTTGCTGATAGATGAGCGAAAGGGTAGAAATGTTGCGAAACAGCGAAAAGTCAAATATATAGGTACGGCTGGTATTTTAATGTTAGCATATGATTTAGGTCTGATGGAACAAGCGGAGATAAAAAATTGTATGAATGCAATGCTTGAGAGTCAGATTAGGTTAGATACGAAAATATGTAATCTTATATTAAAACATGCAGGGATAGATGTTTCATAGCGAACAGAGAACAAGGGAGTATTCCAGAACACCGGAATACTCCCTTGCTTTATAAGCTCCTTGGTTTTTAGAAAGAAGCTGCCTGTAATTTTTTATGAAAATCTGCCATCGCCTCAGAGATCTTGATTTGCTGCGGGCAAACAGCTTCGCAGCTCTTGCAGCCGATACAGGCAGACGGGTGTTTTTCTTCTGGTTCTGCCATAAGCGCCATCGGCGCGATAAATCCGCCGCCGGTAAAGCAGTGCTCGTTGTACAGCTTAAGCAGCATTGGGATATCGAGTCCTTTTGGACAGTGTGCGGTGCAGTAGCGGCAGGCGGTACATGGAAGGATGTTCTTTATCATGTCGTCTGCGATGCCAAGCAGTGCTGTAAGTTCCTGTTCGTTCAGTCTCTTGTCTGCTTCAAACGTCTGTATATTATCTGCAAGCTGCTCCATGCTGGACATGCCCGAAAGGATCATTGTCACCCCTTCGATTCCTTGCAGGAAGCGGAATGACCATGCCGGAATCTTCTCGTCAGGGCGCATTGCTTGCAGCTTTTGTGCAGCATCTGCGGAGACAGAGGCGAGCTTCCCGCCGCGCAAAGGCTCCATAACCCATACCGGAATCTGGTGTTTGTTTAATAACGCTGTCTTTTCTTTTGCATTTTGGAAAGACCAGTCGATCCAGTTTAACTGAATCTGGGCAAATTCCATATGTGCGCCGTAAGCATCCAAAAACCGTTTCATAATGTCGCAGTCTCCGTGCGCAGAAAAACCAAGATGGCGGATTCTGCCGTTTTCCTTCTGCTTCATCAGATAATCGAAAATACCGTATTTTGGGTCGAGATAGGCATCAATATTCATTTCACACACATTGTGGAACAAATAAAAATCGAAATATTCCACGCCGCATTTTTGAAGCTGCTGCTCAAAAATCGTCTCTACCTTATCCATATTAGACAGGTCATAGCCCGGAAATTTGGTGGCAAGATAGTAGCTCTCCCTTGGATATTTGCTGAGCACACGCCCGATTACAGTCTCGGAATTGCCGTTATGGTAGCCCCATGCAGTATCGTAATAGTTGACGCCGTGTTCCATAGCGAATGCAACCATTTTTGCGGTTTCTGCCTCGTCGATCTCAGAAAGGTTGTCTCCTGTCGCCGGAAGGCGCATGGCACCCAGTCCGAGAGCGGATAAGCGCAGGTCTTGAAAATCCTTGTATACCATTGAAACTTCACCTCTTTCTTTTTATTTTAAATAGTTATGGAACTTATACAATTATCGAAAGCTTTTAATCCATGCAATTAAAGAATCATGATACACATTTGCCTCGACGTCTCTGCGCATCTGGTCTGTAACAGGCCCGTTTTTCTCCATAATAGCAAGAATCGCTTCCTGAAGCCCTGCAATCTTTCCGTTTTCAAAATCCTGGGAATGTGCTGGCTCCGTTTGCTGTGGCGTCACAGGAGCGGCATTTTTGGTGTCTGCGCTGCTGGCAGCAGCATTGTCGGCACCAGTGTCAGTGCGGGTTGCAGTATTGTCTGTTGCAGCGCATTTCGGATCGTTTGCAGTATTATTAGCTGCATGATTTTCTGTATTGTTAGAAACAGCGTTAGTTTCGTTAGCTGTCTGTGCCGTATTGCCAGATCCGGTGCTGTCTGCGTGGGCAACTGCTTTTACAGGCGGTACATGTAAGGCGTCCGGCATCACAGCATTGTCACTGCCCGGCAGTACCGGAAGCCAGATGTCGCCGCTGTTTGCTTTAATGTTTACTACAATATTTCCGCCGTTCACAGATACTTTTTCACCGGACAGTGCGCCGATATATTCTGCGGCGTCTCCGGCACGCAGCGTCATTACAAAATCGCTGTCATCATTGTTTACCGTGACAATCACAGACTGTCCGTTATAGTTTCTGGAATATGCATACTGGCGGTTGGTTAGCAGCAGTTCCTTATAATCGCCGTAGGAGAGCGCCGGCGTATTCTGTCGGATGGTTCCTAACGCGGCAATCAGCTTTGTGCAGGAATTCGATGAAACAGCGCCTGCATAATCGGAAAGGGACAGTGCAGGGCGCAGGGAATCATCTGAAAAACGCTCTTTTCTGCCTTCGATGCCAAATTCGGAACCATAGTAAACAGACGGTACGCCAGGCAGTGTATACATCAGGATGTGTACCGGAGTAAAATGTGCTTTGTTATTCAGTTTTGTGTAAATGCGTTCCACATCATGGTTGTCCACAAAGTTGTAAAGCTTTAACCCGTCTGGACGGCTGCCGCCCATTTCGTACAGGCGCTTTACCGTATGTGCGATCTCAAAATAGTTGTGGTCATTGTGACCGGAATAAAGCGCTTTGTGCAGGTTATAATTCGTTACTGAGTGGAGGGTGCCTTCATTTACCCAGCGGGTATAATCGCCGTGGATCACTTCGCCCATCAGCCAGAAATCCGGTTTTACTTCGTTTGCGACATGGCGCAGTGCTTTCATATATTCAAAATCCAATACATCCGCAGCGTCCAGGCGGATGCCGTCGATATCAAATTCGCTGACCCAGAAACGAATCACGTCGCAGATATAGTCTCTGACAGCCGGATTATGCTGGTTTAATTTTACGAGCAGGTTATATCCGCCCCAGTTTTCATAAGAAAAACCGTCGTTGTATTCGTTGTTTCCCCAGAAATTTACGTTGCAGTACCAGTCTTTGTACTGGGAATTTTCCCTGTTTTTCTTAATATCCTGGAATGCGAAAAAATCACGTCCCGTATGGTTAAATACGCCGTCTAAAATCACGCGGATTCCCTGCTCATGGCATTTTGCCACAAAATCAGCAAGGTCGTCATTGGTGCCAAGCCGGCTGTCCAGCTTTTTATAGTCCGTCGTCTCGTAGCCATGCCCTACGGATTCAAAAAGAGGGCCGATATAGATCGCATTGCAGCCAATCTCTTTGATGTGTGTGATCCAGGGAATCAATGATTGCAGACGGTGTTGTGGTGCCTCGTAGTGATTTTCCTTCGGCGCTCCGGTAAGCCCTAACGGATAAATGTGATAAAACACAGCTTCATCATACCATGCCATATGTAAACCTCCTAAAATTGTTTTCGTTATTTAATTTATTCGCTGCTGGCAAATTGCTGCCACTGCGTTTTATTTTAGCATGAAAAAGGGGGATGTTCAATCATTTATTTTGATATAGGTATTGTGGTGGCCTGCTTGACAAATTAGGGGAGGCGGTATATGGTAGTTACTGTTTAGAAAGAAAAAATTTAGAAAGCAGGACGTTATGAATTATTTGGATATGTTTATTTTTGGTATGGAAATAATCGGGACAGTGGCATTTGCTTCTTCTGGAGCCATGCTTGCGATTCAAAAAGAAATGGATCTGTTTGGAGTAGGTGTACTGGGGGTTACCACATCTGTCGGCGGAGGTATGATCCGTGATTTAATACTTGGTATCATCCCGCCGCTGATGTTTCAAAAGCCGGTATATACCGTAACGGCGATTGTGACCTCCATGCTGCTGTTTGTGATTATTTCGGTAAAGCGAAATTTGAAAAACGATAAAATTACGGCGGCATATAATAAAATTATGCTGATTTTTGATACGATCGGGCTTGGCATCTTTACGGTAACCGGGATGAACACCGCAAAAAATGCCGGTTATGACCAGACGTTTTTACTGATCTTTGTAGGCGTGATTACCGGCGTAGGAGGCGGGCTTTTGCGGGATATTATGGCACAGGAAAAGCCTTATATCTTAACCAAACATATTTATGCGTGTGCATCCGTGCTGGGTGCGGTGGTATGCGTATGTTTAAACGTTATCCTGGATGATCTGGCGTCTATGGCGGCTGGACTATTTGTTGTTGTGCTTGTAAGGGTTTTTGCCACCCATTATCGCTGGAACCTTCCAAAAATAAAAAGCTAGTACAGCGTTGCAGAAATAACAGTGAATACAGTGCACGTTATTTTTGTCAGTACAAGGCGGAGGAAGGAGGCGATGCCGGGTGCATCGTGGACTGACGACAACGCGGTGATGGCAGAAATAGCGGGTGCTGTATTCACTGTTATTTCTGCAATGCTGTACTAGTACCGCAGCAAATAAACAAACCATATCAAGTTTGCTTTTGTAGCACTTACAAAGAACAGCCGGGAGAGGGAACTGACGCAGCCAGACCGTGTCAATCCCCTCTCCCAGCGTCCCTTTATGAAAAAAACCAACACATATATCCCCAGCTATCTTCCCTCTGCCGCAAGTGTAAACTGCTCTACAAGCTGCTTCAATGCAGATGCCTCAGCAGATAACTGCTCGCTTGCCGCGGCACCCTGCTGCGCAGTAGCGCTGTTGCTTTGCACGACGGCTGAGATTTGGTTGATTCCTTCGGAAATCTGAGAGACAGCCTCAGACTGTTCGCTGGAAACGGTCGAAATATTATCTATCGAAGCGGTTACAGAATGGATGCTTTTTACAACTTCCTGCAACACATCTGCGGTCTGCTGGGCAATCTTAGTACCGGTTTCGACAGCGGCTGCGGAATGTTCAATCAGTGTGGATGTATTTTTAGCAGCTTCTGCGGATTTGCTTGCAAGGCTGCTGACCTCTTCTGCAACGACGGCAAATCCTTTTCCGGCTTCTCCAGCGCGTGCCGCTTCTACGGCTGCATTCAGAGCCAGTATGTTGGTCTGGAATGCGATATCGTCAATCGTCTTAAGTATGATTTCAATTTCATCGGAACAGGTTTTGATTTTGTCCATAGCTTCCATCAGGTTCTGCATCTGATTGCTGCACAGAGAAACAGCTTCTCCTGCATGATGGGTCTGGTTGCGCACTTCAAATGCTTCTTTGGACGTATCTTTTACGTCATTGGATATAATATTCATCCGTTCGGCAAGCTGCTGGACAGATCCAGACTGTTCGGCAGTGCCTTCGCTCAGTGTCTGCGCACTTACGGAGAGCTGACTGCTTGCCGACGATACCTGGTTTGCGGAGTGGCTGACCTGGTGCATAATTGCGTTTAACTGTAATTTCATATGGCGCATAGCATGTAAAATATCCTGAAAACTGCCTGCATAAATATCTTCATGCTCTGTATGTATATCCAGGTTCCGGTTTGCAAGCTCGTTCAGCAGGTAGCTGATATCGTGGATGACAAGCCCAAGCCCTTCTACGAGGGAAGCGGCGGATGAGGTCAGCATCCCGGTTTCGTCCTTGTTTTTGATTTTTGGAATCGGTGTTTCCAAATCGCCTTCTACAAGCATCTGCATACGTTTGGCACATGCCTTCATTGGCTTTCCGATGTTGTTTGCCAGCAGCAGTGCGGTGATCATGGAAATCAGGACAGAGACGGCGATAACGGCAATATTAATGGTCATAGCTTTGTATGCCGCGTCCAGATAATTACTCTGAGGAGCTGTGACTGCAATACTCCAGCCGTCTGTACCTGGTACAGGGGCATAAGCGATAAACATCTTTTGCTCTCTGGTATTTTTGTCGTCCTGTGTGAGTGTAACATAGCTGCCAAAGCCGTTTTCGCCTTTGCGCATCTGTGCATGGATTTCGGCAAGCTCTTTTAGCGAAGCGTTATCTGTGGCTTCTGCTTCGATGTTTTGAACCGTGATCGTATCAAGTGTAACATCGGCGATGGTGCTGCCGGATTTATTAATCATATAGGCTCGGCTGTGATCTCCGATAGAAATAGAAGATACAATATCATTTAAAAAGGTTTCTTCCGGGACAAAATATACAGCCCCAACGATGGATGAACCGTAAATCCCATCAGAATAAAGCGGCGCGGCAGCCATAAGGGACAGTTCTCCGGTGATTTTACTGATCAGTGGTTCGGATACATACAGATTGCCCTGTAGCGCCTGTCTGACATATTCGCGGTCGGAATAGTCTTTTCCGTCAAAAATGCTGTGTCCGTTCAGGCCAATAATATTCCCGCGCTGGAATTGGTGCATATTGCAGCGTTCCTCAATCAGCTTTTGTTTTTCCTCCAGCGGCACATTCGGGTCTGAAAGCTGCGGGATACAGCCTGCATCCATAGCAGCATTTTTATATGCCGTCAGTTCCTGCTCCACGCGTTCTGCCGCTAAGACAGCGGTTGTACGCATCATGTTTTCTACGGTGGACAAGGTGCTTCGGTAACTTGGAATAATGCCTGATAGTCCGGCTGCCATCAGTGAGATTACAATGGTCAGCATAAGACATACTGTGATTTTGGTGCGAATGCTTTTCATAATTCTCGTACTCCGTCTGAAATATTTTTTGGATAAAATGTCCAGTCTGTTAATAATTTTATATGGTGCCGACATGTTTGTCAACTCTATATGTGCAACCGCAACTGGATAATTTGTTACTATTCACAGCCTAAAGGCTGCTCATAGCAACAATTCGAGACGATATTTAGAGTCTGCTTTGCAAAATCACCCCTCATTCCTGAATCATGTTCTTACGAAATGCGCAGTTTATGCGCATTGCTGGCTGTAAATAGTAACGATAATTTCCTATTATATGCGGCAATCGTTCGGTTACGAATGAACTTGTTTAAGAAGGGGAACTTGGTGTTTTTTACTTTTCTGTAAAATATTATACATTTTTTTAAAAAATTTCATTCTTTTTGATGACAAATGACCAAAAAAATAGTAACATAAGGGTATCAATAAATATTGGGAGGTGCCTAATGAGCAATCATAAAGAAACAATAGTGAATGGAAAAGCTGTCCTTGGCATTGAATTTGGTTCTACGAGGATTAAGGCAGTACTGGTTGGAGAGGACAATACGCCGATCGCATCCGGGGCGCATGACTGGGAGAACCGTTTGGAGGACGGGATCTGGACTTATACGCTGGATGATATCTGGACAGGGCTTGCGGACAGCTATACAAAGATGACGGAGGATGTCAGGACGCAGTATGGCGTGGAGGTGACAAAGCTTGCAGCGATCGGCTTTTCTGCCATGATGCATGGGTATATGGTATTTGACCAGGCAGGAGAATTGCTCGTGCCGTTCCGTACATGGAGAAATACAATTACCGGGCAGGCGAGCGAGCAGCTCACGGAGCTGTTTCAGTACCATATCCCGCAGAGATGGAGCATCGCGCATCTGGATCAGGCAATTTTAAACGGCGAAGAGCATGTGGCAAAAATCGATTATCTGGTAACACTTGCGGGCTACATACACTGGCAGCTTACTGGGGAAAAGGTGCTTGGTGTAGGAGAAGCTTCCGGGATGTTCCCGATTGACATTGCTGCATGTGATTTTAACGAGCGTATGATCGGACAGTTTGATGAAAGGGTTGCTGCAAAGGGATACCCGTGGAAGCTGCGCGGCATTCTGCCAAAAGTGCTTTCGGCAGGAGAAGCGGCTGGAACGCTGACGGAAGAAGGCGCGAAGCGCCTGGACGTATCCGGCAGATTACAGGCAGGCGTTCCGGTTTGCCCGCCGGAAGGCGACGCTGGGACAGGCATGGTTGCTACAAACAGCGTAGCAGTGCGGACAGGCAATGTATCAGCAGGCACCTCTGTATTTGGTATGGTCGTTATGGAAAAAGAGTTGTCCAAAGTATATGAGGAAATCGACCTTGTTACAACGCCGACAGGCAACCTGGTCGGTATGGTGCACTGTAACAACTGTACGTCAGACCTGAATGCGTGGGTGAATTTATTTAAGGAGTTTGCGGAAAGCTTCGGCATGTCTGTAGATATGAACCAGCTTTTTGGAACACTTTATCATAAAGCATTAGAAGGAGATAAGAACGGCGGCGGGCTGCTTGCCTACAACTATTTTTCCGGCGAGCACGTAACGAATTTTGAGGCAGGGCGTCCATTGTTTGTACGCAAGCCAGACAGCCGCTTTAATCTTGCAAACTTTATGCGTGTACATTTGATGGCTTCTTTAAGCGTATTAAAGACAGGGTTAAACCTGATGCTTAAGGAAGAAGGCGTAAAAGTTGACAAGATGCTAGGCCACGGAGGGCTGTTCAAGACCAAAGGCGTAGGGCAGAGTATTCTTGCAGCAGCAATCGACGCTCCGGTATTTGTAATGGATACAGCGGGAGAAGGCGGTGCATGGGGTATTGCGCTGCTGGCTTCTTATATGGTAAACAAGGCAGACGGAGAAAGCCTGGATGATTACTTAAACAACAAAGTATTTGCAGGACAGGAAGGTACAAAGATGGAGCCAGATCCTGCGGATGTAAAAGGATTTGACGAATATTTGGAAGTATATACAGCAGGGCTCCCGATTGAACGGGCAGCAGTTGATCGGTTGCAGTAGAGGACGAAATGCCGTTGTGTGGATAAAAACCATGCAGCGGTATTTTTTATGTAGTTTTATAAAACAGATCTGTGCAAGAAAAGTGTTAAGATATTACCAAAGGGACGCCAGGAGAGGGGATGGGCACGCCCTCTCTTGGCTGCTCTTCGTAAGTGCTACTAAACAAGCTCGATATGGTTTGGTTTGTATAAGGTTTGGATGACTTTAATTAAAAGTCAACTGTCAAGAACCTATGAGGGAAATCTTATTCAATGGAATCTTGATATTTTAGATTGAATTCAAGCGGATTTTTTGCTAAAATAACCTAGAGCCTGTTTGAAAAATCATTCCCGTGATCTGCACTCCCCACTTTGCGGAGAATTTATCCAAAATTTAGGAGTCATAGCGGGCTATGTAACCTGAATTTGGCGAAAATATCACGCAAAGTGGGGAATGCAGATGGCAGGAATGATTTTTCAAATACGCTCTAGTATTATAGCGAACAATACAAACAAGATCGAACTTGCTTTCGTAACACTTATGAAGAACAGCCGGGAGAGGGGATCGGCGCACCCTGGCGGCGGCTTTGGAAGAAGGTTTAGAAGCTCTTAGCCTTCTGCAAAATAACTAGGGGCGCAGCCAAGCGGCACCGATAGCTTTCGGCGGGCAGCCGGAAGCGGACTAGGTGGCGCGACCGTGCACAGCCACAGCGTACCAGCAGAATGCTTAGGGCTTCTTAACCTTCTGGAACTGACGCCGCCAGGGCGTGCCGATCCCCACTCCCGGCGTCCCTTCCTATAAAAACAAACACACTCAAATTTCAGCAAAACAGTTCAACCCTATTCGCTGTAATATGAAAATAACCAAACAAAACGATTTTATATACCTATTATTATAGAAAGCATTTATAGAAAAAAATCAAACCAATATAAGGAACCGTATTTTATGAAAAAGAAACTAATATGCGCATGGCTGGCGATTACGGTACTTGCGGGAGTCTCCGCCTGCGGCAGAAAGAAACTACAGCCGGATGGCGGGCGTCAGGAAGAACAGTCAGGCAGCAGTGTGCAGGAAGAACAAGGGGGAGAAGGAGTACAGGCACAGCCTGCGCCGGTGGAGCAAGATGCCGAAGGAATGGCGGACGCCCCGGCAGATAAGATTGCATATGCAAAGGATGTAAGGCTGGAAGTTTGTCTGGGCGATCCGCTCATTATGCCAGAGATGGCAGAGGTGGTATACAGCGCCGATGCGGGCAGCGGGATGGTTCCGGTACGCTGGGATGACAAACAGGTAGAGAAAATTAAGACGACAAAGAGCGGGCTGTATACGGTAAAAGGCAGGCTGGATGAAGGTACGCAGGTGATATGCCAGGTCGTTGTCGCACCGAAAAACTGGCTGCTGAATCCGGGATTTGAAAAAAATGATATTTCGATGTGGAAGGTATCGTATCAGGGGGATACCAACCCGACCGGGATACAGGAAATAGAATCGGAAGCAAAGTCTGGAAAAAACAGCTTTTATTTCAGAAGCGATAAAAAACAGAACTTTAAAATCTGGCAGGATGTTTCCGGTATGGAAGCAGGGACATATGAAGCGTCCGTTCATATCCGGGGCGATGCTGCTTTAGCAAAGATCTGCCTGTATGTAGTTGCAGGCGGCAAAACCATCTGCTCAAAGCCAGTAAAGCTAAAAGGCGGAACCACATGGCGCGTGCCAAAGATAAAAGGGCTGAAGCTGGACGGAAAGTCGAAGGTGGTTGTTGGCATCAAGGTGAAATGTGCGGGCGGCAGTTGGGGAGTTGCGGATGATTTTGTGCTGGTGAAACAAGAAAAAGGAGAATGATAAAATGGCAGAAAAGAAAAAAATAATATTAACAGGCGACCGTCCGACGGGAAAGCTGCATATAGGGCACTATGCTGGTTCATTAAAGCACCGCGTGGAGCTGCAAAATTCAGGAGAATACGACAAAATATTTATTATGATCGCGGATGCGCAGGCGCTGACGGACAATGCGGACAATCCGGCGAAAATCCGTCAAAGCATTATGGAAGTTGCTCTGGATTATTTATCGATCGGCATTGATCCATCAAAATCGACAATTTTTGTCCAGTCACATGTGTCGGAGCTGACGGAGCTGTCGTTTTATTATATGAATCTCGTCACCGTATCCAGATTGCAGCGCAATCCGACCGTAAAAGCAGAGATTCAGATGCGTAATTTTGAGACGAGTATCCCGGTTGGATTTTACACGTATCCGATCAGCCAGGCGGCGGATATTACCGCGTTTGAAGCGACAACGGTTCCGGTAGGAGAGGATCAGGCGCCAATGCTGGAGCAGACAAGGGAAATTGTGCATAAGTTTAACGCTGTCTATGGCGAAACGCTGACAGAGCCAAATATTTTGCTGCCGGATAACCGGGCGTGCCTGCGCCTGCCGGGAACAGACGGTAAGGCAAAAATGAGCAAATCGCTCGGAAACTGCATTTATTTGTCAGATACCGAAGAGGATGTCAGAAAAAAAGTAATGTCCATGTTTACAGATCCAGACCATATTCGTGTACAGGATCCTGGCAAACTGGAAGGGAACACGGTATTTACGTATCTGGATGCGTTCAGTAAAACAGAACACTTTGCGCAATATCTGCCGGAGTATGCCAACCTGGATGAGCTGAAAGAGCATTATAAGCGCGGCGGGCTTGGAGATGTCAAGGCGAAAAAGTTCTTAAACAGCGTTATGCAGGAAGAATTAGCTCCGATCCGTGCACGCAGGGCGGAATATGAAAAAAAGATTGACCAGGTTTATGAGATTTTAAAAAGCGGAAGCGAGACAGCAAAACAAACAGCGGCGAAGACGCTTGATAAGGTCAAACATGCGATGCGGATTGACTATTTTCATGACCCGGCGTTTTTGGCGGAGCAGAAGCAGAGATTTGAATAGACGTAACAAAAAGAACTGTGCAAATCAAGGATGCCGATCCATATACGGATCGATCTATGATATTGCACAGTTCTTTTTTATGTTTATGCGGCGGAATACGCCCACAGATTTTTAATCTGTCCCCGCAGCGTGTCAAATGTCCAGCTTTTGCCGCTTCTTGCGATGCAGTTTGGATCATTGATCCAAAAACCGTTTTCGTCATAGCCATAGATCATAATAAAATGCCCCTGCGTCGTAAAATCTCCAGGCCCCATCGAGCAGATAATCGGATTGCCGGAGTCGAGCGCGGATTTCATTACCGTTTCGTCCAGTGACAATTCCCTGGCGTAAAGCCCCAGCAAGGACGCGCCTTCCGTCATAAGCGACCATGCCGTTCCGCTGCCTTCTACATAATAACCACGCTCTTCGCTGAAACGCGCGACTGCGTCCGGGGTCTGGTCAGACTGTCCGGTCAGCGATACGAGCACCATAGACAGGCAGGTAGGCCCGCATCCAGACAGCCCAATCATACTGCCGCCGTATGAGACATAGCCCCAGCGCTTGTCCCATTGCAAAAAAAGCGGAAACTGCTGTGTAAGCTCCTGGCTGGTAAATCCTTCCTGTGCGGCATACTGCGGCAGGTCTGCCTTTAAATATCCGATCATAAAATCTTCCATTTCAGGATTGTTCAGATAAGCAGCCAGTAAAGTTTCAGAATACTGGTTTCGGTTTTTATAAATGCGCGCGGCTTTTTTGCCTGTTTCGGAATGTGCTTTCAGATCTGCGACGATCTGCGCGGTATGACGTTCGATGGGCTGTTTTACAGTGACAGCAGAAGCTGCTTGAATCCGGCTGTGGTCAGGCTTTACCGGGCTGTCGGCTCTAAGCAGGTAGCTGTTTGCGGCGCGCAGCGCTGCGACGATAGCTGTCATCAGTGCAGCCATGCAGATAATACGCTGTATCGCACGCTGTTTTCTGCGGCGGATTTTCTTTTTTCGTGCAATTACTTCTGATCTTGTCATGGTTTCCTCCTTGATGCTTTGTTTATAGTATAACTGTTTGCGGATGATCTTTCTTTTCTTTCTCAATGCAGTTTTCTTACATAATTAAATGGATTTTCTTGCGAAATTCTTACGGGTATGATTATAAAATGAAATACGATCAAAACGGCATCATTAAAAGGAGAAAGCGGCCGATCGTTAGCTGTTTATTTTTTGGATCATTTCTTTTAATAATGCAGCGGAAGCTTTCAACTGTTCCTGCTCTGTCTGGCTCAGGGTAATCGGCATCTGTCCTTCGGCGCCGTTTGCGCCGATGATCGTTGGCATACTCAGCACAAGATCTTCCAGCCCGTAAACAGGATCTACCAAAACAGAGACCGGAAGGATCGACTTTTCATCCCGCACGATCGCTTCACATATACGGCGTACAGCCATAGCGATTCCATAGTAGGTCGCTTTTTTCTTTTCAATAATTTCATACGCACTGTTTTTTACAGTCTGTGCAATCTCAAGCATAGCGGCTTCATGGTGAAAATAGCCGCGCATTTCACACACATCATTTAAAGGCACGCCGGATACATTTGCGCTGCTGAACGCGGCAATCTCACTGTCGCCATGTTCGCCGATAATAAACGCATGGATGCTCCTGCTGTCTACGCCCAGGTGTTCGGCAAGCTCGCTTTTTAACCGACCGGTATCCAGTACCGTGCCCGAACCGATTACGCGGTTTTTCGGCAGCCCGGAGATTTTTAATGCTTCATAAGTCAGGATATCGACGGGATTGGAAACAATCAGCAGGATGCCTTCGCATCCGTGTTTCATAATTTCCCCGATAATGGAACGCATAATCTTTGTATTTTTACTTACAAGATCCAGTCTCGTCTCGTCCGGCTTTTGATTGATGCCAGCCGTAATAATAATTACGGCTGCATCCGTAAGATCCTGATAGCCGCCTGCATAGATTTTCATCGGCATTGCAAATGGCGTACCGTGGCTGATATCCAGCGCTTCGCCCTCTGCACGGTCTGCATCGGCATCGATTAAAACAAGTTCGGAAAACAATCCGCTTTGCATCAATGCAAAAGCAGTAGAAGAACCGACAAAGCCGCAGCCAATTACCGCAGCCTTGCGTAGATTTACTTTTACACATTCTGTGTTAGACATATATATACCTCTTTAAAATTTTTTCTTATTGTTTTCAGTTTTGGAAAAATCTATACATAGAATTGCTAATTTTTGGTGAAAGGGCTGAAAATTATTGAGGGGAAAGAAAGCTCAAATTGTAAATTGCCTTTTACATGAGATTTCAAATCAAGGTACAGCCACTACAGCGAACAAATTTGGATTGCTTTGGTATATTTTTACAGGAAGGGACGCTGGGAAAGAGGATGTGCCTCCCCTGGCTGCTTTTCGTAAATGCTACGAAACAAGCTCAATATGGTTTTGTTTGTCTACTATGAACAAAATCAACCATATGATATAACAGATTCTAGTACAGCATTGCAGAAATAACAGTGAATACAGCGCCCGCTGTTTCTGCCATCACCGCGTTGTCGTCAGTCAACGATGCACCCGGCATCGCCTCCCTCCTCCGCCTTGCGCTGCCAAAAATAACGTGCACTGTATTCACTGTTATTTCTGCAACGCTGTACTAGGTTATTCTACATGGAAAACCCGTCCAAAATAATTCCCTTGGAAACGCAAATCAGATAAAGTTCGCTCTAGTACTACAGCTACCAAACCATATCGGGCTTGTTTGGGCAGCACTTGCGAAGAACAGCCGGGAGAGTGTACCCCTCCTCTCTCCTGGCGTCCCTTCCTGTAAAAATTTACCAAAGCAATCCAAATTAGTTCACTCTAGTACAGCATTGCAGAAATAACGGTGTACTAGAATTTTTTATGAAATAGTATGAAAATCATGTATAAAGCAGCATCAGACAGGGAATGCTAAGAGATTATATTCAAAATAAATTTTTAAAAGGGAAAGGCTGTTTTTATGCAAAAAGTATTATATATAGAAGAAGCCGAGCAATATGCAGAATATATGAATCCAAAAGTAGTCAGGGGTATCCGCGACGATAGGACGGAGACGTTTGAATGTTATTCCAGATATACTTTATTTGTATTTCCGATGTATGATATCAGGCAGGTCAGACTGGCGGCAAACCAGGTCGTTATTTATATGGATCATGAAGATCTGCTTTTGTTTTGCGAAGGGCAGCGGGGGTACGCGCGTGTGAGCAGCCTGTTTCAGAAGGAAGCGACCAATGAGTGCGCGCTCTGGAGTTTTTTTCATAATCTGCTTAAAAATGATATGGATAACCTGGAGGATCTGGAATGCGAGATTGCGGATGCGGAAATGGCGGCGATGGTGCGGTTTCAGAACGACTATATCCGTAAGATTATCGCATACCGCAAAGAGCTGCTTCGGCTCAAGCGTTATTATGAACAGTTGGATACGATTATGGACAGCCTGCTCTTAAATGAAAATAAAATGCTGTCCGCAGACGGTATTCAGCATTTTACGATTTTGGCAAACCGGACGACGCGGTATTTGCAGAATGTGCTGAACCTGCGTGACTATGTTACCCAGATGCGCGAGGCATACCAGTCTCAGATCGATATTGAGCAAAATAACTTGATGCGCCTGTTTACGGTTATTACGACGGTATTTCAGCCGCTGACTTTGATGGTCGGCTGGTATGGGATGAATTTTGCCCATATGCCGGAGCTGCGGTGGAACTATGCGTATCCGGTGTTTATTGGCGCCAGTGTGATCGTATGTGTTCTGCTGCTTGCGTTTTTTAAGAAAAAAAGATGGGTGTAAATTGCAGAAATAGGAGTGTGTTTTGGAGCGATTCGTGTTAAAATATAGAAAACGCAGACGTGCTTTGTGTCTGTACAGAGGAAGCTCCGGTATTTGCCGGATGCTGAAACCAGCAGGGAGATAAAATATATGAAAATAATAAATCCAAGTTTAATTAAAGAAAAAGCTACGAACGCTGCCGTATATGAGCGTGGAAATAATTTATTTATGGATGAGCGTGTGGGACGGATTGAGATTGCCTTTCGAGGACAAAAGACGTATGAGATCGCTGCGAAAGTCAGGGGAAGTACGGGCAGTACGTATTATGCGCAGGCAAGCGTTGCGTTTTTTTTTCAGGGAGAGCTGATTAAGGACTATACGTGTGATTGTGCGGCATGTGCAAAATATCCCGGTATGTGTAAGCATATCGTAGCGATGCTGATGGAATATAACTACCAGGCGGACGGCGGAGAGTTTGAGCAATTTGACGAAATCGATGAAAACAGCTATGAGGGAAACGCGCTTACTTATGGACAGCCCCTGACCCCGGTAAAACATACAAGGCAAAGTGATGCGGAATTGAAAAAGCTGTTGGACTATTATGTGCTGCAAGACCGCAATCAGTTTTGCCAGCAGTATGGAAACGGGGACGTCAGGCTGGTGCCGACGCTGCATTTAGAGGCGGACAGGGAATCTTTGGATTTAAAGATCGGGACAACGCAGCTTTATGTTGTTAAGGATATTGGAGAGCTGGTAGATAATATTAAGCAGATGCGGTATGTCTCGTATGGGAAAAAACTGGCTTTTACACACAGCCAGAGTGCTTTTGCAAGAGAATCCACAGGGATTGTAAACTTATTGTTAGAGATGGATAACGAAAATGAATTTTCTTACCGCTACCAAAACTGGGGATACAGCAGTACACAGCAGCGCAGATCGGTGACACTGTCTCCGCCACTGCTGGATCGTTTGATGGAGATGTACGAGGGAAAAGAGCTGCAAGTAGATGACCAGTTATTAAATCAGGAATCAAAAGTTTTTGTAATGCGCAAAAATCCGAAGCTTCCGTTAAAAATCATTGGAGACGGAAAAAATGGCGCCAGAGTGGATATGGAATCCGTGTTTTTGACAGAAGGAGGCAGACAGTGGTATCTGTTATGGAGGCAGTGCTTTTATATCTGCACAAAAGAGTATTACGAGCAGGTCAAAGGGTTTTTAAAACTGATGGTGCAGCAGCGGGAACATCTTAAGAAAAACAGCTATTACGGAAGATACAGGGCTTATTATGAAGAACTGACCGATCCGACCTTTTATTTGAGCGAGGAGGATTTTAGCGCGTTTGCCAAAAACGTGCTGCCGATGGCTGCGGATGTACTGGATATTCGGATTGAAAAAGTGGATTTTGCAGCATACGAAGCGGAAGAGGCAGTCTTTCGCAGTTATCTGGATAAGGTTGGCAGCCATATTGAATGTAAGGCAAAAGTACTGTATGGAGAGCGGGAATTTGACGTGGCAAAAATTCCTGCGAAGGAAGAGGCAATACGTGACATCCGCCGCGAATATGAAGTGCGCAGTATCCTGGAAGGATATTTTGAGGTAGCGTCTGACCAGCAGACGTATTACAGCAAAGAAGAGGACTTGATGCTCGGATTTTTGGAAGTCGGGCTGCCGCAGCTAGAAATAGTCTCAGAGATATTTGCGACAGACCGGTTTAAAAATATGCGGGTAGTCCCGATGCCGATGGTGACGGCAGGAATCGTAATCAAAGGCAATCTGCTGGATGTATCCTGGAATATCGAAGGCATGAGCGCGCAGGAGGTCATGGATATCCTGGCGGATTATAAAAAGAAAAAGAAATACCATAAGCTGAAAACAGGTGAATTTCTGCGTATGGATGAAAATTCACTGGCGGTATTGGAAGAATTAAACGAAGGGCTGCATTTGACAAAAGAAGAGCTGAAAGAGCGCAAAGCGCAGGTACCGCTGTACAGATCCTTATATCTGGATTCATTAATGAAAGATAACGCGGACTACATAAGGCTGGAGCGAGATAAAAAGTTTAAGACGGTAATTCGGGAGATGCGTTCGATGGAAGACGGAGACAGAGAAGTGCCCGACAAGATCCACGCGGTGCTGCGCCCGTATCAGGAGATTGGCTTTCAGTGGCTCAGTTCGCTTGCAAAGTTTGGCTTCGGCGGTATTTTGGCAGACGATATGGGACTTGGAAAGACGCTTCAGGTGCTGACGTTTTTAGCTGCGGAGCCGGAGGCAAAGGCGCTTGTCGTCTGTCCGGCGTCTTTGATTTATAACTGGGAAGAGGAATGCAGGCGGTTTTATCCTGACGCAAAGACCGCGGCCGTCGCAGGCACGGTGCATGTCAGACAGGGGCAGATTGCGTCAAGCAGGCAGTACGATATATTGATTACTTCTTATGATTTGTTAAAACGTGATATAGATTCTTATGAAAACATGCATTTTGACTATATGATTATAGACGAAGCGCAGTATATCAAAAATGCTTCGACACAGGCGGCAAAAGCGGTCAAGGCGATTTCTTGTACCTGCCGCTTTGCCCTGACTGGAACACCGATTGAAAACCGCCTGAGCGAATTGTGGAGCATTTTTGAATTTTTAATGCCAGGCTATCTGTTCAGCTACAAACGCTTTAAAGAAGAACTGGAAGTGCCGATTGCAGAGAGCAGGGATGAAGCGGCAAGGATCCGCCTGTCACGGTTTGTACGCCCGTTTATTTTGCGCCGCCTGAAAAAAGATGTATTAAAAGAACTGCCAGATAAGGTAGAAGAGGTCGTATATGCCAGGATGGAGGGCGAGCAGAGCAGCTTATATCTGGCACGTGAAAAACAGCTCCTTATGACGCTGGCAAAGCAGACCGAGGAGGAATTTAAGACACAAAAGCTCTTTATACTGGCAGAATTGACGGCTTTGCGCCAGATCTGCTGCGATCCTTTGTTAGTCTATGAAAACTACGAAGGCGAATCTGCAAAGACGAAAACCTGCATGGAGGTAGTGGAAAATGCAGTCAGCGGCGGGCATAAGGTACTGCTGTTTTCACAGTTTTCTTCTATGCTGGAGCATTTGTCTGCCAAGTTTGGCGAACATGGGCTGCGTGCGTTTTTGCTGACGGGCAAAACGAGCAAGGAAGAGCGCCGCCGTCTGGTAGCCGCATTCCAGGCAGGAGAAGCAGACGTATTTTTAATCTCGCTGAAAGCAGGCGGGACAGGGCTGAACCTGACCGCGGCGGATATGGTCATCCATTATGACCCGTGGTGGAACCTGGCTGCGCAGAATCAGGCGACCGACCGTGCCTACCGGATCGGGCAGGATAATAAAGTTATCGTCCTGCGCCTGATTATGAAAGGTACGATCGAAGAGCGGATTTTAAAGATGCAGGAGGACAAGCAAAACCTTGCGGATTCCATTATTTCGGAGGATGGAATATCGATCAGCGGCCTGGATAAGGAACAACTGCTATCCGTTTTAGAAGAAAAAAAGGATTGACAAATCAAAAAACCTGTGTTTTAATTACTGAAAAGAAAATTGAATATCCGTATAAACCGAAGATGTGGAGATAAAAATAGTTGTGCATGTCCAGAGAGTCCGGGCAGGTGGGAGCCGGATCAAACGCAGATTATTAAATGGACCACGGAGGGCGCAGTCAAAAGCAGCGGTCGTGCTGCCTAGTATTCTGCGACGTTGGGCATACGTTAGTTGCCGGAGATATGATGGTATCTCGTCAAAGTGCGCAGGGTTTCCTGTGAAGCAAGGTGGCACCGCGGATGAATATGAACAGTACCTGGCCTGATGGCGTTTTAGGGGAAGAGGGAAGAAGTGTGATTTTCTGTTTTTCTAAGATTGTCAGACAGGATAGGATTTTCGATTCATACACCCGTCCTTGATAATGTAGTTACTACATTTATCATGGACTGGGTGTTTTTTTGTTGTAAATGAAAGTCTTTCATTGGATAATTTGGCAGGAGGGAAAATTATGATCT
The DNA here is from genome assembly GCA_910574915.1 of Eubacteriaceae bacterium. Lineage (GTDB taxonomy): Bacteria > Bacillota > Clostridia > Lachnospirales > Lachnospiraceae > Eubacterium_J. The sequence continues at coordinate 46,747 of CAJTCR010000020.1, forward strand.
ATCCATCGTTCGCCCAGGCAAAAGAGCTTGGAGCAAAAGGAAACAGAATACCCGTAAAAATGGAATTGTATGCAGATACGCTGACTCCGGTGCTTGCGGTGCGCCGCTTAAAGAAACTAGGCAGTCACTGCTTTTTACTGGAAAGTGCGCAGAAACAAAGACGATGGGGCAGATATTCGTTTTTGGGCTACGAGCCGGCGATGGAGATTACCTGCCGGAATGGAATGGTAAAAATAACCGCTGGCAGTACAGTGACTACGGAGCAGACGGAGCATCCGGGAAGGTTGATTCGAAGGATTATGGAAGAAAACCGGGCGCCGCGGATGGAAGAAATGCCACCGTTTTGCGGAGGACTGGTAGGGTATTTTTCGTATGATTACTTAAAATACAGTGAGCCTTCTCTTGTGATGGACGCGCCGGACGAAGAAGCGTTTCAGGACGCAGATCTGATGCTGTTTGATAAAGTGGCCGCGTTTGACCACTACAGGCAAAAGGTGATATTAATTGTAAATATAAGAACGGATAATATCGGCGATTCATACAGGAAAGCGGAATTAACATTAAAGAAAATGGCGGAGACGCTAATACACGGCGAGCTGGCAGAAAATCCGCCGTTAAGGCTGAAAAGCAGTTTTCGATACTTGTTTGGTAAAAAAGAGTACTGCGGAATTGTAGAAAGAGCGAAGCAGTACATTCGGGAAGGTGATATCTTTCAGGTAGTATTGTCAAACCGGATTGAAGCGGATATAGAAGGCAGCCTGTTTGACACCTATCGGATTCTGCGCTCTTCCAATCCGTCGCCGTATATGTTTTATCTTTCCAGCGATGAGCTTGAGATTGCGGGTGCGTCGCCAGAGACGCTTGTCAGGCTGGAAAATGGCGTGCTGCATACGTATCCGCTGGCAGGTACGAAAAAGAGGGGCTCCACACGGGAAGAAGACTTGGCGTTGGAGCAGAACCTGCTTTCGGACGAAAAGGAGCGGGCAGAGCACAATATGCTTGTAGATCTTGGCAGGAATGACCTAAGCAAAATCAGCAGGATCGGATCTGTGGAGGTCGAAAAGTACATGTGCATCGAACGGTTTTCACATGTTATGCATATCGGATCTACGGTAACTGGAAAGATCCTGGACGAAAAGGATGCGCTGGATGCGGTAGACGCGGTGCTTCCGGCAGGTACGCTTTCTGGAGCGCCAAAGCTGCGTGCATGTGAGATTATTCATGAACTGGAAAGAACCAAACGGGGCATCTATGGAGGCGCTATCGGATATATTGACTTTACTGGAAATCTGGATACCTGCATTGCGATACGGATCGCATATGCAAAACACGGAAAAGTATTTGTGCGTTCAGGTGCAGGCATTGTGGCAGACAGCGTGCCGGAGATGGAGTTTGCAGAATGTGAAAATAAGGCAAAAGCAGTGATGCAGGCGCTGCAAGAGGCGGAGGGAGGAATTGATTTATGATTTTATTAATAGACAATTATGACAGCTTTTCCTATAACCTGTATCACCTGGTTGGCAGGCAAAACCCCATGATCAGAGTGGTACGTAACGATGCAGTGACTGTAGAAGAGATCAAGGAGATGGGGCCGCAAGCGCTGCTCTTATCTCCGGGGCCAGGGAAGCCTAATGGCGCGGGTATTTGTATTGAAGCAGTGCAGCGCCTGTCTGCCAGTATACCGATATTAGGCGTGTGCCTGGGACATCAGGTGATCTGCGAAGCGTTTGGCGGTACTGTTTCTTACGCAAAGGAGCTGATGCATGGAAAAGCGTCTCAGATCAGCCTGGATACGGGCAGCAGGATGTTTTGTGGAATGAAGAAAGAAATTACGGCAGCCAGATACCATTCTCTTGCAGCGGTAAAAGAATGCCTGCCTGGATGCCTGAAAGTCACGGCACAGACGGCTCAAGGAGAGGTTATGGCAGTAGAACACAATAAATATCCGGTATTTGGCCTGCAATTTCATCCAGAATCGATCTTAACACCGGATGGGTATCAAATGATACAAAATTTTTTAAAGGCAGCGGAGCATTTCAGAACACAGAACACAGAATGATTAGGAGGTAATCAACATGATTCGGGAAGCAATTATGACACTGAGAAATAGAGAAAATTTGACTTACGATATGGCAAAGACGGTAATGCATGAGATCATGAGCGGGGAAACCAGCCAGATTCAGATGAGTGCTTATCTGACAGCGCTTGCGATGAAAGGGGAGACGATCGATGAGATTACCGGCTCAGCAAAGGGAATGCGCGAGCACTGTATTCGCCTGCTGCATGATCAGGATGTGCTGGAAATTGTGGGTACGGGCGGAGACCGTTCCAATTCATTTAATATCTCCACAACCGCGGCGCTTGTGACAGCCGCAGGAGGCGTACCTGTCGCAAAACACGGCAACCGGGCGGCATCCAGCAGGTGCGGAGCGGCGGATGTATTGGAAGCACTGGGGGTAAATATTGCAATTACGCCAGAAAAAAGCACAGAATTGTTAAATAAGATCAATATTTGTTTTCTGTTTGCGCAAAACTATCATCTTGCGATGAAATATGTCGCTCCGGTACGAAAAGAACTGGGCATCCGCACAGTATTTAATATACTGGGGCCGCTGACAAATCCTGCGGGAGCGAGTATGCAGGTAATGGGCGTCTATGAGGAAGCGCTTGTAGAACCGTTAGCAAAAGTGTTGACGAACCTGGGCGTGAAAAGTGCGATGGTCGTATACGGCACAGACGTGCTGGATGAGATTTCTATGAGTGCGCCCACGGTGGTATGCGAGGTGCGAAACGGCAGCTTCTATTCGTATGTGATTGAACCGGAGCAGTTTGGTTTTGAAAAATGCGACAGATCTGATTTGCGGGGCGGTACGCCAAAAGAGAATGCACAGATTACGAGGGCTGTGTTAGACGGAGAAAAAGGGCCAAAGCGGAACGCGACAGTGCTGAATGCAGGCGCGGGGCTGTATGTCGCAGGAAAAGCAGCGAGCCTGTCAGAAGGTGTGCGCCTTGCAGAACGGCTGATCGACAGCGGAGCGGCAAAAAGGCGGTTGGAACAGTTTATAGAATTATCAAATCAGACGCTTGATCAGACCCCAAAAGCGGACACAGGAGGGAAAGCATAATGCGGACAGCTACAATATTAGACGAAATAGCGGCAAAAACAAAAGAAAGAATCGCTGCGCGCAAGGCAAAGAAGCCGCTTCACACAGTACGTGCCCAGGCGGAAGCGATGGAAGCGCATACAGGGTATCCGTTTGAATGTGCGTTAAGACAGCAGGGGATCTCGCTGATCTGCGAGGTGAAAAAGGCGTCGCCTTCCAAAGGGGTGATTGCGCCTGATTTTCCATACGTGCAGATTGCATTGGATTACGAAGCGGCGGGGGCGGCTGCAATTTCCTGTTTGACAGAGCCGTATTTTTTTCAAGGGCAGGACATTTTTTTGCAGGAGATTGCAGCGCAGGTATCGATTCCGGTGCTGCGTAAGGATTTTATCGTCGATCCGTATATGATCTATGAAGCGAAAGCATTGGGGGCATCGGCGGTCCTGCTTATTTGTGCGATACTGACGGACAGCGAATTAAAAGAATATATAATAACGGCACATTCCCTTGGCATGTCCGCGTTAGTAGAAGCGCATACAGAAGCGGAAGTGCAGCGCGCCCTGCGGTGCGGTGCAAGGGTGGTCGGCGTGAACAACCGGGATTTAAAGACGTTTCAGGTAGATCTGGAAACAAGTATACGGCTGCGTGAGATGGTGCCCAAAGAATATCTGTTTGTGTCCGAGAGCGGGATTTGCGGAACGCGGGAGCTTGTGGAGTTATATCAAAACGGGGCAGACGCCGTATTAATCGGAGAAACGCTGATGCGCGCCACGGATAAGGCGCAGATCATTTCAGAATGGATGAGCGCGTGCGGGAATGGCATGGCGGAATCTAAAAAGAGGCAGAAGGGACAGGAACTGGGATGGCAAAAATAAAAATCTGCGGGCTGACAAGGCAGGAAGATATCGCTGCTGTCAATCTATATCAGCCAGATTATATCGGATTTGTATTTGCTCCGCAAAGCCGCCGCTATCTATCGTATGAGCAGGCAGCGGCACTGCGGCGGCAGCTTTGTGATGAGATTGCGGCAGTAGGCGTTTTTGTCAACGAGGCAAAGGAAATCGCCGCAGACTTGCTGGGACAGGGCGTGATTGATCTGGCGCAGCTTCATGGGCAGGAGACAGAAGCGGACATCCGATGGATTAGGGAACAGACGGGAAAGCCAGTAATTAAGGCAGTTTCTGTACGGTCACGCGCGGATATACAAGGCTGGCAGGAAAGCAGCGCGGATTATTTGCTGCTGGATCAGGGAACAGGGGGCGGCGGATGCACGTTTGACTGGGGACTGGCGGATGAATGCAGGAAACCGTATTTTTTAGCCGGCGGGATTCATATAGGGAATTTAAAGGATGCTTTTCAGACAGGCGCCTATGCAGTTGATTTGTCGAGCGGCGTTGAGACAAATGGGAAAAAAGATCGTGTCAAGATAGCACAGATCATAAAAGCAGTCCGTACACAGACAGGAACAGAGCGATAGTTTTAGAGAGGAGTATCAAAATGTCAAATCAAAACGGAAGGTTTGGAGAATACGGCGGGCAGTATATTCCAGAGACGCTTATGAATGCGGTTACCGAGCTGGAACATGCTTATGAGCATTATAAAAACAGCCCGGATTTTCAGCGGGAACTGGAACAATTATATCATGATTTTGCGGGCAGGCCGTCCAGGCTTACGTATGCGGCGCATATGACGCAGGATCTGGGCGGAGCAAAGATCTACTTAAAGCGGGAGGATCTAAACCATACGGGTTCCCATAAGATTAATAATGTGATCGGGCAGTGCCTGCTGGCGAAAAAGATGGGAAAAACAAGGCTGATTGCGGAGACAGGCGCAGGACAGCATGGAGTTGCGACTGCAACCGTAGCGGCGCTGATGGGGATGGAATGCGAGGTTTTTATGGGAGAAGAGGATACGAAAAGACAGGCGCTGAACGTATACCGTATGCGCCTGCTCGGTGCAAAAGTCCATCCGGTAGCAACGGGGACGGGGACGCTTAAGGATGCGGTGTCTGCGGCGCTCGGGGAATGGACGAGGCGCATTGATGATACGCATTATTTAATCGGTTCTGTAATGGGCCCTCATCCGTTTCCGATTATTGTAAGAGACTTTCAGGCAGTGATTTCCAGGGAAATCCGCAGCCAGATGATAGAGAAGGAAGGCAGGCTGCCGGATATTGTGATGGCATGTGTCGGCGGCGGTTCCAACGCGATGGGCGCGTTTTATGATTTTATCAAAGAGCCAGACGTACGGCTGATCGGCTGTGAAGCTGCCGGGCGGGGAGTCCACACAGCGGAAACTGCGGCAACGATTGCGACTGGCAAGGCTGGTATTTTTCACGGCATGAAGTCTTATTTTTGCCAGGATGCGTACGGGCAGATTGCACCAGTGTATTCGATTTCGGCGGGGCTGGATTATCCGGGGATTGGCCCGGAACATGCAAGCCTCTATGATGCAAAAAGAGCGGAGTATGTGGCTATTACAGATGAGGAAGCAGTAGAAGCGTTTGAGTATTTATCACGCACCGAAGGCATTATCCCTGCAATCGAAAGTGCACATGCAGTCGCATATGCGATTAAAACAGCACCGGCAATGAGGAAAGATGAGATTATAGTCATCAATCTGTCCGGGCGGGGAGACAAAGATTGTGCGGCGATCGCACGTTATAGAGGGGAGGAAGTTTATGAATAAGATCATATATGCATTTGAACATGGGAAAGCGTTTATCCCGTTTATTACATGCGGCGATCCTTCGCTGGAGGTCACGAAGCAGTTAGTCTATGCGATGGAAGAAGCAGGCGCCGACCTGATCGAGCTGGGCATTCCTTTTTCAGATCCGACAGCGGAAGGCGCGGTGATTCAGGAAGCGAATGTACGTGCGCTCAAGGCGGGTGTTACAACAGATAAGATCTTTGAAATGGTAGAGGAGCTTCGCAGGCATACACAGATTCCGCTTGTATTTATGACTTATGCAAACGTCGTATTTTCCTATGGGACAAAACGGTTTGTGCAAAAGGCGGCGCAGCTTGGCGTCGACGGGATCATACTGGCGGATGTTCCATATGAAGAAAAAGGGGAGTTTGCACAGGCCTGCGGGCAGTATGACGTGGCATGGATCTGCATGATTGCGCCGACCTCGCAGCAACGCATCCGCATGATTGCAAAAGAAGCAAAAGGATTTTTGTACTGTGTATCGTCGCTTGGGGTGACTGGAATGCGCAGTGAGATTACTACGGATCTTGCCGCGATGATACAGGCAGTAAAAGAAGAGACGGATCTTCCTTGTGCGGTTGGATTTGGAATCTCGACGCCAAAGCAGGCGGCGCAGATTGCCAAAACAGCGGACGGCGTAATTGTAGGCTCTGCAATCGTCGCACTGTGCGGGCAGTATGGAAAAGACTGTGTTCCCCATGTGGCGGCATATGTCAGGCATATGAAAGAGGCAATTTGTCCGTATCCTGTCTGAATGCAAAATCCTGCTTGACTTTTGTGTCAGATTTCGATAGTGTAGAGGATAGCCATGTATGATAACCATGCAAAAATTCTGACCTACGATTTGGAAAGGGGATATAGTATTATGGAAAAAATAGCAAGCTTTACGATCGACCATAACAAGTTGCAGCCTGGTGTCTATGTATCCAGAAAGGATCATGTAGGAGACGGTGTAATTACCACATTTGACCTGCGCATGACGTCGCCGAATGAAGAGCCGGTTATGAATACGGCGGAAATGCATACGATCGAGCATCTGGCGGCTACGTATCTGCGCAATCATCCGCAGTATCAGGATAAGACGGTGTATTTTGGGCCGATGGGCTGTAGAACGGGTTTTTATTTGCTGTTAGCGGGCGATTATGAATCGGCGGATATTGTCGGGCTGGTGACGTCAATGTATGAATTTATCAGGGACTTTAAGGACGAGGTGCCTGGCGCAAGCCCAAAAGACTGCGGCAACTATCTGGATATGAATCTTGGGATGGCAAATTATCTTGCAAAGAAATATCTGGATGAGGTGCTTTATTCGATCGATGCATCACGGCTTGTTTATCCACAGTAGACAGACACAAAGCAGAGAGGAGACTTTACCATGAAGATAGGAATTATCGGAGCAATGGAGACGGAAGTATCCGCCTTAAAAGAGGAGATGAAGGTAAACCAGGTAGTAACCAAAGCAGGGATGAACTTTTTCGAAGGAACGCTGCATGGAAAGGCGGCAGTCGTTGTGCAGTGCGGGATAGGCAAAGTAAACGCTGCGATGTGCGTACAGATCCTTGCTGATCTGTTTCGCATTACGCATGTGCTGAATACAGGAGTGGCGGGTTCATTAAATGCAGATTTAGATATTGGGGATATCCTCGTATCCGAAAAGGCGATTCAGCATGATGTAAATGTTACTGTACTAGGATACCAGATTGGCAAGATACCAGGATTTGAAAGCAGAGAGTTTGCGGCAGATCCGGCAATGGCGGACGCTGTGATGGATGCCTGCAAACGTGTCAATCCAGAGGTAGCGGTTGTAAAAGGATGCGTGGTCAGCGGAGACCAGTTTATTTCTGATAATAAAGTAAAAGAACATTTAATAAATGAATTTCACGGTGATTGCGCGGAGATGGAAGGGGCTTCTATTGCGCAGGCTGCGATGCTCAACGGGATACCGTTTGTCGTAGTACGCGCGATCTCAGATAAAGCAGACGGCTCTGCAAAGATGGACTATCCGACGTTTGAAGATCAGGCGGCAGCGCATTGTGCGAAGATGGTGTCGGAATTTGTACAGAAATTTTAGAGGAGAATTATGACAAAAAGTGCAAGTAAAGATATGACACAGGGATCGCCGATCAAATTAATTCTCGCGTTTTTTGTGCCGCTGATGTTTGGGATGCTGTTTCAGCAGTTTTACAGCATGATGGATACGATTATTGTCGGAAAGTTTTTAGGGGTAGAGGCACTGGCGGCGGTTGGCTCCACAGGTTCGATTAATTTTATGGTAATAGGGTTTTGCATGGGCGTGTGCAACGGCTTTGCGATCCCGATTGCACAGAAGTTTGGCGCGAAGGATTATCATGCGCTGCGAAAATATGTGGCGAACGGAATCTGGCTTGCAGTCATAATAGCGGCAGTAATGACGATGGGGGTATGCCTGCTGTGCAAAAAGATCCTCTTATGGATGAATACGCCGTCCGATATTATACAGGGGGCATACCAGTACATTTTTGTAATCTTTTTAGGAATACCGGTTATTTACCTGTATAATTTACTGTCAGGATTTATCCGGTCTCTTGGAGACAGCAAAAGCCCGCTGATGTTTTTGATTTTTTCGTCACTGTTAAATATTGTGCTGGATCTTGCGCTGATTGTGGGCTTTCATATGGGAATTGCAGGTGCAGCGTGGGCGACCGTGATTTCACAGGGCGTATCCGGGATCTTATGTCTTGTTTATATAAATAAAAAATATGAGGTGCTGCGTCTGTCCAAAGAAGAATGGCAGATGAACGCAGCGTACATGAAGGATCTGTGCAACGCAGGAATCCCAATGGGATTGCAGTATACGATTACGGCTGTCGGCAGCGTAATTTTGCAAACAGCCGTTAATACGCTTGGGTCTACCGCTGTCGCTTCGGTAACGGCGGCAAATAAAGTCGGTATGTTTTTCTGCTGTCCGCTGGATGCTATGGGATCTACGATGTCAACCTATGCGGGGCAGAACCTGGGTGCCGGAGAGCTAAAGCGCGTGACAAAGGGAATGCTGTCCTGCTGCATGATCGGGCTGGTGTATTCGGTGCTTGCGTTTGTTGTATTGTTCTTTTTCGGTGCGAAAATCGCACTGCTGTTTTTAGATGCGAATGAAGTTGAGATTTTGAAAAATGCAAGGCTGTATTTAATTGTGGGAAGCTCCTTTTATTTCCCGCTGGCACTCGTGAATATTCTGCGATTTACAATCCAGGGGCTTGGATTCAGCAAGCTGGCGGTTATGGCGGGCATCTGCGAGATGATCGCAAGAGCGCTTGTAGGAACCTTTATCGTGCCGGTATTTGGCTATCTGGGCGCCTGCTTCGCAAGCCCGGTAGCGTGGATATTTGCAGACCTGTTTTTGATTCCGGCATATGTGTCTGTGATAAAGTCGCTGCAACGAAAAAAAGATGAGAGAAATCTGCAGACGGCTTAAGAAAACGGGCAAAATCGCCGATATAACTATTAATCAGGAAGTATCTGGCAATTTGAATACGGGCTGCCTTTGGCTGAGCGGCGGCTGCATGTGCCAGGAGCCTGACATGCAAACGGAATTGCATCATCATGGCGAATCCGCCATGAAAGAGTACCAGTAAATGGAAACCGGCGGGTTTCGCATCATACAAATCATGGAGGGAATCAGAATGAGCGAAATGGGAGTAAATATTAACACAACGGCTGCTACATATGCATCCGCATACAGCAGCACAAAGAAAGCAGACAGCAAGCCAGAAGAAACTAAAGATACGGACAAAAACAGCTCTACAGGTGCCGTATACGAGAAGGATTCTGACAAAAAGGACAAAGACAAAGCAACCTATTCTATTAACAAGATGAGCGCTGAAAAACGTGCAGAGCTTGTAAAACAGATGAAGCAGGATGCAGTCAACAGACAGAATCAGTTAGTTGATATCGTAAATAAAACGCTTTTTGGCCAGGCAAAGAAGTTTACAGAAGCAAACGATGATTTCTGGAGCACAATGGCAAAGGGCGGCTTTTCCGTAGATGCTGCCGCAAAAGCGAAAGCACAGGAGCTTATATCCGAAGACGGTTATTATGGTGTAAAGCAGACTTCACAGAGAATCTTTGATTTTGCAAGCGCACTCGCAGGAGATGACGTTGAAAAGATGAAAGAGATGCAGGCTGCATTTGAAAAGGGATATAAACAGGCAACAAAATCCTGGGGCAAAGAGCTTCCAGATATCTCCAAGAAGACACATCAGGCAGTTACAGACTTGTTTGATGATTATTACAATTCTAAAAAAGTAATTTCTACAGAGGAATAAAAAGTATTTTATTAAAACAGGCTGCTAGAGCGTGTTTGAAAAATGCTTTCTGTGAGATGTGCTTCACAGTTTGTGGTGAATGCAGATCACGGGAATGATTTTTAAACACGCTCTAGGGAAATGTGTTTTCATCTCCCTGGCAGCCTGTTTGTTATTGTATTGTATTCTATTCTATTCTATTCTATTGTATCTTATTTAGTTCTTCATTTTTCGTTGGAAGCCTTGCGTATCTTTTTTAAAAATGATAGTATAGAATTATCGTTAAACTATTCACAATAGTGAAGATGCCATACAATATTATGAAGGAGGTCATCATGGGATACGCAGAAGAATATCAAAAGAAACTTGTATCAGCGGATGAAGCTGTAAAGGCGGTACATTCGGGCGACTGGATCGATTACGGCTGGTGCAACGGGACGGCAGACGCACTGGACAAAGCGCTTGCAAAGCGTACGGACGAATTAAAGGATGTAAATGTACGAGGCGGTATTTTGTTAAAAACACCGGCTATTTTTGAGCGCGAGGACGCAGGCGAGCATTTTACATGGAATTCGTGGCATATGTCCGGCATTGAGCGTAAGCTGATTAACCGCGGCTGCGCATATTACGCGCCGATTCGCTATTCAGAGCTGCCGCGTTATTACCGCGATCCGCATACAAAGAAAAATGCGGTTGCCATGTTCCAGGTTACACCGATGGATAAGCATGGATTTTTCAACTTTGGGCCAAATGCTTCCCATCTTGCAGCGGTTGTGGAAACTTCTGCGACAGTAATTGTCGAGGTCAATGAAAATATGCCGCGCTGCTTAGGCGGTACAGAAAACGGCGTACATATTTCAGACGTGGATTTTATCGTGGAAGGCAGCAATCCGCCGATCGCGGAAATGGGCGCAGGCGGGCCGGCAAGCGAAGTTGACAAAGCAGTTGCAAAACTGATTGTAAATGAAATTCCAGACGGCGCCTGCTTACAGCTTGGAATCGGCGGTATGCCGAATGCGGTTGGATCTTTGATCGCAGAGTCTGATCTTAAGGATCTGGGCGTTCATACAGAAATGTATGTAGACGCATTTGTAGATATTGCAAAAGCAGGGAAAATCAATGGCTCCAGAAAAAATATCGACCGTTTCCGCCAGGCGTTTGCATTTGGCTGCGGTACGAAAAAGATGTACGATTATCTGGATGAAAACCCGGAGATTATGAGTGCTCCAGTCAGCTATACGAATGATATCCGCTCCATTTCTGCACTGGATAATTTTATGTCGATCAATAACGCGGTAGACATTGACCTGTTTGGACAGGTAAATGCAGAATCAGCCGGAACCAAGCATATCAGCGGCGCAGGCGGACAGCTTGACTTCGTATTAGGCGCGTATTTGTCAAAAGGCGGAAAGAGCTTTATCTGCTGTTCTTCTACCTACAAGACAAAAGACGGACAGGTAAAATCCAGAATCCTGCCTACACTGAATACAGGTTCGATTGTGACAGATACACGTGCGAATACACATTATCTAGTTACAGAGTTTGGTATTGTCAATGTAAAAGGATTGTCTACCTGGGAAAAAGCGGAAGCGATTATTTCCATTGCGCATCCTGATTTTAGAGAAGAGCTGATTGCTGAAGCAGAGAAAATGAAAATCTGGAGAAGAAGCAATAAATAGCAGGAAACATCTATAGAAATCGTATTTGAGAGTATTAGAGATACGAAAAAAATAAGCTAAAAAAGACTGTCGTTTTAAAACGGCAGTCTTTTTAGGAATTTTACGTTATTTGCAGTAATATTAGTTTGCTGTGCCAGGTTGACTACTGTTTTCGGCACTTTGCTTGGAAGCAGAACTGTCTGTATCATGCTGACTTGGAGCATCGCTGTCTGCTTCTGGCTGTTTGGAAGTATCGTTTCCTGTACTGCCTGCATTCGAATCGCCTGTACCTGTGGAAGGATCTGTATAAGGATGATGCTTGCTGGAAGTGTCTTCCTGCCAGGTGTCATCTGTTACCGTGTCGTCTGTTGCGGTATTTCCTGTTGCAGAGTCCTCTTTGGACGGATCCTCCTGTGGTGGTGCCGGTTTGGACGGATCGTTGTCAGGAGTCGGATAAGGGTCTTTCTTGTTGGAGCTGTCTTCTGTCAGCGTATCGTTATTCTGCGTGCCTTCGTCAGCAGAATCTCCCTTTACAGGGCTGTCTGTCTGCTCCGAGGAAGCAGGCGGCTTGGAAGAGCTTGTGCCGCTCGAATCACCTTTGTTTGGTGAGGTAGTTGTCTGATCCTGATTTGCAGTACCGCTGTTGTCTGCGGGTGCATTGCCGTCGCCTGACGGATTTGAGGAATCAGGTTTTTGCGTGCTGCTTGCACTGCCGTCTGTGGCAGGTGCTATCGTATTGCTTGAATTATCCGGTTTTGGAGCAGAGGCGGTTCCGCCTGTACCCGAACCGGTTGTCGTATCATCGGTTGTAGTTGTTTGTTTATCAGCAGATGCGCTGCCGGCTCCCTGCTCAGTGTCCACAGCGGAGGCTGTAGAACTGTTTGGCTTGTTTGCTGCATTGTTATCCAGAACGCTGTTTAAATAATCACTGTCCACAACATTTGCTGCTGCCGGTTGTGCTCCAGAATCTGGAGACTGGCTGCTTGCCTGTTGGATTGTTGTCTCCAATTCACTGACGGTCTTATTCGTCCATTCAGATACGTCAAAATTGGAATCAGAAGTAGTCTCTGCAACTGCGTGGATGAGAGCAAGCTTACCTGGAGTAATGCCAAGAGAGTCAGCGTCATCCTTTACTTCTTTTGATACGGGAATCGTATCAATCGAACAAATGTCAGATTTTTCGGCAGAAAAGGAATTTACCCGTGAAGCAATGGACTGTGCTTTCGTATCGTTGGACGAATAAACACTGACGATCACGTGGTTGTAATTTTCCTGCATAATATAATGTTCTTTTTCTAACTGTCCGATAGTTACACCTAATGCAGTTGTGATATTCTGATTTTTGATATCAGCTTCTATGGATGAAACAACCTGTTGCCCTTCGGTATTGATGCCGGCAACCGAGATGACTTTATCATAACGGTTTAAAGCATATTCAATAGAAGGATTGATGTCCAGGCTGACGTAGGAGTAAGGCTCTACGTAGCTATGGGAACCAATGCCAGCGAAAGATAACAGAACCAATGCCAGCGAAGCACAGATGGATAGCTTTTGCACCATGCGATTTGGTGTATGCTTCTGCTTGATCAGAAGCTCCTGGCCGATCGAATAGCCCTTGTTTTTAAGCTTTCGAAACGTCCCATCATCACATAATGCAACCGCAGCGCCGTTACTGCATTCTACTATGACGGCTTTCAAAGTAGATGGCTCCTTTCTTTCTTAGAGTAGTTTCATAAATAGTTAATAACTGTGACAGAAATACAAACGCGGTAATTGTAATAGGGTTGGTTGGGGCCTGCTAAATATGGCTTAAATATTCGGCAAGCTTAGGATAATCACCGGAAAGTATTTCTGCTGCGGTTATTATGTATTTACGATGTCGCTCCAGAATTTTTCGGGGTACCTTTGCATTTTCGGAAATAATTTTAATTGGCAGTTGTTTCGTTGTTTTCATATTGCTGATTAAAACCGGGTGCTCTTTAAGATAACGGATCGCGCTGGCACAGGAATCTTTGGTCTTTCCTGCCTTTGGAGAGCACTCCGTCAGCTCAGTAAACGTGATGCCGTAAATATCCAGATATTCAGAGATGGCAACGATTTCGTCCAGCAGCGGATTGTCGTCAGATACCGAAGCCTGCTTCATCACATTAATCTGAAATCCCATATTTTCGGAATCCTCATCGACTTCTCCCTCAAACAGATAAGGTTCTGTCTGCATTTCGGAAGAAAAGCGCGCCTGTGATCGGAAATAGTCTGTCAGGCGGTGTTCGATCAGCAGCTTTGCATAAGATGGAAAAGCACCTTTCGATTCATTGTACGTGTCAATGGCATTCGAAAAAGCGATCAGGGCAATCGACCACTCATCATCACTTTTACTGATATAGTGTTTTGAAAATTTGCTTGCGCAATTTAATATAAAGTTTTCATTTTTATGAATAAAGGCGTTGCGTCTGTGCTCGTCGCTGGCGGCAGCGAGCGCCTCTTTCCCCATATTAAATAACATAAATTCTCCTTGGTGCTGCATCACAAATAGGACTGCGGATCACTGAAACCATGTTACAGTATACCACGAAATTTATTTTTTAACAGTAGTATTATGAAATTTTCTGATAGAAATTATTAGAAATTCGGTAACATTTCAGAAAAACCGATACGTTACTACTGTTTTCATACATAGTTCGACATGAGCGGTACGCATAAACAGTCTATCTTTAAGACGTGAAGAACAAATGAAAAGTTGCATAAAATCAAAAATATTTTTAAATTTTTACAGAGTGTGCTATCATAGTAAAAAGTGCCATCAGAAAGGGATAGTGAGATAATACGAAAACAGAAGGGACAAGGAATGGAGAAAACAAATATGAACGCAGTGGCTACATTGAAAAAAGGAGAAGGAAGAACGTTAAAAGCAGGCGGGATGTGGGTTTATGACAACGAAATCGCCGCGATCGACGGGACATTTGAAAACGGGGATATTGTAGACATTCATGATTTTGACGGATTTCCAATGGGCAGGGGATTTATTAATGAGGCTTCCAAAATCCGTATCCGGCTGCTGACCAGAAATGTAAAACAGGCAATCGACCGGGAGTTTATACGGATGCGTGTACAAAATGCTTGGGATTACCGGAAGAAGACGGTGGATACGGGCTGCTGCAGGCTGATTTTCGGTGAAGCGGATTTTCTGCCGGGCATCGTGATCGATAAATTTTCGGACGTGCTTGTTGTGGAATCGCTGGCGCTTGGCATTGACCGGATGAAAGAGACGATTGTGGATACAATAAAAGAAGTGCTTTTAGCAGACGGCATCACAGTCCGCGGCGTCTATGAACGAAGTGACGCCAAGGTGCGTGAGCAGGAAGGGATGCAGCGGCACAAAGGATTTATCGGCGAAGCGTTTGATACGAATGTTCCGATTGAGGAAAACGGGGTCAAATATCTGGTCGACGTATGCAACGGGCAGAAAACCGGATTTTTCCTGGATCAGAAATATAACAGGCAGTCTGTCCGAAAGCTTTGCAAAGATGCGGACGTGCTGGACTGTTTTACACATACAGGCTCTTTTGCGCTAAATGCAGCCGCCGGCGGAGCGGCAAGCGTACTTGGCGTAGATGCCTCAGAGAGCGGGATCTTGCAGGCGAGGCTGAATGCAGAGCGAAACGGGATGCAGGAGCGGGTGCAGTTTGTCTGCCGGGATGTCTTTGAACTGCTGCCAGAGTTAGAACAGCAGGGCAGGCAGTTTGATGTGGTGATATTAGACCCGCCGGCATTTACAAAGTCCAGAAATTCAGTAAAAAATGCAGCCAAAGGTTACCGTGAAATCAATCTGCGCGGAATGCGGCTTGTAAAGGATGGGGGATTTTTGGCGACCTGTTCGTGTTCGCACTTTATGACGTATGAGCTGTTTACGCAGACCATCCAGCAGGCAGCACGCAGTGCGCATAAAAGGCTGCGGCAGGTGGAATTTCGCACACAGGCGCCGGATCATCCGATTTTGTGGGCGGCGCAGGAGTCGTATTATTTGAAGTTTTATATTTTTCAGGTGTGTGAGGAGAAGATCTTCGGGTAGAGATAAACAGATTTTGAAGTTGAACAGATTATAAATGGAAATAAAATAATATACCAATTCCCATAAAATATGCTATAATATTCCATAGTCAGATTAGAACAGCGTAGGGATAGTCTGGTGGTTGTACTTTCCGGGAACGGAAAGGAGGTACATATGGATACGTTAGAAGTTTTGACGTTGCTGTTAGTTATATTCGCAGCTTTATCATATCTCGACAACCATCATAAAAGATAAAACGGCTATCTCCTACGGCAATAGGGGATAGCCTGTGTAACTCGTAAACCTTGTTTATAAGTTTCCGGTGACAACCATCGGATGCACAAATACCCTTTGGCTGTTTCTAATGTGATTATAAATGATACCTTGCTCATTTGCAAGCGTTAATTTAGGAAATGGGGATGTTTTTTGTCTCCATTTTTTCAATTTCAGGATTTGATTTGCGGAAAGCTTACAGATTTGCAGGAACAGTTGTTAGAACATCACTATGCAGCACAGGAAAACAAGGAAAATGGAGCAAATATTAGATCTATTTGAGAAAAAAACGGCAGACTGGTTTCGGGAAGCGCTTGGGGAGCCGACGCCTGTGCAGAAGGAGGCGTGGCGCTGGATTGCGGCGGGAGAGCATGTGCTTGTATCGGCGCCGACGGGCACGGGCAAGACGCTTTCTGCGTTTTTTGTTTTTTTAGACCAGATGAAGCGGCAGGCGGTGGCGGGAGAATTAAAGCAGGAATTGCAGCTTGTTTATGTATCGCCGTTAAAGTCGCTGGCGGCGGATATTCGGGAAAATCTGAAAAAGCCGCTGGAAGGGATGCATGCGGAAGGACTGATTGATACGGGCATCCGTACGGGTGACACGCCGCAAAAGGACAGGCAGCGGATGGTGAGAAAGCCGCCGCATATTTTGATTATTACGCCGGAGTCGCTGTATTTAATGCTGACAAGCAGAACGGGGCAGAAGGTGCTTGCAACGGCGCGGGCGGTGATATTAGACGAGCTGCACGCGCTGATTGACACGAAAAGGGGCGCGCATTTGATGCTGTCTCTGGCGCGGCTCGACAGGCTTTGCCGTCGTCCGCTCCAGCGGATCGGGCTGTCGGCTACGATCGAGCCGCTGGAGCTTGCCGCAGAATATCTGGCACCAGAGAAGGCAAGGATTGCGGCGCCTGTGATGGAAAAAAAGGTGCGGCTTGAGGTACGAAGCCCTTTCGTGGATGCGACGCAGGGCAGGCGCAAAGATCCGGTCTGGGAAGAGATGGGGAAGGTCGTGTACGAATACTGCCAGGGGAGCCGCAGCGTTATCGCGTTTGTGGAAGGCAGGCGGTATGCAGAAAAGCTGGCATATTATGTCAATCTGCTTGGCGGGGCAGATTTTGCCCGCGTGCATCACGGGAGTTTGTCAAAGGAGCAGCGGACAGAGACGGAGCTGGCTCTGCGGGAAGGACGCCTGCGGCTGCTCTGCGCGACGTCTTCGATGGAGCTTGGGATCGATGTCGGGCAGATCGACCAGGTACTGCAAGTCGGATGCCCGCGCACGGTGTCCAGTACCATGCAGCGTCTGGGGCGTGCCGGGCATAATCCGGGGCGTGTCAGTGTGATGCATTTGTTTGCCAGGACAGCGGCAGAGTGTGTATCGTGCGGCATGACGGCGCAGCTTGCCAGAGAGGGAGGCGTGGAGCAGCTTCATCCTCCGGTAGAATGCCTGGATGTGCTTGCGCAGCATCTGGTGTCGATGGCGGCGTTTGGCAGCTATGAGATTGACGAGGTAATGGAAATACTGCCGCGTGCTCTGCCGTTTCGCGGCATTACAAAGCAGGATGTAAAAGCGGTGCTTGAAATGCTGGCGGGAGATTATGAGCATGAACAGGATATCCCGGCACGTCCGCGGGTGCTGTATGACAGGATTCATGAAAAAGTCGAAGGCGACGGCTACAGCAGAATGCTTGCGGTATCGGCAGGCGGCACCATACCAGATAAGGGGCTGTATGCCGTGAAAACGGAGGATGGCGTAAAGCTGGGAGAAGTGGACGAGGAGTTTGTCTATGAGACGCAAAAGGGCGACCGTTTTATTCTGGGGTCGTTTGCCTGGCGGGTGACGCAGATCAGCAAAGATACGGTGACCGTCGTCCAGGCTCCGGCGGAAGGCGCCAGGCTGCCGTTCTGGAAAGGGGAGATGAAAGGACGGGACAAGCGTACCGGAGAAGCTTTTGGACGGATGCTGCATACCTTGCAGGAAGCACAGGCAGACGGGAGTCTTATCAGGGAGCTGGAGCGGCTGGGGCTGGATACGCCTGCGGCGCAGCTTGCCGGCGGCTATTTGGAGCGGCAGATCAAGGCAGTCGGCAGCCTGGCGGATGACCGTACGATTCTCGTGGAACATTTCAGGGATTCTTCAGGAAACAGCCAGCTTATGTTCCACTCGGTGTTTGGAAAGCGGATCAATGCGCCGCTTGCGCTGCTTGCGGCACATATGATTCGGGAAGAGCTGGGGCTGGAAGTCGGGAGCGTGGATGAAGAGGACGGCTTTTTAGTCTATGCGTATGGGGAGCAGCCTTTGCCGGAAGGAGCGCTCTTTCGGCTGCATCCTGATACTTGCATTCGAAAACTGGAAATCCTGCTGCCGGAGACGCCCGTATTTAATATAGCATTTCGGTATAACAGCGCGCGTGCGTTGATGATGGGCGTGAAAAAAAATGGGCGGCAGCCTTTGTGGGCGCAGCGGCTGAAAAGCGCACAGCTTTTGGAGCAGGTTGTTAGGGAAAAGGAGCACCCGCTGATTCGGGAGACAAGGCGGGAATGTATGCAGGAATTGTGGGATGCACAAGGGGTGCGGCAGCTCTTACAGGATATCCATGCGGGAATTGTTAAGGTGCGCGAAGTCTATGTGGATGTGCCGTCTCCGATGTCGCTGCCGCTGCAATGGAGTCAGGAAGCGGCGGTGATGTACGATTATGCCCCGACCCCGGGCGGGATTCATGCCGCGGTGCGGGAAGTGCTGGAGGAAGAGGCAGGAACACAGGGGCTTGTGCAGCCTGGAAAAGAGGAACTGCTGCAGGTGCAGGAATCTTACGGCAAGCTGCCAAAGGATGCGAAGCAACTGCATACGCTGCTGATGACGCAGGGGGATCTTGCCGCGGGAGATCTGAATATCCCGGTCGAATGGCTGGAGGAGCTGGCGCGTGGCCACAGGGCGGTGTATCTGGAACAGGGATTGTGGATCGCAGCGGAGCAGGAAGAGGAGTATGCGCTGGCATTAAGCGGCGGGCAGGAAGCGCAGCTTCATATTGTAAGGCGGATGCTCCGCTATAGGGGCGCCGCAGACGCAGAACAGACGGCGCAGCGCTATGGATGGACGAAGGAGACAGCGGAGTGCATTTTGGAAGGGCTTTGTGGGCGAAAGGAAGCAGTCAGGCATGGCAGCCTGTATTATCATGCGGTATTGTACCAGCGTGCCAGGATGCGGACGCTTGGGCACAGGCGGGAAGAGGCAAAGACCTGTCCGCCGCAGGCATATGCGGCAATGCTGCTTGCCCGTATGGAGTCTGGAGCTCCGGCGAGGGAATGCCTGGAGCATGTGCTAAAGCAGTATGCGGGAGCCTCGCTTCCGGCGGCTTCCTGGGAGGCGATCGTGCTTCCGGCACGGGTAAATCCATACCGGGATACGATGCTGGACGCGTTTTTGGCAGAAGGCGAGATGTTTTGGCATATGGATGCAAAAGGCGGGCTGTGCTTTGAATTTCAGGAAGAAACGGACTGGGAAGCAGACCTTGGCGGCAGGCTGGACGAGCTGGTCAATGCCGGGGCAGAAAAGGAAGCGCGTATTTATGAAGCGCTGCTAAAACGGGGCGCCAGCTTTATGCAGCCGTTAAACCGCCTGCTGGACGGGGAGTCTGCGCATGAACCGCTGCTGTCACTGATGGCAAAAGGATATGTCTGTGCGGACAGCTTTGTGCCTGTGCGCCAGTGGATCGAGCTGGAGCGGTCAAAGAAAATGGCTCCCAAACGGCTGGCAAGTATGCGTGTCAAAGCACTGCGTGCCGGAAGATGGGATGTGGTGCGCCCGGTCAGAGAGCAGGCGCAGCAGGCACAGATTGAGCAGGCGCTTCAACGCTGTTTTGCCCGCAGCATGATTATATGCCGCGAGACGGCTGCGGCATGGGGAATGTCCTGGCAGGAAGCGTTGTCCGTGCTGCGGGTGTGGGAATATACGGGGCAGGCAAGGCGGGGGTATTTTGTCCAAGGCATGTCAGGCGCGCAGTTTATCCAGGGCAAGGCGGCTGCGTCAGTGATGCGGATGCTGCAAAAACCAGAGGAAAAACTTGTCTGGGTCAATGCAACAGACCCGGCGCAAAGCTGGGGGAACATTCTGCCGCATTTGCCGGGGCGTGGCTTTACGCGTGTGCCGGGTACGGCGGCTGCGTGCCTGGGCGGGCGGGTTGCCGCCGTGATGGAGCGTCAGGGCAAGCTGCTGCGGCTGTTTGAACCGGATGCGGCAAAAGCGTGCATGAAAGCGTTTGCAAGGGAGTACGACAGAGGAAAGATTTTTGCGGGGATCAAGCGGATCGTGCTTAAGGAATATCCAGACGAGGCGAGGGAAGCTTTGGAAGCGGCTGGATTCCGCAGGGAAATGCAGGATTATGTGCTTTATCGAAGCTGAGAAACAGGAGGAAACGGGCAGTATGGAGATTCAAGTCGCATTAAAATCGATCGGGAAGAAAAAAGCCGTACAGGCAATGCCGCTAAAGATCCAGGGGCATCCGGCTACGGTGCGTGAACTGATCCTTGCCGTTACGGAGGCGGAGGTGCTTTTATACAACCAGCGTGCGCAGCAGTCCGAGCTGCTGCAAAGTATAACGCTTACGAGAGAGGAAATCGAGGACAAAGCACAGGCGGGCAGAATATCGTTTGGCGTAAATTACGGCGGGCAGAAAGCGGATTTGCAGGAAGCGCAGGAAAATGCGGTACAATGCTTTGCGGATGGCATTTACCGGATTTTTTTGGATCATTTGCCGCTGGAAGCGCTGGATGATCCGATTTGTGTGACGGAGCACAGTGTTTTTACGTTTGTAAGGCTGACGATGCTGGCAGGGCGGATGTGGTAGGCGAATACGCAAAGAGAAAGGAGCAGCACAATGGCAGATTTTAATTATAATACAAGGCGTGAGATTACAATAAAGCGCAAGGAAGCTCTGCGGAAACGGCTGGAAAAGTATGCGGGGCAGGATTGGGATATGGTGGCGGAAAACTATGACGGATACCAGGTGGATGATGCGAAGGTTGCGCTGATAAAAAAGCAGTTTGAAAAAGAGCCTGCAAAAAAGCCGTCGGAATGGTTTTGCCAGAAAAGGGCGAAAGGTGTCGGGATGCACCAGGGGCTTTTGGATGCGTTTGTGCCAAAGCAATATCAGGCATCGTATTTATATATGATTGACAAGCTGAACCAATTTCCGTTTTCATCTGGATGGGACCGCAGGACGGTGCGCACCGTGGGATATGCGCCGCAGATGTACAAGGTATTTTCGCTGCTGACGTCATATGAAAGCCTGTTTTACTGCGGCGAGCGGCTGGAGGATCTTATTTACAGGCGCCTGGATGCGGAAAAGCTGGACTATATCCGTCATGAATGGAATATAAAAAACAATTTCAGCCTGATCTATGCAGCGGAGATTGACCGCGGCAACCAGGCGGTGATCCATGCGCTGGAAGACCTGATTTTGAGTGAAAACAATACAGCGTATTTAGATCGGGAAATGATTCTTGGAATCTTCCGGTCGGATCATAAAAGGCTGCATCAGCTTGTCTGCGACCTGCTTGTAGCGGCGAGGCTGCAGGAAGGGCTGCGCCAGGCTGTGTGCGAGACGGCGGACGAGGGGACAAAGGAGGCGTTTCTGGCAGTCCTGCGTGTCATTGAAGAACATGACCTGATCCGGTATTCTTCTGTAAAGCGGGCGGTTTCTACCTGGATCGGGATTTTTGACGAGAACAGCGCAGACCGGATAAACGCCAAGCTGCTTGCTCTGATGGGA
The DNA here is from genome assembly GCA_910574915.1 of Eubacteriaceae bacterium. Taxonomy (GTDB): domain Bacteria; phylum Bacillota; class Clostridia; order Lachnospirales; family Lachnospiraceae; genus Eubacterium_J. The sequence goes on from CAJTCR010000020.1 coordinate 68,590, forward strand.
AAGTGCCTGCGTGATGCGGCGTTTTGCAAAAAGCAGCTACAGACCAACGATTCGATTGCGATCAGTGCCGCGCTCTGGGCGCTGGGCTTTGAAGAGGCGCAGACAGCGGTGGCTGCAATGATGGAGCTGATTGACAGCGGGACGAAAAATCAAAAGCTGACCGCATCCTTTTATAACCAAAGTTTGTTTGACGACAGGCTGAAAATCCAGGCGGCACGTAAGGTGATTTTGGAATATACCGATGACCTGGAGCTTGTGGCTGCATTTATGCCTGCGTATACCGCGCGTTTAAGCGAAGATACGAGCCTGCTGCTGTATGGAAGCAAGGTACATGCAAATAATGAAGTACAAAAACCGCGCAGTGCCGTGCTGACCGACTATTATAAAGACCGGGAAGAGGCACAGCGGCATTATGAAAAATTTTGGAGCATTTATGAGCGGCTGCCGAAGAAAGGGGTTGTATATGACCCGTGTATTTTTCCGTGGTACAAAGTAGAGCTGACGCCGTCGAAGGTTATCTGTGAGCTGGCGTTTAGCGCCTATGTGCTACAGGATGAGGAAAAAATCACACAGGCGGCGCGCCTGCTTGGAGAAATATCCGTTGACAATTATATGAGTCAGCGCGGAAATATGATACATTTGCTGCTGTACCATCCGGCGAACCAGGCGCAGCGGGAGCTGCTGATCGGATATATGGGAAATGCGGAGGAGTATACTTCTTCACAAGCGATTGCGATTGTGAAAAAGCTGAGCCTGAAACAAGCGGATTATCGTCTGATGGAGGATATGCTGCGCTTTAAGCGGAGCAGGCTGCGCGGTGTACTGCTGGAATTTTTAATGGGGCAGGACGACGCCTGCATGGAGCAGTGCCTAAAACGCCTGCTGTCCGATAAAAAAGAAGAAAAGCGTACGGCGGGGCTGGATTTGCTGCTGCGCTTGTCCAAAAAGCAGGAGAAGGCGGCATTTTACGCAGGCGTGAAATTATTTGCAAAGGGAATCGAAAAGCCTACCGATAAGGAAAAGGTGCTGCTGGAAGAAATACTTACAGACGAGGCAAAGCAGGCGGTAGAACAAAAAGGCTTTGGCATATATCATCCAGATGCGCCTGTAAATATACCAAAGCAGAAGGCAGGGCGCGACAAGCTGAAAAAGTGTGTTTCGCTGACGGAAAAAGAAATTATTGAGAAAATAAAAAAGCTGGATGCGCTTGTTTATGAATACCGCAATTATGAATACGAATCGGAATACGGGGATCAGCAGATTTTGGAAAATGGCTATTACAGGCTGGCTGATGGTACGAAAGAGGGAAAAAACTGCGATGTTCACCGATTGAAAAACTATCCGCTGGAAGAAAAGCTGCGTGATTTTTATGAAAAGGAAATCGGGGACTATGGAACATTTATCGAGTGGGAAGCGCGGCTGATTCTGCACAGCGATGAGATCTACCATAACAGCCGCGTGTTTTATGAAGCGGTATTTGGAAAAGCACCGTTTGCGCCAGTGCCGGTATCGTTAAAATACGCGTCGCAGGTGAAGGATATAAGGCTGAATTTCCGTTATGAATATTTAGACCGCAGGCTATTGTTTGAAGCGGGCATTCAGGCGGCGCAGGCGCTGATCCCTGTGATCGACGAAACAAACAAATACGTTTGCTTTCATTACGGCGGCTGGGACGGAAGGTCGTCGCAGTCCTATGTGCCAGTCTGTGAACTGCGCTTTTTCGATCGTTTTTTGGAAGGGCTGGCGTATTGGGAAACAGATGAGCAATTTGCCAGAGCGTTTTATACGGCATGGGAGCTGGAGTTAAAATGCAGCCCACAAGCTGAAAAAAACCGGTTTTTGACACAAAAAAATAATAACGATTACCGCTATCCGGCGAAGCAGATGACGCCGATCAATCCGTACTGGTTTTTAAAAGCTTATCATATGGGGATGATTTCCAAAGACCTTTTATTCCATGCGGTGCTTGTGTATTTTGACCGGGGAAAAACTTTGCGGGCGCTGACGCAGCTTGTGCAGGGAGAATATGCAAAAAGGTACAACACTGCGTTGTGGGAATGGTTTTTTGGCAAAAGCATGGATATTTTGGAGCATGGAGAGGAGCTTGCAGGCAAGGATACGTGGTGCGGCAGGCTCGTGCAGGAGTTGTATGATGCCATCGTTCCGGTGATGGTAGATACAGAGCTGCGCCGCGGCGAAGCAGAGACGGTATTTTCAGAAGACATCGGCGGCATTACTTATATTACGGGCGTGGAATACCTGGTGCGTATTTTAAAGGCGCTCGGCAAGGATACGCTGGAGCGGGACGCTTATTATTCGTGGTATTATGGGAGAAATTATACAAAAAAAGAGGTTTTAAGCCGGCTGTTAAAATACTGCTATCCGGCGGCGCAGGATGATGCGCAAGCGCTTGCGGCAGCGTTAAAAGGCACGGATATTAAAAAAGAACGGCTGGTGGAAGCGGCGATGTATGCGCCGCAGTGGATAGATCTGATCGGGCAGCAGTTGGGCTGGGACGGATTAAAGAGCGGCTGTTATTATTTTATGGCGCATATGAATGAACGGTTTGACGACCAGAAGACGGCGATGATTGCCAGGTACACGCCGTTATCAGCCGAAGAATTGCAGGACGGTGCGTTTGATATCGACTGGTTTCGGGAAGCTTATAAAACTTTGGGCGAGAAAAATTTTGCAGTGCTCTATAAGGCGGCAAAATATATCGCGGACGGGCTGAAACACGCAAGAGCAAGAAAGTACGCGGACGCGGCGACAGGCAAGGTGACGCTGCAAGAGCTGCGGGAGCAGATTACGGCAAAGAGGAACAAAGACCTGCTGATGAGCTACGGGCTGGTGCCGTTTGGCAAAAAGAAGGAGCAGGATCTGCTGGAGCGGTATGCATTTATACAAAACTTTGCCAAAGAAGCAAGACAGTTCGGTGCGCAGAGGCGCGCCAACGAGACGAAAGCGGCGCAGACGGCTTTGGTCAATCTGAGCGTACATGCAGGCTATGCGGACGTTACAAGGCTGACGCTGAATATGGAAAGCAGGATGGCGGAGGAATTTGCGCCGATGATGAGCTGGAACGCGGTGGATGATGTGGAAATCTGCCTGCATGTAGACGAAAACGGAAAAAGCGTACTGCTGTGCAAAAAGGGAGAAAAAATGCTCAAATCCGTTCCGTCGCGCCTTGGAAAAAATGCATATGTGCAGCAGGTAAAAGCGGCGCATAAAAAACTGAAAGAGCAGTATGCAAGGGCGAAAAAGCTGATGGAAGAGTCTATGGAGGACGGCGCGGAATTTACGGCGGCAGAAACCGCAGGATTAATGGGCAATCCGGTAGTGCGGGCGATGATACAACCGCTTGTATTTGCCGTGGAAGAGGCAGGAAAGACGGAGCTTGGATTTTTCGCAGTGCACGAAGACGGCAAGTCTTTATGGCTGCGCGCTTATGACGGAACGAAGAAAAAGCTGGAAGCGGACAGGAAGATCCGCATTGCGCATCCGCTTGATTTTTACCGTGCGGGCGTCTGGCACTGCTATCAAAAACATTTGTTTGACTGTAAGATCTGCCAGCCGTTTAAGCAGGTGTTCCGGGAACTGTACGTAAAGCTGCCGGAGGAGATCGGGCAAAAATCTTCCAGGATGTTTGCAGGCAACCAGATCCAGCCGCAGAAAACCGCAGCCTGCCTAAAGGGGCGCCGCTGGATCGCGGATTATGAAGAAGGGCTGCAAAAAATATATTACAAAGAAAATATTATTGCCCGCATTTATGCGCTGGCAGACTGGTTTTCGCCAAGCGACGCAGAAGCGCCGACGCTGGAATGGGTAGAGTTTTCTGACCGCAAGACGTTTGCTCCGCTGACGATCGGGCAGGTGCCTGACTTGATTTACAGCGAGGTAATGCGGGATGTCGACCTTGCTGTCAGCGTGGCGCACGCAGGCGGAGTCGACCCGCAGACAAGTCATTCCACGATTGAGATGCGCAGGGCGATTGTAGAGTATAACCTGCCGCTGTTTGGAATTCAAAACGTACAGCTTAAGGACAGCCATGCTCTTATAAAAGGCACGAGGGGCAATTATAACGTACACCTTGGAAGCGGAGTCATACACCAGGAGGGATGCGCGATGCTGAACATTCTCCCGGTACACAGCCAGAAGCGGGGAAAGCTGTTTTTGCCGTTTGTGGATGAAGATCCAAAGACCGCAGAGATTCTGTCTAAGATCGTACTGCTGGCAGAGGATAAAAAGATCCGCGATCCGTTTATTTTAGACCAGATTCAGGGATAACCTGCACAGACAGAAAGGAGACAGGCTCTATGACACAGACGCCAAAAACACTCTATGTATCGGACTTGGACGGCACGCTGCTGCGCAGCAATGAGACAACGTCTGCCTATACCAATGCGGTAATCAACCGGCTGACCGACGAAGGCATGATTTTCTCCTATGCGACGGCAAGGTCGCTGGTTACCGCAAAGAAGGTGACGAAAGGATTAAATGCCAAACTCCCGCTGATCGTATACAACGGTGCTTTTGTAATGGACAATGTGACGGAGGAAATTCTGATAGCTAACTATTTTGACGAAAATGTAACAGAGGTTTTTCAGCAGTTGTTTGAGCATCATGTGTATCCGATTGTTTATTCATACCTTAATGGTGTAGAAAAATTTTCGTTTATCGAAAAATACTGCACGAAGGGAATGGCTGATTTTTTGCAGTCAAGAAAAGGCGATCCAAGGACGCGCCCAGTGGAAACGACGGAGCTTTTAACGGCTGGGCGCTGCTTTTACATTACCTGCATTGACGAGCCGGAAATATTAGCGCCGTTGTATCAAATGTATCAGGATGCTTTTCATTGTGTGTATCAAAAGGATATCTATACGGAGGAGCAATGGCTGGAAATTATGCCGTTTGCAGCCTCAAAGGCGAATGCGGCTTTGCAGTTGAAAAAACGGCTTGGCTGTGACAGGATCGTTGCATTTGGAGACGGAAAAAATGATTTGGATTTGTTTGAAATCGCAGACGAATGCTATGCTGTGGAAAATACGGTGGATGAGCTGAAAGCGGCAGCGTCTGGGGTGATTGGCAGCAATGAGGACGACGGTGTGGCTAAGTGGCTGGAGTGGTCGTATTGCAGCGGGCAAAACCAAAGATAATTTATAACACAATCCTCGTTGCGTTCACACAAAACAACCCATATCGAACTTGCTTTCTTTACGCTTACGATCCCCTCTCCTAAAGCGAACAAATTTGCATTGCAGAAGGGACGCCGGGAGAGAGGATGGGCATCCCCTCTCCCGGCTGCTCTTCGTAAGTGCTACTAAACAAGCTCTGGCGTTCCTTCATGTAAAAAAACAACCAATTACTGCTGGTCATTAAGTGATATCCCGCTTTTCGTATGTGGTGACTGCGATTTTCCGGGTCAAATAGATAGGCGTATGGAAGGATGCCATTTTGCGGTATACAATCAAATCCGTTGGATCGAATGCGCTTCATCCTGCACAAAATCCAAAAGCATATTTAAAATATCGTCCCGCATCACCGGATCAAGCCCGCTCGTTTCCTCGTCTAAGATCAGCAGCTTCGAATGGTGTGAAAAGGCAACGGCGATTGCCAGCTTCATTTTTATTCCTTTGGAAAACTGTTTGAGCTGTTTATCATGTTTTTCTTGACATAATGATAACAACATGTTATCTTGAAATTAGATAACATGTTGTACACTATAAAGTGGTTCTTTTGAGAGGAGGATGGTTCTATGCAGCAGGCATCGGATTATGAACTGGAATTAATGAAGGTTATCTGGGACAACGGAGGCACTGCCTTATATGCGCAGATTTATGCGGCATTGGAAGAAAAAGGGATTTGCTGGACAAAAAATACAATTATTACGCTGCTGTCCCGCCTGATAGACAAAAAGCTTTTGAAAGCGAATAAAATCGGGCACCGCAACAAATATACAGCGCTTGTGTCAGCAGACGAGTATCAGGGCGTGCAGGCAGAAAGCTTTTTAGACAAATTTTTTGAAGGAAACGCCAAAGGGCTGGTTGCTGCGCTGATTCAAAACGAGCTGCTGTCGGAAGACGATTTTGAGGAATTGAAACAGTACTGGCAAGGCGGTGACGCGGCAGATGCATGAAATTTTAAAAGGATACGTGTCTGTTTCTGTAGCTGCTGTGCTCATAATGGCTGCGCTGATGCTGTTTGCGCCGCTGTACCGGGAAAGGTTCAGCAAACGCTGGCAGTATTATATCTGGCTGGTTGTTGTGTTCCGGCTTCTTATTCCGTGGAATCCCGCCAATGGGCTGGTTGGGCGTCTGTTTCTGGCTGTACAGGAACAGCATGCTATTAAAAATGGCAGTGTGTATAAAGCTATGCCGCAAGATAAGAGCTTGCAAAATGGTGTAGTTTCCAGTGAGGGAAAAATGGAACATAACGGCGATTCCAGTGAAGCAAAAATAGAGAACAATGGTATTTCCAGTTGTTTTAAAATGCTACCGCAGATAACAGAATATCTTTGGATGATCTGGCTGTTTGGAGTGGTTCTTTTATTTATGCGCAGGATTATACTTCACCAGTGTTTTGTTAGCTGTTTAAAAGCTGGATGTGCTCCGGTAGAGGATATCAGGCGGCTTGAAATTTTTGGAAAGGTAGTTGCGAAAAGCGGTCTTACAAAAACCGCAGGGCTGTACACAAACGATACGATTACGTCTCCATTACTGATCGGATGTTTTCATCCCGCGGTCGTTTTGACAAAAGCGGAGATGTCAGACGCTGATTTTTATTATACGGTTCTGCATGAATGGACGCATTACAGACGCGGGGATCTGATTTATAAATGGCTGGTGCAGTTTACGATATGCCTGCATTGGTTTAATCCGTGTGTGTACTTGCTGGAGCGTGAGGTCAGCCGGATGTGCGAGCTGTCCTGTGATGAGGCAGTTACAAAAGATTTGGGCGCGGCGGGAAAGCGAGCCTATGGCGATATGCTGCTGCGCGCGGTAGCGTCGGCATGCGGCTTTCAGAGGATTCCGGCGTCGATTACGCTGCATAGAGGAAAAAAATTAATGAAGGAAAGGCTGGGTGCATTGATGAAGGAGAGAAAGAACACAAGGGGAACAGCCGTTATCTCGGCTTTGGCAGCACTGCTTCTGACGACAGGCGCTGTGGCTGCGGGCGCTTACAGGATGCCGGCAGCGGCACAGGAGGTCAGGCAGGATGCAGAGATTTTACGTTACAAAAAAGATACATCGGAAAAAGCATTGATGCAGGAATATAAAGAATGGGGAATTACGAGAAAGAACGGCGCGTATTATTACAAAGGCAGGCGTATCCGTATTTTTATGGATGTGCGCGCGGATGCATCGTTTGTTACGTTTCATTTTGACAAAACAGGGAAGATGGATGTGAAGCTAAACCGTGCAAAGGATTTTTCCGTTACGGGCGTGTCTGGCATGACAAGGCAGGAGACAGAAGAGATATTAGAAGATTATGGAGACGCCGTAAATGAAGTGAAAGACGAAAAATCGAATGATGCAAAGCCGAAACTGGCTGTCAGCCGTCTGCAAAAAGAAGAGCTAGTACAACAAGTGCGTGAAGCGGTCAAAGACTGTAAGGACGGCACATGGTATGTGATCACGCATCAAGGGGTACAGTATTTGTATTATTATGGTATGCCGGGAAAATATGCGTTTCAGCCGTCCATCGGGCAGAAAAAAACAATGATTAAGCTGGCAGACCTGGGTGGGACAGGAGAGCGGTATGTGCTGCTGGCTGTCAGAGGAAATCAGCCGTTAACGGTAACATATCGTGGGGAAACGGTCAGGTATCAGACGGTTGAGGTTTGATTTTTCTCCTTGTCCGCCAAAACTTCTCATGATAAAATAAAAATGGAGAAAATACGCTCGCTTGGGTTTTTGCAGGCAAAACAACTGTGGAAGTGCAACCACCCGCTGGCAAAGCTGAATTATGAGAGGTTTCAGCAGATAGATCAGAAACAGGCGCTGACGCCTGCGGTGATGTCTTACCAGGGCTTGCAGTATCAGCATATGGCGCGGGGAGAGATGGTGCGGTTTATGGCGGAAAATCAGATTTGCAGCTTGGAACAGATCAGGGAATTTCAGGGGATAGGGTTTGCTTATGCAAAGGAGCTGTCAGATCAGACAACAAATGTTTTTGCACAGGAGGATACAAAATGAAAGAAATATCACAAAAATATGGCAGTTTGCTGATTCAAAACAGAGATGTGATCAGAGAGGTGTTTCCGTGGGAAAGCGGCCAGATCTGCCTGGCAAGCGCGATTATCTATACGATGAAAGGAAAGCTTGCGAATGAGAAGCTTCTTAGGGAGAGTAAAAAGCTGATTACACAGAAGGTTGGGGCATTTTCCAGTTTCAGAGGAAAGGTGAGGGTTCCAACGGCTGCGATGGTGGCTGTCAGTGAAGATTTGGAAGGTACGATGGATCATGGCATGCTGGTTTATGAGCTGTTAAAAAAGGAGTTCTGGCAGTCTTCGTATCTGCCGATGGCGGCAATGATGATTGCACAGGTGGCAGAAAAGGAACGGTACGAGGAGATGGCGGCGCGGACAAGGCGGCTGTATGAGCGGATGAGAAAAGAACACCCGTTTTTAACATCGTCAGAGGACAGCCCGTTTTGTGCGATGCTTGCGTTATCAGACCATTCGGATGACAGGCTGATTGAAGATATGGAAAAATGCTATCGGGTGTTAAAAGAGAAGTTTTTATACGGAAACGCGGTGCAGTCACTCAGCCATGTGCTTGCACTCTTTGATGAACCGGCGGAAGTGAAGTGTGAAAAAACCATGCATCTATACCAAAGCCTGCGGGAAGCCGGAGGAAAATACGGGACGCAGTATGAGCTGCCTTCACTGGGCGTGCTTGCGATGACAAACGTTCCAGTAAAAGAAATCGTGCAGGAAATGATGGAGATTGATGCATGGCTCGCAGAGCAGAAAGGGTTTGGCTTCTGGGGCGGTATTACGGCAAAACAGCGGATGATGTATGCAGGAATGCTGGCGCAGAAGGATTATATAGAGGAGCTGCCGTTGCAGACATCGGCGCTTGGCGGTACGATCGCGATGCTGATTGCGCAGGAGACGGCATTGTGCGCAGTGGTGATTGTGTCGATAATGGCGACGTCAGCCAATTCTTCGTCGTCATAGGCAATATAACAACAGTTATTCCAGCAGCCGGATTTTGCTCCCTTGTGACAGCTCCCTGTCTGAATGCAGAATCACAAGGTCGGATTCTGTCAGGGAGCTGTCGTCTGTGTTTAGTGCGGCATATGCGTCATCTTTGGCAAGGATATCGATATACCGCATTGTGCAGACCAGTTCATTGCCGAGGATACTGTGCTTTTCTTTAACGAGATAGACAAAGGTGTTGTCCCTGGCATCCTTGTGGACGGCATCTAATGTGATGCAGTAGTAGCTGCGTTCACCCAGTTTCTGCCGCTCGATTGTGCAGGTATCCACGTTTGCGATTTTGGCAGCTTCACAGTAGTGTTCTGCGAATGTCAGCACATACATAACGGCGAAAAAGGCGGCTAGTGCGGCGGCATATTTTTTGTTCATATCGTACATACCTCCCGGTTTTCAGATTTTTTTGTCTTATTTTTCGATTCCGAGATGCCCAATTCCGGCTTCTAACTCCTGTCTGCCGCATAAAAATACGAGTACTGGCGGCAGCAGCATCACGATGGCAGCGGCAAAGGAGCTGCCAAAATTGTCCGCGGTCAGCGCCGGGAAAAAGAGTGACAGCGGAAAGAGGGATGGATCCTTTAAAAAAAACAGCGGCTGTTCGACGGTGTTCCATGTTTCTAACAGCATAAGGACAGTGACTGCTGCGATGCCGGGCTTTCCTGCGGGAATGCCGATGTGCCAAAGAAGCTGCAAGCTGCCGGCGCCGTCAATGCGGGCGGCTTCGATCCATTCGTCAGGAAGATCACAGAAAAACCGAGTCATAATAAAGACCGGAAAGGTTGAAAAGATACAGGGGAGAATAAAAGCCCATTTTGTATGCAAAAGCCCTGTACGGTCGAGCATAAAGTAGTTTGACAGCATGGTTACCTGAAAAGGAAGCATCATAAAAACCATATATATGACAAAAATGAGTTTTTTCAGCGGAAAAAACAGCTTTGCAAATGCCCATGCCGCAGGAACGGCAGCCGTAAGCAGTCCGGCGGTGATCAGGGCTGTGTATGCGGCAGAATTCCAAAACATTGTGTAAAACGAACGGCAGTAAAGCAGCAAATCGGCAAATGGAATAAGGCTGGGATTTGCCGGCATCAGCACAAAGGAGGAAAAGCGCTTTCCGCCCAGGACGCCGTTGTAGGTAAGAAAGGCTTCGTCAGGGTCCATAAAGGAATTGATAAAAATAAGGAACAGCGGCAGGAGAACCAGGAATGCCGGGAAAAGTAAAACGATCTTGCGCAGCGTCTTATCCATAATAGTCCCTCCGTTTTTGCATGGAAAAGCAGATTTGCAGGCAAAGTACCAGCCAGCCCGCTGCCAAAAGGATCACGAGCGCAGCCGCAGTGACTTTGCCAAACTGCATATTGGTAAACCAGTTATTTAACAGGTGCTGGATCATATAAAGGCTTTTGTTTGGATAATCGCCCAGGATCAGGTAAATATCCCGGAATACTTTAAAGGAGTTTAGGACAGCCAGCACAGAGACGGTAAAGCCCAAAGGCTTTAGCAGCGGCAGGGTAATATAAAAAAACTGCTTTTTTTGCCCTGCGCCGTCTAATGCGGCTGCTTCATAGAGCCGTTTATCAATACCAGAAAGTCCGGCAAGCCATAAAATAATCGTGTATCCAAGATTTCTCCACAGGTATGTTGCGATTACAAGAAGCATTGAGGCTTCTGAATGCAGCCAGTCGGTTTTTGCAATGCCTAAATGATCCAAAAGTGCGTTTAAAAGCCCGTATTTATCAAAAAAGACGTTCCATATGCCTGTGAGCGCTGCCACTGGGATTGCAAGCGGCAGCAGATAGCATAGCGGGCAGGCGGGCGGCGCAGCCTGCCTGTCGTTTGTGAAAGTCAGCAGCACAGCGAAAAATAAAGACAGAGCCAGTAAAAGCGGGGTGCTGCACAAGATAAAAAAGAGCGTATTTTTTCCGGCGAGCAGAAAGCTGCGGCTTTGGAACAGCCTGGCATAATTTTCTATACCGACAAACTGACGGCACATATCATCACAAAAGCTTCTTTTTATCACGTCTGCAAACGGAGCCATGTAAAAAAACAGAACACCCGAAAGGCTTGGCAGCAGAAAGAGCATATTGGTAAGTGCTTTTCTATTCTTCATAATACAGCTCCAGTTGGTTGATAATCTGTTCCGCCGCGTCCTGTGCGGATGTTTCGCCCAAGATCACGCGAACGGCTTCTGTCTTTAGAAGATCCTGTGTATACCGGTCGATAAAAACGGGAGTGTCAGCGTCTTTTACATGCTGTAAAAACTTCTGGATCGCGGTTTCGGACGGCCATTGTGTATTCCATGATTTTCCGTCCCAGCTTCCGGCGCCGATCATTACCTGGCTGTGACGGCTGTTCCATGTGTCCAGCGCTTTTGTGTGGACTGGAAAACCGTTGGAGAGATCCGCTTCCTGCTGCTTTTGGCTCAAAGCTTTTCGAATAAATTTCACTGCAAGTTCTTTATTTTGGCTTTGCGCATTGATGGCAAGCATTCCCTGCGGGAAAAAACTGTTTCCTGCTGCATGATAGCCAATACCTTTGGAAGATAGCTGGTCAATAGAATCCAGCATAAAGCAAAACTGGTTCAGCCCAAATGCATAGGAAAAAGTAAAGTCCGCTTCTGCCCAGGCAATGTCCATAACGGGATCCCGGTTGCTGTCTGCTGCCTCAAAGGAAAACACATTTTTCGAAGTGCCTGTAAGGCGCCAGTTGTCCGCTGCTTTTTTGCACAGATCTAAAAATGTGGCAATCTCTGGCTTTGTTACACCGGATTTGTTTAAGGAAAATCCTTCCTGGAAAAAATGAAAACAGATATCAAATATATTTTCCGCGGTCAGTTCGACTGGCTGCTGTCCGCTGCTTTTTTGCAAAAAATCATGCAGCGAATCAGATAGTATTTCCTGATTGCCGATGGTAAGCGGGAGGACGCTTCTTAAAGGGACAGCATAGCTGTTCTCTTCTAAAAGTGTCTGTACGCCGGGCAGCAGCTTTGGTTTTATGTCTGCAAGGTCTTTGCTGAGGTCATACAAAAGCTCACGCTCTACATAGGTGTCTATGTGCAGGCCGTCTAAAAGTATCAGGTCTGCGGCGTTTCCGGCAAAAAGATCTGTGTTAAACTTGCGGATGATATCGTCGGTAGTCTGCACGCCGCTTTCATGAGTTGCGATTTCATAGACGACCCTTACCGTCGGATGGTCTTTGCGGAATTGGGTGAGGGCACTTTTAATGGAAGCGTTTTCCTCTAATCCCCAGATCGTCAGCGTAGTATCGATGTGCGGAATATCGGTGCTGTAAGTATAATATTTCAGCGAAAGCCCTTCCTTGTTTTTGCCGTCGGAAAGCGATTGGGCGGATTGAAACGTAATGTAAATACGATCGTCAACATGGCGGATATCTTTCCAGTTGTAATTGGGATCGGCAAGCGTATTTAAGCTGCTGTCTACGAGTAACTGCCAGGTGCCGTTCGAAAGCTCGTAAATACCGTTGTCATTGCAGGCATACATTTCTTTTGCGGATACCATTTCATAGACTGCCTGATTGGTCAGAAGACATTTGAATTCTGTCGTTTTTTCAAGGCTTTGAAGGTCATAGATCTGGTTTTCTTTGCTTCCGATGCTTTCATAAACCAGTTGGTTTTCGTGGATTTCCAGGCTGTTATAGGAAGAGATGCCAAACTCATCCAGAATCTTTCCGCCGTCTGATAAGTCGTACATTCGGCACATATCTTCATATTTTATAATTGCGCATAAAATACCGCTTTTGGATACGCGCACCTTTACAGGAATTACATAGTTTTTGCTGCCGGGAGGTTCCTTCCACTGCGCAGGAGTCATATCCTCAAAGGTCTTAAGGTCGTCGGTTGCTTCTAGGTGGTAAGATTCATCGGACAGGGCGTAAAAGGCATAATAACGTCCGTCTTCCCCGCGCAGCAGCTCCAGGCGGTTAAGTCCCGCAGATTCTGTAAGCTGGCTGGGAAATTGCAGCTTTTGTTTATCCCACTTGTCGTTTTTCAGCGTATATTGATAGACCGTGTTTTTTTCGTCATGGGAAAAAAGCTCGACGCCCTGTTTTCCGTTTAATAAAACTGAGACGACCGTTTCCTCTTTGCCGATGGACTCTGGAAAAGGAACGTCGTGTTCTAAGAGCATGGCTTCGTCTTCCTTGGCGGACGGCTGCTTTACATTGTCAGCGGCATCGTGGCCGGATGCCGTCTGACTGGCTCGATCCTCTGGACTGCCTGTATCGTTTGGGACAGGTTTGGAAGATTTGCCTGCGCAGCCTGTCAGAAGAAAAGAAAGGGTAAGCATTGCGGCTGCTGTTTTTTTTGTTTTTATCATAAAAAACCTCCTTGCTGTTGTGGTTATCGCTTCTATATGGATATTAGCAAGGAGATGTCTCGAAGTTGTCTAGGGGATGTGTCAAAGTTGTAAAATGTGGATATAGCCAGCTTATAATCTGCTGTTTAGTGTCAGAACGGCGATGGTATAATCTTGATGATCATTTTCAAACATAGTCCATTGTACATTTGCAACAATCTTATCTTCCGGTGAGCTGACCAGTATGCGGTACGACTCATCCTGTAAATTTTGTGAGAATTCGCAGCCGCCGCCTGCAAGAAACGGAAATGCTGCTTTGAGCAGTGCTTCCTCTTCTGATGAAAGCTGTTCAGGAAGCTTGTCGTTTTCTGCAAGGATTTCTGCCTGCCAGACCTGCCCGGTAGCGGCATGGATGTACAGGGTGATTTGTACCTCTTTTATCGTATAAGAGATGATCCAGCGGCTGAGCAGGTAGTCTGGGATAGCCGGCTTTTCTTCTAATGTATACAAAATAGCGCTTACATCTCGAAAGGAATTTTTGGAAAAGCTGCGGGGAAGGAACCCTTGCTTTGCCATGTTATGAATCCAGCCGATGCCTGCGGTGATTGCCTGTTCCATATTCATTTCGCCTTTTTTCGGGTCGTGGGAAATTAAAGACGCACCGGATCTCCAACTGCGTAAGATCTGCGCGGTCAGGTCTTCTGAGATCAATGCGCCCTCAAAGGCACCGGAATCTTGCATTAGATCTGCTTCCTTGGACGTATCGGAGGACGTATCTGTTTGCCTGCGCAGAGAAAATCCAGATTCGGCGACTTGCAGCTTCCCAGATCTTAAAAGAAGCTGTGCTTCTTTATAGTTCAAAAAATGTTTTGTAAAAAACCATCCACCGATTGTGACAGTCAGCGAAAGTAAAATAAGCAGCAGCGTAAGAAGGTGCGTATGGGTTGTTTTTTTAAAAATCAGTTTCATAAATCGGTATCCTGTACAGAAGGTGTGAGAACAATAGTGACTGTGGTGCCGGAGCTGCCGTCACTCGTAAAATCTAAACGGCTGCCGTGTATTTCCGCGATTTTCTGCGCTAAAGACAGGCCAAGCCCCGCGCCGTGCAGCTTTCTGGAACGGGATTTGTCCACCATGTAAAATGCCTCGGTAATTCGCTGGATTTCTTCTGGAGGAATGCCGCAGCCGTCGTCTGTAATTTGTATTGTATAAAGCTGCACAGGCTGTGTGCGGCTGTGTGTTTCACCTGGATGCTGTCTTAAAGTGCCGTCTGACAAAAAGCCGTTTACCTGAATGTGTGAAGCGCCTGCTTTTGCCGCATTGTCTATCAGGTTTAAAAACAGGGTCTTAAACAGGTCATAGTCGGCTTTGATATATGCCTGCTGCGCGGTGTATAAAAAGGCAATTCCTTTTTCGTGCATCAGGTATTCCACATCGGCGGCAAGCTCAGCAAGCAGCAGCGCGGCATCTATATCTTCCAGCACAAAATTCCTGTGATTTAATACGGTTAGATCCATCAGCTTTAAAGACAGTGCTTCCAGCCGCATTCCTTCATTCCAGATATGCCAGGCGGCTTGCTTTTGCGCGTCCCTTGAAAGCTCTTTTTTGTAGATGCGGTCAGCATAGCCAATCACAGAAGTAAGCGGTGTTTTCAGCTCGTGGGCAAAATTGGCGGCGAAATCTTCTTTTTCCTGGGCGCTTTGTGATAGCTCGTTTATTTTTTCTTCGATGGCACATGCCATCTGGTTAAAGTTTCTGGCAAGCTGCCCGACTTCGTCGCTGCCGGATTCTGCCACGCGTTCCGCATAATTTCCATCGGCAATTTTTTGCGTGGCAGCGGTCAAAAGCTTGACGGGCCTTGTAAGCAGAGCGGATAAGAAAAAAATTAAGACGACGCCGGCACTTAGAGCGGCTGCGTAAATCGTGCCGAATTTTTGAATGATGCGTTCCTGCTGCTGCAAGATCTTTTGCACATCGACCCCAGTAATTAAATAGACCCCGGTGTTGTTTTGCTTTATGCTGCCGCAGATCAGCAGATACATCCTGCCTTGCATCTCCTGAAACTGGTAGCTGCTGCTTTCCGGCTGCGACTGTGCAAGCAGTGAGGAAAAATCGGCAGTTTTGTCGGGAAATCCAGAAAACAGCATGGAGCCGTCCAGCGTATACAAGGCGACGGTGCCGTTCATGTCAGATACAAGAAATTCCACGCTTGTATGCCCGTCTGCCGCGGCTTTGATCCAGTCGTCTTCTCTTGTAATAAGCGATGCCTGTATGACAAATTTATTATACTGATATCGCTGCGCGGTACTTTCGATTTCTTTTTCGATCGCGGTATCATAAAAATAGGAGATCAGTATTGCGCCGCAGCCTAAAAAAGCCGCGCTGAAAAAGATGGTAATGCTGAAAAACATTTTAATGCCAAGCTTCATAGATCGGTTCCTGCCTTTTTTGATGTTGCGCATTCTTCCAGACGGTAACCGATACGAAATACCGTTTTGATATACGATTCCCAGCCCAGTTTTTTCCGCAGGCGCTGGATATGGGTATCCAGTGTGCGGGTGTCTCCGAAAAACGGCTCGTTCCATACTTTTTCGTATAGTTTATCACGGTACTGAGCGATATTTTTATTGCGGATCAGCTCTGTGAGCAAATCAAATTCTTTCGTTGTCAGATCGATTGCCGTTTCGATGCCTGCTCTGGTTTGCAATACTTTCCGGGAGTTTAAGTCAACGGTGACATCGGCAAACGAAAGCACAGAAGTATTTTTTCCATAGCGGCGCAGCACGGCTTCTATACGGGCAAGTACTTCTCCGGTCTGGAATGGCTTTACGATATAATCGTCAGCGCCGTGCTTTAAGCCATAGATACGGTCTTTGACCGATCCCTTTGCGGTCAGGAAAATAACCGGAATATTCATAGGACGAATATATTCTAACAGCTCGAAGCCGTCGATTTCCGGCAGCATAATATCCAAAAGCACCAGGTCAAACCAAGTATTTTGTTCCAGCAGATCAGCAGCCTGCCTGCCGTCCAGGGCACACATGCAGTCGTAGCCTTCGTCGCTTAAGTCCTGATAAAGTAAATTGGAAATCGCCTCATCATCTTCTACAATTAAAATATGCATGGTTTCCTCCCTGGTTTTTATGCGGCAGCCGCGGATCATGATAATCATACAGTTTACTTAGTATATCAGACAGATGTGTCATAATTGCAAACTTTTTTCGTTATCGGTCAAGAAGTCCTTTCAGAATCAAAAAGATCAGCAGTACCGGAAGGATATACGTCAGGTAACACCGGATTTGACGCGGCAGCTTTGGCCCCTCTCCGGTATTTACTTCCTTGTGGTATTTGTCAAAGCCCCATCCGAACCTTGTGACGCAAAACAGCAGATAGCACAGGGAACCAATCGGCAGGATCAGGTTGCTTACGAGAAAATCTTCCAGATCCAAAATGAAGGTGCCCTCGCCAAGCGGATGGAAGGAAGACCACAGGTTGTAGCCGAGTGCGCATGGCAGAGATAATACCATCAATGCCGCCAGATTAAACAGGCATGATTTTTTCCGGCTCCAGCCAAACAGATCCATCCCACAGGAAATAATATTTTCAAACACAGCAAGTATCGTGGAAAATGCTGCAAATGTCATAAATACAAAAAACAAAGTGCCCCAGATACGCCCTCCTGGCATACTGTTGAAAATATTCGGCAGTGTTACAAAAATAAGGCGCGGTCCCTGGTCTGGGCTGATACCAAACGCAAAACAGGTCGGAAAAATAATGAGCCCCGAAACAATCGCGACAAACGTATCCAAAATAGCAATATTGACCGATTCACCCAGCAGACTGCGTTTTTTGCCAATATAGCTGCCAAAGATCCCCATCGAACCGATCCCAAGGCTGAGCGTAAAAAACGCCTGGTTCATCGCAGCGGTCACAGTTGCCCAGATCCCTGCTTCTTTCATTTTGGATATATCAGGAAGCAGGTAAAACTTTAAGCCTTCCGTACCGCCTTCTAACGTGCAGCTATGTACGGCAAGCACAATGATAATCACGAGCAGCAGGCTCATCATCACTTTGGTAATTCGCTCCACGCCTTTTTGCAGCCCGATCGAGCAGATAAAAATGCCGACAGCTACGACGAGAAGCATATTGCCCGTCAGAATCTGCGGGCTGTCCAGCATATCCTGGAACATTGTGCCTACCTGGTCGGTATTTTTTCCCTGAAACTTTCCTGTCAGCATTAAGTAAAAGTAATAGAGCATCCATCCAGTGACGGTCGTATAAAACATCATCAGCAGATAATTACCAGCCATACCTAAGTAACCGTGCACATGCCATTTCTGTCCCGGCTGTTCCAATTCATGAAAGCTGCGGATAATACTTTTCTGGCTCGCCCTGCCCACGGCAAATTCCATTGTCATTACGGGAATGCCCATAATCACAAGGAAAAACAAATAACAAACCACAAATGCCCCGCCACCGTAGGCTCCTGCGACATAAGGGAAACGCCATACATTGCCGATACCGATTGCGCAGCCTGCGGACAGTAAAATAAATCCCATGCGCGATCCTAGTTTTTCTCTTTCCATTTGTTAAGTATCCTTTCTTTTTTCTATTCGGGAATGAATATTCAAACACGTAATTCGTATTATATCATATTTTAGGCACAACGATACCTTTTCTTTACAGAAAAGTTTTTCTAAACGCGTCACAGAGATTTCGCTTTTAGATGTGAAAAAGAGTAAAGATTACCGGATTTTTAATAGATATAGAAATAGGGACAGATTTCGGGAAGATTCCTTTTTTTATGTATAAATATTCAGACTTTTTGCAT
>CAJTCR010000021.1 GCA_910574915.1 Eubacteriaceae bacterium
GAAAGAGGCGATTTATGATTTAGGGGTTCTGAGTGGAATAAAAGGTGCTCCGAGCGATGGTATGCCCGGAGCACGTTCTATTTGTCAGGGCTTAGAGGTTCTTTGCTCATTACTTGCTTATCGAAAATATATGTTATAATTGTGGGTCAAGTTAAGAGCTATGTAGGGAGGTATGCGGCTTCTCTGGGAAATTCCGTAGAATCATTGCATGGAGTACTGAATGAGAATGTGGATATTTTTTATACGGTGACAGCAGCAAATGATAACTATGAGATTGAATTTCCGAGGGGTTTGCAAGGAAATGAGGTAGATTATATATATTTGCTGGCAGATGTGGGAGAGGATGAGTCCTATTTTGTGATGGGAGATGAGCATACTGCAACAAATAAATTGGACAAATATTTAATGAAAAAGGACTATAACCAGGGAATGGAGATCGTTATTTCCTGGTTGGACAACAAAGGCACAGTTCATGAATTAAGAGCATCTGCTGAAAATGGAAAGCTGTTACTTCCGGTTGGAGCCGGAACTGGATGGCTTTGCAACGACCATTCTGCGTTAAAGATCTGGTTTGAACAGAACGGTGAAAGAATAAAGCCTCCAGAAATGAAAGAAATGAGATTTTATTCTGCCCGAAAGATTGTTATAGACTGATGTATGCAGATGGTTTACGATATAAAGGAAGGAGAACATTATGGATCTTTCAGCACAGACAGCCGATACAGGCTACAACCAACGGTATCTTTTGAAGGAAACAGAAATGAGACAACTGTTAAAAAGAGTAACAGCTATGCTTCTGGCAGTTATACTGGCAGCAGGAACCGGAAGTATCTGGTACGTTCCTGCTGCATCACTAAAAACGCGTGGGGGGGGGGGCAAAATGAGATTGGCAGAATCTGTCTGGCGCAGGAGCGGATCGATGATACAAAAGTAAAATTGGATCTTTCCGGTATCCGAGGGCAGCTCACAGAGCGGAAGAGAATGAGACAGTGTCAGTTTGGAATGAATTTGTAGTAGGAATTGGTGCGCAGGAATACAATATTGCATACCTTAATGCGACGTTTCCTGTGGTTTTGTTTACATTATCGCTGTGGGAAAATCAAAACAGCATTACGAAAGGTGCAAAGGGAAATCCGATACCGACATTTTGTGTTTTTGAACGCGCCAATTCCTGGAACTGGGAAAAGCTGCCGGAGCATGTTTACCGGCTGCCTTATGCAGAGGAGGAATGTTATCAGGAGTTAAACAGCAAAGCGTGGGTAGAAAACAGGGATGCGATGGCTGCATATGTGAAAGATTTGTATGAAATCAGTCCCAATGCCAGATTTCATCTTTATACGGTGGACAATTATTCGGAGCATATTCCAATGATGATGGATGCGAACCGGATTCCGCAAAGCCAGTATGATGCAGTGCTTCTATCTGACGGAGCAGGAACATATGCTGTTTTTAATCGGGTGTATCAGGATGATCTGGATGGAAGCAAATATCGTAGCATGTGTGAAAAATGGGAAACATGCAGGCGCAGTTCCTTTGAACAGGGGGTATATGTTCCGATTGAAGGTGAGGCACAGGGACTACCCGAATATGCAGCAGTTGCAGCAGCACAGGACAACGTAGCATGGTGGGTGGCAAGGACGAATGGGACATTTCAGATTCCAAATGAAGGTCTGCTCGCACAGACGGTTGGTCTTTGCACTGTCAAAGGAGTTGCTGACATGCTGGCAGACCTTATTGATCTTGACCAGGAGAAGTCGTTAAAAGAGTTATATCGGTTTGATCAGGATATGTTTACAGATTCCAGGGAAGCAGGAAAGCCCGTAATGCTGTTTCTGGGGACGCATGTGCCGTCGGAACAGCATTTTACAGATTATGCTAGTCTTATGATGGATTATTATGGAGATTCCTTTCAATATTATTACAAAGGACATCCAGGTACACCGACAGCATTATATCCCGATAAGCAAAAACAGCTTCAAACACTGGGAATGGCAGATATAGATTCCAGTATTCCGGCAGAACTGATTCTATTCTTTTTTCCTGATATCTATTTGTGCGGCTATGATTCTTCTACATATCTGAGTGTAGAGAAAAAGCAGATGGCATGTGGTTTGTTTGGAAAGAACAAAGCAGACGGTAGGAAGCTGGATTATGGCAAGCTGATGGATTTCTTTGCTACACCTGTCAACGAGCAGGATTTGGTATACGGGGAACTATACAAAGAAAAAGAAAGCTGTTATCTGGTAGAATTTCAGGATTTTTCGGAAAAGGATTGTGCGATTTATGACGCGGATACAAGAGATTTTACATATTATAAAAAAACAGACGGGGGGTTTAGGGTTGTTAAACAGCCATCCACAGCAGTTTTGGAAACGGGAAACACTTTTAAAATAGATGGTGACACATATAAGGTTACAAAAAGCGGTTCTGTGCCGCAGGCGATGTTTTTAAAGACGTCCGCAGCAAGGGCAAAGGTAAAAATACCTGCCGTAGTAAAAAAAGATGGTATTTCCTATAAGGTGACAGCAATAGCAGATCAGGCGCTGCGGCTAGATAAAACAATAAAGACGCTGATCATCGGCAATCACGTGACCGTTATAGGTGCCAGAGCGTTTGCAAATTGCTGGCAGCTAAAAAAAGTAACGATCGGAACAGGATTAAAAAGAATTGGAAAAGAGGCATTTCGTGGATGCCAAAAGCTCAAGGCTGTAACAATCCGTTCTGAAAAACTGAAAAAAGTCGGCACTGGTGCGTTCAGAGGAAGCAAACCGGGTATCAGGATTGCAGTGCCGGGAAAATGTATCAGGAGTTACCAGAAGTTCTTCCAAAATGATCTTGTTACATTCTGACCCATTCGATCATGTTTAGAATTCAATAAACGGTTTAACGTTGAGGACAGCAGCTTTTATTATGATCCATAATAATGCAGATTATTTTTTTCCAGTTTATGCCGATAAATATTAGAGTGCATTATTTTTACCTACGGAGGAAAAAAATGAGAGTTGAAACAAATGACTGGAGACCATATGGTAAAATCATTTACCAGAAGCAAAATTTTATAGTCAAGCAGGTAGCGATGCTGCCTGAGAAAGCGGCTGAGTATGACGAGGCGCCTGATTATACCTGCTGTCCGATCCAATCCTGGCAGTACACGGATCTGCGTAAGCTGTTTGACGACTGGCGCAAACAGTTTGCCAAAGCATCAGGAAATGGCATTTGCAAGCGCATCCCATGTATCTGCTATCCGAGTGATATGACTTTTCGGTCAGCTTATTTAGCGGGCCTGAAACATAGCACGTTTATGAAGGTTATGAATGATAACTTAAATGGCGGATGGGAAAAGGCTAGAATCACTGCGCATGATACGGTAACAAAGGCAGTCAAATCAAAAGATCTGAAAGAGATTTGCAAAGCGATAGGCTATCCGCCATTTATTATAGCCGCGCTTGGTAAAGCGCTTCTCAAGTTCGAAGACGGAGATGCAATGCCGCTGATCGCCAAGTTTTATGAGGAGCTGATTACCGGTATTCTTTGTGTGCCTGTAGAAAGGATGGATGAACTGGCATTTAAGATTTCAGATAAGACATGGGAGGTAATTGATTCAACGGAATTTAATTATTAGTGTCATTTATAATCAGTTCAGAGACAGTGAAAGGATATGCACACGTCCGATACGTCAAAACTTCTAACGTATTAGATTCGTATTATTTCAGCCTGTCGGTTTTTAGATTGAATTATTTATCCCGAATTTAATTAATTCGAATTGGTGATTTATAGAACTTTATATATAGTTTTAATTTTGATCAGAACCGCTGGAAGAGGGGAGTTCTTGCAGGATTATAATGCCCTGCGGGAAGTTCCCTCTTTCGGCGGTTCTTTTTGCGTTTTCATGTGAGAGGGAAGTCACTGCCGGCATTACCAGTGAGTACTAGGAGTGGTACACTAGAACGATAAGAAAGGGGTGCAGGAGCATTATGGAAGAAAAAAATACGGATAAAAAAATTTTGGGGTATGCGCGGGTCAGCAGCTATGAGCAGAATGAGGACAGGCAGATCATTGCGTTAAAGGAAATGGGGGTGCCTGAGAAACAGATCTATATAGACAAACAGTCTGGAAAGGATTTTGACCGGCCGCAGTATAAGCGGCTTTTGCGAGAACTGGACGAGGATTGTGTGCTGTTTGTAAAATCCATTGACCGGCTTGGACGCAATTACGCGGATCTGAATGAACAGTGGCGCAGGATTACCAAGGAAAAGGGCGCGGATATTGTCGTGATTGACATGCCGATCCTTGATACCAGACGGGAACGGAATCTGGTAGGTACGTTGATGAGCGATATTGTGCTTGCGCTGTTAAGTTATGTAGCAGAAAATGAACGTGTAAATATCCGCCAGAGACAGGCGGAGGGGATTGCAGCCGCAAAAGCGCGGGGCGTAAAGTTTGGCAGGCCGCAGGTGCCGCTGCCGGAAAATTTTGACGAGGTGTGTAAGCAGTGGCGGGAAAAAAAGCTGACACTGAAACAGGCGGCAAAAGCCTGCGGGCTTGCGGAAAGCACGTTTTTTGATAAGGCGAGGGCATTATGATGGCAGGAGACTTTGGAGCGCAGTGGCAAACCTGCCACTGCACTCCCCCGTCTTTACTATATCAGACAGTTTTATCTGCCGTCAGGCATTTCCCGTCTTTGATTACCAGCTTCACATTTAAAGAATCGTCTAAAAGCACAAGGTCTGCCTTCTTTCCGACGGAGATGGAGCCGCGTTCTTCGAAGATGCCAAGGCGTTTTGCAGGATGGATTGTGGCGCAGGCGATGGCTGTTTCGAGTGGGATGTCCATTTGTGTGACAGCCGTTTTTACACATTCCATCAGGTTGGAGGCGGAGCCTGCGATCGCGCCGTCAGAGGCAAGGGTTGCTTTTTTGTTCGTTACGTTGACGTCTAGTCCGCCGAGTGTGTAGCTGCCGTCGGGCATACCAGTAGCGCGCATACTGTCGCTGATAAAAACGACGCGGTCTGCACCAAGCATACGTAAGGTTGCTCTTACGACAGCAGGGTGGATGTGGATGCCGTCGCAGATCAGCTCTGCGTATACGTGCGGGCTGTCGCAGACAGCGCCGATAACGCCTGGCTGTCTGTGTGTGAAAGCAGGCATGGCGTTGTACAGATGTACGGCATGGTCGGCGCCTGCGTCAAAGGCTGCCTTGGCGGTGGCGTAGTCTGCGTTTGTGTGCGCTAAGGAGATATGGACCTGGTCTTTTAGCTGTGTGATAAACGAGACAAAGTCAGGATTGCATTCCGGCGCAATGCCGATCAATTTTACTAGCCCGTCCGAAGCTTCGATAAATTCCCGTGCGGTTTGCGTGCTGCACGATACGATATGCTGCGGGTCTTGGGCACCTTTTTTGGCGCTGCTGATAAACGGGCCTTCCATATTGATGCCGACAAGGTCGGCATGTGCGCCGCTTGGCTGGCACTGGTTTTTGTATTCGGCTGCGGTGCGCAGGATGTTTATAAGATCCTGCTTTGGCAGCGTCATGGTCGCGGGGCAGATGGCGGTAATGCCTGCGCGCGCTTCATATTGTGCGATGCTTGCAAGTGATTCGAGTGTGCCGTCGCACAGGTCGTGTCCGCCGCAGCCGTGCAGGTGCAGGTCGATCAAGCCTGGTATGGCATAGCAGCCGTTTGCGTCAATGACCATGTGCTCGGTCGTCTGACTGGAGAATTTGCCGTCCTGAATGTATAGTTCTCCTTTTTGAAATGCCTTCTGTTCGGTGTAGATTATTGCGTTTTTGATAATCATAATTGAGCTCCTTTCTTTTTATATATTTTAACATATTTTGTATTATTATTCCCGGCTTTTTTTGCTATTTTTCCATATTTTTATGTTTTTATATTTGGAAAACGGAAGCTGATTTTTTTGTAGTATTTTACAAAGATTTAACAACTTCTTTCAGAGAAATTTGTTGAAATTTTATAGAAAAAACCGTATAATTAGAAGTGGCAGGAGAAATAAAAAAACTTTGATAATGACGAAAATGCCATATGCATCAGCCAATCTTATGGAGAAGGAGAAGAAAAGCAAAATGAATATTTTAAGGACAAAAAACTATGAGGAAATGAGCTACAGGGCAGCGGGGATCGTATCTGCGCAGATTTTGTTAAAGCCGGACTGCGTGCTGGGGCTTGCAACGGGATCTTCGCCGGTAGGCTTATACAAGCACCTGATTGCACAGTATGAAAAGGGTGAGCTGGATTTTTCCAGAGTGACTTCAATTAACCTGGATGAATACAAAGGGCTTGCGCCGGATCATGAGCAAAGCTACCGCAAGTTTATGAATACCAATTTGTTTGACCATGTCAATATCGACGTATCCCGCACGTTTGTGCCAAACGGCATGGAGGAAGACAGTGCAAAAGCGTGCAGCAGCTACGACAGCAGAATCGAAGCGGAAGGCGGGATTGATTTACAGCTTTTGGGCATTGGCAATAACGGACATATCGGCTTTAATGAGCCGGCAGAAGCATTTGCGACAGGCACGCACTGCGTGGAGCTGACACAGAGCACGATCGAAGCAAATACAAGATTTTTTGCAAGTGAAAAAGATGTGCCGCGTTATGCTTATACGATGGGCATCCGCAATATTATGCAGGCACGCAAGATTCTTTTGATCGTAAGCGGCAAGGCAAAAGCACAGGCACTGCGGGATGCGGTCTGCGGCCCGGTAACGCCGAAGATGCCGGCATCAATCTTGCAGCTTCATGCGGATGTGACGATTGTGGCAGATGAAGAAGCGCTTTCACTGCTGGATGAAGGCCGCGTATAACAGTATGTAACAGAAATCGGAAGTCCTGGGCAGCCGGGACTTCGTTTTTTATGTATTTGTCAGTATTTTGGGAAAATTAAGAAATAATTTCGATTTGTTTTATGGACGGATTGCTGTAAGCTTTAATAAGCAAGATCGGAGTTCCTGCTTTATCACGGATCGTGGTTTCGATCATAATAATCGGAGTTCCCATTTTCATATTGAGCTGATTGGCGTATTTTTCTGGTATAAGCATCGGAAAAAATTTTTGGGTCATTACGCCGTCTTTTGTATACTGTTTCATATCCAGCAAGTCGTCTAAATCTTTCATCACGACGGATTGTACATTTTCGAATGGAAAATAGATTTCTTCTACGGTTACCGGCTGCTCCTGTTCGGAAAAAACACGCACGACCCGCAGGATTCTTTCGTGGTCAAGCAGATTCAAAGCTGGCGCGATCTCAGGAATTGCCCGAATGTTAAAATATATAATCGTATATTCTGAGTCGTGTTCGCTTTTCAGTACTTCTGCGGCGGTATTTTTTTTCAGGAGACTTTTGTCTGCGACAAAAGTCCCCTTCGTTTTGTTGCGATAGAGAAAGCCCTCCGCTACCAGCTCGTTTACAGCGTTTCGGACAGTCATCCTGCTTGTATGGAAAATTTTTGATAATTCTCTCTCAGATGGAATCGGTGAGTTGATCGGTGCGTTTTCAATTTCTTTCATCAGCCATTGCTTTATTTCCAAATAGAGCGGAGTAACCAAGTTCTTCATCTCCTTCGCAGTATTTACCCGTTAATAAAGCGGAATGTCCGCCAAGGTTCTAAATAGTTCAGAAGCATCTTTTCATTTTCAGGTATATGCCCAATTACATTTTTTTTGCCGTCGTTTGGCAGATCTTTTAGGATAATATGGAGTTCTCCTTTATAGCGTGTATAATTGTCATTTAAGATCACAACATCTCCCGGCACCATGTCTCTTGTATTTTGCGGCGGGATACTCGAAGAAGCATAGGCGATCCGCGGCTGTGTGCTGCGAACCATATATTCGCTCATGTCACCCCGGACGAAATGGCTGGCTTCAAATAAAATCTTGTGTTCCGTTTGCGACAGTTCGGCTTCTTTTTCTATCCGAAAAGAAAGCACCTGAGGATCAGCCGCGGTTACCTGCTGAAATTCTTCTTCGGAAGCATAGCAGTTTGCAAAAATAACGGTATCAACCATACCGTCTGCAAAAAAGTGGCGTGCAGCTACGTCTGCCGGAAGATCCCTGTGCATTTCCAGTGTGCACATGCCGTCGTTTACCTGCCAGGGACCAAAAGTATCCGGTTCCTGGGAATTGATAAATACAGAGACAGGCAAGCCTGCTGCTTTGATATTTTCCGCGCATTTTCGGAAATGGTCATAGCTGATGCCTGTATATCTCTGCGGATAAAAATTAAAACAGGTAGACAGTTTATCCTTTTTTGGATGGTGGCACATGATGTTGTCAATATATCGGTCGCCAAATCCCGCGTTGATTTCAATCGTAAGCCCCTGCGGGTTATAGGTCATCATAGCTTCTTTATGGGAATCAAAACATTCGTCCAGACGGATACCGTCTGCACCCAGCTCCTTAAAAAAGGACAGGTCGCCATAAGAAGCGCCTAAAGCCTGGAATACAGATGGCGCCGTGTCCAGCATGACTTGCATGTCGTAGCTGTGGGCGAAGGCGATGCTTTCACGGAAATGATGGATGATTTTTTCCCGGCTTCCTTCTACGCTGAGCAGACAGGTAAATACATGCTTACATCCGTATTTTGATGCCAGCTTTAAATATGCGACATCCTTTTTTTGGTCAGAATGTCCGGGATAGATTGAGATTCCTAGTTCCATAGTCACTCCTCCTTATCGGCCAGCATCGATTGCGCTGGTGATCCTTGTCTGATATAGGATTCCATGTTATGAAGCATACGCGCCATTTTTTTCTTTGCCCTTCGTTTATAAAGGGCACCGACCACTTTGTAATTTAAGTTATGGGACGCTGATTTACCAGAAAAATCTTCTGTATAGGTAACGGTTATTTTTTCCTTTTCCAAGGACTCTATGACATATGATATCATATTCTTTCCGGTTGCACAAGTAAATTCTGCGGCATACACACGTGGTGCGTCAAGCTCTGTTATTTTGACCTTCACATCGCCGCTGCTTCCTAGTTTGGATCTCATTTTCTTGGTATATTGGTATCCTTTGTGGAGCTGCTGTTCCGTCAGGTTTTTATCCGCTGCCTGTTTGATATCGTATATCGCGGATGTTAAAATCTGCTGGAAAAAGGAGTCCGCAGATACACCCAGTGTTTCTTTTACCGTAATCATGATGCTTGCCTGCGCCTCCTTTATTCTTCATCGGGGTGGTTTTCCTTTTTTTTCCGTACGATTGCGATCACAGATAAAATCACCACAAGGCACCCGCCCAGAAGCGCCTGGGCAGGTGCTTCTGCCTGTGGGGACATCATAATGATCAAAAAACCAATCCCCAGAAAAAACGTTTGCCAGGAACCTGCTTTTTTCATAACATCGACTTCCTATTCTATGTTTATTTGCGGCTAGTTTATTTTTGATAAAGCTTTTTGCTCAGTGCGATAAATTTTTCTGCAAGAATTTTAAAGCCTTCTGCGCTCATAAGCTGGTCTTCTGCATGTACTAAAAGCAGCATAACGTCGGTTTTTTCACCAGCCGCTTCTTTTTGAACCAGCTCGGCATGGGCGTTGTGTCCGTTGACAAAAAACTCCTTGCCTTCTTCTATTTTTTTGGAAGCTTCTTCAAATTTGCCCTCAGTTGCAAGATCAATGGCTTCTACATAGCATCCTCTTGCTGTTCCTACGTTTGAGATAATCTCAAAACAGATCAGTTCCATACCTTCCATCGTATAAAGTACCTCCTTAACATCGGTTTCATTTAGATAGACTCTTTTTCCTGTACCCGGTTTGCCAGTATCACAAACGGCGTCCAGATACAGATCGATACCGCCAGATTTAAAAACGCAACCAGCGAAGCAAAGATATTGCCGCCTGTTGAAAGAAACGCGTAAATGCCGATCGGCATTACCCAAGGCACCTGGATAAATACTGGCGGGATAATTCCTGCTGCGGTAAACGCGTATGCAATGACTGCGCACACTGGAGCAGCGACAAGCCAAGGAATAAAATAAATCGGGTTCAATACAATAGGTATACCAAAAATAACCGGTTCGTTGATCTGAAAGATTCCCATTGGAGCGCTCAGCTTTGCGATTGCTTTTTGATCGTCACGCTTTGAAAAGATGAAAATAGCGATAATAAGCGCCAGCGTACATCCAGATCCGCCTGCCATTGTATAAGCGTCAAAAGAACCACGTGTCCAAAGGTACGGCATCTCTTCTACCGAATGGGTTGTATTCCAGATCTCCAGGTTGGAAAGCAGCGCTGGTGTATAGACACCTTCGGTAATCGGTGCCAGCAGGTTGGAACCATGCAGGCCGAAGAACCAGAAAAGCTGGATTAAGAAGGTGACCAGTATGACACTGAATATACCCTGTGAAAGTCCAAGAAGCGGCTTTTGAATCCACTCGATAATCAGGTCGTTCGGGTATAGACCAGTGATCATAACACATAGCTGCGTCAGGATACCAAACGTATAGATTGCGATGGTGCCAGGAATAACAGAAGCAAATGCGTTGCTTACCGCAGGAGGTACAGAAGCAGGAAGCTTAATCGTTACTTTTTTCTGCATCAGCTTGACATAGATCATCGTGGAAATCAGGCCTGCGATCAAGCAGGTAAACAGTCCGCCTGCTCCCGTAAATGCCTGGCTCATATAGCCCCATCCGCTTACGCCGTTTAAGATCACGCCGCCTGCGCCGTCCGAAACCGCGTTCAGCCCGGCGCTTGTCAGTACGTCGAGAGAAGCGTCTGACACGCCTGGAAGCGCATAGTCAAAAACAGCACTCTGATTCATACAGGTTACTACTGAAGAAAAAGCAATGACGCCGCCTGCAATCGGGTTTACGTCATAGGATTTTGCCAGATGATAGCCAAACGATATTGTAAATGCCATACCTAAAATTACGATCGAGCCAAAATAAACATTTCCGTTAACGCTGATTAGCGGAGTCATGGCAGAAACAAAAGCGTTTCCTTCTCCAAACCATTCATTTGGCAAATCCCGGAAAAATACATTTAACAATACAGCGATACTGCCGACCATCGTTACAGGCATGATTGCGATAAAGCCGTCACGAATCGCAATCAAATGACGCTGGTTTGCAATTTTCGCTGCAATTGGCATGAAATGAAGTTCCATCCAATTAATAAAAGCGTTCATAAATTACCCCCTATTGATTCCGTTTTCTCGCTGCGTCTGTGTGATCACAGAGCCGTATCAATTCACACAGACGCAGGAGGAAACCTGTGATGAAAACGTTAAATTACCGATTCCACATGCTGCCAGCGGCACTTATTCCATGCCAAGGAGCTTTAATGCCTGTTCCAGCACCTTTTCTCCGTTCATGGAGCCGTATGCCATCATGTCGATGACTGCAACAGGCTTGCCGTCTGCAATGCCCTTCATCTTACCCTCAAGGAAGCGTACCTGAGGCCCAAGCAGCATAACGTCCGCTTTTTTGATGTTTTCAGCGGCATCTGCATCTGCGACCGCCCAGATTTCCGCTTCGATTCCCTTTGCCTCAGCAGATTCCTGCATTTTTTTCACAACAAAGCTTGTGGACATTCCAGCAGAGCATACGAGTAAGATTTTTACCATGATAAATTCCTCCTTCTTGTTTGGTTGTTATATGTATATACCACTCATGAAAAATATCATAACACATTTGGAATTATTTTCAAAGGATTTTTCTAAGATCTCTAAAAAATAGTTGTTATGACCATAAAAGACGGTTGTTTCGTTGAAAAAACGCATATGATTTTGGAAATTGTTGTGCAATTTTACCAATTAACAGAATCGCATCAAATCATATGGACATTTTTGGGATTCAATGATACGATAAAAACATGGTATAGACCGATAGATAGCACATATTTTTGAAAGGAGACGAAGTATGAAAAAGAAAGAATCTGTTAAAATCGTAACGATCGGCGGCGGCAGCAGCTACACACCGGAACTGGTAGAAGGGTTTATCAAACGCTACGATACCCTTCCGGTACGCGAGCTTTGGCTGGTAGATATCGATCAGGGGCGTGAAAAACTGGAAATCGTCGGTGCGCTGGCAAAGCGAATGGTAAAAAAAGCCGGAGTGCCTATGGAAATTAAATTAAGCTATGACAGAAAAGAAGCGCTTGCCGGCGCGGATTTTGTGACGACGCAGATGCGGATCGGGCGGCTTGCGGCACGTGTACTGGATGAAAGGATACCGCTTAGCTACGGCATGATCGGACAGGAGACAAACGGCGCCGGCGGCATGTTTAAAGCGTTTCGTACGATTCCTGTGATTTTGGATATTGTAAAAGATATGGAAAAGCTCTGTCCAGACGCATGGCTGATTAACTTTACGAACCCGGCGGGCATGGTGACAGAGGCAGTAATCCGATATACAGGCTTTCAAAAGGCGATCGGGCTTTGCAACGTCCCGGTCAATATGGTAGACGGTTTTGCAAAAATGCTCGGCGTCAAAGAACAGGAAGTCACGATGGAGATCCAGGGAGTGAACCATTTTATCTTTGCGACGGATGTGTTTGTAAATGGGGTGTCCAGGTTCGAGGAGCTGTTGTACAAATACGCGAATTTAAAGGGTGAAGATACGATCCAGATGAAAAATTTTGTCTCCCTGCCGTATTCTCCGGCGTTTATCCAGGGCATTCAGGCGATTCCATGCCCTTACCACAACTATTATTTCTTTACAAAGGAACAGCTCGAAGAAGAGCTGGGACAGTTTCAAAAAGGCACCGTACGCGCAGAAGTGGTCAGCAAAACAGAAGCGGAGCTGTTTGAGCTGTATGCAAACGAAGAACTCGATGAGAAGCCGCAGCAGCTTGCAATGCGGGGCGGGGCAAAGTATTCGGACGCAGCCTGCAGCCTGATTCAGTCTATTTATAACGATACAGGGGATATCCAGTATGTGGATGTAAGAAACCGCGGGGCGATTTCCGACCTGCCTGAGGACAGCGCCGTAGAGGTTGCGTGCCGCATTACGGCAGACGGGCCGAAGCCTTTGGCGACAGGAGCGCTGAAGCTGCCGATCAGCGGGTATGTGCAGATGATGAAAGCTTTTGAGCGGATGACGGTGCAGGCGGCAGTGACAGGAGATAAAAATCTTGCAGTCGCAGCGCTGAATGTCAATCCGCTTTGCCCAAGCGACGCGCTTGCAAATGTAGTAGTTGATGAACTGTTAAGGGTACATAGAGAGTATTTGCCACAGTTTTTTGCCTGAAGGTATAAACTATTCCATGTCTGGACAAGCTAGATGCAGTAAGATAGGAAATTATTAAAAATCAAGCTGCATTGTGCAGCAAGTGACAGGAGGAATGTTTTATGATGCATGGTTCTACAGACAATCAAAAATCTAAGCCGCTCACAGGAGCTGACAACAAGCGCCTTGACAAAGTCTCGCAGTCTGACAGTGAGTCGACTGCGGCGTGGGCGGGTACCGATTACTATGCTCCAAAGTCCTACGTTTCTGTGCCAAAGACGAGCGCAGTCGAGGATGCCAAGGAATGGGTCGATAACGGCAGCAGGCTGTAGGAGGGAGCATATGGGAAAGATCAAAATGACGGTTGACGGCAATACTGCCGCAGCTTATGTCGCATATGCGTTTACGGACGTGGCGGCGATTTATCCGATTACGCCGTCTTCTACAATGGCAGAAGTGGTCGATGAGTGGGCGGCAAACGGCAGAAAAAATATATTCGGGCAGATCGTAAAAGTCGCGCAGCTCCAGTCTGAGGCAGGAGCTGCGGGTGCGTTTCACGGCTCTTTGCAGGCGGGCGCGCTGACGACGACGTTTACGGCATCGCAGGGCCTGTTGCTGATGATCCCGAATATGTTTAAAACAGCCGGGGAGCTGCTTCCGGGCGTGTTTCATGTCAGTGCCCGCTCGATTGCGGCACAGGCGCTGAATATTTTCGGCGACCACCAGGACGTAATGGCGGCAAGGCAGACAGGCTGCGTGATGCTGGCGTCCGGCTCGGTGCAGGAGGTCGTGGACTTGGCTCCGGTGGCGCATCTTGCCGCGATCAAAGGGCGCCTGCCGTTTATTCATTTTTTTGACGGCTTTCGCACGTCGCATGAAGTACAAAAAATCGAAGCGCTTTCTTATGAAGATCTGGGCAGGCTGATCGACCAGGAAGCGTTGCAGGCATTCCGCGACCGCGCGCTGTCGCCGAACCATCCGGTGACAAGGGGAACGGCGCAGAACCCGGATATTTACTTTCAGACGCGTGAGGCATGTAACCCGTTTTATGAAAGGATCGTGCCGATCGTCGAGGAGTATATGGCAAGGATCAATGAGCTGACGGGCAGAAGCTACGGGCTGTTTCACTATTACGGCGACCCGCAGGCGAAGCATGTAATCGTGGCGATGGGCTCTGTGTGCGGTACGATCGAAGAAACCGTTGATTATCTGAATGCGCAGGGAGAAAAATGCGGTCTTGTAAAAGTGCATCTGTTTCGTCCGTTTTCGGCAGAGCATCTGCGCAGGGCGGTGCCAAAGACGGCGGAGCGGATTGCGGTATTAGACCGTACAAAAGAGCCGGGTGCGCCCGGAGAGCCGCTTTATATGGATGTCAGAAACTGCTATTACGGCACCGATGCCGAGCCGCTTATTATCGGCGGACGCTTTGGGCTCGGTTCTAAAGATACGACGCCGGCGGAGATCAAGGCAGTCTTTGACTATCTGAAAAGCCCGTCGCCAAAGACCGGATTTACCGTTGGCATCGACGATGATGTGACGCATACGTCTCTTGCGTGCGGCGAGCGGATTATTACGGCAAAGGCAGGGACTGTGCGGTGCAAATTCTGGGGCCTTGGCTCGGACGGCACAGTCGGCGCGAACAAGCAGGCGGTCAAGATTATCGGAGAGCATACCGAGCAGTATGTGCAGGCGTATTTTGCCTATGATTCCAAAAAATCAGGCGGGCTTACGACGTCGCATCTGCGGTTTGGTACCCAGCCGATTAAATCCGCGTACCTGATCGACGAGGCGGACTATATCGCCTGCCATAACCAGTCGTTTGTCGGCAGCTATGACCTGCTGTGCGGCTTGAAACAGGGCGGCACATTCGTATTAAACTGTATGTGGGACAGCGCGGAATTAGAAAAGCATCTGCCAAAAAGCATGATGCGCCAGCTTGCGGAAAAAGAGATCGAGTTTTACTGTATCAACGCGATCAAGCTTGCCGAAGAGATTGGGCTTGGCAACCGCATCAATATGATTATGCAGGGCGCGTTTTTTAAGCTGGCAAAGATCCTGCCCGAAGAAGAAGCAAAAAAATATTTAAAAGACGCTGTCGTAAAGGCATACGGCAAAAAGGGCGAAGCGGTGATCCAGATGAACCATAAGGCGATTGAGCATGGATTTACCGACCTTGTCAAAATCAAAGTGCCGGATCACTGGAAGCAGCTTGATGAAGACGACGGGCAGCACGAAACGGAGGACGGCATCCAAGAGCCGCCGTTTGTAGCGCAGGTGATGCGTCCGATGAACCGCCAGGAGGGTGACGCGCTTGCGGTCAGTGCTTTTCGCGGCATCGAGGACGGTACGTTTCCAAACGGTACGTCTGCCTATGAAAAACGCGGCATCGCGGTCAATGTGCCGGAGTGGAATGTAGAGACGTGTATCCAGTGCAACCAGTGTTCGTTTATCTGCCCGCATTCCTGTGTACGGCCGTTTTTGCTGGATGCGCAGGAAAAAGCAGCAGCGCCAAAAGCGTTTCGGACACAGAAGGCACGGGGCAAAGGGCTTGAGGACTTTGACTTTCGTGTGCAGATTAGTACGATGGACTGTACCGGCTGCGGCAACTGTGCGGACGTCTGCCCGGCGCAGCCAAAAGCGCTTGTTATGAAAAAACTGGCGACACAGACACAAGAACAGGTGCCAAACTGGCGCTATGCGGTCAGCAAGGTTGCGAATAAGGGCGCGCTGTTTGAAGGACGTACGGTCAAGGACAGCCAGTTCAGACAGCCGCTTATGGAGTTTTCCGGTGCCTGTGCAGGCTGCGGGGAGCCGGCTTATATCAAGCTCGTCACGCAGTTGTTCGGCGACCGCATGATGATCGCCAATGCGACCGGATGCTCTTCGATCTGGGGTGCCTCTGCACCAACGACTGCTTATACGTGCGACCATAACGGACATGGCCCGTCCTGGGCAAATTCGCTGTTTGAAGACAACGCGGAATACGGCTACGGCATGTATCTGGGCGTACGTCAGATCCGGGACGGCATTGAGCAGAATATGAAGGAGCTGCTAAGCAGAGGGCTCGAAACCTCTGCGCCGACGCTGCATGACGCGTTTGCGCACTGGATACAGGTACGGGAAGAAGGCGAAGCGTCGAAAGAAGCCTCCGAACAGGTGCAGGAAGTGCTCGCAAGTATCTTGCGGGAAGACGCGCCGCTTGGCGGGGAGCCGGAGACCGTGCGCTTATTAAAGGAAATACAAAAAAACAAAGACTACCTCGTGAAACGTTCGATCTGGATGATCGGCGGCGACGGCTGGGCGTACGATATCGGCTACGGCGGCTTAGACCAGGTGCTTGCATCCGGCGAGGATGTCAACGTGCTCGTATTTGATACCGAGATCTATTCCAATACCGGAGGACAGGCGTCCAAATCCACGCCTGCCGCGGCAGTGGCAAAATTTGCGGCGTCCGGCAAAAAGTCCGGCAAAAAAGACCTGGGCAGGATGATGATGACGTACCGCAATATCTATGTCGCGCAGGTTGCGATGGGCGCGGATAAGAACCAGACGTTAAAAGCGATCCGGGAAGCAGAGAATTATCACGGGCCTTCCCTGATTATCGCCTATGCGCCATGTATCAGCCACGGGTTAAAGTGCGGCATGGGCAAGAGCATGGACAATATGGCACAGGCAGTCGCGGCAGGCTACTGGCACTTGTACCGTTACGATCCAGACCGGATCAAAGAAGGCAAAAATCCGTTTACACTGGACTCCAAAGACCCAACCGGAGATTTCCAGGAATTCCTGCTTGGGCAGGTGCGCTACGCCGCACTTGCACGCCAGTTCCCGCAGCACGCGCAGGAGCTGTTTGAGAAGACGGCTGCGGATGCGGCTTTCAGATTGGAAGAGTATAAGAAGATGAGCGGGAAGGGATAGGGTGTGCCTGGCAGATAAAAGGATATAAAGAAAAAGCCGTATGACTGGAAGTGGGATTTCAGGAGTGCGGCTTTTTTGAGTTGCTTTGGTTAATTTTTACAGGAAGGGACGCCGGGAGAGAGGATGGGCATCCCCTGGCTGCGTCCGTTCCAGAATGTTAAGAATCCCTAAATATTCTGCTGTTACGCTGTGGCAGTGGACGGTCGCGGCACCTAGTTCGCTGCCTGCTGGCAGCTAAAGGTGCCGCTGGGCTGCGCCCCTGTTTGTTTTGCAGAATACTAAGGGATTCTAAGCATTCTTCCAAAGCCGCAGCCAGGGGATGCCCATCCTTTCTCCCGGCTGCTTTTCGTAAGTGTTACTAAACAAGCTCAATATGGTTTGTTCGCTGTAGTTCGCTTCCGGCTGTTCTTCAAAAGTGTTACGAAAATAAACGCTATGTGGTTTGCTTTGCTCCATTCAGCTAGAAAGTAAGCTTGTAGATTGCCTGGCTTGTGCCAATATTAGTACTACAGAGGATAAGACTAACGAGTAAGTTATAATTCAATTCCCCCCCGTTTTTTGTGTAAAACAAACCATTTAGAACTTGTTTTAGTTCCACATACGAAGAACAGCCAGGAGAGAGGATGGGCACCCCCTGGCGGCGGCTTTGGAAGAATGTTTAGACGCCCTTGGCATTCTGCTGGGGAACCAGGGGCGCAGCCAAGCGGCACCTTTAGCTGGCGGCAGGCAGCGAACTAGGTGCCGCGACCGGACACAGCCACAGCGTATCAGCAGAATGCTTAGGGCGTCTTAACATTCTGGAACGGACGCCGCCAGGGGGTGCCCATCCTCTCTCCTGGCGTCCCTCCCCGTGAAACCAAAACAAATACAATGTAAACTCTGACAAATATCCGCACAATATCCCCCAAAAAATGTAAAAAGTTCCCCGATTGCTAATCTTCGTATTTTCTGTTATAATAAATCCAATTATGTAAAAAACTATAAAGAACTATGAAGGAACAAAAGAGCTGTGCCAGGCACTTTTCTTCTGGATGCAGATTTGATGCAGGAAAATGGTATAGAAGTGGTATATTTAATTTAGTATTAACATAAGGAGAATAGACTAACATGGAGAATCTGATTAGCAGGCGGCAGATCACTGCCAGAGTTACAAAGCTGACATGGGAGCGGATCTGGCTCCATCTCGAAGTGAAGGTTGCATTTGCCGAGGATGCGGACAAAGACAGCAAGCTGTCCTTTTACTTGATTAACGGCTTGTTTGAGCCGAAAGCAAAGCTTAAGGTGACCGCGGTCGAAGGAGATACGTATAAGCTTAAGATCAATATTACCAATCCTGGGAACGGGTTATGCCTCCCGCAGGGTACTTATTCAATGGTGATCTGCCAGAAGAAGCGCCAGATGGCAAAGGCAGAGATTGCGGAATCGCTCGTAAAGGATATGAGCAGCGCTTCCAGAAACTTTTTATATGGAGGGCGCGCGAAAGTATATTCGGTGACCTTTTATGTGACCGAAGGGGACGAGGGGCTTCCGTTTATTATGTATGTGCTTGCCGGAGGGCGCACAGGCATCAGTGCTCCGGTCGTACACGCGGCAAAAAAAGGCTTTCATCCAAAGGAGCAGTTAAAAAAGAAATATTCCAAGATCAATAAACCGCTGAAAGTGGATATGTATTGGAAATACCGGAAAAAATATAAGCATAAGAGCAGCAAGCCTGTCGTTATGTTTATGTCGGAGCAGAGTACAAGCATCAGCACCAATTTAAAGGCGGTCAAAGACCGTATGCTTGCACGCGGTATGGACAAGGATTATATTATAGTGGAATCGTACCGTTCCTCGGTGACCAACCCGCGCCAGGGGATTAAGAGCTGGATGGATATGCTCAAAAAGATGGCGATGAGTGATTTTATTTTTCTGGACGACCATGCGCCGGTACTGGACTGGCTGATTTTAGATAAAGATACGACGCTCGTCCAGCTATGGCACGCCGGGGCAGGCTTTAAGTCGTCCGGCTACAGCCGCTGGGGGCATATCGGATGCCCTGCGCCGTATAGCTGCCATAGGCAGTATAAATACGGGATCTCGGGTTCTAAAAATATAGCGCATTTCTTCTCGGAAGTATGGGGCATTAATGATTCGCAGGTGCTTCCGACCGGGATGCCAAGGATTGACGAATATCTGGATGAAGCGTACCGTGCCAAAAAGACAAAGGAACTGTACGACAAATATCCGATGTGCAAAGATAAAAAGGTCATTTTGTTTGCGCCGACCTACCGCGGGACGAACAAGGCAAACGCGCATTATCCGTATGAGCTGATTGACTTTGAGCAGCTTTATAAGCTTTGCGGCGACGAATATGTCGTGCTGTTTAAGATGCATCCTTGGGTAGCTTCCGAGGTGCCGATTGCGGATAAATACAGGGACAGGTTTGTGGATGTAGGCAGATATCCGAATATTAACGACCTGTTTTACATTACAGAGCTGCTGATTACAGATTATTCCTCGAATATTTTTGAATATTCGCTGATGAAAAAGCCGATGCTGTTTTTTGCATTTGATAAAATCCAATATTCTTTTTCGAGAGGATTCCACCGGGCTTATGAGCAGTCCGCGCCGGGCAAGGTGTGCGCTACGTTTGACGAAGTGTTAAAAGCCATTGCAGAAAAAGATTTTGAATATCCAAAAGTAGAAGAGTATGTGGAAAAGCATTTTGACTATATTGACAGCCATGCGTCCGACCGGGTAATTGACTGGATTATTTTAGGGCAGCTTCCAGAGTCGGTAAAAAAAGACCTGGCGGCAGATGCGGCGATCAATAAAGAGCTGGAGGCGCTGGACTTTAAACCGGCGCAGATTTAATCGGTGCAGTATAATTATGGAGGAAAAACAAATGAATATCGCAATTATTTTTGCAGGCGGCAGCGGCGTCCGTATGGGCTCTGGTATACCGAAGCAGTTTTTGGAGATTAACGGGAAACCGGTGATTGTCCATACGTTGCAGTTATTTCAGTATCACGACGAGATTGATAAGATCTATATCTCGGTGCTGGAAGAATATATCGGGTACATGCAGGAGCTGGTGGATGAGTACAGGCTGAACAAGACAGCAGCGATTATTCCCGGCGGGACGACCGCGCAGGATTCGATTTACAATGCGCTTAAACGGGCAGAGGCGGAAAATCCTGACGATTCGATCGTGCTGCTGCATGACGGCGTGCGTCCGTTTGTCTCCTATGAAGTGATCTCCAACAATATTGCGGGCGTTAAGGAAAACGGCAATGCGATCACGTGTACCGCGTGCTATGAGACGATCCTTCTAAGCCATGACGGGCAGTGTGTCGAATCTGTGCCGTACCGCAAGGATACGTTTGCGGCACAGGCGCCGCAGAGCTTTTACTTAAAAGACATCATAGCGGCACACGATGCGATCCGCGATACGCCGCAGCGCTATGAAAATATGGTAGACGCCTGCACGATTATCCGCAGCCAGGGCAAACAGGCGCATATGGTGCCTGGCAACCGCGGCAATATCAAAGTCACGACGCCGGAAGACGTCTATATGTTCCGCGCGCTGCTCCAGTATAAGGAAAACGAGCAGGCGTTCGGGCTTGGCATTACAAACCGGATTGAGACGCGTATGAATAAACACAAGCACCGTAAGGCATAGAGGTTTTACCGCATAAAAGCAGTGAAACAGGGAAGAATGACAATAGGCATTCTCATGCAGCAGTAACGAATAACAGGATAGATGGAGGATAGGAACGTGGATTACAGGCAAAAAACAGATGCTCCGGTTTTGGAAAGCCCGCAGGACGCGGTATTGCAGGAAGATCTGGAGCAGCTTTTGCAAGACGGGATGGTGCCGTTTGAGCTATTAAAAAACAAGACGGTATTTGTCACAGGGGCGACGGGGCTTTTGGGCTCTCAGATCATTAAGGCACTGCTGTGCAGCAACCGCGTGCTTGGGACAAATACCCGTATTTTTGCGCTCGTGCGCAGCGAGCAGAAAGCAGGGCAGGTATTTGGCGGGCTGCTGTCACGCGGTGATTTGCAGCTTGTGTACGGGGATGTGTCCAAAGTGCCGGAATGCGCGCACGACATAGATTATGTGATACATGGGGCAAGTGCGACAAGCTCGAGGTATTTTGTGACAAATCCGGTAGAGACGATTTTAACGGCCGTAAACGGTACGGCAAATATGCTTGCGTTTGCAAAGCAAAAGCAGGCGAAAGGATTTTTGTATCTGTCCTCGCTGGAGGTATACGGGACGCCGTCGCAGGATGCAGGGCTGATCGCAGAGTCCTACAGCGGGTATATCGATCCGCTTAAGGTGCGCAGCAGCTATTCAGAAGGCAAGCGCATGGTAGAATGCCTTTGTGCTTCTTATACGGCAGAGTACGATGTTCCGGTAAAGATCGCAAGGCTGTCCCAGACGTTTGGCGCGGGGGTGACGTATGACGACGGGCGGGTGTTTGCGGAATTTGCCAGATGTGCGCTCGAAAAAAAGGACATTGTGCTGCATACAAAAGGGCAGACGGTGCGCAGCTATTGCTACACAAAAGACGCGGTAGCGGCGATGCTGTTGATTTTATTAAAGGGGGAGCCTGGAGGAGCCTACAACGTGACCAATATGGATACCAAAATATCCATTGCGGATATGGCGCAGCTCGTATGCGATACCTTTGACAAGGCGGGCATTCAGGTAACGTTTGATATGCCGGACGATGTGGAATCGTTTGGCTATAATCCAGAGATGGTCATTGCACTGGACAGTACGAAGCTTGCGTCTCTTGGATGGAAGCCGACCGTGGGGCTTAAGGAAATGTTTACAAGGCTGGCTGCAAGCATGAAGCCTGACAGTGCAGCGGAATGGAGGTAGTAATGAAATATGGAGTATTGATGCATAAGACGACGATGAATTTGGGAGATGATATTCAGGCGTATGCATCGGCGCAGTTTTTGCCGCATGTGGATTATCTGGTGGAGCGGGAAAATATCGATTCGTTCCAATCAGAGGACAACGAGCCGGTCGGCGTGATTATGAGCGCCTGGTGGATGTGGCAGAAGTGGAACTGGCCGCCGGCAGAGTGTATCGTGCCGAAGCTGGTCAGTATGCATATGAACAATTATACTATTTACAGAAAGGCTTCTCCGATCCAGGACGAGTGGCTCCAGGGAATCGGAGGCGATTTTTTCCGCGCAAACGGGCCGGTTGGCTGCCGCGACCAGACGACGCTGGACTTTTTTACGGAACGGGGCTTTGACTGCTATTTCAGCGGCTGCATTACGCTGACGCTTCCAAAGCAGAAAAAGACGAAGGACGCAGGCACGTATGTCTGCCTGGTAGACTTAAAGCCGGAGCTGGAAGCCGCGGCAAGGGAGTGGTTAAAAGACAGCGGGCTGGAGATCCGCGTTATGACCCACCACTGTGATTACCGCAAGTCGGACGCCACGATGGAGGAGCGCTTTGCGGCTGTGGAGGATACGCTGACGCAGTACCAAAATGCCAGGTTTGTCGTGACAAGAAGGCTGCATGTATCGCTGCCGTGCCTGGCGATGGAGACGCCGGTGCTGTCGATTGTCAATATGAATGATGCCGGCAATACGTCCAGATGGGCGCCGTACTATAACTGGGTGCACAATGTCGCGGACAAGGATTTTATTGCCGGGAATATTGATTTTGACTACAACAGCCCGCCGGCAAACAAGAACGAGCATCTGCCGACCAGGGAAGCGCTGACGAAAAGCATCCAGCAGTTTATCGAGGAAACAAAGGACAGCACGCTGCCGATCGCAGAGGTGAAGAAAACCGCATATACAGAAGAAGAGGCACGCCGCTGGCAAAATGAGCTGATGCACTGGACGCTGGAAAAAT
Organism: Eubacteriaceae bacterium; assembly: GCA_910574915.1. Classification (GTDB taxonomy): domain Bacteria; phylum Bacillota; class Clostridia; order Lachnospirales; family Lachnospiraceae; genus Eubacterium_J. The sequence continues at coordinate 22,968 of CAJTCR010000021.1, forward strand.
GGCTGCACCAGAACCGGGGGCTTTTGGAGGAACGCAACAAATTTAAAAAGAAAGCGGCAACGCTGGAAAAACGCCTGAAAAAAGAAAACGGAGGCGCGCTACCAGAGGAAATCGCAAAGATCCGCAAGCTGGAGAAGCAGTTGGAGGACGTCACGCTCAAGGACTGGGCAAGGGCATACCGGAACAGACATAAGAAAAAATAGAAAGCAGTTTGCAGTAGAAGTTCGGTACTTAGAATAGGAGTTAGGAAGTATTATGAGCAGATTAGGAACAAAGAAGCGGAGCAGGTGGATATCCATGCTGTTAGTAATTGCGCTCGTATGGATGAGCTGTCCGCAGGCGGCAGTACAGGCTGTCGCCAAGAAACAAACAGATAAACAGCCGCAGCCCCACACCGCGGCATTTCGGATTATTTCTACGACAGACCTGCACGGACAGGTATCTACCATGCATTATGACACGGCAAGCGAAAAGCCGGGAAGCCTGGCGCAGGTTTATACGCTGATTAAAGAGGCGCGCCAGGAAGTCGGCACCCGCAACACGATGACCGTAGATACCGGAGATTCGGTATACGGTTATGCAGCAGATTATATTAAGGAGAAGTCAGGGGAGGACGCCGTACAGCCGATCTATAAGGCGATGACGATGGTCAACTATGACGCGATTACGCTCGGCAACCATGACTTCGACTATGGATACCAATATATTGACAAGCAGCTTGAGCTGTCCGGGCTTAAGAAAAAATGCGTACTGTCCAATATTGTACTCGCGGACACCGGAGAAACGGCATGGGAAGAGACAAAGATGATCTCAAAGCAGTTAAAGACGAGCAAAAACAAGTCTGTAAACGTAGAGATCGGCCTGATCGGCGTTACCGTTCCGTCGATGTCCTCGTATTCCAACTGTAAGGAAGACCTGATCGCACTGCCGATCGTGGATACGGTAAAAAAGCAGGCGGCGTATTTAAAGGCACAGGGCGCAGATCTTGTAATTGCCATCGCACATTCCTCATTTGGCAATGCAAATCCGGCGGCGGACAGCGATAATGCTGTCTATGCACTGACCAAGCTGGCAAATGTAGATGCCGTAGTAGCAGGGCACGGACATAAAAATTATCCGTCCACAGACAGCGCGTCCGCAGTTTACTACCGTCTGCCGAATGTAGACAAAAAGACCGGGCTTATGAACGGCAAAGCAGTTACGATGATTAAAGACCACGGTGCGGGAATCGGCATTATCGACCTGAACCTAGAGATCGCGGACGACGGGCAGATCAAAGTCGCAGACTCCGCGGCAAGCCTTCGGATGGTGTCCAAAGATACGCCGTCCAGCAATGTGATTTTAGAGTCACAGGAGCCTGAGATCGACGTGGTAAACGAGTCGTTAAAAGAAGTCGTAGGAACGTTTGGCTCTGACGACCGCATTAACAGCTATTTTGCACTGCTAGAAGACAACTATGCGATCCAGCTTGTCAATGAGTCCAAGATCCAGTACGGGCTTGCTTACACAGGCGGCGCAGGAAAGAGCATGTACGCGGACTGCCCGGTCGTTGCGATGACCAAATATACGCTCAGCGGCAGCCAGTCGGCAGAGGACAATATCAGCTTAAACGGCAGCATTACGATGAAGGATATCCTGAATATGCAGCAGGATAACCACAATAACAATATTGTCTACTGGATCAGCGGCGCGCAGCTTCGGGAGCTGCTGGAATGGTCGGCAAGCGTCTATGCGCCTGCAAACGGTACGATTGCATCGGATGCGGTATTGCAGCAGCTATTGGAAGAGCGCGGCGCTTCTTCGATCGCAGCGTCCGACTGGCTGGAAGACTGGAGCTCGTTTGCCGTATTTGACGGCGTTGAATATACGATCGACGCGACCCAGCCGGCACGCTATACAAAGTCCGGGGAACAAAAGGATGCTTATGCAAACCGCGTGGTCAGCATGACCTACAACGGACAGCCGATTACAGACGACCAGAGGCTGATTTTGGTCAGCCATACAATTCCTGGCAATACGGATGCGACAGGCGTGATTTCTTCGCAAAAGCTGCTTGGAAAATCAGACCTTGCTTATGTGCATCTTGCGAAATTTATCAGACAGCAGCAGGAGTTCGGCAATTTATCTGTCGATACCGACCACAACTGGAACGTTAAGTTTGATACCGACCGTCCTTATGTCGTGCGTTCGAGCGTCTTGTCACAGACGGACGCGGCAATGCGCCAGTGGTTCCAGGGACTGTTAAGCAGCAACGAGACGTTTGCGTATTACCTGGCACAGTTTATCGAAGCCGGAGAGATGGAACAGGCAGACACCTTAAAGCCGATGCTTGTCGTTTCCGCTACGGCGTCTGAGGAGACTAAGCTGCCGGTAGATATCAAGGTACAGGCAAACGATCGTTCCGGCATTGCACAGCTTAAGTGGACAGCGGGACAGGAAGCAGCAGACAGCGCGGTATGGGAAACAGCCGAAAACGTTACGCGCGGATATTTCACCGTACAGGAAAACGGCGTTTATTCGGTACTGGCACAAGATCCGTCCGGCAACCGGATTGTAAAATATATCCACATTACAAATATCAACCCGGATGCAGTCGATGCGCCGACCGTAAACAAGATCAGCAATAAAGTATCATCCGTTACAGGTAAGGCAAAGCCGGGCCTGACCGTGCATATCGATGCAAACGGCAATACGTATGAAGCAGAAGTAGCAGAAGACGGCACCTACACCTGTACGGTAGAGCGTATGCCGGCAGGAAGCATCGTATCGGTATACTGTACAGATGAAAACGGCAAACAGAGCAAGGCGGTTTCTACAACCGTATTTAAAAACGGGCCGGATGCTCCGGTAGTCAGCTCCTATACGAATAAATCAGAGAAAGCCAACGGCTTCTTTACAGGGTCATCGGTTGCAGTCGTAGCGGTAATAGGGTCTAATGTCTATGTATCTGCGCAGGACAAGGCACTGTATGAAAAATCCGAGCTGTACAGCAAGTCAAGAACCATCAATACGGTCGAATGCACACTGTCTCGAAATAATTTTGAGATGGCGCTGCCAGTACAAAACGCAGGCGTATCTGTAAAATTTGTGACACTGGATAAATCCGGCAGAAGAAGCGGTACCGTTGCAGTTGAAACAGAAGAAGCGGCGCCAAACGTACCGGTTATCCAGGAAGTGTGTGATGTTGAAGACTTCCTGTACGGACAGGTGACGAATGTCAGCCAGTCAGGAACGGTTACGGTCAGAATCGGTGACCGTGAGTTTAACGGCGAGATCCAGGCAGACGGCACGTTTGCCGTGCAGACGAGCACCGCTGCGGCAGGACAGGTGATTTCCGTAATGGCAAACGACGTCAAAGACGGGCAGGCGCGGACAAGCGCACCGGCGCTCGTAACCGTACAGCCGTATGAAAATTATGTTACAAATGCGGATACAAGAGTACAGACAGTCTACAGCAACAGCACAGAGGTGAAGGGAGATACGCTGCCGACCTATGAGGTAAACGTAGTCGTACGCGGCAAGAGTACCCGTGTCACATTAGACAGCCTTGGACAGTTCAGCCTTCCGCTGACAGAGCCGTTAACGGCAGGCGAAAAAGTCTATACTGTGGCAAGAAGCGGCGGCAAAATTGCGGAAGTGACCGAACATGCCGTTACGGATTATGTACCGACAGTCGTAGCACCGGAAACGCCTTCCGTACTCACAAGTGAGATTACGACGCTGACACAGACGATGGACGTGCTTACGAAAGAGGCAGGGACGCTTGTTGTCAATATTGACGGGGTAGATTATACGTCACAGACAGGTGTCTTTAACCAGGCTTATAACGGGTATATTTATACGATACAGTTACCGGAAGCGTATGCGGAGCAGACGATTACGGTCCATTTAATTAATGCGAGCGGGGTATCGAGCGGTTCCGTAACGGTACAGAGGACATTGCATGTTTAAAAGGCCATATCGCAAACGGATTTACCGAAAAAAAGCAATGATATTATTGATACAGATTGTGAACCGCAACCTGGGCGACCAGGTGATCGCGGACAATACGCAGTATCTGGTCAGGCAGGCGCTTCCGCGCCTGTCCTGCCAGCATTATGTGTTGCAGCACTATGACATTCAGAGCGAGGATTTTGCGCTGGCAAGGCAGGCGGACATTATGATATTTGACGGCGGCGGGCTGATAAAATACCGCCAGGAGGAATTTCACAGGTTTGTCCCGGACTTGCTGGATCTGGCGCAGGAATGCGGGATCCCGGTGTTTTTCAACAGTGTCGGCGTCGAAGGCTATGACGGCGATGACGCGCGCTGCGTAAGGCTTGCGCAGGCGTTAAATTATGACTGCGTCAAAGGCATCTCTGTCCGCGACGATTTGGAAACGCTGCGCAGGGATTATTTAAAGCCGGGCGGCAGCAAAGCTTTTTTTGCGGTCGACCCGGCAGTTTTTACACCGCAGGCGTATGGGATCGAAAAGGATGCAAAAGCAAGTGTGATCGGGCTTGGAGTCGTGCGGCACCGTATTTTTGAAGATTACGGCATCCCGCAGGTTACGCGCGAAGTCCAGTTGGAGCTGTGGCAGGGCATTGCGCAAAGGCTGGAGGAGTTAGGATACACCTGGCAGCTATTTGTAAACGGGCTGCGCTCGGATTATGAGTTTGCGCTTGAGATCCTGCGGTATATGGGAAAAGAAGCACAGGCAGACCGTCTGCTCGCGCCAAGGCCGGTGGAAAGCAGCCAGCTCGTGCGCACAATCGCTTCCTATCAGGGAGTGATTGCCTGTAGGATGCACGCAAATATTATTGCCTATGCGCTTGGAATCTCAAGTGTCGGGCTTGTATGGAACGAGAAAATGGTGTTCTGGGGTGAGCGGATCGGCTGCCCAGAACGCTTTTTAACAAGTGAACAGTTCCAGCCACAGCGGATTGTACAGTGCCTATTAAGCAGCATGGAACAAGGGGTTGCCCCATGCTCGAAGGCGCTGAAAAACAGTGTGCAAAAGCCGTTAAAGCAGTTTATCCGCCGTTACGGAAGCGCCGCATGGAAAAATAACCGCAGCCTGCACTTAAAAAAGCCTTCTGGCTTTTCTAAACGCCTTGCAGCAGCCGCACTGGGCGGCATTGGCCTGCGCTATACAAATATGAATACGCCAAAAGGACTGGCAAATGCGCTGGAAAATGGATTTACGCTGCTGGAAGCAGATCTTAGGCTGACAAACGAGAGCCAGCAGGAAGGCACGCAGCCAAGGCTGGTCTGCGTAAACGGCTGGTCAAAGGGAACGCTGGAAAAGCTGGGCAAAGACCCGCAGCAGTATCCAAAAGGCATGGACTATGACACTTTTATGAAGTGCAGGATGTACGGCAGCTATGAAACGATGGACGCTGTGCAGTTATTTGCCAGAATGCGGGAAGTGCCTGGCGCATGGAGGCTGATTTTGGATATCGGAAAGCCAAATAAGGATGCGCTTGCTGTGATGATCGAGCAGTTTCGCTCGCTTTGTACACAGAATTTCGACTGGGAGGCGCATTTGCTGCTGCGCCTGCAAAGCAAATACGATGTGGAGACGGTGCAGGAAGCCGGGCTTCCTGTACAGATCATGTACTATATCCCGCCAAAGCAGGTACGCGAAGAGAAAAAAATAACGCTGGACGCCATCGGAAAGTTCTGCAAAAAACGCAGGGTGACGTGGGTATCTATGCCGAAGGAAGCGCTGGATGACGAAGTGATGGCATATGTGAAAAAGCAAAAGCTTAAATGCTGCCTGTTTTCTTATAACCGGTATTCGGATGTGATGCGGGCGTTTGCTATGGGGGTAGACTGGGTGGCGACTTCTTATTTGACGGTGAAGGAGTTAGAAGGGTGGTATGAAGGGGCGTATACGATTGTGATTCGATAGTGGTATGTGTTGCTTTTTATTAATTCAGGAAGGACGCCAGGAGAGGGGAGCGCCACACCCTGGCGGCGTCGATTCCAGAATGCTAAGAAGCCTTATGCCTTCTGCTGCCGCGCTGTGGCTGTGGACGGTCGCGGCACCTAGTTCGCTGCCTGCTGGCAGCTAAAGGTGCCGCTTGGCTGCGCCCCTGGTTGTTTTGCAGAAGGCAAAGGGCTTCTAACCATTCTTCCAAAGCCACCGCCAGGGTGTGGCGCTCCCCTCTCCTGGCTGTGCTTTGTGAGTGTTACTAAAACGTTCATGTGGTTTGTTGGTATGAAAGCAACTGAGGTTGTGTTATTTCTGTAATGCTGTACTAGTTGAGCGTGCCAATTCCCTCTCCTAGAGCGAACAAACCATATCGAGCTTGTTTCGTAGCACTTACAAAGAGCAGCCGGGAGAGAGGATGTGCCTCCCCTGGCGGCGGCTTTGGAGGAATGGTTAGAAGCCCTTAGTATTCTGCGGAGCAACCAGGGGCGCAGCCAAGCGGCACCTTTAGCTGCCAGCAGGCAGCGAACTAGGTGCCGCGACCGTCCACAGCCACAGCGTACCAGCAGGATACTTAGGGATTCTTAGCATTCTGGAACGGATGCCGCCAGGGGAGGCACATCCTCTCTCCCGGCGTCCCTTCCTGTAAAAACACACCAAAGCAACTCAAATTTGTTTGCTGTAGTACTAGCGTCCCTCCATATAAAAGCAACACAAGCATTCGCTCTAAAACCTGTCTTAAAAATCAAAGGATGATAAAAAAATGGATATTAAATTAGTAGCCAGACAGTATGTAAAAATGGCAATACAAAATATGCTGCTTCCGCTTGTATACAACGCGGGCAGGCACAGGCAGATCGAAAAAGGGCTGGTTGTATTTGCAGATGCGCACCATGACAGCGTGCCGCCCAGCATGGAGCCGCTTGTGCGGGAGCTAAAGCGCAGAGGGTCGAAAAAGATCGTGGAGATCTACGACGATTATCAGAACATATCATTCGTGCGGCTTTTTTTTCGGATGATCCATTTTATGAATGCTTATGCACGGGCGGAATATGTCGTGATCTGCGACAACTTTCTGCCGGTGGCTTCCTGCAAAAAGCGGGCGGAGACGACGGTTATCCAGCTCTGGCATGGCTGCGGTGCGTTTAAAAAATTCGGATACGACACAAAGGGCGATATCCCGTCGTTTTATAAAGGAAACGTATTTCGCAACTATGATATCGTAACGGTCAGCGCGCCTGGATGTGCGCCGCATTTTCAGAGTGCGATGCGCCTGCCAAAGGAGGTCTTTTTGCCGCTTGGGGTGTGCAGGACGGATAAATATCTGAAAAAGTCCTATCAGAGAGCTTGCAGAGAGCGGTTTTTGCGCGTGCATCCAGACGCACGGGGGAAAAAGATCGTGCTCTGGGCGCCTACGTTTCGCGGATATCCGCAAGACCCGAAGCTGGAGCAGTATGAGGATTTGTTAAAAACACAGGAGCAGCTTCCTGACGATATGATGCTGATAATGAAAGTCCACCCGCATCTGGCGAGAAAATACCCGTATGACAACAGCACGCTGACGACGGACGAGCTTCTTCCGGTGACCGACCTTTTGATTACGGATTATTCGTCAATTATTTTTGAGTACAGCATTTATAAAAAACCGATGCTGTTTTATGCGCCGGATATGGAAGCATACGGGGTCGAACGCGGATTTTACCTGGACTATCAAACGCTGCCGGGTAAGATCGTGACCAGGCAGGAGGAGCTTGCAGGCGAGGTCAGGCGCGTGCTTGCGGACAGCAAAGCGGCGGCATGTGAAACAGAAGCATTTTACGAGGCGTATATGTCGGCGTGTGACGGGAATGTAACAAAACGGCTTGCCGACCGAATGGAAGCAGGAAAGGAAGTGGCAAAAGAGGAATCGTATGGAAATCAATAATGGAAATGAGAAAAAGAATGTATTTGGCGTAGTCCTTGCAGGCGGAGTCGGGGCGCGCATGGGAAATGTGGAAAAGCCAAAACAGTTTATGGAAGTGGCAGGAAAGCCGATTCTGGTGCTGGTGCTGGAAAAATTTGTAATTCATCCGGGATTTGACCAGGTGCTTGTATTATCGCCGAAGCAGTGGATGCGTTATACAAAAGACCTGATCCAAAAGTATATTCCGATGAAGGAACGCATTGTAGTCCTTGAGGGCGGCAGTACGAGAAATGAGACGATTATGAATTCGATCCGGTATCTGGAGCAGCAGGAGCTGTTAGACGAGGAAACCGTGATTGTGACGCATGATTCGGTGCGCCCGTTTGTGACGCACCGCATTTTGGAAGAAAATATCCAGGCGGCACAGCAGTACGGCGCCTGTGATACGGTGATCCCGGCGACGGATACGATTGTGCAGAGCATCTCGCATACCGTGATCTCGGATATCCCGGATCGATCGGTAATGTACCAAGGGCAGACGCCGCAGTCGTTTAAGGCAAAAAAGCTAAAGCAGGTCTACGAATCCCTGACACCGCAGGAAAAAGAGATTCTTACCGACGCGTGCAAGATTTTTGTAATCAAGGGCGAGGAAGTACGGCTCGTACAGGGAGAGGTTTCGAATATAAAGATAACGTACCCGTATGATTTGAAGGTGGCGGAGTCTTTGATCTGCTGACAGCCGCCGCTGCATTTATTTATGGAAAAGGATGAACGATGTTAAATACAGTATATCAGTTAAAGCGCCCGCGCCAGTTTGAGACGGTGTTTCATGAGATTGAACTAGACTATGAACATCTGATCGTGCGGCCGCTGCGCTTATCCATCTGCAACGCAGACCAGAGATATTACCAGGGAACACGGGCAGAACAGATCCTGCGCGACAAGCTGCCGATGGCGCTGATCCATGAAGGCACAGGCAGTGTGGTTTATGATCCTGCGGGACAGTTTCGGGTAGGGGAAGAGGTCGTAATGATTCCAAACCTCCCAGTCGAACAGGATGCGTTTATTGCTGAAAATTACCTGCGCAGCTCTGGATTTCGCGCCAGCGGCACGGACGGTTTTTTACAGGAATATATACAGACCACTGCCGACCGGGTAGTTCGCCTGCCGGATAAGATCCATCCGTCGGTAGCGGCATTTACAGAGCTTGTAAGCGTCAGCTACCATGCATTGCAGCGATGGCTGTGCACGGCGCACGCACGCAGAAAAGAAGCGGCTGTGTGGGGAGACGGCAATCTGGGATATATTACAGCGCTGCTGCTGCACGTGCTGTGCCCGGATACGAAAGTATATGTCGTCGGCGTTCATGAGGAGAAGTTAAGCTATTTTACATTTGCAGACGAGGTGTTTTTGGCAGCGCAGCTACCGCAGGATCTTGCATTTGACCATGCATTAGAGTGCGTAGGCGGTACGGGAGCGCAGTCTGCAATCAGCCAGATTATCGCGCACATCCGTCCAGAAGGTACGATTGGCTTGCTCGGCGTCTCCGAAGAGCTGGTGCCGCTTAATACACGCATGGTGCTGGAAAAAGGGCTGCGTATGATTGGCAGCAGCCGCAGCGGGCGTGCCGATTTCGAAGGCTTGATGGAGCTGTACCGTAGACATCCGCAGGTTTTGTCGTATCTGGAACATATTGTCGGAGAGGAATTTGTCGTTCGTGACAGCAGGGACATCCGCAATGCGTTTGAAGCAGATCTGCACAAATTAATGGGAAAAACAATAATGATCTGGGAAGAATAAAAGATCAGGGGCTAGATAAAATGATGACCGTTAAAAAAATTAAAAAAGGAATTTCAGGCGCGGTAAAGTTTCTGACCTTTCGTGTCCTGTTTTGCGGAATTTACCGCCTTCATGCAGCAAAGCCGATACAGCAGGACAAAGTGCTGTTTGTAGAGGTCAGGGAGCCGTCGGTATCGAACAGCTTCCGTCTGCTGTATCAGAAAATAAAAAAAGAAGGAACGTACCGCATTCACACGCACTATCTGCGCAGCGGCTTTGTAAGCCGACTGGAATATTTAAGGCGCTGTACGGCGATGCTCAAAGACTTAGCAGACGCCAAGTATGTCTTTTTAAATGAAGGGTGCAATGTGATCGGCAGTATCCCTATGCGCAGCGAGACCATCCTGACACAGACCTGGCACGCCTGCGGGGCGTTTAAACGGTTTGGATTCAGTACGGCGGAGTTAAAATATGGAGAAACGGCGGAGGAAATGCGCAAATATCCGTATTATGGCAATACGACTTACGTGACCTTGTCAAGCCCGGATATTGCATGGGCTTATGAAGAGGCGATGATGCTGCAAGACCGCAGAGAATGCTTTCGGGCAACCGGGGTCAGCCGTACGGACGTCTTTTTTCAAAAGCGGTTTTTGCAGGCGGCAAACGCGCATTTTGCACAGTGCGTGCCTTTTGCGGGGGACAGGAAAGTGCTGCTCTATGCGCCGACATTCCGCGGACACGCAAAAGAAGCGGCATCGCCCGACAAGCTGGACATCCAGAAGCTGAAACAGGCGCTTGGGCAGGATTATGTGCTTGTCTGCAAGCATCATCCGTTTGTCAGCCATCCGCCAGTGATTCCGCCTGACTGCGCGGATTTTGCAAAGGATGTGACAAAAGAGCTTTCGATTGACGAGCTGCTTTGTGTAAGTGATATATGCATTTCGGACTATTCGTCTTTGGTGTTTGAATATTCGCTGTTTGAAAAGCCGATGCTTTTTTATGCATATGACCTGGAAGACTATTTTGACTGGCGGGGATTTTACTATGATTATCATGAGCTTGCGCCGGGGCCGGTTGTACGGACGAATGAAGAGCTGATTGAAAAGATCCGCGAACTGGAAACCTGCTTTGACCCGCAGCGGATCCGGGAGTTCCGGCAGAGATTTATGGCATCGTGTGATGGGAAGGCGACGGAGCGTATTATGAGGATGGTGTTTTGCTCGGATGAATCTTAGGGGGCTTTTGAGGTGTTTTGGTAAGTTTTTACAGGAAGGGACGCCGGGAAAGAGGATGTGCCTCCCCTGGCTGCGTCCGTTCCAGAATGCTAAGAAGCCCTAAGTATTCTGCTGGGACGCTGTGGCTGTGGACGGTCGCGCCACCTAGTTCGCTGCCTGCTGGCAGCTAAAGGTGGCGCTTGGCTGCGCCCCTAGTTGTTTTGCAGAATACTAAGGGCTTCTAAGCATTTTTCCAAAGCCGCAGCCAGGGGAGGCACATCCTCTCTCCCGGCTGCTTTTCGTAAGTGCTACAAAACAAGCTCAATATGGTTTGGGTTGTTCGTTCTAGTCCGCTGCCGGCAACTAAAGGTGGCGCTTGGCTTTGTCCCTGGTGTCTCCGCAGAAGACAAAGGGCTTCTAAGCATTCTTTCAAAGCCGCCAAGGAGAGTCAAGCCCTACACCCGGCTGCTTTTCGTAAGTGCTACAAGAAAGAACAGTACAAAGTGCAATGTGTATTGCTGACAGCATCGTGTTTGGGGGCACTACTTTACTGTAGAATCGTCATTTATTTATCACTTGGAAGAAACAGCCGGAGGAAGGGATGCGGGGCTGGCTTTCTGTGACGTTGGAAAAATGTTAGGAGCTCTTAGCATCCTGCAAAACAACCAGGGGCGCAGCCAAGCGGCACCTTTAGCTGCCAGCAGGCAGCGAACTAGGTGCCGCGACCGTCCACAGCCACAGCTTGGCAGCAGGATGCTTAGAGCTCCTTACATTTTGGAAAAGGAACAGAAAGCCAGCCCCGCATCCCTTCCTCCGGCGTCCCTCCCATCAAACAAACCCACCACAAAACATTCAAATTTCCAATACAACAAAACAAAATAAACTACTTTTGAAAAACAACATACATCGTAAAAGAGTAAACGCCAATCCCTAAAAAAACCTCGAAAAAACAAGCATATTGTATTTTTTTAGATACAATAGTAGTCGATGTACAAACGTAAGTTCTGACAAAAAAATATGTATCTTTGAAAAAACATTCAAAATATGTGTAAAATACTCTTGTTTTCTCGCTTTTTTTCAGCTATACTAAGAACACAAAATCGGTTATATTTTTGAAAATAGCTAAACACGCTTATGCGCTTTAAAACTATAGCCACAAATAAATGTTGAAAGCAACCAGCAAGTGTAGTAGGTTATTGCTAAGGTTGAGAAAGGATGGAGGTATGAGAGCAAAGGAAATTACAGATTGTGAAAAGGTTGTCATGAAATGTGTATGGGACAGTCCGCATGAATTATCGATGCAGGAGATTACAGAAATGGTCAATTCACAACATGGCAAAAACTGGAAGACGCAAACAGTATCAACATTCCTTGCACGACTTGTGAAAAAAGATTATTTAAAGATGTATCGGAAAGGAAGATGTTTCTATTATCAGCCATTAGTTGACAAAGAAGAATACAAAGACGATGTATTGAAAGATTACGTTCAGTTTTGGAACGGAGGCAGTATGTCTGCGTTTGTATGTGGATTGTTTGGTAAGAAAGATATGCTGAGCGAATCAGAGCGAAAGGAACTAAAGAAAAAAATTGATGATTTTGATTAATCAGTTATTTTTCGCTGTCTTGATCAGCTCCGTAACAAGTACCCTGCTGTTTTTTGTATGGTGGCTATTGCGGGGCTTTTTTATGATTGCAAATGCAAAATTAGTCTATTCCATGCTGCGTTCGATCTGTATCCTGTATGTGCTGCCGATTGGATATGTAGCAGTATTACTTACTTACCAGGCTGGATTTCGAGGAAAATCAGGAGTGTGGAGCCTGGTTTTCGCAAGATCAAAGGAGCTTACGAACAAGCTTTGGCTGTATGCCGTTCTCTGGACGGTCACTGTGATATTTCTGATTGCTTTTCAGGCGCTCGACCGCTTACAATGGAGAAGAAAGCTTGCAGATAACATCCCGGAGTATAACCAGGCGACAGTCAAGCTGTATGAAAGCGTCTGCCAAAGGCTTGGGGTAGCGAATCGAATGATGCCGCTGAACCGAAATGTAGAGATTGATATCCCATGTGTGATTGGATGGATACGTCCCCGGCTGCTGCTGCCGGAGAGAGATTATTCCAGGGAAGAGCTGGAACTGATTTTTCTTCATGAAGTATCTCACCACAAGCACAAGGATCTGGGATTCAAAGCGTTTTCTGTTGTCGTTATGATGGTTCACTGTTTTAATCCGGCAGCCTGGATTCTTGTCCGAAAAATCAATTTCTGGAGCGAATGCATGGCAGATCTGGAAGTGCTCGAAATGAACGGCAGTCTGCAAAATGAAAAGGCATATTTTGATAGTATCGCAAAACTGATTCCCGATGATAAGAAAAAACAAGTAAACAGTGCTTTTGTCTCAGCCTTATGTATCAGTAGAAAAATGATTGACAGGAGAGTGGATTTTGTGAAAAAGTATAGGTTAATGAAATCAGCAGGCAAGTTGGTAACAGCAGCGCTCGGGGCAGCGTTTATACTTGCTTCAGGGACAACTGCATATGCATCGGGGAAGACAGTAGCTGATCTTCATAACGTAGTTTATAGGGATACGGAAAACTATGTGAATGTGGAAGAGGGGTCTACCATCAGGACAGTAGTAGCGGATGACGGGATGATTGAGTATCATTGCCGGATTGAGGATTTGGATAGGGAAGGGCTTAAGATTGTAACTATGCCGGATGAAGAAATCTCGACGATTACTGCTGGGTTTCATTATAATATGGACTGGTATGTAGAACCAGAATGTAGATTTGTTAGTGGAAGCTATTATGTAACAACAAGTCAAAAATTATGTGCGTCCGTTACAGTATCGCCAACAGATAAATATTATGATTTGGGCATTATGGATGATAATGGAAATGCATATTATGTGAGAGGCAGAGGAGCTGCATCACATAATTTTACTATTCCAAAATCAAGCAGGTACCGTGTATTTATTCAAAATAATAACAGCAGCACAACACTTCACGCAACAGGGTATTTTGTATATGAAGATAAATAAAAAATATCGAAACCTAATGCAGCAGAAATGCAAATCGTATTATAACTTAGAGGATTTTAAAATTGTTTACTTCAAATTCGGCAAACGGGTTGTGCCGATCTTTTACGTACCGTTATATGGCGGGGAGGATAAGAAGGAGAAGTAGCGCATTTTGGGCTGGTTTGTAAATGAGCCAGAATGAGCGGGTTTAGACAATGTGGCTGAAATGTGAAGGTTATATCAGAAATGCAGTGTATGCGAACGACGTGCCAGGCAGGAAACGAAGGGGCAGGGAAAGCTCTGCCAGGCAGCCTGGGTTTATTTTCTGCGGGGACTGGCAAAAAGCTGACGCTTGCAGCAGGATGATCGATGTGATTATGCTGTATGCAGTCAGGGTTACGAGCAGTTACAGGATTGATCAAACAGTATGTGAAATAGACGAATGAAAAGCCGCATCTTGGGAATCTTTGGCGGGATTTCCGGGTGCGGCTGATTTTTTTGTCGCTTGTTTGTATGGCGTATTTCGGTTATAATAAAGTTAGATTTTGCTTTAAACAAATGAGGTGCTGTCTCCCATCGGAATTAAAAAGTCCGCATCACCCGGAAAAACTGCGGTCAAAAATTTTCAGGTATTAGACCCTGTTTGGCAATGAAGGGGCGTTTAGCGGGCTGGATACGCTGAAAGTGGAAATAGGGACAGATGGCGGGATCTATCAATTATGAATATGGAGAAAAAAAGCAGAATGACATTACTGTATCGGTTAAGAGAAGAAAAAAAGATGCGTCTCAAAGGCGGGATTTATCATCAGACCCAGGTGAAGCTTGCATACAATTCCAACCATATGGAAGGCAGCAGGCTGACCGAAGAGCAGACACGTTATATATACGAAACCAACACCATCGGTATCAGCCAGGAGCCGGCGAATGTAGACGATATTATAGAAACGGTCAATCATTTTCACTGCTTTGATTATATTTTAGACCATGCAGAGGAAGATTTGACGCAAAAATTGATACGGGATATCCATGCAATTTTAAAATCAAATACGTCGGACAGCCATTTGGAGTGGTTTCGCGTCGGTGATTATAAGCAGCGCCCCAATATGGTCGGGGATTCAAAAACAACACCGCCTGGCAGAGTGCAAAAAGAAATGGAAAAGCTGCTGCTGGATTATGGGCAGAAGGAGACGGTGTTGTTTGAAGATCTTATTGAATTTCATTATCATTTTGAGAAAATTCATCCGTTTCAGGATGGAAACGGCAGAGTCGGACGCCTGCTGCTGTTTAAGGAATGCCTGAAATATCAAATCGTACCGTTTATTATCGATGAAAGGCACAAACTGTATTATTACAGAGGTTTGAAAGAATACGAGACAGAAAGAGGTTATTTGCTGGATACATGCTTGTCATCACAGGATGTGTACAAAGAATGGCTGCGGTATTATGAGGTTGCTGTGGAATGAGATATTCTGATTGCGATCAAATCTGATAAAAAAATAGGTTTACCTCATAAGAGGCGTGCCGTCACTACTGGGAATAGTGGCGGCTATTTTCTTTTGTCCTTGAAAAATCCCGGCTGCATCATTGCGGATATTTATCCTAAATGTGGAAAAATAGGAATTGAGTTTATCATAGGAAAGTGGTATGATATCAATGGGCTATGCAAAATCTATAGGTTGTATCACATGGAAAGGAGCAGCAACATGAAAAAACGGAGCAGAATCGTATCTCTTCTGCTGGCATCTTTGCTTGCATTTCCGGCGGCACCGCTTTCGGCAGTGCCTTTGGATCTGGCACCTGCGGCAGTGGAAGCGGCGGCAAAGGAAGTAAAGATTACTAATGTGCAGACTGGAACGCTTACGATTGAAAACGGAAAGGTATTCCTGCTAAAGGCAAACCGCTCGGATGTTACATGGAAAAGCAGCAATCAAAAGGTTGTGACAGTCAGTGCGTCCGGCAAACTGAAAGGGCTAAAAAAAGGAACAGCGAAAATTACAGCGGCGGCAGGCAAATCCAAAGCTGTAGTTGAGGTTACGGTTGGGAAAAAAGTAACCGGAGTGAATGTAATAAAGTCTGCGGTATCACTGCCAGTCGGCGGAAAATCCACGATTAAAGCAGAGGTGCTTCCGGCAGAGGCGTCGAACAAGGAACTGGTGTTTTCATCTGCGGATGCAAAGACCGCGTCGGTATCCAAAAAAGGCGTGATTACGGCAAAGGCAGTCGGAAGTACAAAGATTACGGTAGAGGCTTCGGATGGTTCGAAGCAGAAAGAAACCATATTTGTTACTGTGCGTGCGCAGGATGAAGAAGTGCGTATGCAGGATGATTTTTACCAGGCGATCAATGCACCGATTCTGAAAGCGCATCCGCTGCGGGAAGATCAGGGGATGTGGAGCAATTTCGGCGGCTTGCAGGAAGAGGTTACGAAAAATTTAAGCAGCCTGATTGACGAGCTGGCTGCGGAAAAAGACAAATTTGAGCAAGGCTCTATTCAGCAGAAGGTGGTTGATTTCTATCTGCTTGCCCGCGATATGGAGACAAGGGACAAGGCAGGCGTAGAACCGCTTCGCAAGTATATCGACATGATCGACCAGGCGCAGACCGTTGCAGAATTTGTGGACGTGCTGGCACAGCTTTCCAATATCGGTGTGAACAGCGTTCTGAACTTTACCATCGCGGTTGATATGCAGGATTCCAATCAATACGTGCTGGCGGACGAAGGCCCGGCGTATATGCTGCCAAAAGATTACTATGCGCAGACAGAAGCAAACCAGGCAGTGCAGCAGGCATTGGTTACGCTTGCAAAGCAGATGTTTGTACTGGCAGGGGAAAGCGAGGAAGAGGCGGCAAAGACCGCTGAGAAGGTCTGCGAGATGCAGAAGGAATTTGCAATGCAGGGGCTTGGGCTGGAAGACCGCTATGCGGTAGAAAAGATCTACAATCCTTATACAAAAGAAGAGCTTGCGAGCCTTTACAGCAACTGCGATATTGTTGGATTTTTAAAGACGGCAGGCATTACGAATTTTGACAGATGTATTGTGGCGGAAGTGGAAAACGCAAAGAAAATAAACAGCTACCTGACGCCGGAACATCTTGAGGATCTGAAAGATTTAACAAAATTTATCCTTTATACGAGCTACAGCACTTATCTGACCAGCGCCCACAACAAGGCGCTGACGGATTTTAATATAGCAATGACAGGATCAGCGGAGCAAAAAGACGCGGATACCGTTGCCAAAGAGCTGACACAGTCCCTGTTTACCTGGGAATTTGGCAAGCTGTATACAGATAAATATTTTTCAGAAGAAAGCAAACAGGAAGTAGAAGGCATAGTAAAACAGTTGCTGGCAACCTTCCGCGGCAGAATTGAAAAGCTGGACTGGCTTTCAGAAGAAACAAAGCAAAAAGCGGTAAAAAAACTGGAGACAATGAAGCTGAAAATCGGTTATCCAGATAAATGGCCGTCTTATTTTGACCGCGTATCAATCGATGCCTCCAAAGGGCTGATTGAAAATATTGTTGGCATTATGGACGCGTTAAACGACAATGCGCAAAAGCGCCTGGATACGGGTGTGGATAAGACAGAATGGGCAGCAGCGCCGCAGACAGTCAATGCGTTTTATAATCCGCAGGCAAACGATATCACATTCCCGGCAGCGATCTTGCAGGAGCCGTTTTACCGTAAAGGCGCAGAAGCAGCGGAAAACCTGGGCGGCATCGGCACGGTAATCGGGCATGAGATTACCCATGCGTTTGACAATAACGGTGCGCGGTATGATGAAAACGGCAATTTTGTCAACTGGTGGACGCAGGAAGACCTGGCGCAGTTCCAGGCAAGGGCACAGAAAGTCAAGGACTATTACAGCAGCATAGAAGTGGCAAACGGGCTGTTCCAAAATGGAGAGACGACCGTTGGGGAAAATATTGCGGATATGGGTGCAATGGCATGTATCCTGGACATTATCGGTGACGATAAGCAGGCACAGCGCAAAGCATTCGAGAGCAACGCAAAGATCTGGGCATCCAACCAGACAGACCAGTATCGCGATTATCTGCTGATGGCAGATGCACATTCGTTAAATAAAGTGCGTGTCAATGCGGTACTGCCGCTGTTCGATGAGTTTTATGAAGTATATGGAGTAACAAAAAAAGACGCGATGTATGTAGCGCCTGAGGATCGTGTAAAGATTTGGTAAGATTTTTTACGAGAATAAAAAGAAGCTGGAGGCTGTCAGAACGCAGTCCCCAGCTTCTTATATATAGATCGCTGTCTGCTGTGGAAAACACGCGGTTATAAATTTGAAAGCGCTTCCTGGCAAATGGTATGTATCCCGCTTTTGCTTAAAATCTCAATGGCTTTTTCATTGTCCTCCACACGCAGCACCATATAGGCGGTCGACTGCTTGCGGGTTAAAAATGCGTACATGTATTCCAGGTTGACGCCGCCGTCTCCTAATATTTTTAAAATACGGAACAGGCTGCCTGGTTCGTCCGGCATTTCGATTGCGACAACCGGCGTGATTGAAGCGACATATCCGGCTTCTTTTAACACGCAGGATGTTTTATAAGCATCGTCTACAATAATGCGCACAATGCCAAAATCCTGTGCTTCGGCAATGGACAGGGCGCGCATGTCGATGCTGGACTGATTTAAGTATTCGGTCAGTTCGGCAAGCTTGCCTGGTTTGTTTTCCACAAAGATAGATATTTGTTTGACTGTCATGAATTCCCCTCCAATCTGAATGGCTGTTGTTACCCCTGGTACAGATTCCGCTGGTCGATGACGCGTACGGCTTTTCCTTCGCTGCGCGTAATGGTCTTTGGATTGACCAGCTTGACCTTGACATAGATGCCAAGCATCGCCTTTAATGCGTTTACAAGCTTCTTTTCTCTCTCTGCTACGATACCCGCGTTGTCTGAGAACATTTCCTGTGTCATTTCTACCTGTACCTCGATCGTGTCGCTGTTGTTCTTGCGTCCGACAAGAATCTGGTAGTTTGCAGGATATCCCTGGTTTAAGAGTACGGTTTCGATCTGGGACGGGAATACGTTGACGCCTTTGACGATCAGCATATCGTCGCTGCGTCCCAACGGTTTGGTCATCTTAACATGCGTACGCCCGCAGGAGCATTTTTTATGGCTTAAAATGCAGATATCCCTTGTGCGGTAGCGCAACAGCGGGAACGCTTCTTTTGTAATGCTTGTAAATACAAGCTCTCCTTTTTCGCCGTCCGGCAGCACTTCTCCGGTCTGCGGGTTGATGACTTCTGCGATAAAATGGTCTTCGTTAATATGCATACCAGTCTGTTCGCTGCATTCAAAGGAAACGCCAGGGCCGGAGATCTCGGTCAGCCCGTAGATGTCAAATGCCTGGATGCCGAGCTTTTGCTCGATATCGCGGCGCATTTCCTCTGTCCATGCTTCGGCGCCGAAGATGCCTGCCTTTAGTTTTATCTGATCCTGTAAGCCGCGTTCCCAGATCGATTCAGCCAGGTAAGCTGCGTACGAAGGCGTACAGCATAAGATCGTAGAGCCAAGGTCGCACATAAACTGGATCTGGCGGTCGGTATTTCCAGAAGACATCGGCAGCGTCAGGGAGCCGATCTTGTGGGAACCGCCGTTTAAGCCAGGGCCTCCGGTAAATAAGCCGTAGCCGTAGCAGACGTGCACGACATCGTCCTTGGTTCCGCCGGCAGCGGCGATCGCTCTGGCACAGCATTCTTCCCAAAGATCCAGGTCATGCTGCGTATAAAATGCCACGACTCTGCGTCCGGTCGTACCGCTCGTGGACTGGATGCGGACACAGTCAGACAGCGGTGCGGCAAGCAGCCCGTACGGATAAGCATCCCGCAGGTCATCCTTCGTTAAAAACGGCAGCTTGTGCAGGTCGTCTACCGAACGGATATCAGACGGCGTAATGCCGGCGTCGTCCATTTTCTTTTTATAAAATGCTACATTTTCATAAACACGCGTTACGGTTTTTGCCAGACGCTCGTCCTGCCAGGCACGGATCTGATCCTGGGAGGCACATTCGATTTCCGGCTGGTAATAGTGCTCCATACTTATACAGTTCCTTTCTTTTTTCTAAATAGATGTGATTATGGTACATATTATAGCATATTCGGGTGCATGTGTCCAAAAAAACTTGAACAAAACAGTTATCAATGGTATGATAGGTAAAGCGAAACCAAGGAGGATGTTTGTATATGAAAGATATAGCGCTCGTGATTATGGCAGCAGGCATTGGCTCCCGATACGGAGCAGGCATTAAGCAGTTGCAGAAGGTAGGCCCGCAGGGGGAAATTATTATTGATTATTCGATCCATGATGCATTAGAAGCGGGATTTACAAAAGTGATTTTTATTATACGAAAAGATATTGAACAGGAATTTAAAGAAGTGATCGGCAAAAGAATTGAAAAAACATGTCCGGTCGAATATGTATTCCAGGAAAAAGACGATCTGCCGCAGGGATTTACCTGCCCTTTGCAGCGTGTAAAGCCGTGGGGAACCGGCCAGGCGATTCTGGCGTGCAGAAACATTCTGGACGTGCCGTTTGCGGTGATCAACGCGGACGACTACTATGGAAAGGCTGCGTTTAAAAAAGTATATCACTTTTTAAGGGAGCATGAAAATACGACGGGCGAGTACTGCATGGCTGGTTTCCAGATTGCAAATACGTTAAGTGAAAACGGCGCTGTGACACGCGGTGTGTGTGAGATGAACGACCAGAACAAGCTGTTAAAGGTCGTGGAAACAGGCGGCATTGAACGTACGCAGTCCGGGCAGATCTGCTGTGAAGGCGGTGCGGTATTGCAGGAAGATACGCTTGTGTCCATGAACCTCTGGGGACTGACGCCGGAATTTCTGCAAGTATTGGAACAGGGCTTTGCGGAATTTTTAAAGCAGGCTGACCCGCAGGATTTAAAGGCGGAATATCTGCTGCCGTCCGTGGTAGACCAGATGATTCAAAGCGGCAGTGCCGCGGTTACCGTGCTGCCAACGCCGGATAAGTGGTTTGGCGTTACTTACGCAGAAGACAAAGACAGCGTTGTGGAAGCTTTTCGCCAGCTTACAGAGGCAGGCGTCTACGGCGGCAGCCTTTGGGATTAGACAACGAGGACAGTCAGATGAAAATAGTGGTAGCAGGAACCGGATATGTAGGCTTGTCCCTGGCAGTATTGCTGTCACAGCATCATGAAGTGACGGCGGTGGATATCCAGCCGGAAAAGGTGGCTATGATTAACGCGCGCAGGTCGCCGATTATCGATCAGGATATCACCGATTATTTAGAACAGAAAGACTTGCGGCTGCAT
Source organism: Eubacteriaceae bacterium (assembly GCA_910574915.1). GTDB lineage: Bacteria > Bacillota > Clostridia > Lachnospirales > Lachnospiraceae > Eubacterium_J. Next base: position 44,108 of record CAJTCR010000021.1, read on the forward strand.
GCGGCTTTGGACGGGTCGCAGGCGTTTAAAGACGCGGACTATGTGATCGTATCCACACCGACAAACTATGACCCGAAGATGAACTATTTTGACACATCGTCGGTTGAGGAGGTCATACAAAAAGTAACTACATGCAATCCGAATGCGGTGATCGTGATCAAATCAAAGGATACGAAGCAGCTTCTGGCAAACTATCAGGACGTGCCGGAAAACCTGATCGAGGCAATCGTGGAGTCCAACCGTACGCGCAAAGACTTTATCGCAGACCAGGTGCTTGCCAAAGGCGGCTATTATGAATCAGACAGCAGCAACGGCAGGAACGGGCTGCCGGGCAACGATTGTGTCGTCGGCATTTACAGGCTTACGATGAAGGCAGATTCGGATAATTTCAGGCAAAGCTCCATCCAGGGCGTGATGAAGCGGATCAAGGCAAAAGGAGCGACGGTAATCATCTACGAGCCGCGTTTATCAAAACGGCTGTTTTTCGGCAGCGAGGTAGTCACGGATTTGTCGGAATTTAAGGCAAAGTCTGACGTAATCGTAGCAAACCGCTTTGCGGGAGAACTAGAAGATGTGTCGGAAAAAGTGTATACGAGAGACTTGTATGGAGTTGATTAGGGAACCGTTAAGAAGTTCCTAGAGCGTGTTTGAAAATGCTTGCTGCCAGATGTATTTCACAATTTGTGGGAGATTTGCGCCAAATGAAGGGCGCATAGCGGGCTATGTAACCTGAATTTGGCACAAATATCACGCAAAGTGGGGAATGCAGATGGTAGGAATGATTTTTCAAACACGCTCTAGCGCCGCAGGGATTGACAAATGAACACGGATGGATAAAATAAAAATGAGGTGATTTCCGTATGGAAGAAAATAATCAGAACGAAGAACCTGTAAACAGCCGGGAGCAGGACGAAACACCGCAGCCGTATATGCAGCGGCAGCCGGAACAGGCACAGGGCAGCAGCCAGGAAAGTTCGTATAAAGAAACCAGCGACGGCAAACAGGAAGAACCAGGTCAAGAGGAAAGTACGAGTCCGCAGCAAGATCCAGATCCACAGAGAGATGCCAGTCATCCGAGCAGCCAGTACCAGCAGTACAGCACAGGCACAAACCCGCAGGATGATGCAAGCCAGCAGGGAACCCAGAGTCAACAGTACAGCACGGGTGCGAATTCGCAGAATGATTTTGGTCAGCAGGGCAACCAGTACGAGCAATATAGCGGTTTAAATCAGCAGGGTAGCGCAAACCAGCAAAGCAACTACTACCAGCAGAATGGCAGCGCGAACCAGCAAAGCAGCCAGTACCAGCAGTACGGTCAGTACCAGCAGTATCGTTCAAATACGCAGTACGACTATTATCAAAAAGCGGATCAGGGAGCTTCCAGTACGGGATTTGGAATTGCGTCGATGATCCTTGGGATTTTGTCGCTGGTGCTGTTTTGTACGTGCCTGAATATTCCGATGGCGATTGCGGCTGTGATTTTTGGCATCCTTCAGATCTGCCGGGGACAGCAGGCGCGGGGAATGGCGATTGCGGGCATTGTGACGGCTGTTTTGTCTGTAATTGCGCTGCTTGTGATGATCGCGCTGATGTGGACGCCGTTTATGGAATATTATCGGGAAGAAGCGCCTAAGGTGCGTCCTGGATATGACTATGAGTATGATTATGATGACGGCATGGAAGACTTTTTTGATTTCTTTGACGGTAGAAATCAGTTTTAATAAAGGAGCAGAGGAAGTATGTACAACAAAGTAGATACCAATATGAATTTTGTGGAAAGGGAACATAAGATCATAGATTTCTGGAAGGACAAAGAAGTGTTTCAGAAATCTATGAATGCCAGAAAAGGCGGAGAGACGTATACGTTTTACGACGGCCCTCCGACCGCGAACGGCAAGCCGCATATCGGCCATGTGCTGACGCGTGTAATCAAAGATATGATCCCAAGATACCAGACGATGAAGGGCAGGTATGTGCCGCGCAAGGCTGGCTGGGATACGCATGGGCTTCCGGTGGAGCTGGAAGTGGAAAAGCTGCTTGGGTTAAACGGCAAGGATCAGATCGAAGAATACGGGATGGAGCCGTTTATCAGACAGTGTAAAGAATCCGTATGGAAATATAAAGGCATGTGGGAAGATTTTTCACAGACCGTCGGCTTTTGGGCGGATATGGATGATCCCTATGTCACTTATGATGATAATTTTATCGAATCCGAATGGTGGGCGTTAAAGCAGATCTGGGATAAAAAGCTGCTGTACAAAGGGTTTAAAACCGTACCGTACTGCCCGCGCTGCGGCACGCCGCTTTCCTCTCAGGAAGTGGCGCAGGGGTATAAGACCGTAAAAGAGCGCTCTGCGATTGTACGGTTTAAGGTGGCAGGAGAGGACGCTTATTTTCTGGCGTGGACGACGACGCCTTGGACACTGCCTTCTAATCTGGCGCTTTGCGTCAACCCTGACGAGACGTACTGCAAAGTAAAGGCGGCGGACGGATATACGTATTATCTTGCCGAGGCGCTCGCGGACAAGGTGCTTGGAAAGCTGGGCAGTGAGGATGATACAGAGAAAAAGGCTGCATATGAGGTGCTTGCGACATACAAGGGAACAGATCTTGAGTATAAGGAATACGAGCCGCTGTTTCATTTTGCAGATGCATTGATCGAAAAGCAGCATAAAAAGGCATATTACGTGACCTGTGATACGTATGTTACAATGACGGACGGTACCGGAATCGTACACATCGCTCCGGCGTTTGGCGAGGACGATGCGCAGGTAGGCAGAAAGTATGAACTGCCGTTTGTACAGCTTGTTGACGGAAAAGGAGAGCTTACAAAGGAGACGGCATATGCAGGTATATTTGTAAAAAAAGCAGACCCGATGGTGTTAAAAGATCTGGATGCAGCGGGGCTGTTGTTTGACGCGCCGAAGTTTGAGCATGAGTATCCGCACTGCTGGAGATGCGATACACCGTTAATTTACTATGCAAGAGAGTCCTGGTTTATTAAAATGACGGAAGTTAAGGATGATTTGATCCGCAACAACAATACGGTCAACTGGATACCAGAGTCGATCGGCAAAGGGCGTTTCGGCGACTGGCTGGAAAATATTCAGGACTGGGGACTTTCCAGAAACCGCTACTGGGGCACGCCGCTTCCGGTATGGGAATGCGAGTGCGGCTGTCAGGAATGCATTGGAAGCCGTGCGGAGCTTGCCGAAAAGAGCGGTAACCCGGATACGGCGCGCACGGAGCTGCACCGTCCGTATATTGACGAGGTAACTTACAAATGCCCGCAGTGTGAGGGAACGATGCACCGTGTCCCGGAGGTGATTGACTGCTGGTTTGATTCGGGGGCGATGCCGTTTGCACAGCATCATTATCCGTTTGAAAATAAAGAGCTGTTTGAGCAGCAGTTCCCGGCACAGTTTATTTCAGAAGCAGTCGACCAGACGCGCGGGTGGTTCTATTCGCTGATGGCAGAGTCTACGCTGCTGTTTAACAAAGCGCCTTATGAAAATGTAATTGTATTAGGGCATGTACAGGATGAAAACGGGCAGAAAATGAGCAAATCCAAAGGAAATGCGATTGATCCGTTTGAAGCGCTTAAGACGTACGGTGCAGACGCGATCCGCTGGTATTTTTACATTAACAGCGCGCCTTGGCTGCCGAACCGTTTCCACGGCAAAGCAGTTCAGGAAGGACAGCGCAAATTCCTAGGCACACTTTGGAATACGTATGCGTTTTTCGTGCTGTATGCCAATATCGATGCGTTTGACGCTTCCAAATATCAACTGGAATATGACAAGCTGGGCGTGATGGACCGCTGGCTTTTGTCCAAGCTGAATACGCTTGTAAAGACTGTTGACCAGAACCTTGGCAGCTATCGTATCCCAGAAGCAGCAAGGGCGCTGGATAATTTTGTAGACGAGATGTCCAACTGGTATGTCAGAAGAAGCAGGGAACGGTTCTGGGCAAAAGGCATGGAGCAGGATAAAATCAACGCTTATATGACACTGTATACCGCACTGGTTACCGTCGCAAAGGCAGCGGCGCCGATGGTTCCGTTTATTGCGGAAGATATTTACCGCAATCTTGTGTGCAGTATCGACGCGAACGCGCCGGAGAGTGTACATTACTGTGATTTTCCGACGGTACAGGAGTCCTGCATTGATCCAGAGCTGGAAGCGGATATGGAAGCGGTATTAAAGATCGTCGTTATGGGACGTGCCTGCCGCAACGCCGCAAATATAAAAAACCGCCAGCCGATCGGCAGCATGTTTGTCAAGGCGCCTGCTGATTTACAGGATTATTTTGTAAAGATTATCGAAGAGGAGCTGAATGTGAAAAAAGTTTCCTTTACCGATGATGTAAGCGGTTATACCGATTATACGTTTAAGCCGCAGTTGCGCACTGTAGGGCCAAAATACGGAAAATATTTAAAGCAGATTCAACAGGCGCTTGCACAGCTTAATGGAAATGCGGCAATGAGCACCCTGCGCGAAACCGGAGTGTTAAAGCTTGAGGGCATTCACGAAAGCATTGCGCTGACAGAAGAAGACCTGCTGATTACGACGACGCAGATGGAAGGATATATGACAGAGACCGATCAGGCGGTAACCGTTGTGCTGGATACCAACCTGACGCCGGAGCTGTTGGAAGAGGGGTTTGTGCGTGAGATTATCAGCAAATTGCAGACGATGCGCAAAGAAGCCGGGTTTGAGGTGATGGATAAAATCGCTGTTTCTTATACGGCGGCAGAGAAAGCGTCAGATATTTTCACCAGAAATCAGGATACGATTCGCTCAGAAGTGCTTGCGGTATCTCTGGTACCTGAAAAACTCAGCGGATATACAAAAGAATGGAATATCAATGGGGAAAAAGTGACGTTAAGCGTCGAAAAGCAATCATAAAAAAGGAGGACACCAATGAAGAGCAAAATGTTTGAAAAAGAGACGTTTATCAAAAGTGTAAAGGATAATGTAAAAAACCTTTACCGGAAAACGTTGGACGAGGCAAGCCAGCAGGAGATTTACCAGGCTGTGGCAAATACGGTGAAGGATGTGGTCATTGATGAATGGCTGGCAACACAAAAGACGTTCGACAAAGAAGATCCAAAGATCATTTATTATATGTCGATGGAATTTTTAATGGGGCGTGCGCTTGGCAACAACCTGATTAACCTGACAGCATACAATGAAGTCAAACAGGCATTGGATGAGATCGGGCTGGATCTGAATGTGATTGAAGACCAGGAACCAGATCCTGCACTTGGCAACGGCGGCCTTGGAAGGCTTGCGGCATGTTTTATGGAATCACTTGCGACATTGGGGTATCCGGCATATGGCTGCGGCATCCGTTATCGTTACGGGATGTTCAAACAGGCGATCAAAGACGGTTTTCAGATTGAAACACCGGATAACTGGTTAAAAGACGGTTATCCATTTGAGCTGCGCAGGCCGGAATACAGCTACGAAGTAAAATTTGGAGGCTATGTGCGCGCAGAAAATGCACCGAACGGACAGACCAGATTTATCCATGAAAACTATCAGTCTGTCAAAGCGATCCCGTATGATATGCCGATCGTAGGCTATAACAACAACGTAGTCAATACGCTGATGATCTGGGATGCGGAGCCGATGAAATATTTCGAGCTGGAAGCGTTCGGCAAAGGCGATTACCGCAAGGCAGTAGAAGAAGAAAACCTGGCAAGAAACTTAACAGACGTATTGTATCCGTGTGACGACCATATCGCAGGCAAAGAGCTGCGCTTAAAACAGCAGTATTTCTTTGTATCTGCTTCGCTGCAACGGGCGCTGTCCAAGTTTAAGAAAAACCATCCTGATATCCGTATGCTGCCGGATAAAGTAGTGATCCAGATGAACGATACGCATCCGACGCTTGCCGTTGCAGAGCTGATGCGCCTGTTAATGGACGAAGAAGGACTCGGATGGGATGATGCATGGGCAATTACGACAAAGACATGTGCTTATACAAACCATACGATTATGGCGGAAGCGCTGGAAAAATGGCCGATTGAGATTTTCTCAAGGCTGCTGCCGCGTATTTATCAGATTGTAGAGGAAATTAACCGCAGGTTTGTACTGGCAATCCAGCAGAAATTCCCGAACGACTACAACAAGGTTCAGAAAATGTCGATCGTATACGACGGACAGGTTAAGATGGCGCACCTTGCGATTGCGGCAGGCTACTCGGTAAACGGCGTGGCAAAGCTGCATACGGAAATTTTAAAACACCAGGAATTAAAAGATTTTTATGAGATGTTCCCGGAGAAATTTAACAATAAGACGAACGGCATTACGCAAAGAAGATTCCTGCTGCATGGAAATCCGCTGCTTGCTGACTGGGTAACTGACCATATCGGCAACGAATGGATTACAGACCTGTCACATATGAAAAAGCTGGCGATCTATGCGGATGATGAAAAGGCACAGCAGGAATTTATGAACATCAAGTACCAGAACAAGAGACGTCTGGCAAAATACATCTACGACCATAATGGAATTGAAGTAAACCCGCGCTCTATTTTTGACGTACAGGTAAAGCGCCTGCACGAATATAAGCGCCAGTTAATGAATATCCTGCATGTTATGTACCTGTATAACAAAATCAAGGAAAATCCTTCGATGGAATTTATTCCTCGTACGTTTATCTTTGGTGCAAAAGCAGCAGCAGGCTACAAAATTGCCAAGCTGACAATTAAGCTGATTACCAGCGTAGCAGATGTTATTAACAACGATAGAAGCATTGAAAATAAAATCAAGGTTGTATTTATCGAGGACTACCGTGTGTCCAATGCAGAATGGATTTTCGCAGCAGCAGACGTATCCGAACAGATCTCTACTGCATCCAAAGAAGCATCTGGTACGGGCAACATGAAGTTCATGTTAAATGGAGCCTTAACAATCGGAACGATGGACGGCGCCAATGTGGAGATGGTTGAAGAAATGGGCGAAGAAAATGCGTTTATCTTTGGCATGAGCTCCGATGAAGTTATCGAGCATGAACACCGCCGTGACTACAACCCAATGGAGATCTTCAACAACGACCCTGAGATCCGCCAGGTATTGATGCAGTTAATCAACGGATTTTATTCCAGAAACGATACAGAGCTGTTCCGCGACCTGTACAATTCGCTGCTGAATACAAACTGCACGCAGTACGCAGACACTTACTTTGTACTTGCTGACTTCCGTGCATACGTACAGGCACAGGAACGTGTGATGCAGGCATACAAAGACGAACGGCAGTGGGCAAAGAGCGCGATCTTAAACGTGGCAAATGTTGGCAAGTTCTCTTCTGACCGGACGATTGAAGAATACGTGCGGGATATCTGGCATTTACGCAAGGTATATGTGGAGATGGAAGACGAAATCTAAAGCAAAGATTTAAAAAATAAGGGAATAAAAGCCTTACTGATTTTCTGGAAGAACTGGAAGTTGGTAAGGCTTTTTTGCAGGATAAACAGAATATTGACCTGACTATAAGGAAGATTTAACAGATAGAAAGGAACTTGGAATATACAATGACAGAGTTAGAACAGTATTATAATAAATTCTGTGAAGAAAAGCGTCTTGGCAGAAGGCATGGACAGGTAGAATATCAGATTACGATGAACTATATTCACAAATACCTGGAAAGTATTCCAAATGCAAACATTATTGATATCGGTGCCGGCACAGGGCGTTATAGCGTGCAGCTTGCATCCGAAGGATACGATGTGACTGCCGTGGAGCTAGTAAAATATAATCTGGGTATATTAAAGTCTAAAAAGAGCAGTGTAAAAGCATATCAAGGAAACGCGTTAAAACTTTCTCGTTTTGCGGATGCGTCATTTGATGTTGCGCTGCTGCTGGGGCCTTTGTATCATCTGCATAAAAGCGCAGACAAGGTGCAGGCGCTGCGGGAAGCAGCACGTGTGACAAAGCCGGGCGGATATATTTTTGCGGCATACTGTATGAATGAATATGGTGTTTTAGTATATGGGTTTCGGCAGGGGAATGTGAAAACGTGCAGGAAAGACGGGCAGCTTACAGAGGATTTTCATTGTGTCTGCCAGCCAAAAGACTTGTATGATTATGTCAGGCTGGAAGATATTGACCGTCTGAATCAGGAAGCAGGGCTGACACGTGTGCAGATTATTGCACCAGACGGGGCTGCAAACTATATGCGCCATGAGCTGAATGAAATGGATGAGGAGACATTTCGGCTGTTTGTAGAGTATCAGATGTCGGTGTGCGAAAGGCAGGATTTGATGGGGGCGAGTGCGCATACGGTGGATATTTTGCGGGTGACTTGATGGGAGTGTTTGGTTTGATGTTGATTACGGGGGTTTTTTACAGGAAGGGACGCCGGGAGAGCGGATGTGCCTCCCCTGGCTGCGTCCGTTCCAGAATACTAAGAACCCCTAAGTATTCTGCTGGTACGCTGTGGCTGTGGACGGTCGCGGCACCTAGTTCGCTGCCTGCTGGCAGCTAAAGGTGCCGCTTGGCTGCGCCCCTGGTTGTTTTGCAGAATACTAAGGGCTTCTAAGCATTCTTCCAAAGCCGCAGCCAGGGGAGGCACATCCTCTCTCCTGGCTGCTCTTCGTAAAATGTTACGAAAACAAGTTTAATAGGGTTTGGTTTGTTCGCTCTAAGTATTTTGCTGCCACACTGTGGATGTGGACGGTTGCGCCACCTTGTCCGCTGCTGGCTGTAAGCTATCGGTGCCGCTTGGCTGCTCCCCTAGTACTACAGCGAACAAACCATATCGGGCTCGTTTGGCAGCACTTGCGAAGAACAGCCAGGAGAGAGGATAGGTACACTCTGGCGGCGGCTTTGGAAGAATGGTTAGAATTGCTTGGTATTCTGCAAAACAACTAGGGGCGCAGCCAAGCGGCACCTTTAGCTGCCATCAGGCAGCGAACTAGGTGCCGCGACCGTCCACAGCCAGGGCGTAGCAGCAGGATACCTAGCAATTCTTAACATTCTGGAACTGACGCCGCCAGAGTGTACCTATCCTCTCTCCTGGCGTCCTTTCTTGTAAAAATATACCAAAGCAATTCAAATTAGTTCGCTCTAGCTGTTGTGCAGAATACCAAGAGATTCTTAACATTCTTCCAAAGCCGCCGCCAGGGTGGTGCCAATCCCCGCTCCTGACTGGTTTTCCAAAGTGATGCAAAAATAAGTTGATATTGTTAGCTTTGTATGGGGTGTTAATCCTGTTCTCGGCTGTTCTTCGTATGCGTTGCTGTCTGCTTCATATTGTTTGGTCTGTATGAATGCAACTGTTATCTTGGAAGGCTTATTGGTCTTATCATTTCTTAGATATAAACGGCTGTAAAAATCTGTACGCTTCTTGGGCTGAGCATAACCGTGTTATTCTGCACTTTTGCAGGGATTTCTAAAACGCTGTGTGTGCGGAACGTGTCTACGACGGTTGTCCACTGCATAGTTGCAGGAAGCTGCGGCAGGTGCTGCGTAACGGTTTCCCAGTAGGTGTTGATGGATAAAAATACGATATCGTCCTGGTCAGATTCTTCGTCTTTTCCTGCGTACATTACGCCGATCACATGTGAATCCCAATTATAATTTCCGTTCCATGCTTCTGCTTCATGCAGGCTGACGGTTGGAAAACCTGCGGAGCAGACTGGCATATTTTTGCGGATGACCGTATGCTTTTTGCGGAAATGGATCATAAAGCTGAAAAAATTAAATAAGTCTTTGTTTTTTTCTGGAAGTGTCCAGTCCAGCCAGGAAATCATGTTGTCCTGACAGTAGGCGTTGTTGTTTCCGTGCTGGCTGTTGCCAAACTCGTCTCCGGCGAGGAACATTGGAGTGCCGCGGCTGCACATCAATACCGCACAGGCATTTTTTACCATTCTGCGGCGCAGGGACAGGATTTCATGATCCATGGTTTTGCCTTCGGTTCCGCAGTTCCAACTGTAGTTATCGTTGCTTCCGTCGGTGTTGTTCCAGCCGTTTGCCTCGTTATGTTTTTTGTTGTAGCTGTATAAGTCGTTCAGTGTAAAACCGTCATGGCAGGTCAGGAAATTAATAGAAGCTTCATGTCCGCGTGTTTTTGGGTCATACAAGTCGATAGAGCCGATAATGCGCAGCGCCGCTACAGAGGCAGTGTTCGGATCACCTTTTAAAAAGCTGCGCACGTCGTCACGGTAACGCCCGTTCCATTCCGCAAAGCGGTTCCAGGAAGGGAAGCTTCCGACCTGATACAGTCCGCCGGCATCCCATGCTTCTGCAATCAGCTTGGTATCGCCCAGGATCGGGTCAAAGGCAAGGCTTTGCAGCAGCGGCGGCTTGCGCATCGGAGAGCCGTCCTCATTGCGTCCAAGAATCGTAGCAAGGTCAAAGCGGAAGCCGTCGACGCGGTAGGTCAGCACCCAGTAACGCAGACAGTCCAGGATCATACGCTGCACGATAGGATGGTTGCAGTTTAGCGTATTGCCGCATCCGCTGTAGTTAAAATATTCACCATTTGGCTTGAGCATATAGTATATGTTGTTGTCAAAGCCTTTAAATGAAAAGAAATTGCCGTGTTCATTTCCTTCTGCCGTATGGTTAAATACGACGTCCAAAATTACTTCAATGCCGTTTTCGTGCAAATTTTTGACAAGCTGTTTTAATTCTGTGCCTTCACGGTTATATTCGATGCCGCTGCAATAGCTTGTGTTTGGCGCAAAAAAGCTGACCGTATTATAGCCCCAGTAGTCGACCAGGTCATGTCCGTTATAAGAGCGCAGTGATTCCGTCTCATCAAATTCAAAAATCGGCATCAATTCGACCGCGGTAATGCCAAGCTTTTTTAAATATGGAATTTTTTCCATCAAGGCGGCGAAGGTGCCCGGCTTTGCATGGAGCGAGCCGTCCGCCATAGAAAATCCGCGTACATGCAGCTCATAGATAATCAAATCATCCATAGACAGGCGCGGAAAGACATAATTACCCCAGTCAAAGTCGTCCTTTACGACGCGTGCTTTATAAAAATCATTCTGGTGTTTTTTTGTACCCCAGACGCTTTGCCCGGTCACGGATTTTGCATAAGGGTCAAGCAGATATTTTTTCGGATTGAAGATCAGCCCGTTTTCCGGTTCATAGGGGCCGTCCACCCGGTAGGCATATTCAAATTCTTCGATATTAAGCTTGAATACGATCATAGAAAAGACATTTCCGATCCGGTAAGTATCTGGAAACTTTAAAACCGCATACGGAACGTCCTCTTCCCGGTGGAAAAGAAGCAGCTCACACGAAGTCGCATGATTGGAGTGAACCGTAAAATTGACACCGCCAGGAATCGCGGTTGCGCCGTTGATATCGTAAAACCCCGGACGCACCTCGTAGCCGGCGATTGTATCAAAAGGAACCAGATGGATTTTGTTTAATGGTATAGGATTCATTGTGATACCTCGCTTACTTTGAAATTTGTATGTTGCTTTTATTATAAGCTTGGGGTGGTACTTTGTAAAGAAGATTTGAATGCTTGTGGGTCTGAGGGAAAAGTTAAGAGCAGATATTGCCGTGAATAGAAAAATGTGTTATATTGCCGATATGGGAAAACCATAGAGCCAAAGGCGGCTTTGCCCCTCTTTTTTATTCGGAGGGTTCAAGTAGCCCTCCAGAATCATGCCCTATAGGCACGAAAGAAAGGAGGGTGAAACAATGTATGTTACATATCAGGATTTGATTCAGATAGGTATACTCGTTGTCGCTCTTGCGAATTTGTTTTATCAGATTTACAAGGGAAAAAAGAAATAGCCGCCACTACTCACACTAGTGACGGCTGACCCTTTACAGAGGGTATAGTCTGTTGTTAATGGGGTAGAGCCGCTTCTATGGCTTTTCCCTTTTCTATGTCTAATATAGCACATCTGCTATTCGTTTTCAAGCGCCTTTTATTATTAATGTATTTATAATCTCGCCGCATTATGATAATGGAGCCATTGGAACAATGGATCATTTTTACAGAAAGCGAGAACGAGGACATGTTGTTTCATTCACTTGAATTTTTAATTTTTTTTCCTGTAGTAGTTGTTGTGTATTTGATCCTGCCGAGAAAATTAAAAGCCGTCTGGCTGCTTGCCGCGAGCTATTATTTTTATATGTGCTGGAATATAAAACATACAATTTTAATTGTATTTTCTACTTTGATGACCTGGATATGCGGGCTGCTGATCGGAAAATGCATGGGGACAAAAGACAGGGCGCGGCGTGGGAAATGGATTGTCGGCATTGGGGCTTTGATGAATCTAAGCCTTCTTATATTTTTTAAATACTTTGATTTTCTTTTGTTTAATATAAATTTTATTTTTGAAAAAGCAGGCATTCAGCAAATAGAAAAGCCGTTTGATATTATACTCCCTGTTGGAATATCGTTTTATACGTTCCAGTCGCTGGGCTATATGGTCGATGTGTACCGGGGGGATATAGAACCGGAGAAAAACCTGCTGCATTATGCGCTGTTTGTGTCTTTTTTTCCGCAGCTTGTGGCGGGGCCGATCGAGCGGTCGAAAAACCTGCTTAAGCAGATCCGTGGGATTGGCAGGCAAAATGCCAGGGATTTGTTTCAATATGATCGGATTGCCAGCGGGTTGTTTTTGATGCTGTGGGGCTTTTTCCAAAAGCTGGTAATTGCGGACAGGCTTTGCGTTTTTGTAGATGCGGTATATGCGGACTGGCAGCGGTGCGGACAGATCGAGCTTGTGCTTGCGACCGCAGCGTTTTCGATTCAGATCTATTGTGATTTTGCCAGTTATTCGACGATTGCCGCAGGCGCTGCTAAGGTATTGGGCTTTCACTTGATGGAAAACTTTCGTACGCCGTATTTTTCGAAAAGTATACGCGAATTTTGGCGCAGGTGGCATATTTCACTGAGTACATGGTTTAAAGACTATTTGTATATTCCAATGGGCGGGAGCCGCTGCGGAAGGCTGCGCAGCCAGGTAAACCTGATCGTGACGTTTCTGGTCAGCGGCCTTTGGCATGGAGCGAGCTGGCATTACGTAGTGTGGGGCGCGATGCACGGATGCTATCAGGTGATCGGTACGCAGACAGAGGCTGTCCGCAGAAAAATCCGGCGCTGGGCTGGCGTAAACACGGCGTCATTCAGCTATCGGTTTGGGCAGGTGGCGGTTACCTATGCGCTATCGCTGTTTGGGCTGATTTTTTTCCGGGCGCAGTCTTTGCCGGAAGCGTTTGGCATGATCGGAAAGATCGCTGCAAAGCCGAATCTGTGGGCACTGACGGACGGGACGCTGTATGGATTCGGCATAGACGCTGCACAGGCGCGCGTATTATGTGCGGCACTGGGGATTCTTTTGTGCGTCAGCCTCGTGCGGGAGCTAAAAAATGAAATGCTGGATACATTTTTAGCAAGACAAAGCTGTTGGTTCCGGTGGATGGTAATTATAATTTTGTTTTCATTTATTTTTCTGTTCGGGATGTATGGTCCGGATTATGATGAAAGCCAGTTTATTTATTTTCAATTTTAGATTTTTGTGCAGAATTGGAGGGATGTATGATGGTATTGGTAAAAATAGTATTTCGGATGCTTTGCTTTTGGTGCGTGCTGGGCGGCATGGTTTTGGCGCTGAACCATGTTACGCTCAACCGCAGCAGCGAAGGATGTATCCAGTTGGCGGATTTTTACAAGCTGGACGAAGAAGAGGTGGATGTGCTTTGTATTGGCAGCAGCCATGTGTATTATGGAATCAACACGTGCCAGCTCTATGATGATTATGGCATTGCCAGTTACCTTTTGGCTTCGCCGGGGCAGCCGGTATGGATCAGCTATTATCTGCTGGAAGAGGCTTTAAAGACGCAGAAGCCGCGGCTTGTCATATTTGATATCGGGACGCTGTTTCGCAAAGAAGAGGATTTCGGCTCGTATTCCTGGGAGACATTGATCAGCATGAAGCCTTCACAGACGAAATGGAACGCGATCCAGGCAGTCAATCAATATGAAGAATGCCTGGATGCAGCGGGAGCATTTTTTTCTTTTCCTTATTATCATACCCGTTTTTTGTCGCTGACCAGCGAGGATTTTTATCGCTCGAAGCTGATCAGGTACAACGGCTACCGCCCGGAATTTACAGCGATCTCAGAAAGCGAACTGGCAAAGTGGAAAGATAAAATCTGGACGCCTGAGAAGGACGGAGAAGCGCCGGCAGAGCAGACAAGCACATTTGCTGACGGGGAGGAAGTGCTGACGGAGCGGACAGAGCAGTATTTGCGAAAAATGATCCAGTTGTGCCAGGATCAGGGAATTTCTCTGCTGCTTGTAAATTCTCCGTTTGCAAACCAGGTGGAAGAAAAGCGCGTGGCTGGCAATTATATCCGTGTCATTGCAGATTCTTACGGGGTTCCGCTGCTGGAAGGCAATTACCTGGTGGATGAAATGGAAATAGACTTTGAAAAAGACCTGCTGGATGCTTCGCATTTGAACTATTTTGGAAGCGTAAAATATACGAAATATCTGGCGGAGTGGATGCAGGAACATTGTCAACTGCCAGACCGCCGGGGAAATGTGGACTACTGGGAGTGGGAAGAAGTAAGCGATTTGTTTTGGAAAGTGAAAGAAGAGGCGCTGGCAGGGGAACTGTCAGCTTCTTTTTGCGTACAGGCACAATCGTATGCAGGCTGATTCGTTAATTCGGACTCTTTTTGCATATAATACGAGGGGAAGGATTTTGTATCACTTATGTTTAAGGAGGAAGAAATAATGAACAGCGTATATGGATATGTGCGTGTATCAAGCGTGGATCAGAATGAAAGCCGTCAGTTGGCGGCAATGCAGCAGTCGGGAGTTCCAATGGCAAATATTTATGCAGACAGGCAGTCTGGGAAAGATTTTAACCGGCCGCAGTATATCCGCATGGTAAGTGTGCTGCAAAAAGGGGATTTGCTCTATATTTTAAGTATTGACAGGCTTGGGCGCAACTATACGGAGATTCAGGAGCAGTGGCGTATATTGACGAAAGAAATCGGCGCGGATATCTGCGTGGTTGATATGCCGCTTTTGGATACCCGCCACGGCAAGGATCTGCTGGGCACCTTTATCGCCGACCTGGTCTTGCAGATCTTATCGTTTGCGGCGCAGTCGGAGCGTGACAATATTAAAAAGAGGCAGGAGCAGGGCATTGCAGCGGCAAAAGCAAGGGGTGTCAGGTTTGGCAGGCCGGAGACGGCGGTTCCTGTAAATTTTGCGAATATCGTGCATAGCTGGGAAGAAAAAGAGATCACATTTGAGGAAGCGCTGCATCGGTGCAATATGAGCAAAGCGACATTTTACAGAAGGCTTCATGCATACAGAAACGACGGATTATATAGTTGAAGTGTTTAAAAAAGCGTACTTTTTGAGACACGGACTGTATGTGTAGTAAATATTCTATCACAGAATATTCCTCGATACAATCCCTTTTTCTTTTTTTTCTATATTTTTTTGCGAAAAATGTCATATTTTGAAAAAAAGAATGGAAAAAGTAAGGAAAAATCTCCATTTAGGGGCTGATTTCCTACATAAATATGCCTGCTGACAGCCAGTCTCAAAAAGTACACCTTTTGAGACTGGCTGTTTCGTACTATATCCCAATCACAGGATTCAGCCGGAAAACGGCTGCAATCTGATAAAAAGTAAGGAGGAAACATGAAAAAGGGGAATTTGAAAAAAGTGCTCGCAGTATCGTTGTCCGCTACGCTTGCTTTGTCCGCTTCTGCATTTGCAGGCGCTCCGGCGCTCCAGGCTGATGCGGCGGCAAAATTTGTCGGCTTGAATACAACGTTTAAGACGCTGCGCACAGGACAAAAGGACTACAAACTAAGGCTGGTAAACAATACCGCAGGCTGGAAAGTGAAAAAGGTCACTACTTCTGACAAGAGCATCTGCGCAGTATACGGCAAGAAAGCTTCTTATGTACTGTTAAAGGGCAAGAGAGAAGGAAGAGCGGTTGTAAAAGTGTCCGTAAAGACAGCAAAGCGGGAGAAGAACAACACAAAGACGCTGCGATGCAAAGTAAATGTAATTGCAGCAAATCCGTCACCGGATACGCCGGATGTTCCGGTAGCGCCAGATCTGCCGTCCACACCGGATGCTTCCACCTCGGCACAGGTGTCTACACAGGCGGAGTTAAACAGCGCGCTGGCAAATCAGGCGCTTACTACGATTACGTTAAAGACCTCGGCGGCGGATAGCTTTACGATTGCTGGAGGATCATACAAGGCAGATCTGATCGTAGATGCTCCGAATGCAGACGTAACGAACAATGGGTCCTTCCGTTCGATTGCGATTCACGCGATCAAAGGGGATACCTGGATCGAGAAGGCAGTCGGCAATACGATCCGTGTCCTGGCGGTAAACTCCCGTGTCTCTTTGGAGACTGGATCTAAAAATACGCAGGTTATTTATGTGACACCGAATGCAAATGCAGCGCTGGTCGTTCATAAGGGTGCGCAGACGCCGAACGTCAATATAAGCGCAAAAATCAAGCTGGAGATCAGCGGCGAAGTGGAAACAGATACCATGTTAAAGCTCCCAGTTAATATCCAGACTGCCGCAAAGGATTCGGAAGTGATTATCGGCATACCAGCAGACGTAAAAGCAGGCGCGAATGCCCTGGTTACGTTTCAAGACAGTGCAGGCGGCAGTACAGTAACAGCGACAGACAATTCGGCTACGATCAAAATAACAAATAAGACAAAGGTTACGATTAAAGCAACAAAAGCAAACGGTACAGCCGTAAACGTAACTGCCGGTGCAAACGGAACACTCCAGCCTGTGACAAACACCGGTTCCGGCACGGGCGGCACATACTATCCGTCTTATTCAGGCTCCGGCTCAGGAAGCGGTTCTGGTTCGGGAAGCGGCTCAGGCAACGGTTCTGGTTCGGGAAGCGGTTCAGACACCGATAACAAACCAGAGACACCTGCAAAATCAGATGCGTGCCAGATGCTGACGTTTCGGGTTGGTGAAGGAGAAGGGACAGTGAATGAGGAAGCAAAAACAGTCTCTGTTGTTCTTCCATTTGACAGTGACGCAGACCTGACGAAGATTGCTCCAGAAATTACAATTTCTGAAAAAGCAGCAGTTTCCCCACAATCCGGCGCCGCACAGGATTTTTCCGATGGAAAAGAGGTCGTATACACAGTCACATCGGAAAGCGGCAAAACAGCGGAATATAAAGCGACGGTAAAGAAAGAAGAAGCTGTGACAATCTCATTTGACACAGACAATGGAACACCGATCGATCCTGTAAAGATAAAAAAAGGGGAGATCTATACGCCAGAAACTACAGTAGAAAAAACAGCGGACGATGGCTGCATTTACCTGTTTGAAGGCTGGTATACCGATGCCGAGAGACAAACAAAATATGAGCCGGCAGCAGCAGAATCAGACATGACGCTTTATGCAAAATTTGAGAAAGCTGCAAAAATCGGTACGATGTCAGATACGGTGTATGGCGTGTATTCACAAGGTACTTCCAAGTGGCAGGGCGCTCCTTCCAAACTGGATGATATTGGAGCGGTTACTTTTGCAGATCCTGTAAAGGCAGAAGACGGTGGATATACGATCGCTGTCAGCGGTACGTTAAAGAGAGTCGTTGGTTTTACAGGCTTTAATGTAAGTGTGCCGGAAGAACAGCATGGTTTTTATGCTCCGTGCCAGTTTTCAGTAGGCGATGCTGCTGAAAGCCCTGCATTTGTCGTGCTGAAAGCGAAAGAAGGCTATAAAGTATATTCGAATACGCAAGCAGATAATAACAGCTTGGACGAAGAGACAACGGCAGCAATTAAAAAAGCCGTTGGTGCTACGGAAGAGGATTCGTTATTTCCTTTCAATCTGGCAGCTACCCTGGATGCAGACGGCAGCGAGAAAGTGTTCTCTCTGATTTCCCATTTGGGAGACGCCGAGACATTGAAGTCCAATACGATCTGGGTTGGGCTGAATGGGGTGGATGACTTAAAGAAGTATACGTTCGACTACAGTGGCTGCAATAAATGGGAGACGGCATTGGACTTTTCTATGATCAATGCACAAAACGGCGCCGAGATTCTGGGAAGTGACGGATTCGCAGGTGCAACCAGCGAAAATGTTGAAAAATTTGTAAATGGTGACATTACATTTGAACAGAACGATAAGGAATATAATATCACAGGCACACTCAACTATGTAAAATGGGACGGCTTCGGTGTTGATGGACAGAAAGAAGGCTATTATATCCCATTTGCAGTAAAGGTTCCAGAAGCATACAAAGGAAAAGGCAAGATGGTATTTCAGGCGTCCGAAGCAGATGGTTCTCCAGAAAAGACAGATACGCTTAAAGACCAGGGAGAATACTTTGGATGGATTGTTTACATGGGCAAGGAAGCCAGTGCTTTGGAGAAAACAAGAACCGTAGAAATTACATGGGGTTCTGGGGACGATACGCTGACTTCTACGTATACGTTCCACTTCAACTTGCAGGGAGCCGAAAAGCCGGAGACTGTTCCTGAAATTAAGAAAGAAGGGCAAACCAGCCAAGCTGCGGCATCATCTCAGCAGGCTGAAACAAGTCAGAATGGGGAAAGCAGCCAGAATGATGGAAACAGCCAGAATGACGAAATAAGTCAGAATGATGGAAACAGTCAAAATAGCGAAAGCAGTCAAAATGACGAAAACAGCCAAAATAGCAAAAGCAGTCAAAATGACGAAAATAGCTAGGATAGCGAAAATAGTCAAAATGACGAACACAGCTAAAGGAACTAAACAGTTATCGTTATCATAATGAAAGCCGCTTATGTAATTATGACAGATACAATACAATTACAAAAAACAAAGTGTTCTGCGTTACAGCGGACAGCTTTGCCGGATATGGAAATGAAATTTTTCTAATGATCATCCTCATGATTATTCCAGCCGCAGCAGGCATTGTGCCTGTTTGCGGCTGGAAATAAAATTTAGATAAAAGATGGAGATTCAAATGAATTTTCGTAATATATACAAAGAATAGCTAGAGCGAACAAATTTGAATTGCATTGGTATATTTTTACAAGAAGGTACGCCAGGAGAGCGGATAGGTACACTCTGGCGGCGCCAGTTCCAGAATGTTAAGAATTGCTAGGTATCCTGCTGCTATGTTGTGGCTGTGTCCGGTCGCGGCACCTAGTTCGCTGCCTGCTAGCAGCTAAAGGTGCCGCTTGGCTGCGCCCCTAGTTGTTTTGCAGAATACCAAGCAATTCTAAACATTCTTCCAAAGCCGCCGCCAGAGTGTACCTATCCGCTCTCCTGGCTGTTCTTCGCAAGTGCTGCCAAACGAGCCCGCTATGGTTTGTTCGCTGTGCTAGAGTGAACTTTATCAGATTTGCGTTTTCCAAGGAACTATTTTGTACAGGTTCTCCATGTAAAACAACCTAGAATCTGTTCTATCATATGGTAGATTTTGTTCATGGCAGACAAACCAAACCATATTGCGCTTGTTTCGTAGCATTTACGAAAAGCAGCCGGGAGAGAGGATGTGACTCCCCTGGCGGCGGCTTTGGAAGAATGGTTAGAAGCCCTTAGTATTCTGCAAAACAACCAGGGGCGCAGCCAAGCGGCACCTTTAGCTGCCAGCAGGCAGCGAACTAGGTGCCGCGACCGTCCATAGCCACAGCGTACCAGCAGGATACTTAGGGATTCTTAACATTCTGGAACGGACGCCGCCAGGGGAGTCACATCCTCTCTCCCGGCGTCCTCCCTGTAAAAATTTACCAAACCAATTCCCTTTCCTAGCATCCCTCTATGCGAAAAAAGCAACCAAAACAAAGCGTATTTCTGCCCTTTTCATTTTCAGATGCTTTGTGCTATAATAGGCGCAAGAAAAAAGGGGGACTTTAAGTGCGATGGATTTGGCTTATTTATTGATCTTGCAAAAAATAAGAGAGGCGCTTGGCGGGGTTTTGGATGCTTATATGCTGGAGATTACGTCATTTGCAGAATCTGTGCCTGCGTTTTTACTGATAGCGGGCGTCTATTGGTGCGTGGATAAGCGTATCGGACAATGCATGGGTTGGAATACAGCGCTTGCCTGTACTTGGAGCCAGTTTTTAAAGGCAGTCTGTAAAATAGAGCGTCCGTGGGTGCGGGATGCGCGCATTCATCCGGTGGAAGCCGCGATTCCTGCGGCGTCCGGCTATTCGTTTCCAAGCGGGCATACGGCACGGGCAGTTGCGGCATGGGGAACTGCCGGCAGCGGTGCGTGGAAAAAGAAGCATACAAAATGGCTTGGCGTGCTTTTGTGGGGGCTGACGGCGCTTATTTTATTTTCCAGAAATTACCTTGGAGTGCATACGCCGCAGGATGTAGCGGCAGCGCTGCTTTTTGGGCTTTTCTTTTTATGGATTGTTGAAAAGCTGCTGGACTGGGTGGAGAAGCATCCACGCACAGACGTATTGGTTTGTGCGGCGGGATGCCTGTTTTGCTTTCTGCCGATGCTGCGTGTCGGCTGTATGTCAAATGCGGGAGCCGGGATGGGTCTTATCATTGGCTGGTTTGTGGAACGGCGGTTGGTGCGGTTTGAAACGGCAGGCTCACCGACAGGTAAATGTGTGCGCTTTTTTGCGGGCGGAATGCTGGCATTATTTTTGCTCAAGACAATGACGCCGTTGCTTGGGCTTTTGATGGAAGGAAAATATGCAGGATTTTTTGCGATGTTTTTCTTTGGCTTTTTTATTATGGCTGGCTATCCGTACTGTTTCAGCAGGCTGGAAGGGCAGAACACACAGCAAGGCAGACGCAGGGCTGGAATACTGGGTGCCGGCGCAGCCGGAATTTTTTTATGTATGATGCTTGCGTTCGCTGTGGTCTGTGTACAGTACAAGCAGGCTGCGGCTGTTTTGGAAGGAGAAAGTGTACGCGGTGGGCAGCAGGCGGAACAGGTGCCAGTGGAAGATCAAAGAATGCTGCTGATAGCGCACAGAGGGTATTCTTCTGCGTTTCCAGAAAATACGCAGCCGGCATTTTCCGGGGCACTGGCGGTCGGCGTGGATTATATTGAGACAGATGTACAGATGACAAAAGACGGAGAGATTGTTGTATTTCATGACAATGACCTGGCGCGGATTACAGGATGTGAAGGGACGGTTGCAGATTATACATATGAGGAGCTGTGCACGATGGATGCCGGAAAGTGGTTTTCGGATGCTTATGCAGGAGAAAAGATCCCGACACTGCGCCAGATGCTGACGCTTGTACGGGATTGGGAGGATCATGCAGACACAGAGGTTCAGATCTATCTGGAGCTTAAGGATATCGGCGCAGCGGACGGATTTGTAGAAGCAGTCTATCAGGCGGCAAACGATACCGGGATGACAGAACGATGTGTCTTTGCTTCCTTCCGCTATGAATATCTGACACAGTTTAAGCAGCTCGATCCAAACGTGCGCGTATTGTACAATACGGTTTCCGCAGAGGCTGGTATTACAGAGCAGTATCCGGCTGAATTTTACGGATTTTTTGCAGAAACAGTAAATGCAGAAGTAATTTCGGCTGTCCATGCGCTGGGCAGAAAGGCTTTCGTGTGGACGGTTGATACGCCGCAGCGGATGAAGGATATGCAGGCGATTGGTGCGGACGGAATTGCAACGAATGTTCCGGTGCTTGCGAAAGTTGTGAGTAGAGAAATGGAAAAAATGTAGGAATTTGATTATGTGTTGGGTTTTTTGAATGAAGGGACGCTGGGAGGGAGGATGTGCCTCCCCTGGCTGCGTCCGTTCCAGAATGCTAAGAAGCCCTAAGTATCCTGCTGGTACGCTGTGGCTGTGGACGGTCGCGGCACCTAGTTCGCTGCCTGTTGGCAGCTAAAGGTGCCGCTTGGCTGCGCCCCTGGTTGTTTTGCAGAATACTAAGGGCTTCTAAGCATTCTTCCAAAGCCGCCGCCAGGGGAGGCACATCCTCTCTCCCGGCTGCTCTTCGTAAATGTTACGAAAACAAGCTCGATATGGTCTGCTTTGTATGAAAACATATAGTTGCTTTATTTGTGATGCATTTTTAGAATGTTGTTTTGAATGGATTTTCTATAATAAAAGAATCAGGATTTTATTGTTTTGCATAGTTGGTTTTGTCCATAGTGGATAAACAAGCTAGAAGTGTTGTGTAGCACTTGGGGCATCAAAATATCTGTGTAAGTTTTTTGGGAAATTCTAAAAATCAGGCTTATTACGACTGCTTACAAAAAATTCGGATACTCCCGGCTATTGCCTTTGATTAGGTGGTATGATATTTTGGTATACGTTCCTTCTTAACTATATATTTACGATTTAACTAATCAATTTTCTTTTCTGCTGGCAATGATGCAGGTAACAGCTACAGAGCTATAATAGATTACAGTAAGGACATATTACAGCATAGTTCGGCATATAGCGGATAGTCTGTCTGCGGTCTGTTGAAAAATCAGATCATTGATATGCCTGTTTATATGCATTTGTTTTTCTTCCTCTTTATAATTAAAGTATGAACGCTTACAAAATATTTTTCAGCGACTATATTTCTTACCGCTCCATTCAATCAGAAATTAGAGTGAAGCACAGTATAATTTGCGTTGCCAAAATTTCTAGCTAATGGAACCACCATGCCCTCCCCCAGAGGAGCAAGGTCATTTCCACCAAAATTTTGACTTGAGCGTGCCTTAAAAAGTATTCCCTCCACTAATATTTCCCACTTTGCGTGATATTTCCACCAAATTTAGTTACGTAGTCCGCTATACCCCCTACATTTGGCGTAAATCTCCCACAAATTGTGAAATATAGCATCCTCTCTTTTTTCAATATTACAGCGAATGTTGTATACTCTATATTTCCCAGTGTGGTATCTCTTTTAAATAGATTTTCAATTAATATAATCAAAATTTTATTAGTTTGCATAATTGCCTTTGCTCGCGGCAGACAGATAAATTTGAAGTGTTCGCTCAAGTACGGCGCTGCAAAAATAGCGGGTGCTGTATTCACTGCTATTTCTGCAATGCTGTACAAGTGCTCCATCCGAACAGAAATCAAACATCTGAACTGCCTGATTCGCACCATTACGTCGTTAAAAGTTTTGGTCGATGCGCCCACATCGCCGTCAAACACGCTCTAGTACTACAGCAAACAAACCAAACCATATCGAGCTTGTTTGGCAGCACTTACGAAGAACAGCCGGGAGAGGGGATGGGCACACCTTGGCTGCGGCTTTGGAAGAATGGTTAGAAACTCTTGGTATTCTGTAAAACAACCAGGGGCGCAGCCAAGCGGCACCTTTAGCTGCCAGCAGGCAGCGAACTAGGTGCCGCGACCGTGCACAGCCACAGCGTAACAGCAGAATACCTAGAGTTTCTTACCATTCTGGAACGGACGCAGCCAAGGTGTGCCCATCCCCTCTCCCAGCGTCCCTCCCTGTAAAAATCTACCAAAGCCATTTAAACTTGCTTTCCTCTTTTCATATTTCATAAAAATCCCCCCATCCCCGCAAATATTACCGCTTCTGTTTACTTTACCCACTATATATGCTATGATTAAAAATAAAAAACTACCTACAACAAAATAGAATCGTGGTGAAATTCATGACAGAAATCAGTTTACTTGTGATTGGGTGCCTTTTGGCACTGTTGTTTTTTATATGGCTGGCATTTGGAAAAAAGGCAACGTCCAAAACAGCGACGCTTGTGATTGATACCGTGCTGCTGGCTCTTTGCGTGGCGGCGGTCCTGTGCGGGCTGCTCCTGCGGCAGGAAAAGTATCAAAGTATGCGGCAGCAAGACAGCCAGCCCCAGGCAGAAGCGGCAGGGACAGTGCCGGCGCCGGAAGGAAAATAGGGGAAAACGGGGAGGAGTTATGTATAACAGGATACAGTGAAAGGATGTGGCTGAATATGAAGAGAATGAAAAAAATGGTGGTTCTTTTGCTGCTGTCTGCCGTGGCATGGGTGCTTGGGCTTTCCGTCGTGGGCACGGTGGAGACAGCGTATGCGTCCGGCGGCGGTGCCAACAATATGAATGTTGTATTTGTGCTGGACGGCAGCGGTTCGATGTATACGACAGATAAAGACAAGCTTCGGTTTGAGGCGCTGGAGCTGTTTCTTGGGCTGTCAACAGAGTCTGGAAACTATATGGGAGCGGTCGTGTTTGACGACGGTATTATTTTGCAGCAGGAGATTGTGCCGATCAATGACCGTGCGGCGAAAAGCGCACTGTCCCAGGAGGTAAAGCGCGCGGAGAGCAATGGGGATACGGATATCGGGAGTGCTATTTTAACGGCGGTGCGGATGTTGAAGGAGTCGGGCAGCCCGGATCTGCCGTCTGCGATGATCCTGCTTTCTGACGGCAATACAGACCTGCCCAAGGATAAGTCCGGCAAAAAGTTGGAGGAGTCTTTGCACAGAAAGGCTGCGGCAATCGATTATGCCAGGCAAAAGGACATACCCGTTCATTCGGTCTGCCTGAATGCCAACGGCAAAGCAAGGCCAGAAGAGCTGCGCGAGATCTCGGATGCAACGGGAGGGACGTGCGTCGAGGTAAAGCGCGCGGAGGATTTAAAAGATGTATTTAACCAGTTTTACAATATTATTTATTCGACAAAGACGATGAACCTGGTAGATACAAAGATTCCGCGCAGCGGAGAATTAAAAGTCCCGTTTTCGATCCCGGTCATCGGGGTAAAGGAAGCCAATATTATTATCAATACGCTGAACGCGGATACGTCCTATAACCTGTTTTCACCAAAAGGCTACGGGTATACGAGGGCGGAGCTGGATGCGATGGCGATTAAGGCAAAGACGTTTACGGTAATTAAAATACAAAAGCCGCAGCCCGGAGACTGGGAGCTCGTCGTGCGGGGAGCGCGCAGAGATCAGGTGAAGATCGATATGGTGTATAATACAGACCTGTCCATGAAGCTGGAAGCGGTACAGACACAGGCAGAAGGACAAAAAGCAGCCTGGGAGCTGTCCGCACAGGTGTGGAATGAAGGCGAGGCGGTGTCTGATGCCGCGGTTTATCAAAAGTATCCGTTTTGGATCGTTGTGACAGATAAGGCGTCAGGAGAATCGGAAAAGCTGGAACTGTCCCAGGACGCAGACAAAAGCCTTGGGCAGTATGCCGCGGAGGGCTATGGAAAATATAAAGTACAGGCATTTTGCGAGATCGACGGCATGAAAGTAAAATCCAATGCGCTTACATTGCAAAAGAAAAATACGGCTCCGGTGTGGAAGGACGATCCGGTAGTCGTGGATAAAAAGATTCATCTGTTTTCAAAAAGCTTGTTAAATCTGGATTTGAATGACTATGCATACGATGAACAGGACGCGGAGGAAGGGCTGCATTTTCAGATCCTGGAATCTGCGTTTGACGAGGATACCGTTTCGATTCAGGGAGACAGTACGTTGGCGGTCAGGATTAAGACGTGCGGAGACGGAGAACTTGTAGTCGAGGCAGAAGACGCTGCGGGCGCAAAGACGCAGGTGCAGATACAGATCCGTACGGCTTCGATTACAGGGTATGTGGTGCTTGCCTTCGTACTTGTGCTGCTGCTTGCGGCGCTGGCAGTGTCCTTTCCGGTGCTGCGTACGTATGTGACGGTTGTGCGCGGGACGGTGCAGGTTCTGACATTTGGGGAGGAAGGGACAGACCAGCCGGTTACGTTTGACGGAGATAAGGGCAGGATGGTGCTGTCACGGTATGTGCATCCATCGCAGGATATCGGGCTTCGCCTGGAAACATGTTATTTAAACGCCGGAGAAAAGAAGGACTGCATTTATTTTGTGGCAGCGCAGGGCGTTTACTGTGACCAGTACGGCGGACAGAAGAAAAAGAAGGTCTGCGTGCGTGCCGGAATGGAAGTAACGATCAGCAGCGATATGGATTTTGCAAACGGCATTCGGATTTCGTATATGCCATACCAATAATATAGAAGAAAGGAAGAGTAACGATGGCGACATATGGACAGCTTCTAATCGACGCAGGAGGCGGGATCGTAGACCGCGGCAGGCAGTCTGACAGGCAGGACGGGGCGTCTGTGATGATCGGGCTTGGCGGAACCGGAGCCGATGCGGTAATCAAATTAAAACAAGAAGTATATAAGCAGCTTCGCCCGGATGATGCAGAGGCGGTGATTCCAAGGTATGAGGCGATCCGCTATCTGATTATTGATGCGGATGATTCCCAGATCGAGCCTTTGGCGGCGATGACGGATATCGATAAAAATACAGAGTTTTTTGCGCTCTCCAACAGCTCGATCAAAAGTACGTTTGAAGCAAAGGAGATTTTAAAGACGCGGCGGGAGCTGTACTGGCTGGATTATGAAAATATTTCCATCGATGAGGCAAGCAAGGGCGCAGGAGGCATTCGCCAGGTCGGCAGGTTCCTGCTTGTAGACAAAGGGGAAGCGTTGTATGCCAAAATGAAGTCCGTAATAGAAGGCGCGTTAACGGCGGCAAAGAGCGGGGAGCTGGATATCCATATTTGCTCCGGGCTTTCTGGCGGGACAGGCAGCGGCATATTTCTGGATGTCTGCTATCTTGTGCGCAGGATCTTAAAGCAGATCGGCAAGCAGGAGGCGCGGGTGAGCGGTTACTTTTTCCTGCCGGATGTAAACCTGTCCGTTCCGGTGATCCAGGAAAACCCGCTGATCTCAGCTTATATCAAGGTGAATGGCTATGCGGCTTTGCAGGAGCTGGACTATTGCATGAATTTTGGGAAAAATAAAGACAGCTTTCGGATGAATTATGGGTTCGCAGAAGTGGATTCTGCGATGAATCCGGTCGATCTGTGCTATTTGGTGTCGACAACGGATGCGTCCGGCAACCGAGTGCAGAACGGCTACCAATATGCGATGGGCGTCGTTACGGACTATATTATCAGCTTTCTGGCAAAGGAAACGAGCGGTTTTACGCTGGAGAGCCATATCGCAAACTTAAATTCCATGAAGGAAGGCATTCGCGTACAGCACGGCGCGAATCTGGATTACAATATTTTGGGCGCTTCGGTGGCGGAGATGCCGCTGACGGAGATTGCGACTTATTTGGGCTGCGAGCTGTTTGAAGGCTACCAGGAGCTGTTTTTAAAAGTGCCTGCGGAGAAGGAACGGGACGATTTTTTGACAAAAATGCGGCTTGGGTATGAAGACCTGCAAAAAGAAGTGTCCCACGGCTGCGTGCCGTCGATTTTGTTTGGGAAAGCATACGATGCCAAAATGTATGAACAAGGCGGCAGGCATCCGTTTGAACAGCGGGCGGAAAAATATTTGTCGGATAACATCGGCATACTGGAACGCAACGCCAAAACGATGACCGAGGGCATGGAGGAATTTGCGGTGCCAAAAGCAGGGACGTCTTTAATCAGCAGGACGTACAAAGGGCTGTTTGATTCGTTTGTCACCAGTATGGATTACGGGCCGTTTTATGCAGGCAGGCTGCTATCAGGCGGGGATAATCAGAACCTGATCCATGCCGTGGACGGGTTTTTAAAAAAGAACGGGGAACTGTTAGAGCACGAGCTGCGCCAGACGAGGGTGCGGGAGGACGAATATCAGGACGCGTCCCTGAAAATGGAAAATACGAATTTTCTGAATAAAAAAACGCGGATGGAAAGCTATTTGCAGGCGCTGACAAACCTGTATGCGCACCATTACCGCGTGGAGCTGTATAAAAGCATGGATCTTGTATTGCAGGAATATAAAAGGCAGCTTCGAAAGATGGATCAAAACCTGTTTCGCATTTTAATGCAGGTGCTGGAAACGCTGCGGGAAACATTTGCCGTAAATAAAACGGTACTGTCGCAAAAGGGCACCCAGGATCATCTGTATGCATGGAAAATACTGTCGATCCCGGATGTAGAGGAAGGGCTTAGACAGGAGTTTAAGGAGCACGATCTTGCGCAGACGCTCTACCGTCTGATGATGCTGCTGTTTGAGCACTGCGGCGCATGGATCAACCAGGATGAAAATGAGATAAGGAAATTAATTTCAGACTTTATTTTAGATGAATTTCATAAAGCGACCAGGCGGACGATGACGGATTACCTTAAGGAAAAATTCAAGGTCGAAAATCCGGCGCTGCTTGCGGAAGCGGTGGAAAAGGAGATCATAAGGGATAAGCTTGGCAAAGATTCCACGCCGCTGTTTTGGAAAAATCCGATGTATAAAAACAGTATGGGAATGCACAGCTATCTGACTGTGCCGTACGATGCCGCAGAGATGAAAATGGCGGCGAAAAATTTTATTAACCGACAGATGGAGTTTACGGTGCGGGAGTCGCATATTACGGATAAGCTGTCGATGATGCGTTTTTACAGCGGGCTTCCGATCTTTGCCTATCAGGGCATTATGGAGCTGCAGCGTGCGTATGAAGAAGATAAGAAGGCGGGCAGGCATTTGTTTGAGTGCGGGGAATGCAACTGGAATCTGCTGCCGCCGCCAGTTCCAGACAGCTTTAAAGTCGACCTGCCGCTGGAGCGGCTTGCCCGGCGCAGCCATGACCTGCTTGAAGAATTTGAGCGTGCCGAAGCGGCGGGTGTCGTTGTAAAGGATGCGTTTTCAAACTGGAATATTTTAAAGACCACACAACTGGATGTAGCAGCATGGATCGATGAGCTGGGCGGAATCCAGACCAATGGCAAAAATAACCCGAAAAAAATCCAGGAAGCAGCGGAAGCGGTCAGACAGAGGCTGGAACAAGCGATGCAGGAGGCACAGCCTGTGCGGATCGAATACCTGAATGCGGTAAACGGCAGTGAACGTCAGGTGATGCTTGACTTTTACCTGCTGGCTCCGGTACTGCAAAAGCTTGTGCGTAACGAGCTGCAAAAAAGAGAAAACGCGCAGCGTAAGCTTGCGTCATTAGAACAGCTTGCACAGGATACCGTCAATGAAAAGCGGATGAAAAACGACTTTTTTAACGCCGTTTTTACAGGCGTGC
Source organism: Eubacteriaceae bacterium (assembly GCA_910574915.1). Taxonomy (GTDB): domain Bacteria; phylum Bacillota; class Clostridia; order Lachnospirales; family Lachnospiraceae; genus Eubacterium_J. The sequence continues at coordinate 73,016 of CAJTCR010000021.1, forward strand.
TTGCTTATGGAAAAAAGGTCGTCTTTCACTATGACGAGTTTGGCATACCAAAAAGCATCGAGCTGTCCAACAGCAGCATGAAATACGGGCAGTCCGGCGCATACCAGGCATATTTGACTTACTGTACGCTGGATCGTGCGATCCGGGAAAAGATTGACAGCCTTACGAAGGCGCTGATGGACGAGGAAGATTCCAGGCAGGTGCAGGAGACGGTAGAGGCGCTTGCGGAAGGAATGCCAAAAAAGATCCAGGGATATCTTGGCATCTATGATGAGCTTGACCCGGTACATGAAGAGATGGAAGCATTTTATTTGGATTTTATGAAGACACTGCATCATTTTAAGCTAAATATGTAAGTGGGAAAGGAGGAGTCTTTGCAAGTTTCGGAAAGCTTTGAAAACGGCGAACAGCTTCTTAGAAGCTGCATCTTAAAGCTGAATGAAAACCAGCGTGGAGAAACCGGCGGGAATGTGGCATTATATCCGACCGTGGTTGTCCTGATGGGAGACAAGAGCAGGTGCAGCGCAAAATATATCAAAACGACACTGGACGATAACTGGAACAATGCCAGGTATTTGCAGTATCTGAATGTCGTAAAAAAGGAAAGCGGCTGGGAGTGCTTTTGCCTTGCGGATCAGCCGCAGGAGCCGGACGGGTTTGTCTGGAAATTAGAAGGCGGCGCATGGGACGAGGTATTGGACCGTGCGATTGTGAAAATGCTGGAAACCGAGGAGAAGATTTTCGCCAACCGCACGACGATTAAAATAGAATATATCTTGGATGCGTCGGAGCCGGACAGCATTTGCTATTTTGAGCTGTTTGAAGGCACGGCAAACGGGTTGCAGGCGGACGAGCGCAAGACGCTGTACCTGATGCTTGACCAGCGTCCGGGCGTCAGCCGTGTCGAAGCGTCCGACAGGCTTTTGCGGTATATGGTGGAGCAGCTTGCCGGACAGGAGCGCGCGGCTTGGACGGTCTATCTGCTGAGCAACTATTTGCAGTCCGGGCAGATGCTGAGCGATCGGAACGCGTGGCTGAATTACCGCCTGGCGGCTGACTTAATGCTGCTTGGCGGGAACCGCAGAAAAGCAAGGGGCGCCGTATCGAAACTGTTTCATGGGTTTAAAACGGTTTCCTATGCGCTGGTGACAAAGCCAGTAGACGAGATTGCGGCAGTATGCCTGCGCACGCTGCTGCACCAGCTTTATGAAACCGAGCATAAGCGCCTGTACCGGGAGCTGCCTGTCAGTGAAATCGCAAGGAAATTGCAGATCAACCGGCACCAGGGAGCTGCCTTTTTGGAAGAGCTGTTTTTAAAGAAAATCCAGCCTGGATTTCCAAAGGAAACGGACTGGCGGCATTTGCCGTTTCGGTCTGTGCAGGACTGCCGCAAGTTTTTTAAAAACGGGAAAGTGGATTTGGAAACCGCCGATGCAGTGACTTACGGTGCGGCGTCAGCTTTTTTAGAACATGCGTACCTTGCCCCGGTCAGGGCTTTTCTGGCGGATGCGAACGAAGCGGCACAGTGCAGGGAGCATATGGAAAAGCTGTTTGATACGCAGTTTTCGTATTTTGCGCTCTTGTATTGCAAGGAACAGCAGGATGGGCAGAACGGCAGGCTTTTTTTCGACTATCCGTTTACCGGGTTTGGGCAGAAAGACAGCCCGTGCCGCAGGCTGCATGTGCTGGGCATTTATAAAAGCAAGCGTCTGTTTTATGAAAAGATGCAGCAGATGATGGCGGACGTATTTGCGCAGAAAATGCAGCAGGCGCAGGAATTTAAGCAGATGTACCAGACATGCGCAAAGGAAATCCAAAAGGAGTGTATGGTGACCGGGGAGGAGTCCAGGTCGGTAGAGGCGTATTATGGAAAAATCACAGAACAGTTTGTAGAGCGCCAGCAGAACGCAGATCAGGACAATACCGCGTTTCCAGACGTTTTTCGCGTGGGCATTCAAAAACAGGAGCTGCTTGGCGCGGTATGGGAAGTGTTTTTAAAGCTGGTGCAAGAAAGCGTCTTTGACTGTGACTTTGAACAGGAAGTCGATGCCCGGATGGACGGGATGGATGAAAAGCAGCGCCATGCGTTTGTCGCAGAAGAGCTGCGCAAAAAGCTGGAAGGAAGCAGGCGGCTGAAAAACAGCATTGAGCTGCCGATGACGGAAGCGGGCTGCTATTATCTGGTGAATGCAAGCGCGGATTACGCAAAGACGCTCGAACGGGCGGACAGCGGGGAGTATGTGCTGTTTGACTTAAGCAGGACAGACTGCATTGAGCAGCTAAAGATCTACGATATTTTAAAGCCGGAGCAGCTTCATCTGGTGCTGCACTATAAAGCGAACGAAGCAGACGCAACGGGGTAATACAGGCATAACTTGAATAAAAAGAAGAGGTTACAATATGGTGTTAGAAGGCAGACAAAAGGATTATGAAATCCGGGAGCTTTCATGCAGCAGAGAAGCGGGTGCGCTGCGGCTGCGCTGGCGGTATAAAAAAGCGACGGATTTTCTGATCTTTGTTTATGACAGCAGGCAGGCGGAGGAATTTTCCCTGGAAACGGCTTTGGAGGAGCTTGTGGATACGGCGGTTATGGATGCGCCAAAAAAACTGTGGTCGCCGGGAAGGGCTGTATCCTGGAAGCTGATGCACAAAACGAAGGCAGAATTTGTGCGTGACGGCAAAAGCGTGGCGATCCCGGTCAGCGAGCTTGATAAAAATGTGCCTTATGGAATCTGCGTCTTTGCCTGCCGGTTAGAGGAAGAAGATGAAGAAAAAGAAAGGCTGCACGTATATCCGTCCGATGCGCAGGAGAATACCTGGTTTCTTCCGGTAAAGGTCAAGGCGCAGATCCGCTATCGGAAGCGGCTGTTTTCCGGCGAAAAGTATGGTATTTTGTATGTGCCGAGAATTGCGGATTACCGGGACGGCGCTGTGTGCTGCCGTGTGGACGGGGCGGCGTCTTTGCTGCCGCTGCCGCAGGCGTGCCTTGGCAGGGAGCTTGTGATTACGATGCCAAAGCGCGCGAAGCTTTGCCTGTCTGTGCGTGAAGCAGACCGGAAATATTTTGCTGTGCAGCTTTTAGACAGGCAGGGTGCGAAGCACAGTTTTTAAATGAGATAGGATAAGGATGGAGAAAGGGTGATTCCACAATGGATATAAAGCAGATGGCAGACTGTAAATGTCCGTTTTGCTTTCAGAGATTTAGTCCCCAGAAGGCGGCGTTTAAGGCAATGACGGTATTTACCGAGCAGGATTTTTCAGCGGGCGGGTATGAGGAAGAAGAGCTGGAGCTGAAAAAGAAATATGCATTAGAGACGGATGCGGCATATGAGCAGTTTTGGAACCGGTATCCGGGGAGTGAGCCGCAAAATGATTTTCGGGATTATCCGGTCATTGACAACTTAAGTGACGCGTATTTAAGCGGCAGGTATGAGGCGGATACGAGCGGATTTATCAACCGGGCAGTCGATGCGTTCGGGGTTGCTACCAAAGTGCGTATTTGTCCGTACTGTCATAATGTCCTGCCGTTTGAATTTGGCAAATATCCGGTGAAATATATTTCGGTGGCGGGGATTACGAGTTCGGGGAAGACGGTGTACCTGTCTCAGCTTCTGCGCCAGATCGAGACGTTTTTTGTAAAGGCGGGGCTGACCGTTGTCGGCACATATGACGAGGCGGAGCGGTTTTTGGACAATTACAGGATCTTAAAGGATGTCCCGCTGCCAAGAGGAAACGCGGCGGACGGGCTGATGCCGCCATTGGCGCTGAATGTCAAATGCAACCAGACGCAGCAGGTGTATACGCTCGTCTTTTATGATATTGCGGGAGAAAATTGTGTCAGGCCAGAACAGATGGAAAAATACGGGCCGTTTATTCAAAATTCGGACGGGATCTTGTTAATGATCGATCCAGACCAGTTTTTGGGCACCCAGCCAAGGGAAAAAGAAGCAGAAAAAGAAGCGCACAGCCCGGATAAAGTGATTGCTGCGATGTGGAATGCGTTTGTTACATCGGATAATACCGAGGGCAAGAGCCGGATTCCGCTGGCGGTTACGCTGTCAAAGAGCGATACCCAGACCGATGTGCTGGATTACCGCTCACAACTGTTTGCAAATATCCGCTATCAGGAATATACAGACGGTTCGATCCCGCAGAAAGAGTTTGCGGCTACCGATATGGAGGTGCGGCGGCTTTTGACGGGGCTGAACAAGACAAAAACCGAGATCTTGTGCAACAAATTAAATGAGTGCTTTCCGGTACACGCGTTTTTTGCGGTTTCCGCACTGAACGCCATGCCAAAGGAGCAGACCGGGGCAAATTTTGAAAATTACTATTTGCTGGACGAAGACCCGGAGACGATCCGTGTGGAAGAGCCGGTATTTTGGATTTTATCGAAGCTGGGAGTATTGCAGGTAAAGGAAGCGGAACAGAAAAAGAAACACGCCGGGTTCCTGCGGAGATTGTTTGAAATGTAACGGCTGCTTTTGATAAGGAGGATGCGGTTTTATGAATTTATATCAGGCTGGATATTACAGGCTGGGCGGACGCGGCAGCGGGGCAGGCTGGAAGCTTGTGGCGCCGTCTGCCGGCATGTCGGAGATCGCAAAGGCTGGTTTTCGCGGGATTGCGGCAAAGCTGGTGGATGTCGGGCAGCGGGACGGGCAGCCGGAAGCGCTTGGAATCTTTGGGCATGACCGTTTTTTTTATTTGATGCATATCAATTATGCGGCTGTGGGAGAGGACAGCCGGGGTGTGGCGTATGTGCACGGATACTGTTTTCACCAGGCGGAGTATTATGAGCTGGCAAAGCAGCCCGAAATGCTGTTTGGGGTATTGCGCGAAAGCTTTGACCAAGAATACCGCCCGGAGCTTGTGTCTTATCCGGTCGTACAGTCGCTGCCTTACCGGAGCATGAATGAGCGCCGCCTGCTGGATCAGTATCAGATCTCCACAGAGCTGTACCGGGCGATGCTGCTTGGGACGGTCTGTGCGATGGAAGGATACGGCGGCGCGCTGTGCGTGAAGTGTACGGTGCCTTTGGAACAGTATACGCAGGTGTACCAGGATCTGCTCTATTTAATTATGAAGGGGCTGCCGTATCATCTGCGCCAAAAGCTGCTGTCTTGTTCCCTGCCTGGCATACAGACGATGGTCTTTGTGTCGGATACGGTAATCGGGGATACGTTTGCAGACCTGGATACCGGGAGCTGGCAGTGCGATACGAAAAAGCTGGACAGCTACCAGTTTACCAGGCTTTACAATACAGACCTTTTTTATAACAGCAAGGATACGAGAGAGCAGGTGTTTGCAGCGATTGCGGCATTTGTGGACGAGGCGTTTACAGATCCGTTAAAACATGCGGGCTGCGCGCTGATCGAAGCCGGATTTCAAAAATGTATAAAAAAAAATGACGACGGGATCGACCCGGAGCAGGCGCCGCTTTTGATGCAGGAATTTTTAAATATGGATCTGCTGTATGGGGAAGAGACGGCGTCATATCTGGCTGCGCTGCTCGAACCGCTGAATCAAAACGGGATGCAGATCACAGACCAGACGCTGTCGGTTATGCTTGCGGCTGCCTATGAGAAGTGCCTGGCGCAGGAGACGGCAAGGGCGGTGCAGTCTGCGGACGGACTGCCGTCCGGCGGGATGTATGAGCTGACCGGGCAGATGTCGCTGCTTTTTGCCTACAGGATACTGGCGCAGCGCAGGGAACAGGGCTTTGATGCGCTGCAAAAGCTGCAACATACCAATGCGGATGACCTGTATCCTGAGGTCTGCCGTTACCTGGAACAGATGGATGCGCAGTTTTTTGCCGATTATTACTGGAATTACTTTTTGCCGCGGGCGCTTACGACGTTAAAAAAGGCGGAGGTATTTCTGCTGGATCATGGCAGATCCTTTTCGCAGCAGGAGCAGCAGTCGTTTCAAAAGCTTTTGAAAAAACTTGTGGAACGGGAAATGCAGGGTGCGGAAAGCTTTGAAGAGCTGGCGGCTTGGGCGGATACGATCGGGCGGCTGCGGCAGGGCGTGCCGTATCTGGACAGGGAGGGACAGTTATTAGAAGAGACGTATTTTGTGCTTTGGAACTGCTTTGACCTGGAATGGTTTGACTTAGAACAGACGGCACGCTACAAGCAGTACCAGGTGCAAAAGAGCGCAAGTCCCAATGCGCAGAAAATCAGCCGCCTGCTTGCGGGGCTTGAGGAAGTCAGGCGTTCTACAGACGTGCACCGGATGTGGGATCTGCTGTTTGAAAACACGCAGGAAGCAGACGAAACACTGCTGCGCAGGATCCAGCGGGAACTGCAAAAGGAGTTTTTTTCGAATGTGGAGAGCGTATCGGTATGGGAGCTGGACGCCTCGCTCGTCTTGTGCTACGACGCACAAAAAAAGCAGTTTGACCTGGTAAAGTGGATCTGCGAATGGGCAGACCGCAGGCGGATGCAGGAACTGACCGGGCTGTTTGCAGAGTATGAAAAGGCGTCCAGCCTGTTTCAGTGGGACCGGCACAGAGAATGCCTGATCCGGTGCCTGGGAGAAACGCTGAAAGGGAAAAAACAAAGTGCTTACGGCAGGCTGCCCGACGACCGGAAAAAGGCTTTGCAGCTTTTATACCGGGCTTTTCGGGAAACAGACCGTGAAAAAAGTACGGGCAGAGGGCTTTTTTATATTATGCACAGGGAAGTGCTTGGATTTTTCGCATTGCTGTCGCTGGCATTTTGTGAAATCTGCTTAAGGCGGTACGGCAGTACGGATTCACGGTTTCCGCTCGCCCTTGTCTCGTTTGCGGCAGCCTGTTTCCTTGCCGTGCTGGTAATAAAAGCAGTCGCAGCGGGCAGGCAGGCAAAGAACAAAACGCCGCAGCCGCAGACAGATCAGGAGATGCCAGACAATGAGGAGACAGGCGGTGTTTTGGCAAGCTGCGTCGTTGTGATGCTGCTTGTGATGATGATATCCGCGGCAGCAGCCGTCTATTTTTTAGACGGATTTTTGATAAAGGCAGGATGTGTGATGGGATTTTTGGCATTGGCAGCGTTTATGGCACTGCTCAATGGGCTGGTGACGAAAGAATAGAGAATCTCCAAAAAGGACAGGCAGGGAAAAATCATGAGCAGAAAACGTTTTTCATTAAAAATGCTGGCTGGCAGCATTTTGGCAGGAGCTGCATATGGAATCGCGGGGGAGGCAGCCTATTCGTATCTGAAACAGCGTGTTTCCCCTACCTTGGTAACCGCCTTGTATTTTACGGGCATGTATTTGTTTATCGGAATCGTTGTCTATCTGGTCGGACGGATGGGGCACGCAAAGGCAGACGGGCAGGTAAACAAAAAGCAGTGGGCGGCGGCGCTGCTGCTGACCGTGCTGCTCTCGGCGCTGTTTGCATATGTCTATAGCTGGATCGGGACAGGCGGGCGCAGGCAGGCGTTTGCGGCATACCTGTTTGTGATCGACCATTCGGGTTCTATGAACCAGACAGACCCAGAAGCGCTGCGGTATCAGGCGGTGGAAAAACTGCTGGAGGATAAAGAGCCGGAATTTTGCTATGGGATCTATCAGTTTGCAGATCAGGCGCAGATGGTCAGGGATATGGCGCCTGTCGGCGAAAAACATACGGCATACAAGGTGGAAAATATGGGAGGCACAGCGTTTATCCGTGTGCTGGATACGATTTTGCAGGATCTGGAGTCCGGCAGGTTAAAGCTGCCGGACCGTTGCAGGATGATCTTGTTAAGTGACGGCTATGCCACGGATGTGGACGCCGCAAGCCGGTACGACTGTATCCGCAGGCTGGAACAGTTTGCGGACAAGGGAATCTCGATTAGCACGGTAGGTATGGCAGCGGACGTGGACATGGAGCTATTGATGCTGGCAGCGGATAAGACCGGAGGAATCTATGTCGGCGTGCAGGATGTCGGGCAGCTAGAGGCAGGAATGCGCCAGGCGGCACAGCCGGACGTGGAACACAGGGATCTGCTCGGATACCGCAGTGTGGGCGAGGCAGACTGGGTGCTTGCAGTGCTTCGTGTGGTATTTATTATTGGGCTGGGCATTTTGGTCGCAGTAGAAAAGACGGTATTATGCGAGCGGTTTTTAAATACCAATTCGGTGCTTGCAAGCTCTGTGGCAGGCAGCGCGCTGGGCGGAATCTGTCTGGAAGCCGGTATGAACATGCTGGGGCTGCATCCGTCAGCGATGCGCGCCGCGCTGTGCGTGCTGGTGGGCTTTACGCTGCTGCGTGAGGACGAGGCGGCGGATACACACGTGCGTTACATGGAGTAGGAAAGATACTTATGGCGAGGTGGATAGAAATATGAAAAAGCTTGTAAACGGGCTGCTGTACAGCCTGCTGATTGCGGTAGCGGCTGCCGGGATGTTTGGCGTGGCGCAGTTTATCGTGCAGGAACAAGGACGGGTGGAGGAGGAAGACAGGCAGCGCAGGCTGGCACTGGAGGAACGCGCGCGGGAAGAAGCGGCACGCGCCCAACAGGAAGCAGAGCAGGAACCAGAAGACTACTGTGTCGTGTATGTCAAAGAGCTGCCTATATATGAGAAGAAAAAGATTACGAAAATAAAAGCAGGGAGCACACAAATGCTTTCTTGCGGGGATAAAATCACCGTGCTGGAAGAAGACGGGCTGTATACAAAGATCCGCACAGAGCAGGACAGCATCGGTTATGTATGGAGCGACTGCATTGGGATGCTTTCAGACAGGCAGGAGCTGTTTGATTCAAAATCGAAAACTGAACCAAAAGTAGTCGCGCTGGATATAAACCTGTCCGGGCAGGACGCGTCAGAGCAGGCACAAGAAGCGGATGCGCTCTGCTTTACGCTGGCTGCTGCGCTGGAAAAGCGTCTGGAAGAAAACGGCTTTGAAACCGTGCTGACAGCCAGGGCAGGAGAAGGAATCAGCAGCGAGGCAAAGCGGATCGAGCTGGCAAACCAGATCCAGGCGGATGTGCTGCTGCAACTGGATCTGGGCAGCAGCGATCCCGCGCAAAGCGCCGCTGCCGCTTACTGCACGGCGGCGGACAGCCAGTATCCGGCTGCGGCGCATTTTCCTTACAGCAACAAGCTTGGGAAAAGGATTTTAAAATATTATACAAAACAGACCGGGTTTGCAGACGGCGGGGTGATTCCAAGCAGTGATGCGGCAGGCAGGAATGAGAGCAGGATGCCTGCGGTCATGTTAAAGCTGGGAAATCTGTCTGACAGAGGGCAGTATGAGAAGATGAAAAAGGAGAGGTTTCAGGCAAAGATGGTAAAGGGGATTGCGGATGGGGTTGCGGCGTATTTTCAGGCAGTGGATCGGTAGGTTTTACAGGGAGGGACGCCGGGAAAGAGGATGTGCCTCCCCTGGCTGCGTCCGTTCCAGAATGATAAGAATCCCTAAGCATTCTGTTTACAGGAAGGAAAAAATAAGCTCGATATGGTTTTGGTTGTATGAAAGCAGCAGAGGTTGTGGAATGTTTTGTAGTTTTTGGCTCTGGTGTGCGGCGGAAAGGACAGGCAAAAGAATGAAAAGAAATGTAAAAAATAAAAAGAATAATAAGAAGATGTGTATATTTGCGGCAGCAGTATTTTTGGCTGCTGGCATTGTGGGGGTTGGGGTGCCTGGTCGGGTGAATGCGGGGGTTATAGTGCCTGTGGAATGTTTGTCTGCCGATTTGCCGGAAACGGTTTGGGAGGCTGGGCAGTTTGCGGTTTTGCGCAGCAGCCGGGCGGGAGGCAGGCTGGAGGGGAATGCGAAAAAGATTTATGATTTTTTGAAGGCGGAGCTTATGAAGACGGCGGATGGAATACAAACGACGGCACAGTTTACGCTGCCGGTCAGTGAAATCCTGGACAAGCTGCAATATACGCAGCAGGAGATCGGTGCTTCTTTTTCAGATCCTGATACGGGCAGGCAGGTTTCAAGCGAAAAACAGGTGGAAATTTTGGATCAGTTTCGAAACAGGCAGATTGTATCGGATACGCAGATTCAAAACCTGTTTCAGTCGCTGCTGGTAGATTGTCCTTATGAGCTGTACTGGTATGATAAGGCGGCGCAGGGAAGCTTTCGCATGACGATGTCCGGGGCGCAGATTCAAAACAAAGGGACGGAACATGCCGTATTGTCTTTGGAGAACGCGGTGCTTTCGTTTGGCTTTCTTGTTGACAGCGCATACGGCAGCGGCTACCAACTGGACGCAGGAAAGACGGCGGCGGTAAGGCAGGCGATGGAATATGCGCAGCAGATTGTCAGGGAAGCAGCCGGGCTTTCCGATTATAAAAAGCTTGTGTATTACCGGAAAAAAATCTGTGAACTGGTCTCTTATAATAAGGAAGCGGCAGCGTCCAGATCTCCAGGCAACCAGAATCCGTGGCAGTTGGTCTATGTATTTGACAAAGACAATACGACAAATGTTGTCTGTGAGGGGTATGCAAAAGCATTCCAGTATCTTTGCGACGAGACGGATTTTACAGACCCGGATATATGCAGCTATATTGTGACCGGAATGATGACAGGCGGTACGACGGCGGGGCTTCATATGTGGAATATCGTGCATATGGGGGATTTTGGAAATTATCTGGTCGATGTGACAAATTGTGACGAGGGTGCGATCGGTGCGGAGGATGCATTGTTTTTAACCGGGTATACGTCGAAGGATGCACAGGGCGGATACCAGATTGCGATAGACGCTCCGTCACAGGCGGGAAAAACGGTTTCTTATGTGTACCGCGACTATATCAAAGAGATTTATTCAGACAAAGAGCTGACACTGGAAAAGGGCGGCAGGTTAAAAGAGTCGGACGTGCATGTGCATTCGTGGAACGAATCGGAAAAGACAGACGCCGCGTGTGAAGCGCCTGGCAGGATTTCCTACATATGCCCTGTATGCGGCAGGGAAAAGACAGAAGAGATCCCAGCGGCGGGACACGCCTACGAAGCTGTCAGCAAGTGGCAGGAAAGCAGCGGTGCCTGCACCATTACGTTTGTCTGCAAAAATGACCGCACGCATAAACTGCCGCAGGTCACAGCGGATACAGGGCAGGAGCCAAAGCTTCTTACCGCAGACATCACAGATACGTATGGAAACTACAAATACAGCCTGTGCATAGACCTTATGGACTTAACAGCAGGAAACAGTCTGTTTGTCTACCGCTTGGATGAAACGGGCACATACAGCATGGTCAATGACCAAACATATAAAATCAGCCCGGATGGCAGCATATTTCTTTCTCTGCCGCATAACCAGTCTTACCAGCTATTAAATGCAGCGAAAGCGGAGGAAATCAGCCGGTCTATTTTAAATAAGGCAGCGCCGCGGCAGACGTCTGCTGTGATAAAGAAGGGCAAAAGCATAAACATGCGCCTTGACAGCGGACTGCATCCTGCGAATGTCAAAAGCATTGCCTATACGTCATCCAAAAAGGCAGTCGCAAAGGTGTCTGCAAATGGAAAGGTTACCGCGAAAAAGGCGGGAAAAGCCGTGATTCGGGCGAAGGTTACGTTAAAAAACGGGGCGGTAACGACGGTTTCGATGGAGGTTAGAGTGAAATAGTTTCCTGAAATAATCTCCCCTGCCAGGTACCGCGCTGTGAAAACCGTTTGGTAAAGGTATTTAATACCCGCTTTTTATCCGCACTCCATGCAGGAGCGACAAGCAGCTTTTTTGGCGCGTCTCCGGTCAGGCGGTGGATGACCATAGACGGCGGCAGGTGTTCCAGGCAGGTAATGACAAAGTCTACATATTCTTCCATCGAAAACAAAGGAAACGGCTGCCGGGCATAAAGGTGTGCCAGATCGGTGCCTTCCAATACATGCAGAAGCTGTAGCTTAATGCCGTTTACTGCCGGGGAAAAATGCGCCAGATAATCTACGGATTCCAGCATATGTGCCTGGGATTCCAAAGGAAGCCCCAGGATAAGATGGACGATCACGGTGATTCCTGCCGCGCGAAGCTGCCTGACTGCTTCTTCAAAACAGGAAAGCGGGTAGCCGCGGCGGATCCATGCAGCCGTTTCAGGATGGATCGTTTGCAGCCCAAGTTCTACCCAGACGGGTTTTTTGGCATTCAGTTCACGAAGAAGCTGAATTTTTTCCGGCTCTAAGCAGTCCGGGCGGGTCGCGACAGAAAGAGCTACGATGTCTTCCCGCTCGATGGCGCAGGTAAATAACGTTTTTAATCTTGCAGCAGGAGCGTATGTATTTGTAAAAGACTGAAAATAGGCAATGTATGCGCCTGACGGCGGCATTTTTCTGGAAACAAGCATTTTCGCGGCATCTATCTGCCGTCCAATATCGATCTGCGGGAAGCCGTCAGCATCCTGGCTGGCGGCAGGTTTTACAGCGAAATCGCCGGAGCCGCCTGCGCTGCAAAAAATACAGCCGCCGTATCCAAGTGTCCCGTCGCGGTTTGGGCAGCTCATTCCGGCATCCAGGGAAAGCTTATAAACTTTTTTGCCAAATTGCTGTTTTAGCCATGTATTTAAGGTGTAATAAGGATGGTCGTTCCATAAGGTTTTGTAGTTGGTATTGTTCATTGGGAGGCGGGGTCCTTTCTGTAGTTTTATGGGAGGTGGTACTATGGAGAATGAGTGCATTTTTCTTATAAGAAGGGACGCCGGGAGCGGGGATTGGCACCCCCTGGCGGCGTCCGTTCCAGAATGGTAGAAACACTAAGTATTCTTCCAAAGCCGCCGCCAGGGGGTGCCAATCCC